>CAYXAA010000031.1:21712-52396 GCA_964462985.1 uncultured Hyphomicrobiales bacterium | reverse complement strand
CACCTCCATGTTCGGAGGCTCGGCCGGCTTCTCTTCCCGCTCGATATCGAGGAGCACCGCGAGCAGGCCAATGCCCTGTTTCACCAGAGTGCGGAAAACGCGGACGGGTGTGTAGCCTTCTTCCTTATTGGGCAGGTAAGGATTGTACCAGGGGTTCTCGACCAGATTGAACTCGTCAACGATCCTGCTGGCGAAAATTCGAGACTCGATGACGTCCATCTCCGTCTCAACGGCGATCCGGTCGCGCTCCGCCCCCTGGATTTGCGTGACGGCCTCAAGCATTCGCGCTTCATTGCGCTCAAGCACCAGGGTGGCTGTCGCACCGTAGATGTCGCGCATGGAAAGGACAGCCAGAATCAGGAATATCAAACCGACCACCGAAGCGCCGGCAATGAAGAATCGCCGTCGCCACATCAAAGTCAAAAGCTCACGAACCCCGATGCCGCTGGTCGCTTTCTCTAACGGCCGGGTCGTATCCAGATCGTATATCGACTGAATACCCAGAGCTCTTTTAGACGCGTCCTGTAGCATTCAATCCCCTAACAAGACAAATGCATCACACTATTCTTGATATTTTCATTGACATGCCATTTGAAGCGGATAATTTAAGAAATTATATTCTAGTGATATTTATAGAGGCGTCTTATGTACTCGCATCCTTTTCCAGACAGCATGGCGACGCCGCGCGGCCTCAGAACCGAAGGGCGCCGACTGGAACTTGCGCTGGCATGCGGGACGGTCTTCTTCGCGCCGGTGAACATCCTGAAACTGCCGGCCTTCTATTTCACGTTGAGCGACGCCTGCGCGTGCCTGTGCCTGTTCATCATGCTTGTGAACCGGCGATGCAATCTGCGGCCGCTTGGCCCCGGCAACGGGTTCTGGGTCGCCGGGCTGTTCCTGATGCTCGGCGCACTGCTGATCAGCAGCCTGCTTGCGGGAGCGGTCGACCGCGGGCTGATTTTGATGGCGCAGTACCTGTTCGCCTATCTTCTGCTGCCCGTCATTCTCCTCGATCGCCCCTGGAAAGAATCCGAGCTCCTGATGAAGGTTTTCATCGCCTCCATCGCGATCATGGTTCTGCACGGCATCTACGTCATGAATGTCGTTGGGGAGAAGGGGACACTCTTTGTCAGCATGAGCGGCCGCTGGCGGGGCTTTGTCGAACGCGACAATGAGAATGGGGCATTGATCGCGATGTCGGTGCCAATGGCGCTGGCGCTGGGTTCCGCAGGGTCGATTCCCCGGGTTGCCGCCTTGGGTTTCGCCGCCCTGAGCGGCTACGGCATCATGCTGACCGGCTCCAACACGGCGCTTTATGGCTTTCTCATCGGCCTGGCGCTTTATTTGCTGTTTACATGCTCGCCACTGCAGATGGTGCTGGGAGTTGTCGGGGCGTGGCTTGCGGTTAATGCCCTGAGCGTGCCGGACCTGCGCGACTATCTTCCGCCCATTTTTCAAAAGCGCGTGCTGAGCGGGCTCGAAACAGGCGACCTCAGCGAGGCCGGCACCTTCACAGACCGGATGGCGATAAACCAGGAAGCCATACGCCTCGGCGAGGAAGCCTTGCTCCTCGGCTATGGCGCCGATCAGTACCGGCTCATCAGCGAGTGGCGCGCTCCGGTTCATAACTTCTATCTTCTGATTTGGAATGAGGGCGGACTGATCGCGCTGGCCGGCTTTGCCATCATGATGACAGGCGCCGCCATCGTGGTCGTGTCTGCCTACCGCCGCAAGGATGGCGCCCTGGCCGCCCTTTGCGCGGCAACCACCCTGTGCCTTTTTTCTCTCGTCCTTCTGGCCGTCCCGCATGTGTATGGCCGGTTCTGGGTGGTCCCACTCCTGCTTGCGCTTGCCCCAGCGCTCGCGCTGCTCAAGCCCCGCCGAGCTTGATGAACGACCCACCTTTACTGCTCCACCAGAAGAATACGTCCGAACACGGATGCTGCTGACGCGGTCAACGGGCCGTAAGGAGTTGCAAGCAGTATTGACGCAAGCGTGCGCGCTTTTCGCAATCACAGAGTGCGGCTCCGCAATCATTCCCATCTTTTCATAAATACTACGTTCAAACATATACATTGATATCACGCCGAATTATGCGAATAATCAAAAAATTCTAAGATAATAATTGGATATAGCTGTCATATTAAATAAATAATATACAATATAATGTAGTTTAAACTATATCGCCATCTTTTTGCCATTTAATTTTCACAAATTTGACACAATAAAATAGATTATAAAAGTTGTTATCTTGCGACCTACGATGCACAAGTCACAAGCTATATCGACGATGCCGCATCACAAAAATGAAAAGTCCCACATTACGTAGGGAAAATCCTGACGAGGTGGCGTATCATACGCAGCGTTAACGGTGTATTATACTTTAGAGGGCGGAGAGGGGTAGGTAATGTTCCCCCCTTCTGTGCATTGGACAACGCCAGAGAGCTTAGCCTGGGGAGATAGAACAGCCAGGTGCCGTGCCGGCAGGACGAACCGGAGAAGCCCGACCAAGGGACAAATGACTTAAAGTTCGCCTCTCAGCGCGGTTCGTCGAGGAAGTCCTGCGCCTGAAATTAAATGACAATCCCGAAAACCCAGAATGATGAACAATATTCACGCCTCGAGGCCGGCACATACGATAAAATATAGTAATCCTACATGTTTTATGTAAAAGTAATATAAATCAGGTAAATATTTCAAGTAAATAAAACATACTATAATCAATACTTAAGGAAAATGCCATGAAAATCAAACGCAGCTTATACTATTCGCGCTTGATCCAGAGGGTCAAAAACATGGACCATAGAATTGATCATATCAATAATGAAATACAGAAAGAGTCACCAAATGGAGGGGAAATTTTAAACTCATATCAGGGGAAGGCAGTAAACGACGCCGGCCAGATAAGAATTGACATACCGTTTGATCTGTTAAGGATGCCGTTGCTCCCGGCCGCATCGACAACAGCCCGCGTGGTCTGCAATGCAGACAGACACGAAGATGTTCAGTCGGCCGACCTTGCCTTCGCGCATCTCCTGAAACGGGAGCGTCACAGGATTGCCAGGGATCTGCACGACCATGTCGGCCAATACATCGTTGGCGTGATGTTGCGTCTGGCCGCAATCGAGCGTCGGATCGAGGATGCAGATCTGCGCATGGAGCTGTCGGAGCTGCGCCCGACCCTTCTGCGGTTCACCGACGAACTCAAGGCGATCACGCACGGCATCAACCTCCCGACCGGAGCCGAGTTGATTCCGGCGTTGTCGGATATGATCAGCCGCTGGGAGAGCGTTGCCCTGATCGAGACACGCTTCGAGCATGAGCCGGAGGGCGGGGTCGAGACGGATTCGTCGACGACCGAGGTCATATTCAGGGTTGTACAGGAGGCGCTGACGAACATTGCAAAGCATGCGTCCGACGCAACGCTCGTCACAGTCAGGCTAAGCTTCACCGCATCGGAGATCGCGCTCACGATCGAGGATGATGGCCGCGGTTTCGTCGGATCGCCAGACATGTACAATGACTGCGACAGGGTCCATCACGGCATTGCCGGTATGCGCGAGCGCGTCGATGAAGTCGGGGGCAAATTTAAGATCCGAAGTCCGGTGAACCACCGCGGAACGTGTGTGGTGGTGACCATACCTCTGACGCATCACTAAGCCCGGAGGGACTCGGAGTCATGACTACGACGCCCATCCGTGTCATTGTCGTCGACGACCATCCCGTGGTGGTCGCCGGTGCGCGCGCATTGATCGAACAGTCGGACGATATTGTCTGCGTCGGTGTAGCCAACACCGGCGCGGACGCCGTGTCCCTGATCGAGCAGACAGACCCGGATGTGACCATCCTGGACGTCTCGCTTCCCGACGCGAACGGTCTGGCCCTCGCCAAGCAGATCATTTCAGACGGCTACCGCGGCCACATCGTGATGATGACGCTGCATGACGAGCGCACCTTCGTCCAGCAGGCCCTCCAGGTTGGTGTGAAGGGATTTGTCCAGAAGCGTTCGGCGGATCAAAACCTTCTGGTCGCGATCCGGTCGGCGATGCTCGGCGGGCTGTTTCTCGATCCGCCCACCGCCCAGGAGATGACAACGTCTTCGCCCTCTCCTTCCTCCGAGAACAATGGGGCGCTGCCCTCTACCCTCGGAGCGCTCGGCCTGACGGAACGGGAAGAATATGTGCTGCGTATGGTGGCGCTCGGTTACGCCAACAAGGAAATAGCCGCCCGGGCCAACATCAGCATCAAGTCGGTGGAAACCTACAAGGCAAGAGCCACCGAAAAGTTGGACCTTCATTCGCGTGCGCAAATCGTCCGCTTCGCCGTCGAACACGGCTGGATGAACACGACGGACCTGAACGAGCCGTCCGCACCAGGCTGACGCCAACAAAGCGCCAGCCGGCGGGGCGGTCGATCGAAATTGACCGCCCTCCATCATCGTCAAAGCACTCGGGACGACGTCCCTGTGGGCGACCGCGCACGGGCTACCCGCATGCCCTCCTGGTTCAGGGAAGGATTCACCTTGCGTGTCGTGTTTGTGTTAGCCGGACTCGGAGCAGGCGGCGCGGAGAAGATCGTCAATTTGCTGGCGCACCGGCGCCTTGCCGCCGGCGACACGGTTCACGTCATCGCCCTGAATGCCGCCGAACCCTCATCTTATTTTTCATACGATCCCGCGATTCAAGTCGAAGCCCTGGGACGCTCCAGGCATTTGTCGCGCCATTTGGGGTCGGTAGCGGCCCTGCCGTCACTCCGCCGGCGACTTGTCGCTATCCAGCCCGACATTGTCCTGTCCTTCCTGACGAAAATCAATGTCGTGGCAGTAGTCGCGGCCAGTGGGCTTGGCATCCCGCTCATCATATCCGAGCGAAACAACTTCGAATTGCAACAGATGAACCCATTCTGGCGTTGGGCGCAGCCGCTCGCGGCCCAACAGGCGGCGGGGATCGTGATGCAGACCGAAAGCGCACGGGCCCGACTGCCCGCTCGACTCAAGGAAAAGGCCGCCGTCGTGCCCAATCCGATCACACCATCGCTGAGGCGACCTCCCGAAGCGGGACCTGGCCTCAGGGCCGTCGCCGTCGGTCGTCTCGACCGGCAGAAGGGCTTCGATCTGCTGCTTGACGCCTTTTGCGAAGTGGTCAGGCATCTCCCGGAAGCGACCCTCACGATCTACGGCGAAGGGCCGGAGCGGCCCGCACTGGAACGGCAGATTTCGGACCTGGGGCTCGACCGATCGGTTGACTTGGCCGGCGTCAGCCGCTCGCCCGGCGATTGGCTCTCGCCGGGGGCAGTCTTTGTGCTGAGTTCGCGTTTCGAAGGGTTCCCGAACGTTCTTCTGGAGGCGATGGCAGGCGGGATGGCGGTCGTATCATCAGACTGCCCGTGGGGGCCCTCCGAGATCGTGCAGGACGGACACTCCGGCCTGCTGGTTCCATGCGATGACAGCCAGGCGCTTGCAGCGGCGATAACGCGAACGCTCACCGATCCAGAGCTCCGCAGCCGGCTCTGCCGCAACGCGCCGGCGAGCCTGGACCGCTATTCGACAGCGTCCGTCCTGGACATGTGGGACGCTGCAATTGCGCGGGCCCTGGACCGCGAGCCCGTCATGACCCTGGTGAAGGCCTGACATAGAGCACCCCGGCCCCGTAGCGGTCCTGGATAATGACATTCCGCTCAGGCCGGTAACCGTTGCGAACGGCGAACGCCTTTAGCGGCTGCTCCAGCCGCTCGTCGAAGCCGAGAAGCAGGGCAGCCGGCGGGTCAGCCTCCAGAAGGACCTCGACCGTCGAAGGGCTCGTCATACGGTAGAAGGCAGCCAGACCGGGCTCAGTCAGATCGCCGGTACGGTAGGCAAAGGGCCCTGTCGCAAGTTCTGGATATACATCGAGCCCCCCTTCGAGCGGATAGATCGGTGACAGCGTCGCCACCCTTCCCTTCACTCCCGAAAGCGCCGTTGCAATTGCCTCCCCGCCCTTGTGCACACGTGTCACCGTCCAGCGCTCTGGACTGACCAGCTTCGTCGCATGTTGCAGCAGGCGGGGCGTGCACGCCACCAGCACCACGACGGTCGCGGCGAGAATGGCCGGAAAGGCGGCCTGCCGGCCCCCGTGGGTCAACCCGCCAAAAAGCAGGGCGAGCGCCAGCGGAAGGCAGACGAGAGGAGCTGCAAAATATTGCGGAAACCCGGGGACCGGCAGGAAACTGAGGATCGCGGCAGACATCGCTGTGGCTGTGACGACGGCAAGTGACGCGAACAGCCATTGCCTCCTAGGCCGGTCCCAATCCGATCCGTTCCTGATGAATATGATCACCAGGGCAACAAGCGCAGAGAGCGAAACGGCAACGGAACCGGCGAGCCAGATATCAAAAGCAAGCAGGAGTTTGGCACCCATCGATCGGGCCACCTCCTCCTCGAGCATCGCCGGGTCAGTCCAGTACGCAATGTGTGGACCGGTGTGGTAGCCGACGATGTGGGCCAGGAACTGCGCCGGCTCCGTCAGCAGGTTGTAAAGGATCGGCAGCCCGCCGATCAGCCCACCGGCAGCAAGTGGCAGTACACCCCGCAGCAAGCGGTCGGAAAAGGCGGCTGACCACGGCAGCACAAATGCGGCCAGCACCACCGTCGGGATGAAGGCGACGGCACTCACCTTCATGTCAACGGCGGCGGACAGGCAGAACCCGGCGAGCGCTATCAGGAGCGGACGCGGGCGCTCCCCCTTCACACCGAAGACGAAGAGGGACAGGCCCAGAAAGGCGAAGGGCAGCGGCAGCAGGTTGTTGGTTGCCGTCATGCCTGTCTGAGCCAGAAACAGCGGATTGAGCAACGACAATATGACGATGCACCAGCTTGCGAGCACTGATCGGGTTAGGTGGTAGGATACCCAACCGATGCTGCCGGCGAAGATCAGCCAACCAACCAGCACGGCCAGCCGTCCCGTGAGCAGCAGTGCATCGAGACCGGTCAGCCGGCCGAGCCCGTAGAACCACCAGGCACTTCCCGGGACGTGGTTGTAGAAGAAGTCCTGATAGAGCGTCTGGTTCGCCATGAGGCGAATGGGAGGAACATAGAGACTTTCGTCCCGGCGCAATTCGTAGTTCATCATCCGAGCAAATATGGCAAGAAGAAGCACGGCCGAAACGGCAGTGATCACCGCAGCGCTCAAATGAGCGTGACGCGGCCGGACACGCTCTACCATCTTGTGCATGGTTCATCTCACCCAGCAATCTGAGGCCGCCAAATATCTCTTTGCTCAGTTCAGCAAATTGGCGAGCTCCAATACTTAAAAACTTAAACGGATTCGAATTGAACTGGTCACCAGATCTGTCTGCGCGATCCGAACAGCCACACCGGCTTTCCGAATTGGAGAAAGGGAATCCCCGACGCGAAGTGGCGGGATAACCTGACCTAGAACACCTTGCCGATTCTCCCTACCATCCGTAAAATATGACGATATTCATAAAAGAAAATAGATATTCTGAATACTGATTTGATTTATACAAGAAATTGGGGAGAAACGATACTATTTTTTGGCGAAGGATTAAGTACAGAGCTCCGCTCTGTTAATTCTCAATTGAGCCACATCGAAAACTGCGGCGCTAGTCCGCCTCTCTCCGCCCGGCCAGGTGTCCTTGTGGCGCCTACCAGGGCGGAGAGAGACCATCGCTGCCCACTCCGTGCAACACTATGAGGCGGTCATGAAAATCGTGCTGCTCGCCGGAGGTCTCGGTTCACGACTGGCCGAGGAGACAACGCGCATTCCCAAGCCGATGGTGGAGGTCGGGGGGCGTCCCGTCATTCTCCACGTCATGGACATCTACAGCCACTGGGGATTTCGCGATTTCATCGTGGCTGGCGGCTACAAATGCATGATGCTCAAGAGCTTCTTTCACAGCTTTCACTTGTCGCTTTCGGATTTCACGGTAGCCGTCGGCAACGGCTCGATGATCCTGCGTCCTACCCGGCCGCTGGATTGGAACGTGTCGGTGGTCGACACCGGCGTTCCCACGATGACCGGCGGACGCCTTCTTCGGCTCAGGGATTGGCTGGAGAACGATACCTTTATGGTCACGTACTCCGATGGTGTCGGCAACATCGACCTGGAGGCCCTTCTGTCCTTTCACCGCTCTCACGGCCGCCTGGCGACGGTCACGGCGGTTCAACCCCCTGCCCGCTTCGGTAACCTGGAGCTTGAAGGCGACCAGGTGGTGGAATTCACGGAGAAGGTGCGCAAGCACGAAACCTGGATCAATGGAGGTTTCTTCGTCTTCGAGCCAGGCGTTCTTGACTACATTTCAGGGCCGGCAGATCCGCTCGAAGCCGCCCCGCTCGCCCAGCTGGCGCAGGATGGGCAGCTATTTGCCTACAAGCACAAGGGCTTCTGGCACCCGATGGACACGGTCCGTGACCGCGACCACCTGAACAGCCTGTGCGAGGAGGCGGTTCCGCCGTGGCTAGACTTCGGTGGACCCGTCCGCGGGAATGCCGGAACGGACCGGGCAACCGCGGTGAACCATGGAGGCGCGCGTGGATGAGCGGCGCCTCGGTGCCCTCCTGAACGGACGGCGGGTCCTGGTCACCGGCCACACCGGGTTCAAAGGCGGCTGGCTGTGCATGTGGCTGCACCGCCTCGGCGCGCAGGTAATCGGCATCGCATTGCCCCAGCCGCCGCCGTCCTTCTCGTCAGCCGTCGGTCTGGACACGCTCGTTGACAGCCGCATCGGCGACATTCGTTCCCAAGAGGCGTTCGACCGGGCTGTAGGCGGCGAGGACTTCGAACTGTTGATCCATATGGCCGCTCAGCCGGTGGTGCGGACCTCCTTTGCCGACCCGGTGGATACGTACCTCACGAACGTGGTCGGAACAGCCGTCGTGCTGGAGAGCGCGCGCCGGATGCCGTCTCTCAAGGGCATCATCGTCGTCACCAGCGACAAATGCTATGACAATCGCGAATGGGTCTGGGGTTACCGCGAAAGCGACCCGATGGGCGGCAGCGATCCCTACTCGTCGTCAAAAGGCTGCGCGGAGCTCGTTGCCGCAGCTTACCGGTCATCCTTCTTCAGCGATCCCGGCGGTCCCCAGCTTGCCTCCGTGCGCGCCGGAAATGTCATTGGCGGCGGCGATTGGGGTACCGACCGCTTGGTGCCGGATCTGATGCGTGCCGTCGGTACTGGCCATCCAACACGGATCCGCAATCCTGGCCACATCCGGCCTTGGCAGCACGTGATGGAGCCCGTTCGCGGCTACCTGATGCTCGCCGCCTGCCTGTTGCAGGACGGACCTCGCTATGCCGGAGCCTGGAATTTCGGCCCCGGAATCGACGCGGCGATCGACGTCGAAACGCTCGCCGCTCTCGTGACCTCCGGTTGGGATGGTGCCATCCCCGGCTATGTGGTCGAACGCCGTCCCATGGAGCCGAAGGAGGCCGCAGTGCTGCGGCTGGACAGCACCAAGGCACGGATCGAACTCGGCTGGGTTCCGCTCCTGAGCATCGAAGGCGCGGTCGAGGCGACCAACGAGTGGTACCGCGCCTATTACCGCGATCCCGGCGGCTCGCGCGATCTCACGCTGCGGCAGATCGAGGCCTATGCCGATCTTTGGCACCGCCAGAGCCGATCCTTTCCCGTCAAGCTCATGCCCACGGAGACCACGGTATGCGCGTGAACTACGGCCAGTCCGTCCATGGCGAGGATGAAATCGCCGCCGTCGTCGAGGTTCTGCGCAGTTCGACCCAGATGGGCGCGCGCACCCGTCGGATGCAGGAACGCGTCGCTGCCCTGTTCGGCAAACGCCACGGCGTCATGGTCAACTCCGGCTCCTCGGCCAATTACCTCGCGCTCGAGCTGCTCGATCTGCCGCGCGGATCGGAGGTGATTACCCCGGCCCTGACCTTCGCGACAACCGTCGCCCCAATTGTCCGCAAGGGTCTGGTTCCTGCGTTCATCGACGCGGCCGAGGCCACCTACAACATCGATGTGGCGGCGATCGAGCGCATGATCACGCCCAGGACCCGCGCCTTGATGATCCCGTCCCTGATCGGCAACCTGCCGGATTGGGACGCGATCCGGACGATTGCGGACCGGCACGGGCTCCTTGTGGTCGAGGACAGCTGCGACACCCTCGGCGCCACCTTGCGCGGCAGCAGTACGGGCCTGCGCTCGCACATCAGCACCACGAGCTTCTACGGCTCCCATGTGATCACCGCCGCGGGCAACGGTGGCATGATCTGCGTGAACGATGACACGCTCGCCCGCAAGGCCGTACTGCTGCGGTCCTGGGGTCGCAGCTCTTCACTGTTCGTGGAGTCAGAGACCATCGCCAACCGCTTCGGCATCAAGCTGGACGGTTTCGATTACGATGCCAAGTTCATGTTCGAGGAGCTCGGCTTCAACGTCGAGCCGTCCGAGATCAGCGCCGCATTCGGCCTGGTCCAGCTCGATAAGCTGGACCGCAACATCGAGGCGCGCGAACGCAACTTCGCCGCTCAGTATGACTTCTTCAGAAACTACGAGGAGTGGTTCGTGCTGCCGCGGCAGATGGAGCACAGCCGCACCGGCTGGCTTGCCTTCCCTCTCACCGTCCGGAAAGACGCGCCGTTTACGCGTCGCGACTTGCAGATCTTCCTGGAGCAGCGCGACATCCAGACCCGGCCGGTCTTTACCGGGAACATCCTGCGCCAGCCTGCCATGCGAGGCGTCGCCTGCGTGACGGATCCTGCCGGCTATCCCGTCGCCGACGACGTCATGCGAGGAGGCCTTCTACTCGCCTGCCATCATGGTCTGACGCGCGAGCACATCGCCTACATGCATGAAACTTTTGAAAGTTTTTCGAAAGATTTGTCGATCAGGCGTTCGGCCTGAGGCCAATTTTCGAGTCGCCTCGCCCAATAAGGGGGTAAGACAATGTCATTGATTGCTCGTTGCCGCGCCTGCATGGCCGCCGATCCTTACGTGTTCTTGCCGATGGGAGAGCACCCTCCCGCCAACAGCTTCGTCCGCCCCCAGGACCTGAACAAGCAGCAGCCGACCTATCCGCTGGATACTCAGGCCTGCCTTTCCTGCGGGCTGATACAGGTGGACGACCAGTTACCCCCCGGCTTCTTTGAGCACTATCTCTACGTTCCGTCAGGCGCGTCGACCATGCATTTGCATTTCGCCGAACTCGCGAACATCCTTCGCTGGGAGGCCGGCTCGGACCTGATCGTCGACATCGGCTGCAACGACGGTCTCCTGCTTTCCGCCTGCAACAAGATGGGCTGCACGACGATCGGCGTCGATCCGGCGGCCAATCTCGCAGAGATCGCCAAGCGTCGTGGCGTTAGCGTTGAGGTCGGATATTTCACGTCCGATGCGGCGTCCTCCCTGCTGGCACGCCACGGGCCGGCCAGGGTGATAGTGACCACCAACACCTTCAATCACATCGGTGATCTGCACGACTTCATGTCCGGCGTGGTGCAGTGGCTGGCCCTGGACGGTGTGTTCGTGGTTGAAGTTCCGTGGGCCAAGGATCTTCTCGTCAACAACGAGTTCGACACCGTCTATCACGAGCACGTGTCGGAGTTCAGCCTGCTGTCCTTCGTCAAGCTCGGCGCATTCTTCAACCTCGAGGTAGTCGATGTGCACCGCCTGGGAGTTCACGGCGGCTCGATGCGGATTTTCATGAAGCGATCGAGCACGGCGCCTCAGCCGGCACCGGTCGTTGCGCGGATGCTCGCCGAGGAGAAGGCTGCCGGGCTGCTTTCCCCCGACAGCTATGACGAGTTTGCCAAGCGTGTCGGCCGGATCCGGCTGGAACTTGTCTCTATGCTGATGGACCTGAAGTCGCAAGGGTTGCGAATTGCCGGATATGGCGCCCCCGCCAAGGGCAATACGCTCCTGAACTACTTCGATATCGGTCCGGATATCCTCGACTTCCTCGTCGATCGCAATCCGCTCAAGCAGGGGCTTTATTCGCCCGGCATGAAGATCCCCATCCTCTCGACGGACGCAATCGAGGAAGAAAAGCCGGACGTGCTTCTTGTGCTCGCGTGGAACTTCTTTGACGAGATCCGGCAGCAGCAAAGTGCCTTCGAAGCACGAGGAGGAAAGTTCTTGGTGCCGCTGCCATCACCGGTCCTGATCGGTGGCGACGTGCCGACCGGCCGCATCGGCAGGTCCGAGCACAGGGCGAGCATCTGACGATCGGAACGCCTGCCAAGAACGGAAGGCGGACATGTCCCGGATCTTGATCACAGGCGGAACCGGGTTCATCGGCTCGCATCTGGCGGCCGCATGCCTCGACGCCGGCGACGAGGTCCACCTGCTTGTCCGCCCCGGCTCATCGGGCCATCGGTTGCGCCGGCTCACCGGGCGACTTGTCCGGCATGAAGTCGACATGTCCGCCGATGGCAATCTCCGCCGGGTCCTGAATGACGTTCAACCGGAGGTCCTCTACCACCTGGCGGTCACCCCGCGCCGCCGCGAGACACCAGATCTGGCTGACGTGCGTGCCGGCATCGAAGAGGACCTGAACCTCCTGATCGCGCTGTTGAGCGCGGCAGCGTGCTCGTGCAGGCCGCCGTCGGTCATGGTGCGGGCCGGATCGCTCGCCGAATACGGCCTCGCCCCCCTCCCTTACCGGGAATCGGTGCGCGAACAGCCGGTCACGGCGTATGGTGCCGGCCTTGTTGCCGGCACCCACTATGTCACCGCTGTACGGGCACGGCTTCCCTTTCCGGTCGTGACCGCCAGGCTTGCACTCGTCTACGGGCCGACACAATGCAGCGACTTTCTGGTCCCACGGCTCATCGAGCGGTGCCTCGCCGGCCAGCAGACGCTGGTAAAGCGCCCCGCAGATCGGCGGGACCTGATGTACGTATCAGACGCTGTCGACGCGCTTCGGATGATTGCTCGAAGCAATCTCAAGGGCGGCACCATTTTGAACGTCGCGACCGGCATCGCGCCCTCCATGCGACACGTGGCACGTCTCGTGGTCAGGAAGACCGGCGTCGATTCCGGCCTGGTGACCTTCGGCGAGGATTTTGAGCCATCCGGCGTGCCCGACCTTCGCGGTGCGACCTACGAAATGCTCCAGCGGACTGGATGGCGGGCCAGGGTTTCGATCGCCGAGGGTATAGCCCGCACCGTGGCATGGTACCGCGCGCAGCGGCCGGATTTCGAACCCGTGTTGCACACCCGGAGAGCCGAGTTGCTTCGGCCAGTTGCGGAGGGTCATTCCAATGGTCGTTGACGCCAAGCTGTTCACGGTCTCAGTGCTCGTGCCTGCCTTTAACGAGGAAGCCAATGCCCGGCGCGCCTATGAGGCGATTGTGGACGTGTTCCGTGGCATGACTGGCTACGACTACGAGATCATCTTTACCGACAACCACTCCACGGACAGGACTTTCGAGATCCTGCAGGAAATCGCCTGCAACGACCGCCGGGTCCGAGTCATCCGCTTCAGCCGCAACATCGGATATCAGCGTTCCCTGCTGACTGCTTACAAGGCCGCCAGCGGCGACTGTTCGGTCCAGATCGATTGCGACCTGCAGGATCCACCGCAGCTTATTCCGCAGATGTTGGCTCTCTGGCGGCAGGGCCACAAGGTCGTCTACGGCATTCGCCGTTCCCTGTCGGACGGCCCGGCCGTCGCCTTTGTCCGCCGCGTCTTCTACCGCTTCATCAACACGCTGAGCGAGGATGAGCTGCCGCTCAACGCCGGTGAGTTTCGTCTCGTTGACCGCCGGATCCTAGATGAACTGCGCCAGGTCGACGATACCTCGCCGTACCTGCGCGGTCTCATCAGCGCCATGGGCTTTTCCCAGGTGGGCTTCGAATACGACCGGCAGGCACGGGTCGCCGGGGAAAGCAAGTTCCCCTTCCGGCAGATGCTCTCGCTCGCCGTCGACGGCATCCTTAATCACTCGCTGATGCCACTGCGCTTTGCCACGATGGCCAGTCTCGTGGTCGGCACGGCAACTTTCCTGCTTCTGGTTGGTTATCTGGCAGGCAAGCTCCTGTTCGGCCAGGACTGGCCCGCCGGCTTTGCCACGACCACCCTGCTTCTGCTGCTGTCGATCACCCTGAACGCGATGTTTCTCGGTATCGTCGGCGAGTACATCGGGCGGGTGTTCATGCAGACCAAGCGGCGCCCGATCATTGTGGTGGAGAAAGTCCTGAACGGCGGAACCGGAGAACTCATCGACTTTCCGAACAAGGAACAGGCCCGGAACGATGCCAAGCTTTCGAGCGGTTAGCCTCGAAGACCTGAAGCGTTGTTTCGGGTTACTGCTGCGGTTCGCGGCCGTGGGCGCCGCCACGACCACGCTAGATTTCGCGCTGTTCGTCCTGCTCGTGACTGCCATTCCGGCCGCACCCGCCAACGTTCTGTCCTATTCTTGCGGCATCGCGCTCAGCTACGTACTCAACAGGTCCTGGACCTTCGGTGTCGACGGCAATGCACTGCAGGCGCTGAAATTCGCGGTCGCCACATTTACGGGTCTCGCGCTTTCCACTCTGCTCGTGGCCGCGCTGGTTCAGGTCTTGCCACCGGCTGCCGCCAAGCTTGTCAGTGTCCCGGTCATCTTCGGTTGGAACTTCCTGACCGCCCACTTCTGGGTGTTCCGCCCTGGCCGAACACAAGCTGCCCGGTTTTCACTCCCCGAACGCCCGGAACCGCAGCGGTGTCTTGATCAACGGCAAGGCTGACATCTTGCCACGGAAGATGGGTCTGGCCGCGCTTGCCGGCTCGGCACTCCGCAAAGAGTACTTCAACTGCCTCACTCACTTGAGGACACGCCGCAAACCCTCCTGCACCTTGAGAAGACCCGGCAGGTAGAGCGTCACGAGGTCCTCGGCGCCGGCCTGGACGGCGGCAACACCGGTGTTGAGCGCGGCCACCACCCGTCCCTGCGCGCCGTAGAGCGGCACTGCGATCGAGCGCAGGCCGAGCTCCACCTCCTGGTCGATCAGCGCGTAACCCTTGGCGCGCGCCTCGGCGATCCGCGCCATGATCTCCTCCGGTTCCGTCAGGCTGAGCGGCGTGCGCGGGCTGAGGTCGGCGGCTTCGACCCGCGCCCGCGCCTCGGCCTCGGGCAGGGCTGCAAGCAGCACCCGCCCCATCGAGGTGCAATGTGCTGGCAGGCGCGAGCCGGGCATCAACCCGATCGACATCACCCGGCGCTGCGCGGCCCGCGCGATATAGACGATCTCGGTGTCGTCGAGGATCGCAACCGACGTCGATTGGCCGATCTGCTCCGATAGCTGATCGAGCCACGGCTGCACCAGCTGCGCCAGCGGCATCGCCGCCAACGCCCCCATCCCGAGCCGCAGAACCCGCGGCGTCAGAGTGAAGAACTTGCCGTCATAATCCGCGTAGCCCAGTTGGAGCAGCGTCAGCAGACAGCGCCGGGCCGTGGCCCGGTCGAGGCCGGTAGCCTCAGCGACGTCCGAGATTGCCAGCCTCGGCCGTTCCGCCCGGAACGCCTCGATCACGCTGAGCCCCTTGGCCAGGGAACCGACGAAGTCTGTTCTGTTCACCATGCGCACAGACGTTCATGTATTGCGAACAAATGTCAAGATCCGCACAAATCGGCTATGCCGAACCGGCAGGAGCGTTATAGGGTCGCCCGCAAACAGCGTCCCGGAGGAGCCTCATGGACAAACGCATCGCCTCGCTCGCGGAGGCCGTGGCCGACATCGCCGACGGCGCCACGATCATGATCGGCGGCTTCGGCGGCTCGGGCGCGCCGATCGAGCTGATTCACGCCGTCATTGATCGTTTTCGAGCCACCGGCGGTCCCGGTGGCCTTACCGTTGTCAACAACAATGCCGGCAACGGCCGCATCGGCATCGCTGCGATGATTGACGAAGGCATGGTGCGGAAGATGATCTGCTCGTTCCCGCGATCGTCCGACCCACGCGCCTTTACCGAAAAATACCTCGCCGGCGAGATCGAGCTGGAGCTGGTGCCACAGGGCACGCTTGCCGAGCGGATTCGGGCCGGCGGTGCCGGCATTCCCGCCTTCTACACGCCAACCTCTTTCGGCACGGAGCTGGCCGAAGGCAAGCCCGTGGCCGAGTTCGACGGGCGGATGTACGTGCAGGAGCGCTGGCTGAAGGCCGATGTTGCCCTGATCAAGGCGGAGATCGCGGACACCCATGGCAACCTCACCTATCGCCGCGCCGCGCGCAACTTCAATCCGCTGATGTGCATGGCCGCCACGCGCACGATCGTGCAGGCTCGCCGCGTCGTCGCTCCCGGCGGCATCGACCCTGAAATGGTGATCACGCCAGGCATCTTCGTCGACCATGTCGTCGAAGTGCCCGAGCCGCAGCAGGAAGAGGCTCTGATCCGCGCAGGAGTGGCCTACTGATGATCAAGCTTTCGAACGCCCAGATCGCCTGGCGCGCGGCACAGGACATTGCCGACGGCGCCTATGTCAACCTCGGCATCGGCTTTCCGGAGATGGTGGCGAAGTTCCAGCCACCGGGCCGCGAAGCGGTGTTTCATACTGAGAACGGCGTGCTCGGCTTCGGCGAGGCGCCGCCCGAGGGCGAAGAGGACTGGGATCTCATCAACGCCGGCAAGAAGGCGATCACGCTGAAGCCCGGCGCGAGCTTCTTTCACCACGCCGACAGCTTTGCCATGGTGCGCGGCTCTCACCTCGACGTGGCGATCCTCGGCGCCTACCAGGTGGCCGAGAATGGTGACCTGGCCAACTGGCGCGTCGGATCGAAGGGCGTCCCCGCCGTCGGCGGTGCGATGGACCTCGTCCATGGCGCAAAACGCGTGGCGGTGGTCACGGAGCATGTTACCAAAGACGGGCAGCCGAAGCTGGTCGAGCGCTGCACCTTCCCGCTGACCGGCGTCGGCTGCGTGACCCGGGTCTATACGTCCCTGGCGGTTGTCGACGTTGCAAACGGTCGTTTCATCCTGCGCGAGAAGCTGCCTTCGGTCTCTCTAGAAGACCTGCAGGCGCTGACCGGCGCACGTCTTCATCTCGACGGCCCTGTTGCCGATCTATCCGTTCCGGAGCTTTGAATGTCCGACGTCTTTCTCTGCGACTACATCCGCACGCCCATCGGCCGCTATGGCGGCGCGCTCGCCTCGGTTCGCACGGACGATCTGGCCGCCATCCCGCTGCGCGCACTCCTAGCGCGCAACCGGAGCCTCGACCCGGCCCGGATCGAGGAGGTCATCTACGGCTGCGCCAACCAGGCCGGAGAGGACAACCGCAACGTCGCGCGCATGGCGCTCTTGCTCGCGGACCTGCCGGTCGAGGTGTCCGGCACCACCATCAACCGGCTCTGCGGCTCAGGCATGGATGCGATCATCACCGCCGCCCGCACGATCAAGGCGGGTGAGGCCGAGTTGATCATCGCCGGCGGCGTTGAAAGCATGAGCCGCGCACCCTTCGTCATGCCGAAGGCCGAGACCGCCTTCAGCCGCGACAACGCGGTCTATGACACCACCATCGGCTGGCGCTTCGTCAATCCGGTGATGAAGGCGCAATACGGCATCGATTCGATGCCCGAGACGGCCGAGAACGTCGCCGAGGAGTTCAAGGTCTCGCGCGAGGACCAAGACCTCTTTGCCCTGCGCAGCCAGCAGAAGGCCGCCGCCGCGCAGGAGAACGGCCGGCTGCTGCAGGAGATCACGCCGGTCACGATCCCGCAGCGCAAGGGCGAGCCAAAGGTCGTCGAGCGCGACGAGCATCCCCGCGCGACGACGATCGAGGCGCTCGCCGCACTCAAGGCGCCATTTCGAACCGGCGGCACCGTTACCGCGGGCAATGCCAGTGGCGTCAATGACGGCGCGGCGGCCTTGATCATCGCCTCCGAAGCAGCGGCAAAGGCCCACGGCCTGACGCCGATCGCGCGCATCCTCGGCGGCGCCGCGGCCGGCGTCCCGCCCCGGATCATGGGCATCGGCCCGGTGCCCGCCTCCAAGAAACTGATGGCGCGGCTCGGGCTGACACAGGCCGATTTCGACGTCATCGAACTGAACGAGGCTTTCGCCTCGCAGGGCCTTGCCACGCTACGCCAACTCGGCATCGCCGACGACGACCCGCGCGTCAACCCGAATGGCGGTGCAATCGCTCTCGGTCACCCGCTCGGCATGTCGGGTGCGCGGATCACCGGCACGGCGGCCCTGGAGCTGGCGAACACCGGCGGCCGCAGGGCGCTCGCCACCATGTGCATCGGCGTCGGCCAGGGCATCGCGATCGCGCTTGAGCGGGTTTGACGGGACTGCCTGAACGCGAAGGGCATTGCCTGACGGCGGCAGAGCCGACCTGCGAATGGGCATTTGAGCCTCCGGCGGATCAGCTTAGCTCTCCCTGGCCCCCTCCGCGGCCGACCGCGGCGTTCGGGCGCGACCGGGCGGGTAGCCCATGACCCGTTTGTAAGCCCGGCTGAAAGCCGCCTGGGAATTGTAGCCGAGACGGCGGGCGACCTGATCGATCGGCACCCGATCGCGTCCGATCCACTGCGTGGCGAGCCGCATCCTTAACGCCGCGACATAGCGAAGGGGTGTCATGCCGATGGCCGCGGCGAACCGCTCCGCAAAGACGGATCGGGAGCTTCCCATCAACGCCGCCATCTCCGCCACGCTCCAGTCGCGGCCAGGGTCGCGGTGCAACGCCGACAGCACCCGCCCGAGCCGCCGGTCACGCAGCGCCTCGACCCAGCCAGTCGCCTGATCGCAGCCGGCCTCGACCCAGCCCCGCACGATGGAGGCCGCGACGACGTCGGCCAGCCGCGCGAGGATTCCGGCCGCCCCGGCGCGGGTTCCGGCCATCTCTCGTTCCATCGCGGCGAGCAGCGGTTTGATCTCGGGCTGTCTGCCGAGCAGCGACTGGACTGACATGACCTGCGGCATCAGCGCCACCAAAGGATGCAGCGTGTCGAGCTCGAACTGCATCCGGCCGGTGAAGATCAGTACGTCCTTGGTGCGACAGGTGTTCTCCGCACGGGCTTCAAGCGAGCACACTCCTTCGCAAAGCGGCACGGTCTCAAAGCTGTCGACCGCCCGGATCGTCACCCCTGCCGACGAGGTGAGAGCATGCGCGTCGCCGCGGGGAAGGAGGATGGCATCGCCGCAGGAAATCGGAATCCTGCCCGCCCCTTCAACCTGAATAAGCCCCTCGCCGCGGGCAACGAAGTGAAATCGGGCATCGGAGTCAGCAGGAAAGCCGACGCCGAATGGCGGCGAAAGACTGAGCTTGCTGTAGCTCGCCCCGCGAAGCCGCATGCCCATCAGCAATTCGCTGATGGGATCAGGTTCAGCGGAAGCCGGAATTTCGGAGTTTCGATCAAGCATTCCGGAGAAACTGACATAGATCGTCTTGAAACGCCACCCATCTGGAGACGACGACTTTACGCTCCAACGATGGGGATCTCAGGAATGGATAGTACCAACCCTGCGGCTCACCGCACGAGCCCTGCACTCGCGCCGGTGTGGCCCGCTGTCTTTTCGATGAGCCTCGGTGTGTTCGGGCTCGTTGGCGCTGAATTCCTGCCGGCCAGCCTGCTGACGCCGATGGCGACCGACCTCGCCGTTACCGAAGGCATGGCCGGGCAAGCGGTGACCGCCACGGCAGTCGTCGGTCTTCTCGCCAGTCTGTCGATCGCGAGCCTGTCGCGCTCGTTCGACCGCCGCAGCGTCCTGCTGTTCTTTTCTGCTCTCCTCGTCTTGTCCAACCTGGTGGTTGCGTCGGCCCCCAGCCTGATGTTTCTGCTGCTGGGGCGCGTCCTGCTCGGCTTCGCGCTCGGTGGGTTCTGGGCGCTGTCGACTGCAACGGTCATGCGTCTGGTGCCTGAGGAGACCGTGCCCAAAGCACTTTCCATCGTGGTCTCCGGTGTCTCGGCAGCGACGATCTTTGCTGCCCCGGTTGGCAGCTTTCTCGGCGATCTCTGGGGCTGGCGTTTCGTGTTCGTCGGCGCGGCCGGGCTTGGAATACTCGCTTTCGTCGTGCAGTTCGCCACCCTGCCCTCGATGCCGCCGCGCGAGCGCGCAAGTGCCGGCAGACTCATCGCACTGATCAGCCGTCGACGCATCGCGCTCGCCATGATCGCGATCCTGCTGGTCTTCACCGGTCACATGTCGCTTTTTACCTACATCCGGCCGTTCCTGGAGGGGATCACCGGGGTCGGCGTCGCGGGCGTTTCTTCGACGCTGCTGGCCTTCGGCATTGCCAATTTTGCCGGAAACTACCTCGGCGGTGTCCTGATCGCCCGGTCGCTGCGCCTGACGCTTGCAATCACTCCGCTCGTGATCGGCACGATCGCCGTTCTACTCGCCGGCCTCGGCGGAGAGTTTGTGGTCGATGCGATGATGGTCGCGCTCTGGGGTCTCGCCTTCGGAACGGTGCCGGTCGCCTGGTCGGCCTGGATCGCCCACTCGGCGGCAGATGACGCGGAGAACGCCGGCGGTCTTTTGGTTGCCGCCATCAATCTCGCCATCGCGACCGGTGCCGCCGTGGGCGGCCTCGTCCTCGACGTCAGCGGGATCGAAACCGTGTTCCTGGCAAGCGGGATGGTTCTCTTCCTCGCGGCCGCCACCATACTCGGCGGCGTCGACACCAGTCGCGCCGTTCCCAAGCCGGCTTAAAGGACCAGCCGAGTTTGCCTCACTCGGCATTGGCCGGCCGGGCAGCGCTTGCTGCCCGGCCGCCATTCCAGAGTTCAACCCCGTCGCCTTCGCGGCGTCTGCAATCAAATGGCATGTGCCGCTCGGCCGCAGGCAGGACGCGACAACAACGACGCTTACATCGCTGAACGGTTCGCTACCGCGCCATCGCCCTTTTTCCCCCGACCTGCCCCACCAAAAAGAGTAACCAGGCGCAGGACCAGAGGACGGCGCTGGTCGCAAGCAAAGGCAGATGGAGGCTGGGAAGGAGCGGTGCCAAGACCCGAACGAGGGCACCGAGGCTGACAGCGACAAGTCCCGCCTGACAAGCTCGCTCGATGCCGCCCCGGCCCACCCCGCGCGTGAGGCTGAGCCGTGCCATCACCGCCATCGTCATGGTCCCGATCGCGCCCGCCGTCAGGGCGTGGAGGGCGGCATCCAGGGGAATGAACTCGAGCGGTTCTGCGGCGAGGACGGCGAAGATCGTCCCGACAACCACCCACAAATAGCCCGCATGCAGGGCGAGCACGTCGAAGCGCCGCACCAGCCAGCCGCGCCAACGCGCCAGCCGCACCAACTGCAGAGCGGCAAGCAGACCCATTGTCACGGCCGTCACGGGATGCGTCGGCATCACAACCCAACAGACGAGGCCGACGGGAGCGGCCATGAGCACGAAGGTGTCGAACCGGCCATAGGGCTCGGGGATGCGCTCGGCGCCCGCGCCGGCAAGTGTGTTACGCGTCAGGCTTGGGATCAGCCGGCCGCCGACGGCCGAAATCAGAAGCACGGCAATCGCAATGCCGATCCGTGCCAGCAGCGTCGCGGCTTCGAAATCCGCAGCAAGCAGCCTGTGCGCCGCAGATGCGGCGGCGATAAGTGGAAACAGCATCAGCCCATGGCGCGACTGCCGGGGTGCCTTGATACAGGCCTCGCGAAAGAGGACGGCGGTGATCGTGAGCGGAAACGCCAGGTCCACGATAAGGCCGACGCCGCTCGGGGCGACGAGCGGAACGATCCGGCCAGCGAGCCAGAGCAGGAACAGGAGCGCGAGCGGCCTGCCTGAGGCCGGCAGCCGGCCGGACCAGTTTGGCGTCGACGACAGCAGATAACCGGCCATGACCGCGGGCAGGAATCCAAACACCATCTCATGGGAATGCCACGCAAGCGCCGACATCCCGGCCACCTCTGCAACGCCAGAGATATAAAGCCAGATCCAGATCGGGACGGTGAGCGCGGCAAGAAGCGCGGCGCCGACGAACAGCGGACGGAATGGGGCCGCAAACAGCCAGCCGGCGTCGCTCCGGGCGCGGGTTGCGGCAAGCGAGGGGGAGGTGGTCATGGGTGGATTGTCTCGGACTTCACGGCGCCCGAACGTGTCCTGGACGATCCGGTGGCTCGGATGCCGCGCAATTTTGGTGTTGGCCGAGCCTTCAGTTCCGGCCGATGCGGACCCGCCATTCCTCCGGCCCCTGCACCAGATACTCCCAGCTGAAGGCACCCGGCATCAGCATGGTGAACTGGTAGAGCAGCCCGACCGGATCGTGATCGTTGACGAGATCGAAGGCCTCACCGGGGGCAAGGCGATCGAACAGGGACAAAATGGTGGAATGACGCTGCGATCGCGGAATTTCGCGGACATCGATGACATTGGGGGTCAGCGCACTCATGGAACTCTCCTGATGTGGATTGCAGGAGATCCTTAGACGGTGCCATCGCTGCGTTCGTTGCGCCGGAGCAAAGAGCGAACAATGGGCAGGGCCTACCTTGCCCGATAGCGCAAGGAGCTCCACCATGGCACGCATGGCCCTGATCCCGATCACCGCCGAAACGGTGCTCGACGACCTGATGAGAACCTACAAGGAGACGATTCCGATCTTCATCCGTCGCAAAATGATGTGCGTCGGCTGCCCCGTCGCCCGAATCCACGATGTGCGCGAAGCGTGCCGGGAGCACAACATTCCCATCGCCGAGTTTCTCGACGAGGTAAACGCGGCGATCCGACGCAGGGAATGACGGTATGACGAACGCTGCGCCGCAGGATATCGAGATCGATGCCGAGGTTCTTGCCGAGGGCTTCGGCATTGATCCCACGCTCGTCCAGGAGGAGCTTCGTGCCGGCGCAATCACAAGCCGTGCCTATCGCGGAATCGGTGCGGACGAAGGCACGTGGCAGCTTGTCTTCTTTTACCGCAACGCCCGACTGACGGTGATCACCGACCGCTCCGGTCGGCCACTGCGCCGTTCATTGATCGACTTTGGCGCAAGACCGCTGCCAACGGCGCTCCGTCGGCGCTAGGCGCGCGCTCGAACACCGTTGCCGCCGTTCAACTCACCCTGTTGCCCCATCTTCGAGCCTCGGCCCGGCACGCCGCCCCCCTTGGCTCAGGAGCCGCCGCCGGTCCCGATTGGCGCCAGCCCCGTTGCAGATCATCAGGCGTCACTCGGGCCTTTCGGCGAGAACGTAGAGCTTGTGAGCGTCGCGCACGACCACCTTTTTTCGGGCACTGGCGACGAGACCCTTGGCTTCCCACGCTGTCATGACACGGCTCACCGTGTGAAGCGTGGTGCCGGTCATCTCGGCAATGTCCTGCCGCGTGACCGGAAAATCAATCAGGATGCCTTCCTCGGTCTTCTTGCCGGCCTGGTGGACGAGCCGCAGGATGGCATGGGCGACCCGGCGCTCGACCTCCTCGGTCGACAGCTCGCGAATGCGCGTGTGGGCGTCCTGAAGACGCTGCCCGACGGTCTGAAGCGCATTCATCGCCAGGACCGGGCTTCGGGCGATGAAGGCGTCCCACTGACTTGACGGCCAGGCGAGCGCCAGGCTGTCAACCACGGCGATCGCAGTGGCCGGATAATCCGTCCGGCGCATGGCGCGGGCGATGCCGAAGATTTCGCCCGGGCTGACGTGGCGCACAACCACCTGTTGACCGTCCTGCGTCGTTTGCACCACCTTGAGCCGGCCGTGAAGCAATGTGAAGAATTCGGTCGCCTCCGCGCCCTGCTCGAAGATTGCCGTTCCATCGGGAACCCGCCGCACCGACGCCAACGCCAGGATGGCGTCGAGGTCCTCGTCCGACATCGACTGAAAGATACTGAGGTCTCTGATCAACGAACGATCAAGACGTGCTGCCGGCATCCCGTGTCTCCACTCCCCGAAATTGGCCATTTTGTCGCAGATCGGCCGGTCCTATCGAAGGTTCTTCTTTGCCTTTTCGCAAAAAGCGCATTCGGGAAAGGGTGTTCAATCATGCCGTCGGAAGCAAACGACGACTTGGAAAGGAACGATCCCATGTTCACCCGCCGCACAACACTGATTGGCGTTGCCCTTGCCGCCCTGGTGGCGGCGACGCCGGCGCTGGCAGACGAAAGCCCGATCTTCGGCGCCTCCGACGGCCCCGATCTTGCCGCCAACCTGGAGCGGGTCCACGCCAAGCTCCTTCCTCCTCCTGCAGTCATGCAGCACGAACAGGTCGCCGTTGGTCCGGAAAAGGTAGTGCAGTTCACGATGACGATCGAGGAGAAAACGATCGTTGTCGACGATGAGGGCACCACCTTCCAGGCAATGACGTTCAACGGTTCCATGCCCGGCCCGACCATGGTTGTCCATGAGGGGGACTACGTTGAATTCACGCTGGTCAATCCCGAAAGCAATTCAATGCCGCACAACATCGACTTTCACGCGGCGACCGGCGCGCTTGGCGGTGCCCAGCTGACACTGGTCAATCCCGGTGAGCAGGCAACCATCCGCTTCAAGGCGACCCGTGCCGGCACCTTTGTGTATCACTGCGCTCCCGAAGGCATGGTGCCCTGGCACGTCGTCAGCGGCATGAGCGGTACCCTGATGGTGCTGCCGCGTGACGGCCTCAAGGACGATGCCGGAAACCCGGTTCGGTACGACAAGGCCTACACAATCGGCGAGTTCGACCTCTACATCCCCAAGGATGAGGACGGCAACTACAAGACCTACGAGAGCGTTGGCGAGTCCTACGCCGACACGCTCGACGTCATGAGGGGCCTGATCCCGACCCACGTTGTCTTCAACGGCGCCAAAGGGGCGCTGACCGGCGACAACGCCATGACGGCAAAGGTCGGCGAGACGGTGCTGTTCATCCACTCGAGCGCCAATCGGGATACCCGGCCACACCTGATCGGCGGTCACGGCGACTGGGTCTGGGAGACCGGCAAGTTCCACAACCCACCTGAGAAGGACCTTGAGACCTGGTTCGTGCGCGGTGGCAGCGCGGCAGCGGCTGTCTACACGTTCCTGCAGCCGGGCATCTACGCCTACGTGAACCACAACCTTATCGAGGCCGCTGAGCTGGGCGCCACGGCCCACGTCAAGGTCGACGGCGAGTGGAACAACGACCTGATGATGCAGGTCAGCGCGCCGGCGCCGATCGCCGGCCAGTAACGGAGTTTGGCGGCCCGCCCCACCGGCGGGCCGTCTCTTCTTCGGAGCGCCAGATCATGTGCGATCCTGTCCCTTCCGCATTGCGTGCCGTTTTCATTGCAACACTTGTTCTCGGGTCCGGTCCGGTCGCAGCCCTTCCGGGTGCGGACGACGTCGTCCGCATTGAAAGGTCGGAGATCGACTATCGCGAACCCGGCGAATTCCTCCGCGGCACGGTCCCCGTCAACGGACCGCTTACGACGATCCGCGTCGAACGCCCGTTTGACATCATGAAGCGCCACGTTACCCGCGGCGAATACCAGGCCTGCGTCGACGACCGTGCTTGCATGCCACTTGCCGGCAACGGCGAGGCGGCGCTGCCGGTGGTCGGCGTCAACTGGAATGACGCCACCGAATTCGCCAACTGGCTGTCGCGCAAGACAGGCCAGCGCTGGCGCCTGCCGACCGACCGGGAATGGGCGCTGGCCGCAGGATCCCGCTATCACGACGACGCCTACACCGAGGTGAGCGATCCCTCTAACCCGGCCCGGCGCTGGATCGCCCTCTACGAAGCGGAGTCCGCACGTCAGGACGACACGCTCAGCCCTGCGCCGAAACCGATCGGAAGCTTCGGCGAGAACGAGTATGGCGTGCTCGACCTCAGCGGCAACATCTGGGACTGGACAACCACCTGCTATGTCCGGCACCGCGTCGACCCGGAAACCGGGGAGACCTCCTCACACGAGAATTGCGGCATCCGGATCGCCGAGGGCGCCCACCGTGCCTATATGACCAGCTTCTTCCGCGATCCCAAGGCCGGCGCCTGCTCGGTCGGCATCCCGCCCGCGAACCTCGGCATCCGCCTCGTTCGCGAACACGCCGGCTTCGTCGGCGGCATGATCGACTGGCTCGGGTTCTGACCTCGCCATGGTGGAGAGTTTCGGACTCGACGCGCCGCTTCTCGAGCGCCTGTCGCATGTCCTGCACGAGATGGGACTTCCGTGTGCCTGCCAGGAAGAGGTAGAGCGCACGGTTGCTGTCTTTGCCGAGTTCGAGGCACGCCGGACTCGACGACGCCTGCTTGATGGCGCTCGGGAGCGGGCACGCAAGCTCATCGCCTATTGCCGCTATCTCGATGACCTCGAGGCCGGGGGCGATGCTGCCCTGACGGCCGAGGATCTTGCCGCCCTGGCCGATGCTTTCCGCGTCATCGCAGCGACTGCTGCCGAGGGGGCAGCCAACCTTGAAATGCTTGCGGCCGTCTCCTCGTCAGCCGGGCGCCAAAGATCGTAGATGGCGCTCTCCCCCAATGTCTGCGGATCGGCCACACTTTCCAGTGTGCAATGCAGCAAACACTTTGCGCTGGCTCAACGTAGCGCTGTTCGCAAACGGCTAAGCCAATAACCACGGCCATGGTGGCCTGCATCGGAGATGAAAATGAAAACCACAGCCCTTTCCCTCATCCTCGCCGCAGCCCTCGGTGTCGCTGTCTCCTCCGCGATGGCGGCAGAGCACGAGGTCAAGATGCTCAACAAGGGACCGGCGGGCGTCATGGTGTTCGAGCCGGAGGTTCTGAAGATCGCGCCGGGCGATACTGTGACCTTCGTCGCAACTGATGCAGGTCACAATGCCGAAACGATCAAGGGCATGCTCCCCGACGGGGCCGAACCCTTTGTCGGCAAGATGGGGAAGGACGTCTCGGTCACCTTCACCGAACCGGGCGTCTACGGCGTCAAGTGCAAGCCTCACTACGCCATGGGCATGATTGCGGCAATCGTCGTCGGCGATCCGGTAAACGTCGTGGCCGTCAAAGCCGTCAAGAATCCCGGGAAGGCTGGAAAGAAGTTCGATGTGCTGCTCAGCAGCCTCTGAAGCTTTAGGACCTCGGTAAAGGCCGCGAAAAACAAGAACGGGAGCCGAAGCGGCTCCCGTTTTTTTCATTGCCGTGGATCTACGAATGCAGTCGATGCGCGGCAATGGCGATTGCTTGTTGGGGTTTGGAGCGCGCAGGGCGGCGCGCTCCGATCGCGTCATCGCGCCTATCCGATTACGCGGCCTTTATGGAGATCTTCTTCTCCGACTTCTGCGCATCGGGGGTTTTCGGCAGTGTCACCGTCAGCACGCCCTTGGCGAAAGTGGCGTCAATCTTGTCGGTGTCGACGCCCTCGGGAAGGCGGAAGCTGCGCTGGAAGGCGCCATAGCGGCGCTCTGAGAGATAATACTCCTTGTCGCGCTCTTGTTTTTCCTCGACCTTTTGACCCTTGATCGTGAGGGTACCGTTCGAGAGTTTCAGTTCGACATCCTTCTCGTCGACTCCGGGAAGCTCGGCCGTGATCTCATAGGCGCCATTCTTCTCGATGAGGTCCATCGCCGGCGCAACCTTCCACGTGCCCTGCCCCGGCCACTTGAAATCGAGGCCATAAGACGCAGCACGTGTCGGAAGGCGCCAGGACGCAGGATTGAAGTCGTCAAACAGGCGATCAATCTCTCGGCGCAGTCCCTCGAACAACGACGACTCAGCCTTCGTTGCCGCACCGCGATCTTCGGCCTCGACCGGGATCGTAGGATTGCCTTTAGTCATATTAGGCCTCCTGTCATTGGACGGGCGTCGTTCAACGACGTCTGCGAATACGTTTCAAACTTGTCACAGGCAGTGTTGGCAGGCGCCCATAGTGTTACTCGGGCCGCCGCGATAAAGGCCGACATCGAAGCAGAAAACCTCGACCTGGCGGACTGCAATTCCCTGCGGCAGCCTTGCAGCGTCATTATATTTCGGACTCTTCTGCGCAAATTGACGCGCATCAATGACTGGGAGGGTAGCCGGTCACAAGTGATCCAGTTCCATGTCTTCACAGGAGTAGCCGAGCACCGACAAGCCATTGGCAAGATGATCAGCCAACAGCGGCGTGCCGCACAGATAGTCGGCAGTACGGTCGTTGCGAGCGTCAGCGGCCTCGGCCCGCACATCTTCCCAGTCGGCGGCGGAGTTGTCGCCGCGACCTAGCCAAGTCAAGGCAACAAGATCAATTTGCTCGTCTATCGTGAGCGCGGAAATCAAGGCTTTCATCTCCTCGAGGGCCGGATCGTCGTCATGATCCTCCAGAACGGCGACTTGCCGGTCCTCGGTGGGATCTGAAGCCGGGTCGGGGTCAGTCACCGCATCCTTGGCGTCGAATTCCCGGGCCTTGACGATAATGAAACAGGCCGTTTCCAAAGGGATCGTCAACTCGGGCCTGTCGGCTTCGGTTTGCTCAGATCTTCGGGTCATCGCGTCCATTCCTTCAATCGATGCCGCTCGGGCCGTGTTTCGACGGTCGTCACTGCCGCGCCTTAGGACAACCGCGCCGGGGGCGGTCCGGTTCGCTTTCCGAAGGAAAAAGATCGGAGCATCTCGTCTCGCGGCGACTGCCGCGGCCGGGGCGGTGAGGTCATCAGCCTTGTCTCGCGGCGGTTTAGTTGGACAGCAGGCGGTGCATCGAACCGTCGTGCAGCAGGGAGCGCGTAACACCGCCGAACACCCATTCCCTAAGCCTGCTGTGGCCGAAGCCGCCGGAGACGATGAGATCGGCCCCGGTCTCGCGAAGCATTTCGCTCAGCTCGTCGCCGACACTGTTGTCGCCGGCATCCACGACCTCCGGCCGTGCTTTCACGCCGTGCCGCAGCAGGAAGCGCACCACGTCGGACACGCTGTCCTCTGCGGACTTTCGGTGTTCATCCTTCACCGCGGCGACCACAACAACGTCCCGCGCCCTGATGAGGAACGGTATTGCGTCGACGACCGCGCGCCGTGCCTCACGGCTGTCCTTCCAGGCCACCACGATCGTCTGGCCGGTTACCGGCGTCGGCTCGTCTGCGGCGACCAGGACCGGGCGGCCGCAAGTGAGGATCAAGCTCCCGAGATCAAGCGACCGGGAGCTGCCAAACTCGCTGTTGCTTTGTGCGCCGACGATGACGAGATCGGCCGCTCTGGCGTGTGTGGCAAGCAAGGTCGTTGGATTGCCCATGAAGCTGCGCCACGAGGTGTCGAGACCGCCACCCGTTTCGGCCTCGAACTGCGCGCGCAATGACTTCAGACCGTTCTCGATTTCATCGATTTCGTGCTGAAGCAATTTGCCATCGACAACGAGACCGTCGCCTGCGGGCAGGATCGGTACCGCCTCGGCTGCAGCAAAGCCGATCAGACCGGCTTGGAACCGGTCTGCCAGTTCCCGGGCGAATGCGATCGTCGGCGACGGCGGTGCACCGATCTCAAGGTAGGTCATTATGGTTGTGTAAGTCAGCATCGTCGCTTGCCCTCCTCGGTCGCCATGCCGGAGCATCCCATCTGGTGGGCCCAGCGGCATTGACCCAGCGCAAGTCCCGCGGGCCGGATCTTCGACTTTCAGGTGCGATGCCACTTGGAGATGGCCGGTCGTCACCCCGTCCTCAAGAGGAACGCGCGCTGCTGAGACGGCGTTCCCTGGGCAGTCGGGCCTTCAGACGATTCCGCCGCCGCCGGCAGCTGCAGCAGGACGACGCGCCGCGACTTCGGCCCGATAGCCGCTTTCACGGAACGCCGAAACGGGATCGACTGCCCCGCCCGCCTCGACACGCGCCATCGCCAGGATGGGCTCGACCTCGGTGCGGAAGGCGACCTTGAGTTGCTGCATCGCCATCAGGGCGTCGTTTGCCTCCTGGAAGCCCGCCAGCGCAACGCGATCGACCAGCAGCGCCTGGGCATAGGCGCGCTGAACTTCTGCAGCCGACAGCATCAGGCTTTCGATCGGATCGGTGACGTTGTGGCTCTGGTCGAGCATGTGGGCAGGATCGAAGCCGGGAGCCCCGCGAAGGTCGGCGTCGACCAGCTCGTTGAAGACGAGGAACAGCCGGTACGGATCGATCGAGCCGGCATCAAGATCGTCGTCGCCGTATTTGGAATCGTTGAAGTGGAAGCCGCCGAGCTTGCCAAACTGGATCAGCCTGGCGACGATCATCTCGATGTTGACATTGGGCGCGTGGTGGCCGAGGTCGACCAGGCAATAGGCCTTCTCGCCGAGTTCCTGGGCGATCAGGTAGTTGGTGCCCCAGTCCTGCACCACGGTCGAGTAGAATGCCGGCTCGTACATCTTGTGTTCGGTGAAGAGCCGCCAGTCTGCCGGCAGGCCGGCATAGACCTCGCGCATGGCATCGAGATAGCGTTCAAAGGCCCGGGTGAAGTTCGACTGGCCGGGGAAGTTCGAACCGTCGCCGATCCACACCGTCAACGCCTTGGATCCGATCGTCCTGCCGATCTCGATGCACTCCAGATTGTGCTCGACGGCCTGGCGCCGCACCGCGGCATCGGTGTGCGACAGCGAGCCGAACTTGTAGGAGAGCTTTTGCCCCGGCGCGTCGGAGAAGGTGTTGGAGTTCATCGCGTCGAACCGCAGGCCGAAGCGCTCCGCTGTCTCCTTGAGACGCGTAGGGTCCGCCCTATCCCAGGGGATATGCAGCGACACGGTGGGAGTCGCCCGGGTAAGCTGCTGGATCACCGCACAGTCGGCGAGCTTGTCAAAGATGTCGCGCGGCTCGCCGGGTCCCGGAAACCTCGCGAACCGCGTACCACCGGTCCCGACACCCCAGGATGGCACCGCGACCCCGAACGCCGCGACCTTGGCCTTCACGGCATCGATCGAGACACCGCGGCGGTCGAGCCGCTCGCCGA
>CAYXAA010000031.1:3744-21612 GCA_964462985.1 uncultured Hyphomicrobiales bacterium | reverse complement strand
ACCTTGGCCTTCACGGCATCGATCGAGACACCGCGGCGGTCGAGCCGCTCGCCGAGTGACTCGTAATCACGGCGCAGGTCCTGAAGACGCGGCGCATTGTGCCGTGCAATCAGCTCTGCAGAGATAAGCTGGTGTTCCATGGCTGCCGCTCTCCTATCGAGTGAACGCCTGGGCGTTGCCGGCGTCGACGTTGACGATGTTGCCGGTCGACTTGGACGACATGTCGGAGACGAAGAAGTAGATCGCCTCCGCGACGTCCTCCGGGAACACGCTGAGCTTCAGCATCGAGCGCTTGCGATAATGCTCCTCGAGCTGATCTGGCGCCATGTTGTAGGCCGCGGCGCGCTGCTCGCGCCATTCCCCGGTCCAGATCTTCGAGCCACGCAGCACCGCGTCGGGATTGACGGTGTTGACGCGGATTCCGAACTCCGCCCCCTCCAGCGCCAAGCAGCGCGCGAGATGGATCTCCGCCGCCTTGGCGGTGCAATAAGCGGCCGCATTCGGCGAGGCGGCGAGACCGTTCTTCGAGGCGACGAACACGATCGCGCCGCCGGTGTTCTGCTGTTTCATCAGCCGGAAGGCCTCGCGCGCGACCAGGAAATAGCCGGTCGACAGGATGTCCATGTTGCGATTCCAGGTCGCAAGATCCGTCCCGTCCACCGGAGCGGAGGACGAGATGCCGGCGTTCGACACCAGGATGTCGAGCCCGCCATATTCCCGGGCGGCAAAGGCGAAGGCCCCGGCAACCTCGGCTTCCGCGGTCACGTCGAGCCTGACGCCGCGCACGGCGTCCTTCGAATAACGTCCAGCCAGCTCGGCCTTTGCCGTCTCAAGCGCCTCGGCGTCGATGTCGGCGAGCACCACGCAGGCGCCGTCGGCAAGCAGGCGCTTCGCCGTCGCCTTGCCGATGCCGCCGGCGCCGCCGGTGACCAGCGCGACCTTGCCGGCGAGCGGCTTCGGCTTCGGCATGCGCTGCAGCTTTGCTTCCTCAAGCAGCCAGTATTCGATGTCGAACGCTTCCTGTTCGGCGAGCCCCTGGTAGGTCGACACGCCCGCCGCGCCGCGCATGACGTTGATGGCGTTGACGTAGAACTCCGCGGAAATGCGCGCCGTCGGCTTGTCCCTGGCGAAGGTGATCATGCCGACGCCCGGCACCAGATAGACCACGGCGTTCGGATCACGCATGGCCGGACTGTCGGGCCGGCGGCAGCGCTCATAGTAGTCTGCATAGCCCCGGCGATAGCTGTCGACCGCCTCGGCAAGCCCGGCGAGCGTCCGGTCCAGGTCCGGTGCGGCAGGGTCGAAATCGACCACCAGCGGCCGGATCTTCGTCCGCAGGAAATGATCCGGGCAGCTCGTGCCGATCGGCGCAAGCTGCATCAGATCCTTGGAGCCGACAAACTCCAGCACGGCGTCGCTGTCGTCGAAATGGCCGACCTTGCGCTCTGACGCGGAAATCAGGCTGCGGATGGCGGGCATCAGCCTGGCCGCGACGGCGTGCCGCTCGTCCCTTGGCAGCGGTGCTTTATCTGACCCGCCGAACGCCGCCCTGCCCGCGGTCTTTTCCTCCAGCCAGGCGATTGCCCGGTTGATGATGCGGATCGTGGTCTCGTAAGCCTCCTTGGCCGTGTCGCCCCAGGTGAAGAGGCCGTGGCTTTCCAAAACGACGCCGCTCGCATCAGGATGTTCAAGGCAGAACCGCTCGAGCCACAGCCCCAGTTCGAACCCCGGCCGCTTCCATGGCAGCCAACCGATCTCGCCGCCGAAGATCTCCGCCGTCAGGTCCTTGCTGTTCCGGGAGGCCGCAATCGCGATGATGGCATCCGGATGCATGTGGTCGACGTGCGTCTTCGGCACGAAGGCATGCAGCGGCGTATCGATCGAGGCCGCCCGCGGGTTGAGGTTGAAGGTGCAGTGCGGCAGGTAGCCGACCATCTCGTCCTCGTGCTCGAGGCCGCGGTACAGCCCTTTCAGCGCGCGCAGCTTGTCCATGTAGAGGGTGGCAAAGCCATAGAGCTTCATGGTGCCGACGTCGCCGCCCGAGCCCTTGACCCAGAGCACTTCGACCATTTCGCCGGTGAGCGGGTCCCGCTCCATGACCTTGGCCGAGGTATTGCCGCCGCCATAGTTGGTGATGCGCTTGTCGGAACCGAGCAGGTTCGAGCGATAAAGCAGCCGCTCGGGCTCGCTCATTCCGGCCGCCTTTGCCTCGTCCCATAGATCGGCCAACCGCGCGGCGGGGCGTCTTTCAAGCATCGGAAATCCTCCCATGGCGCGCCGTAGTCGGCGGCGCTGGCGTCTCTTGAAGGTCACATGTGCGCAGCACCGGTGTCAATCAGTTTCGATCAATTTCAATCATTGTGCGACGCAATACGGAAGATCATGATCGAAATTGATTGACACTGCGCAACAGCGATGCCCAAATGATCGTCGTTAGCGTCTTCCGAACGGATGGTCGATCCATCCCGTCGAACAGAAACCGCTCCAGAGCCAACGCCTTGCGCGCGCTCGGCCTCGACCTGCTCGATGGGACGGGATGCGCCGGGGGGACACATGCACGAAAAAGAGCGTCATCGCGTCATTCTTTCGGCCGTGCAGGAAAAGCCTGTCGTTACGGTTCAGGAGCTGGTCGAGCTCACCTCCTCGTCAGAGGCGACGATCCGGCGCGACATTGCGGCCCTGCACGTCCAGAAGCGCCTGCGCCGGGTGCGCGGCGGCGCAGAGGCGCTGACGCCGCCGCAGATTGTTGGCCTGGCCGGCCGGCCGTTCAGCGTCAACGAAACCATGCACGCCGCCCAGAAGCGGGCGATTGCGCGCGAGGCGGTGAACCTGTGTGCCGACGGCGAGCCGATCATCATCAACGGCGGCACCACCACCTTCCAAATGGTGCATTACCTTAGCAACCGCCGGATGCCGATCTTCACCAACTCGTTCCCGATCGCCGAGCACCTGCTCCGGCATTCCAAGAACACGGTGATGCTGCCCGGAGGCACGATCTACCGCGAGCAGAACATCATCCTGTCGCCGTTCGAGAACGACGTGACGCGGAATTTCTACGCCAGGCGGATGTTCATGGGGGCGCAGGGGCTGGGTCCGCTTGGCCTGATGGAAGGCGATCCCCTGCTCATCCAGGCGGAACAGAAGCTCATCGACCAGGCGGATGAACTCATTGTCCTCGTCGACTCGTCGAAGTTCCGCCAGCGCTCAAGCCTGATCCTGTGCGGACTGTCCCGCATCACGGCGGTGATCACCGACGACGGCATCGCCGACCGCGAGGCGAAGATGCTCGAGGCCGCCGGCGTGGCGCTGATCGTCGCCGGCGCTGCCACGCAGGAACGGGAACGAGAACCGGAGGAGTCTTCGCTGCCGTCCTGATACGGCATCGCTGATCATTGCAGCTCGAAAGGGAGGAAGCTCAATGGCAATCTGGAAGAAACTGCTCGCCACGGCCGCCGTGACGGCGGTCATGATCTCGGGCGCGGCGAAAGCCGACGACATGAAGATCGCGCTGGTGGTCAAGTCGCTCGGCAACGGCTTCTTCGACGCCGCTGCCAAGGGTGCCGAGACGGCCGCCAAGGAAATCGGCGGCGTCGAGATCATCTACACTGGCCCGACCTCGGCCACCGCCGAGGGCCAGATCGAGATCGTCAACTCGCTGATCGCCCAGCAGGTCGACGCGATCGCGATCTCCGCCAATGATCCGGACGCTCTGGTGCCGGCGCTGAAAAAGGCGATGGATCGCGGCATCACCGTGATCTCCTGGGATTCCGGCGTCGCTCCCGAAGGCCGCGAGTTGCACCTCAATCCCTCAGACACCGACCTGATCGGCGAGACCATCATCAAGCTCGCCGCCGACTACCTGCCGGAAGGCGGGGACGTCGCGATCCTGTCGGCGTCTTCGACGGCCACCAACCAGAACGCCTGGATCGAGGCGGCGAAGAAGGTGCTGCCGGAGAAGTTTCCGAAGATCAACCTCGTCGCGGTGGTCTATGGCGACGACGACTCGGTAAAGAGCACCAACGAAGCCAGGGGCCTGATCGCCTCCTATCCCGACCTCGATGCCATCATTGCCCCGACCACGGTCGGCGTGGTCGCCGCTGCCCAGGTGGTCACCGACGAGAACCTGATCGGAAAGATCAACGTCACTGGCCTCGCCCTGCCCTCGGAGTTCAAGCAATTCATCGACAATGGCGCCAGCCAGGCCGTGGCGCTGTGGAATCCGATCGACCTCGGCTATTCGGCGGTCTATCTCGCCCATGCCCTGGCGACCGACAAGGCCGAGGCCAAGCCTGGCGCCACGCTGTCGATCGGCAAGGTCGGCGAGGTGACGCTCGATGAGAACAATTCGGCCGCCATGGCGCCGCCGTTCCAGTTTGACAAGACCAACATCGAAGAGTTCTCCAAGATCTACTGAGCGTCGATGCCGGTTGGACGGCGATGCGTAGCCTTCGCCGTCCTCCACGCGACCCCGGTCACGGACGTGTCGCGCTAATGCGGCGGCCCGGCCGGAAGGTTCGAATTCCGCGGCCAGCTTTCTCCTTTCTGTGGAGGAAGTGCCGCGGTAGCAGAACTCGTACACCGCCCCGCCGACCTAATCGAAGCAGTGGCGACCGACCATGCATGCAACGGCTCAGTACATGGGAAGCCGCAAGCCGGATCTTCAGACGACGCCACGGCTGACGCTCACCGGGATCAGCAAGAGTTTTCCCGGCGTCCGCGCTCTGTCGAACGTCAGTCTCGCCCTTTATCCCGGCCAGGTGACGGCGCTAATTGGCGAAAACGGAGCCGGCAAGTCGACGCTGGTCAAGATCCTGACCGGGATCTATCAGCCGGACGAAGGCGAAATCCGGATCGACGGCGAGGCCGTGACCCTGCCGAGCGCACACGCTGCCTTCGCGCACGGCATCACCGCGATCCACCAGGAAACCGTCCTGTTTGACGACCTCACGGTCGCAGAGAACATTTTTCTTGGCCATGCCCCGCGCACCCGCCTTCACCTGATCGACTGGCCCACGATGCGCCGCGGCGCGCGGGAGGTTCTCGACGTGCTTGGCGCCAAACACATCGACCCCGACGCTCGGCTGCGCGATCTCGGCATCGCAAACAAGCACCTGGTCGCCGTCGCCCGTGCCATGTCCATCGATGCACAGATCGTCATCATGGATGAACCCACGGCGGCCCTTTCCGCCAAAGAAATCGAGGAGCTGTTCCAGCTCATCGCCTTCCTCAAGTCCGAGGGCAAGGCGATCCTGTTCATCAGCCACAAGTTCGACGAGATCTATCGCGTCGCCGACCGCTACACCGTGTTCCGCGACGGAGAGATGGTCGGCGAAGGCCTGCTCGCGGAGACCGAGCAGCGCGACATCGTCCGCATGATGGTCGGGCGCGCCGTCAACACCATCTTCCCTGAGCGCAAGCCGCAATTCGGCGGCACGCTGCTCAAGGTCTCCGGCCTGTCGCATCCGACCGAGTTCGACGACATCTCCTTCGAGTTGCGCAAGGGCGAGATCCTCGGCTTCTATGGCCTCGTCGGCGCCGGACGCAGCGAGGTCATGCAGGCGATCGCCGGCATGACCCGGATCAGCGCCGGTACCCTTACGCTTGACGGTAAGCCGATCGCACCCCGATCGGCGGCGGATGCTGTCGGGGCCGGCATCGTCTACGTCCCGGAGGAGCGCGGCCGCCAGGGCGTTGTCATCGGTCTGCCGATCTACCAGAACATCTCCTTGCCATCGCTCGGGAACACGTCGAGATCCGGCATTCTCTGCCTCGCGGAGGAGTTCCGTCTCGCCCGGACCTATGCCGAGCGCCTCGACCTTCGGGCCTCGTCGCTCAGCCAGGATGTCGGCACGCTCTCCGGTGGCAACCAGCAAAAGGTGGTGATCGCAAAATGGCTGGCCACGCGGCCGCGGGTCATCATCCTCGACGAGCCCACCAAGGGCATCGACATAGGCTCCAAGGCCGCGGTGCACGCCTTTATGGCCGAGCTCGTTGCCGAAGGGCTGTCGGTGATCATGGTGTCCTCTGAACTCCCGGAGATCCTCGGCATGTCCGACCGCGTCATCGTCATGCGCGAGGGCCGGATCGTGGCCCGATACGACAATGATGGCCTCGACGCCGAGACGCTGGTGCGGGCGGCGGCGGGGATCGCGTCATGATCCGCATTCTCAAGTCCCGCGAAACCCTGCTCTTGGCGGCGATCGCCCTCTTGATTGTTCTGGTGTCGCTGCGCTTCCCCGCCTTTTCCACGCCCGGCAACCTGCTCAGGGTGTTCAATGACACCTCGATTTTGATCATCCTGGCGCTCGGCCAGACCGTGGTCATCCTCACCCGCTCGATCGACCTGTCGATGGCCTCCAATCTCGCCTTCACAGGCATGGCGGTGGCGATGATCAACGCGGCCTTCCCGGAGATTCCCGTTGGCCTGCTCGTCGTCGCCGCGATGGCGATCGGCGCGGCGCTCGGCGCGTTCAACGGCCTGCTGGTCTGGCTGCTCGGCATTCCGCCAATCGTGGTCACGCTCGGCACGCTGACGGTGTTCCGCGGCGCGACTTTCGTGCTTTCGGGCGGCGCCTGGGTGAACGCTGACCAGATGTCCGCAGCATTCATCAACCTTCAGCGCGGGGTGGTGCTGGGCCTGCCGGTGCTGTCCTGGCTGGCGCTTGCGGCGATTGCCGTCTTTTACGTCCTGATGACGCGCACGCCGCTTGGACGCGCGATCTACGCCATCGGCATCAATCCGACGGCCGCCGTTTACACCGGCATCGACGTCGGCCGCACCAAGTTTATCGCCTTCTGCATCTCCGGGCTGGTCGCCGGCTTCTGCGGCTATCTCTGGGTCTCCCGCTACGTTATCGCTTCCGTCGAGGTCGCCAACGGCTATGAGCTGACCATCATCGCCGCCTGCGTCATCGGCGGCATCTCGATTGCGGGGGGCATCGGCAGCATCGCCGGCGCAGTGCTTGGGGCCCTGTTCCTGGGCGTCATCAACACTGCCCTACCCGTGATCAATGTGTCGCCCTTCTGGCAGCTCGCGATTTCGGGCGCCGCGATCCTCCTCGCCGTCGTTCTCAACGCCCGCGGCGAGCGCAAGGAAGGGCGGATCATCCTGCGCAAGGCGGCCACGGCATGACGACCTACGACACCACGGAAAGCCCGCGCCGGATTCCGGACCGGCTCGACCATCCCGTCCGCTCGGCCCTGTTCAGCTGGGAGTCGCTGCTGGTGCTGGTCGCGCTCGCGATCTTCGTCCTGAACAGCCTCGCGTCACCTTATTTCCTGAATGCCTGGTCCCTTTCAGATCTCACTTTCAATTTCACCGAGAAGGGTTTGATTGCGCTTGCAATGGCACTGCTTATCATCTCGGGTGAGATCGACCTCTCGGTGGCTGCAATCATCGCGCTCGCATCGACCCTGATGGGCATGGCGGTGCAGGCTGGTTTCGGCACCCCAGCGCTCGTCGTCATCGGCATCGGGACCGGGCTCGCCTGCGGCGCCTTCAACGGCCTGCTCGTGACGCGGCTGGGCCTGCCGTCGATCGTCGTCACCATCGGCACGATGAGCCTGTTTCGCGGCATCGCCTACATCATTCTCGGCGATCAAGCCTACAAGGGCTACCCGTCCAGCTTCGCCTTCTTCGGCCAAGGCTACGTCTATTGGGTCGTCTCGTTCGAGTTCGTCCTGTTCCTTGCCGCCGCAGCCGTGTTCTGGTTTGTGCTTCACCGCACCAGCTTTGGCCGCGTCGTGTTCGCGATCGGCAACAACCCCACCGCTGCCGCCTTCTCCGGAATTCGCGTCGAGCGGGTGAAGTTCATCCTGTTCTGCCTGACCGGCCTGATGGCCGGGATGGCCGCCGTGCTGATCACCTCGCGCCTTGCCTCGACGCGGCCCTCCATCGCCGCCGGTTACGAGCTGGAGGTCATCACCATGGTGGTGCTCGGCGGCGTCAGCATCCTCGGCGGCGCCGGCTCGATCACCGGCGTGGTGCTCGCCGCCTTCATCATGGGTCTCGTCACCTTCGGGCTCGGGCTGCTCAACGTGCCGGGCATCGTCATGTCGATCTTCATCGGCCTGCTGCTGATCACCGTGATCGCGCTGCCAATCATCTGGGGCCGGATCAAGAATGCGCGGGGGAGCTGATGCCGGAAAAATTCGCCTTCAAGATGACGCTCAATCCCGACATGCGCGACGAGTACAAGCGCCGGCATGACGCGATCTGGCCGGAGCTCGTGGCGCTGCTCCAAGACGCGGGGATCTCCGACTACTCCATCCATCTCGACGCACAGACCAACACTCTGTTCGCCGTGATGTGGCGTTCGGACGATCACAAGATGGACGATCTGCCGAACCATCCTGTGATGCAACGGTGGTGGGCATACATGGCCGACATCATGGTCACCAAGCCCGACAACGAGCCGGTCGCCGTACCGCTCGAAACTGTCTTTCACATGGATTGACCATGAAGGAACATCGGCACGTTGCCGTCCTCGACATTGGCAAGACCAACGTCAAGCTGGCGCTGGTAGCGGCCGACGGGCCGGCGGAAATCGCCCTGCGCATCGCGCCGAATCCGCCGGCGATGACCGGTCCCTACCCGCATCACGACGTCGCAGCGATCTGGGACTTCGTCCTCGACGGCCTCTCTGCGCTTCACCGCGAGCACGGGATCGATGCGATCTCAGTGACGACGCATGGCGCGACTGCGGCGCTGGTCAGGGACGACGGCACACTGGCTCTCCCGGTGCTCGACTATGAGCACGGGGGACCCGACACGGTGCGCGGAGCGTATGATCTGGTGCGCCCCAGCTTCGAGGAAACGGGGTCACCGCCGCTTCCCGGCGGCCTCAATCTTGGAGCACAGCTGTTCTGGCAGCACCGGACGTTTCCCGATGCATTCGCCGAAACCGCCGCGATCCTGATGTATCCGCAGTTCTGGGCCTATCGGCTCAGCGGTGTAGCGGCGAGCGAAATGACGTCGCTCGGCTGTCACACCGACCTGTGGAACCCGTCCGCGGCGGACTACTCAAGCCTCGTCGACCGCATGGGCTGGCGCCGCCTGATGGCGCCGCTGCGCCGCGCCCACGACTGCCTCGGACCGGTCCGGCCCGACGTGGCCGCAAAGATCGGCGTTGACCCCGGCACACCGATCTATTGCGGCATCCACGATTCCAACGCATCGCTGCTGCCGCATCTCCATGCCCGTCCCTCCCCGTTCGCCGTCGTCTCGACCGGCACATGGGTGATTGCAATGGCAATAGGATCGGTCATACCCACCCTCGATCCGCTTCGGGACACGCTCGTCAATGTCAACGCCTTCGGCGCGCCCGTGCCCTCCGCCCGCTTCATGGGCGGACGCGAATACGCGGAGCTGACCGGTACGACCGGAACGAACTGGAGCGAAGCCGATCTCGACGCCGTGCTGGACGAAAGCCTGATGCTGCTGCCCGCCGTGCAGCCAGGTTCCGGCCCCTTCCCCCGCAGACGTGCGCGCTGGCTTGGCGGCCGCGCTCCCCGCCCGGGCGAAACGGCCGTTGCGGCCGCCTTCTACCTCGCCCTGATGTCGGCGACCTGCCTCGACCTGATCGGTGCAAGGGGCGATATCGTCGTCGAGGGGCCGTTTGCCGGAAATCCGCTTTACCTCGCCATGCTGCGGGCGGCGACGGGGCGCCCGACTTGGTCGCAATGCGGCTCGGCGACCGGTACCAGCATCGGTGCAATGCTGCTGGCCGGCACACGGATGATGACAGCGCCGCAACATGCCACGACCGACCAACAGGTGGATGACCGCTGGCGAGGCTATGCCGCTGCCTGGCGCGAGGCGACGCAGCATCCGTAACGGCCGGCGGCGAGGCATGCTGGCCGAAACCGCCGATGCGTCGCCTCTGCCGCCGCGCGACATCTCCATGACGCTTCAGAGGATATCCGCTACAACAGGGACAGCCGGACGACATTTTTGCAGGCCCCTCCTGTCGGCGTCGGACAGGAGGGGCCACACTCGGGGCATTTGGCCTTGGAACCACGCATCGATGCTGAACAATCCAACCCGGGCGGCAAGCGGTGGACCCGCCCGCTTCGCTGGCTCCTCGGTATCGCGATCGTCGCTCTTCTCGTTATCCTCTCCGCAGCACTGATCGGCCTGGAGTTCCGCCGCGGCCGCGAAGCCGCGATCGCGGAGGCCAGGACCGGCATGCGCGTCTTCTCCGAGCGCCTCGTCGACCGATTCGGAATCCTGTCCGGCGACACCGTGACCCTGGTCGACATGGTCGCCTCCGTTGCCAATGCGTTCCTGGTGCCGCCGCCCGAGCGGATTGACGACAAGATTGCGATCCTGCGCGATGCGGTCTTGCGCTCGCCGCATATCGACGGTGTCTATGTTGGATACCGCGACGGCGCCTTCTTCCATGTCGTCGATCTCGACGCCACCGCCTGGCGCAAGACGCTGCGGGCGCCCGATGACGCCGCAATCGCGGTGCGGCTGATGGGCCCCCTTGGCAGCAGCGAGCGTCTTAGCCGGGTCATGTTCCTGAATGCCGCAGGGCGCACGGTGGCCGAAGGCTCTGCAGATCCGACGGACTACGACCCGCGCCTTCGCCCGTGGTATCGCGGGGCCCGAGCCCAGGACAGCCCCATCTCGGTCGGGCCTTACGAAATGGCGACGACGCACGCCCTCGGCGTAACCGTGGCGCAGCGGCACACCCACGACCCGACGGTTGTCATTGGGGCCGACATCCTGATGGAAGCGATCCAGACCTTTCTGGGGGCGGAGCGGATGACACCGGAGACGGTCGCCTTCATTGTCGATGCGTCCGGCCGTCCGGTCATCCATTCCGACCCGGGTATGATGCGGCGTCTGCTCTCCGCAAAGAGCGAGGACGGAACTGCTCAGCAACTGGCATCCGATCCACTGGCCGAGGCGGTGCATTCCGGCAACTGGGGCGACGGAAATGCGCGGATCGTCACCGTGGACGGCCGCAATTACCTTGCGACGGTGACACCGATCCGCTCTGCCCTCGTCCTGTCTGGCCACCGGATCGTCGTCGCGGCGCCGCTCGACGAGCTGCTGGCGCCCGCACTCACGGCCCTGCGTCACGGCGTAATGGTCTCCGCAGCGCTGGTCGCGCTCGCGGTCATTGCGGCGCTGCTTATGGCGCGCTGGATAACCCGTTCGCTCAACGAGCTGACGGCAAGCGCCGATCGCCTGCAGATGCTCGACTTCGCCACGCCCGTCGAGGTCTCCACCCACGTCAGTGAGATCTCCATGCTTGGCACTGCCCTGAACCGGGCACGCGACGCGATCGCAAGCTTCACGCTTTATGTTCCACGCGAGGTCGTGCGCGAAGGCTTTCAGGCGGGTGCCTTTGCTGGACGAGCAGCGAAGCGCCAGGAGGTCACGGCGCTGTTCTCCGACATCTACGATTTCACCACCATCAGCGAACGTCTCAGCCCCGAAGAGGTCGTCGCGATGCTGTCGGACTACTTCGATATTTTCGGCGAGACGGTCGAAGAACACGGCGGCGCAATTATCCAGTTCAACGGCGATTCCGTCTTCGCGATGTGGAATGCTCCTGCCGAGGAGCCGCGTCATGCCGAGAAGGCCTGTCTCTGCGCTCTTGCCGTGGAAGCCAAGCTGCATGCCTACAATCTCGAACAGCGCATCAAGGGTCTGCCGCAGTTCCGCACGCGCTACGGCATTCATTCCGGCATCGCCCTCGTCGGTAACGTCGGCGCCCGCGATCGGCTGCAATACACTGCCATGGGCGACACCGTGAACGTCGCCTCCCGGCTCGAGGGCATGAACAAGGACTATGGGACGGCAATTCTGGCAAGCGGCTCGGTCGTGGCGCAGTGTGGTGACACGATCCGGTTCCGGCCGCTCGGAAAGGCACAGGCCAAGGGACGTGCCCGCGAGCTCGAGGTGTTCGAAGTGCTCGCTGCTGCCCCTGCCCTGTCGGAGGCTGCGGCCGGCTAACCGAGCACCACGACCTTGGTCCCGACCTCGACCCGGTTATAGAGATCGATGATGTCCTGCTGCCACATCCGGATGCATCCGCTCGACGCATTTGTCCCGATGCTCGACGGAACATTGGTGCCGTGGATGCGGTAGAGCGTGTCCTTGTTGCCCTGCCAGAGATAGAGACCGCGTGCTCCGATCGGATTGTCGGGGCCCCCCTCCTGACCATCCCGGTACTTCTCGAGCTTGGGATCGCGGGCGATCATCTCGTCCGGCGGAAACCACTTCGGCCATTCCCGCTTGTAGCCGATCACTGCCTCGCCGTTCCAGGCGAAACCCTCGCGCCCAACGCCGATGCCGTACCGGATCGCGCGTCCGCCGGGCTGGATCAGATAGAGGTGCTTGGCATGCGGATCGACCACGATCGTGCCGACAGGATACCGGGTCGGATAATACACGGTCTGGCGCAAGAACTGCGGGTCGAACTTCTGGTACGGGATCGCCGGCAGTGAGAAGCCGCCATCCTTGATCGGGCCGTAAGCCAGGGCATAGTCGGGCGCGCCGTCGGCTGCCGCGGTCAAGCCGGCCTGCTCAAGCTTGCGGCTCTTGCTCTGGCACGCGGCCAGAACCAGCGGCAATCCTATGATCAGACTGCGCCGGGAAACGCTCCCTGCCACCACCGAGTTTTCGAGCGGATGAGGCCGCTCAACCCCCGCCCATTCCATGAACCGCACGCCCGCACCTCGAGCCTGAATCGAGTATGAACCGAAGTATGTCGACCTGTGCGGTGATTTGTCGACGCCCGAGATGGCGGCGTAGTACGGAGCGCCGGCACTGTGGCAGAATTGCCTAGGGCCTGATCAGCGTCCGGTGACGGGCGCAGGCCTCCTATCGATCGCGAGAGAGCCCCTTCGCCTCAAGATCGGCGAGATAGGCCGCCCAGTGCTTTTCGCGCTCCTCGCCGAGTTCACGCAAATAGGACCACGAATAGATGCCGGTCGAGTGCAGATCATCGAACGTCAGCCTGACGGCGTAGTTGCCAACCGGATCGATCTTGATGATCTCGACCAACCGCTTGCCGGGAACGGTCTTCTTCTCCGCCGCCGAATGACCTTGCACTTCGGCCGAAGGCGAGCAGACGCGCAGATACTCGGCGGAGTAGTCGAAGACCACGCCGTCGTCGAACGTCACGACCAGCGTGCGGCGATCCTTCTTCAGGCGAATCTCGGTCGGCCAGGGTCTGGTTTCGGTCGTCACGGCGGTGCGTCCTGTTGTTGTTGTCGCAGACCATAGGCCTCGCGAAGCACTTCGCAAGCCCGCAACAGCGCTTACATGGTGAGGTGCGTTCGGGTTGCCGGGTATTCACCCATACGGCGTTCCAACAGGCAAGGGCACCGGTCGATTGACGTTTGAGGTCGATCCGCTACCTTCTTGGGCCAACGCGGAAAGAGAACCGGCCGCGCCGGTCGCATCCGGGAGATTCTGATGGCGACAACGCCGACCCTCGACACCACCGCACCAGCGCCCGCGGCACCCCTGATTGACCCCTTCGGCCGTACCGTCAGCTATTTGCGCGTTTCGGTGACGGACCGCTGCGACTTCCGCTGCGTCTATTGCATGGCGGAGGACATGACGTTCCTGCCGAAGCGCGAAGTTCTGACGTTGGAGGAACTCGATCGGCTGTGTTCGGCCTTTATTGCCAAGGGTGTGCGCAAGCTGCGGCTCACAGGGGGCGAACCCCTGGTGCGCAAGAACATCATGAGCCTGGTGCGCTCGTTGTCGAGGCATCTGGAGAGTGGAGCGCTCGAGGAACTCACCGTCACCACCAATGGTTCTCAGCTTTCGCGCTACGCCAACGAGCTGGCCGATTGCGGCGTTCGCCGCATCAACGTCTCGCTGGACACGCTAGACCGCGACCGCTTCAAGGCAATCACGCGGTGGGGCGATCTCGGCAAGGTGATGGAGGGGCTGCAGTCGGCAACCGCCGCCGGCCTTCAGGTCAAGATCAACATGGTGGCGCTGAAGGGCGTTAACGAGCACGAGTTGGTGCCGATGCTGACCTGGTGCCACGAGCACGGCTATGACCTCACGCTGATCGAGACCATGCCCCTCGGCGAGATCGATGGCGATCGCACCGACCAGTACTTGCCGCTGTCGCTCGTTCGCGCTCGTCTAGCAGAGGAGTTCACCCTCACCGATATTCCGTACAAGACCGGCGGGCCTGCCCGTTACGTCGAGGTCAGGGAGACCGGCGGCCGTCTCGGCTTCATTACTCCGATGACGCACAATTTCTGCGAAAGCTGCAACCGGGTCCGTGTGACCTGCACCGGCATGCTCTACATGTGCCTCGGGCAGGAGGACTCGGCCGATCTGCGCGCCCCACTGCGCGCCTCGGAAAGCGATGAGCTGCTTTACGCCGCGATCGACGAGGCGATCGGCCGCAAGCCCAAAGGCCACGACTTCGTCATCGACCGCCGCACCCGTCAGCCGGCGGTCGCACGGCACATGAGCGTCACTGGCGGCTGAGGCGGTGGCGACCGCGCCGGGCCCATCGGTGCTTGATCGCTGGCCAGCGCGCCTGCTGGCGCTTGCCCTTGCCCTCATGGGGCTGGCGCTGATGGTCTGGCTCGGTCGCAATGAGCTTTCTCGCGCCGCTGCCCCGATGCTGGCAGACGGCCTGCAGTCAAGCAGCGCGGCGCCAACCGACATAGCGGCCGACAACCCTGCTCTTGCAGCCTGCCTCACCGAGCGCGTCGGCGCCGTCGACAAGATGAAGGCCGAGGGCATCGTCTCTGCGGCGCAATACGACACCTTCAAGGCCCGCGCCGTCGCCTATTGCGAGACCGAGTTTCCACCGACCCGTTAGGAGCAGGATGCTACTACCGGTTCGCAGTGCCGCGGCCCCTCTTCCTTCTTCTTCGTCACGGCCCCCAAACGCGCTAAACGATTGTTGGCGCAAGCAGCGGGCCGACAACGCGCACTGCACCTCACCGGCGGCTCACATCTCCACCACCAGCCCGTCCTGCAGCGTGATCCGCCGGTCCATCCGGTCGGCCAGCTCCATGTTGTGGGTAGCGAACAGAGCAGCAAGCCCCGAAGCCCGCACCAAAGCAATCAGCGCCTCGAAGACATAGGTCGCCGTCTTCGGATCGAGGTTGCCGGTGGGCTCGTCGGCAAGCAGCACGCGCGGCGCATTGGCAACCGCCCGGGCGATGGCAACGCGCTGCTGTTCGCCGCCGGAAAGCTCCGCAGGGCGGTGGCTCGCCCGTTCGGAGAGCCGCATATAGGACAACAATTCCAACGCCCGCTTGGCCGCCTCGCGCTTATCGAGGCCGCGTATCAGCTGCGGCATCACGATGTTCTCAAGCGCGGTGAACTCCGGCAGCAGGTGATGGAACTGGTAGACAAAGCCGATGTCGGTGCGACGGATCCGGGTGCGCTCGTGATCGGCGAGCGTGCTGCAGGCCGCCCCGCCTATATAGATCTCACCGCTGTCGGGACGCTCGAGCAGGCCCGCGATGTGAAGCAGGGTCGACTTTCCGGCGCCCGACGGGGCAACCAGCGCGACCATCTCGCCGGGATAGAGTGTCAGATTAGCGCCGCGCAGGATGTGGAGTTGGCCGGAGCCTTCCCTGAAACTGCGGTGGATGTCGACGAGTTCGAGCGGCAGCGCGGTGCCAACGCCGTTCGACGATTGTGCCTCCCCGGTCATTCGTAACGCAGCGCCTCCACCGGATCGAGCCGCGCCGCACGCCAGGCAGGATAGAGCGTCGCAAGCAGCGACAGCACCAGCGCCATCGCCACGACCGTGAGCGTCTCCCCGCTGTCCATGTCGGCCGGCATGCGGCTCAGAAAATAAAGCTCCGGCGAGAACAGCTCGGTTCTCGTCAGCCAGGAGATCCCCTGGCGAATGCTCTCGATGTTGAGACACACCACGAAACCGAGCAAGAACCCGGCGACCGTCCCGACCACGCCGATGCTCGCCCCGGTTATAATGAACACCCGCAGGATCGCACCGCGCGTCGCGCCCATCGTGCGCAAAATCGCGATGTCGTGGCCCTTGTCCTTCACCAGCATGGTCATGCCTGAGATGATGTTGAGAGCGGCGACGATGACGATCAGGGTCAGGATCAGGAACATCACGTTGCGCTCAACCTCAAGCGCGGAGAAGAAGGTGATGTTGCGCTGACGCCAGTCGGTGACAAAGGCAGGACGCGCTGCGCCCTCCTCGATCGCCGGCCGCATCGCGCCGACCGCGTCGGGTTCCTCGACGAAGACCTCGATGCCGGTCGCGGCCCCTTCGTGGTTGAAGTAGAGCTGGGCGTCCTCGAACGGCATGAAGACGATGGTCGAATCATACTCCGACATGCCGATCTCGAAGATCGCGGTCACCGGATAGGCCTTGACCCGAGGTGTCACGCCCATCGGGGTGACGTTTCCTCGTGGACTGACCAGGGTGATGTTGTCGCCGATCGTAACGCCGAGCTGTTGCGCCATGCGCGTCCCGATCGCGACGCCATTGTTGCTGTCGAAATCCTCCAGGCTGCCGAGGCGGACCGTTCCGGACACCAGCGGCAGCCGCTGCAGATCGGTTTCGCGCACGCCGCGCACGAGCGCGCCGAGCGCGCTCGCCGGCCCGGACACCAGCGCCTGACCTTCGACGAAGGGCATGGCGAAGGTAACGCCCGGAACATTCTCCAGCCGGGCAGACACAGCGTCGAAATCATCAAGCGGGCTGTCGATCGGCTGCACCAGGAGATGGCCGTTGATGCCGAGGATCTTCGACAGGAGCTCGCCGCGGAAGCCGTTCATCACGGCCATGACGATGATCAGCGTCGCCACCCCAAGCATGATGCCGAGGAACGAGAAGCCCGCGATTACCGAAATGAAGGTCTCGCGCCGCCGCGAACGCAGGTAGCGTCCTGCCAGCAGCCATTCGAACCCGGCAAACGGCCGGGTTCCCGTGGGCTCCGTCATGGATTCAGCGCCTGCGCTCATGGGCCGCCGCTCTCCGCCGGTTCCGCGCCTTGGGTCAGCCGCGGAGATCCTCGAGGATCTGGTTGACCGCGTCCTCCTTGGAAAGCGTGATGCGCTCACCTCCCGCGCGGCGTTTGATCTCGACGGTGCCCTCCTTCAGTCCGCGCGGGCCGATCACGAGCTGCCAGGGCAGCCCGATCAGGTCCATCGTCGCAAACTTTGCGCCGGCACGCTGGTCGACATCATCGTAAAGCACTTCGACCCCTGCATCCGACAGCGACCGGTAGAGCTCCGTGCACGCCGCATCGCTTTGACCGTCGCCCGGCTTCAGATTGACGAGACCGACATGAAACGGTGCAACGGAGCTTGGCCAGATGATGCCGTTTTCGTCATGGCTTGCCTCGATGATGGCCCCGACGAGCCGCGAAACGCCGACGCCGTAGGAGCCCATGTGCACCGGCTTCTGCGTGCCGTCGGGCCCGGCCACCACGGCCTCCATCGGCGCAGAGTACTTGGTGCCGAAATAGAAGATGTGGCCAACCTCGATACCACGGGCGGATACGCGTGCCTCTTCCGGCAGCGCAGCGAATGCCTCTTCGTCGTGCATCTCGTCGGTCGCCGCATAGGGCGTCGTCCAGGACTCGAAGATCGGTGACAGGTCCGCATCAAAGTCCGTGTCGGCACCGGGGATCGGCAGATCGAGGATGGCCCGGTCACAGAACACCTCGCTCTCGCCCGTCGAGGCGAGGATGATGAATTCGTGGCTGAGGTCGCCGCCGATTGGACCGGTATCGGCCCGCATCGGGATTGCCTTGAGACCCAGACGATCGAAGGTTCTGAGATAGGCCACGAACATGCGGTAATAGGCGTGACGCGCCCGTTCCTGGTCGACGTCGAAGGAATAGGCATCCTTCATCAGGAACTCGCGGCCGCGCATGACG
>CAYXAA010000031.1:0-3734 GCA_964462985.1 uncultured Hyphomicrobiales bacterium | reverse complement strand
CGTCCCGGAACTTCCACTGGATATGATAGAGGTTCAGCGGCAAGTCCTTGTACGAGCGCACCGAGGCGCGGAAGATCTCGGTGATCATCTCCTCGTTCGTCGGCCCGTACAGCATCTCGCGCTCATGGCGGTCGGTGATGCGAAGCATCTCCTTGCCGTAGGCATCGTAGCGCCCGCTTTCGCGCCAAAGGTCCGCCGACTGAATCGTTGGCATCAGGAGCGGGATCGCCCCTGCCCGCTCCTGCTCCTCGCGCACGATCTGCTCGATCTTGCGGAGCACCTTGTAGCCGAGCGGCAGCCAGGCGTAGATCCCTGCCGACTCCTGCCGGATCATGCCTGCGCGAAGCATCAGCCGGTGGGAGACGATCTCCGCTTCCTTGGGCGTTTCCTTGAGGATCGGCAGAAAATATCGCGAGAGGCGCATACGGATGACTCGTGGCTGGCGCAGTCATGGTCGACTTGCAGAGGATTCACTGGTCCGCAGTGAAACCGCATGCGCCGCCAAAACACAAGCCCTCGGCGGATACGAACGGCCGCCGCGCGACGCGTACAGGTACCATTTCCTAAGCAGCAAACAAAAATGAGGCACCTGTTGCACAAATTGGTGACAAGGCGGTGATGATGTCGTAAGGTCTTAGCCCATAACAAGGGCTCGAAGTCTTGCGGCTCTCGAGCTAAAAAGAGGCATCGCGGTCTGAGTCTTGGGAGGAAAGGCCTTTCGGCGCACCATCAGGTAGCTGCCCAGCGTTTGAGCGATCACTTCCTCGAACGTTTGATGAAAGGTTTGAGACGCGAAACTGCAGAGAAGCAAGGCTTTCAGCCTTGCTTTTTTTTGACGGTTCGGAGAGTGAGGCGCAGAGACCTCGTCGCTCCTGCTGGGATCAGTCGAGCTCTGCGCAAGGTCGCCGCGTTTCCCGTTCCGACGCGCACCGCTCAGGCTCGAGCTCTAAAAGACTGATTAGTTTAGCATTTTCCGAAACGGCGTTCCGAATGGGGTGACGTCGGACAAGCCCCGGCGACACGTCGAGAGACAGCTGGTGTCCATGCATGCGATGTCCCCTAATCGCCCGCGCGCTGCATCCGTTCGTCAGATCGGCAGGTCGTCGAGGGTGAGGCCGGAGTAAACCACGAACCAGTAGACCACGGCAAACAGCACGGCCGAGATGATCGTCGTGGCAACGGCCTTTCGCACCAGCATCGGCCGGTGGGGTGCGCCCGGCTCCGAGCCGGGTACAACCTCGCCGTGTTCAACCTGACTTTGCACGCCGAACGGAAGGACAGCGAAGAGCACAACCCACCAGATGATGAAATAAATGGCGATACTCGACGTCAAAGACACGGTATGGACCTTCCTGATTCTTCACGAAGCGCGCGCAATTCGCCGACCGAAGCAGCCAGGTTGCGGTTCGACCCGCCCGTGGCCGGCGAACAGGACGCAGGTCATGCCTGCTCGAGCTCGATCAACGTGCCATTGAAGTCCTTGGGATGCAGGAACAGTACGGGCTTGCCGTGAGCACCAATCTTCGGCTCGCCGGTTCCGACAATTCGTGCGCCCTCGGCCTGCAACTGGTCGCGCGCGGCCATGATGTCGTCGACCTCGAAGCAGATGTGATGAATGCCGCCCGAGGGGCTGCGTTCCAGGAAGGCGGCGATCGGAGAGGCCTCGCCAAGCGGCTCAAGCAGTTCGACCTTGGTGTTCGGCAGCTCGACGAACACCACCGTGACGCCATGATCCGGCTCAGGCTGCGGCGCGGACACCACGGCGCCAAGCAGGTCGCGATACCTCGCCGCGGCCTGCGCGAGATCCGGAACGGCGATGGCGACGTGGTTCAGACGTCCGATCATGAGAACCTCCAGATCACCCTACCGCCGGGCAATGCTTCGGCCATCCTGCAGCCGCGGCGTCCGACCGTCCATCGGACAAAAGGTCAGACCCGCGTTACGATGACCCTGGTCAGCGGCTTCTTGCCCCAGCGCTCCTGGACTGCGGCCCGAGCGGCGCGGCGTGCCGCTTCCGCGACCAGATCCTTATCCTTGCGGCGAGGCCTGGGAATGCTCTCCACCGCGCCAACGACAGCCGTCAGCACGATCTCCTCGAAGTCTTCGCCGTTCTGGTCAGCCTCCGGAAGTCCGAACAACGCCGCCTCGGGCTCACCGATCATCATGCCCTTTCCGTCGACCGCAAGCGTCACCACCACCGCGCCGGCGAACGACAGCTTGCGCCGTTCCTTCACGCCGGAGAGCTCCGGATCGCCGAGGATCGTGCCATCCTTGACGGATATTCCGGTCGGCACCTCATCGACGATCGCCAACGGGCCGGGGGCGAGGCGCACCAGATCGCCGTTCTCCGCCAGCAGCGTCTCGGGAATACCGTGTGCCTCGGCAAGCTGGCGCTGCGCCGCCAGATGCAGCGCCTCGCCATGCGCCGGCACGAGCGCCTGCGGCTTCAACAGGTCATAGAGCTGCCTGAGCTCATCACGCCGCGGGTGGCCCGAGACATGAACTAGCGCATCCCGGTCGGTCATGACCGTTGCGCCCTGCTCGACGAGCTGGTTGACAATCGCGTTGACCGCCTTCTCGTTGCCCGGGATGGTGCGCGAGGAAAAGATCACCAGGTCCCCGGCCGACAGCGCGACGTTGCGGTGGTCGCCGGCCGCGACCCGGGCCATCGCGGCGCGCGGCTCGCCCTGGCTGCCGGTCAGCAGCGCGACAACCTTGTCTCGCGGCAGATAGCCATACGCCTCTTCGTCGAGGAATTGCGGTGTGCCCTTCAGGTAGCCGAGTGCCTCGGCAACGTCGATCACGCGCCGCATCGATCGGCCCATGACGACCACCTCGCGTCCGGCAGCTTGCGCCGCGAGCGCGATCGAACGGATCCGCGACACGTTCGAGGCGAATGTCGTGACGCAAACTCGGTGCTTGGCTGCCTTGATGATCTTCTCAAGCTCGACGGCAACGTCCGCCTCGCTCGGGCTGACGCCGTCGCGAACCGCATTGGTCGAATCGCAAATCAGCGCCCGCACCCCCTCCCGGCCGATCGCAGCGAGCCGGTCGACGTCGATCGGCCGCCCGATACCCGGTGTCGGATCGATCTTCCAGTCGCCGGAATGGACGACGACGCCAGCCGGCGTGCGAATCGCAAGTGCGCAAGGTTCCGGGATCGAATGCGACATCGCGATCATCTCGACGTCAAAGTCTCCGACCTTGAAACGAGCGCCCTGCTCCACGACCTTAACCGGGATCTTCGGCGCACCCGGCTCGCTCTCCTTTTTCGCCTCAAGCAGGCCAGCGGCGAACGGCGTCATGTAGAGCGGGGCCTTCAACCGCGGCCAAAGCTCGATCAAGGCGCCATAGTGGTCCTCGTGGGCGTGGGTGATGACGATGCCGTCAAGCCGGTGGTGCTCTTCCTCGATGAAGCGGATGTCCGGCATCACCACATCAACGCCAGGCAGGTCCGGACCGCCGAACGAAACGCCGCAATCGACCATCAGCCAGCGGCGATTGTGTTCGGACCCGTAGCCGTAAAGCGCCAGGTTCATACCAATTTCGCCGAGCCCCCCGAGGGCCACGAATACGAGCTCTTTTGCGCTCGCCATTCCTCACGCTCCTGACGACCCGCCGGATGGCAGGCCACTTATGATGGTCGGTCCACCTTCAGAAAACACACCTGAACGCGGACCAGATCGGTTCCAGATCAGTCTCCATTGCCTGCGCAAGCTCAGCCGAATGTTATC
>CAYXAA010000030.1:0-54358 GCA_964462985.1 uncultured Hyphomicrobiales bacterium | reverse complement strand
TCGTCCCGATGTTCACGTGAGGCTTCGTGCGCTCGAACTTTTCTTTCGCCATCGGCGTTGCTTCCTGTCCAATCCGAGGTTCAATCGGTCGAGTTCCTGCGGGAAGTCCGCCCTACACGCCAAACTGCGAACGGCTCCCAGGGCTCGGATCCGCGTCGTCCGTTCAAACCATCCCCTGCCGGGCGCCGGCACAGCCAATAGGTTGGAGCGGGTGAAGGGAATCGAACCCTCGTCATCAGCTTGGAAGGCTGCTGCTCTACCATTGAGCTACACCCGCGCGGCCGGCCGGGAACGGTGGTGGAGGAGGTTGGATTCGAACCAACGTAGGCTGAGCCAACGGATTTACAGTCCGTCCCCTTTAACCACTCGGGCACTCCTCCGAAACCGTTGCCCTCGGCCGAAGCGTTCAGGATGGCTTCACGGTTCGACGTCCGCGCAGCCGCGGGGTCGATCCCGTGGCGGGTGTTATGCAGATCGGGCTATGGGGTGTCAACGTCGTTTTGGGTTTTTTCAGAACAGTTTCGCCGGCCTCTCAGGGCAGCGACGGAAAGCTCTCCCGGTTCGGCGGCAATCGCCGGCCGCGGCATCAGGCACGAGCATCCGCTTGCCGCGGGCCCGCCGGCCCGCTATCGAGGCCGAATGAGCAAGGACAACACCAATGGCCATCGCCGCGGCAAGCCGCGATCCGGGCGCCCCGGAGCGCGGCCGCCGCAGCGGTTCGACGACGGCGGGCCGATCCTGATCTACGGCCTCCACACGGTCGAAGCCGCCTTCGCCAACAAGGAGCGTCGCCGTCACCGGCTGCTCGCAACGCCCAACGCGCTGCGCCGCCTCGAGAAGCGCGGCGTCGCCCCAGACGTGCCGGTGGAGATTGTCACGCCCCGGGCGCTGCAGGGCCTCGTCGGCCGCGATGCCGTCCATCAGGGCGCCGTGCTGGAGGTCGACCCCCTGCCCGCCTTCGGTGCGGCAGCGCTCAAGAACGCCCGGCTGGTGCTGGCGCTCGACCAGGTGACGGATCCGCACAATGTCGGCGCCATCTTGCGCTCGGCCGTTGCACTGGCTGCCGACGCCGTCGTCACGACCGAGCGGCACGCCCCGGAAGAAGGTCCGGTGCTCGCCAAGGCCGCATCGGGAGCGCTCGACATGGTGCGGCACGTGCGGGTGAAAAACATGGCGCGCTTCCTGGAGGAGATGGGGGCCACCGGCTTTCAGCGCATTGCGCTCGACAGCGAAGGCAAGGCGCCGCTCGAGGCGACCGACTTCGCCGACCGGGTCGTGCTCGTGCTCGGTTCGGAAGGCAAGGGCGTGCGTCAGGGCGTTCGCGCCGCCTGCGATCGTCTCGCCCGCCTCGACATGCCGGGCAGGATCAAATCGCTCAACGTCTCGAACGCCGCCGTCCTGGCACTCTATATCGCCCGCACCGGCATGGCGCGCGGCGGCTCCTGATGGCTGCCGCGTCCGGATCCGCTTGACCGCCGGCCGGGCTCGCGTAAGAAGATGCATCATGCGCCCGACTATGCTAGAAGCGCGCGGCGGCCGGTATAGCTCAGCTGGTAGAGCACCTGATTTGTAATCAGGGGGTCACGGGTTCGAATCCTGTTGCCGGCACCACCCTTCAGAAATGGCAGATCGTGCCGCTTTCGACGCGACACGTCGGGCCGAGACGGCTCACACGGGCCTCGCCCGGCTGCATCCGTGTCGCTGTCCCCCTGAACCCTGCAAGCCATTCACCCCTGCCCGCTTCACGCATCTCCTTGCGTGCGCGGCGGCTGGGGCACCTTCTTTTTCTTTGCTGGATCCGGCGGCGCGGTCGATCCGCTCTGCGGCAGGGTCTCGACGATGGTGAGGCCCTCGCCGTCGGACTGTTCGGTCGGGTCACGCGGGGCATCGGGAGGCGGCGACAGCACATAGAGCTGGTCGAGTGCGATCTGCAGCTTGCGCGCGACCGGGGTCACGGCCGCGGCATCGTTGACGCGTTTGCCCTGCCGCGACCCGGGATCCTGGTACCAGTACGGCTCGAGCATGACCTGCACGCCGTTTTCCAGCGGCGTCGTCTGCAGGTCGACGCGCGCCTGCGGCGGCAGGCAGCCCTCACAGGAATAGGCCTTGAGGATCGCTGGCTCCGTCGCCGTCCTGGCGTAGATGTCGATCCCGTCGACCCGCCGGTAGAGCGCGTAGCCGTTGCGCACCAGCATGCTGCCGACGCCGCGACGCACCTCTGCCGGGGACAGGCCGGTGAACATGCGCGTCGCCCGATAGGCATCCAGCGGCTTGGTCAGGACAACAGGGTCATGGTGAGGCGCGCTCCCGGCCGTCGTCGTGCCTCCTGCCGTCGCAGTGCTCCCGGCCGGATCCATCGCCTGACATCCGGCGACAAGCGCGGCGGTGGTCAGCGCGACGACGGCGGACAGCGGAAAGACGGGGACGGTCATCGGGAAAGGCAGGCTCCGGCGCGGCGCGATGGGAGGCAATCGGAAAGACCGGGACGGGGGCACCCGCCGCCGGGCCGACGTATTCTAGCATAGGACGGAGACCGGGACCGGGTCGAGTGGCAGAGACGCGCCCTCGCCGAAGACCCGTGACGGCAGCATATGCCCGATGGCGGCCCCGGGCTATAACGTCACACTTTCGTAAGGCCTTTGCGCCACGCTTCCGGCAAGACGGTCGGTCGATGCGAACGGGGGAAAAGCCGCCGACTTCGTCGGATCCTTCCTGTATTTTGCAGATCGTCTGCGGTGTAATTGGCGCTCCGTACGACCATGCCTTGAATCTCGCCGCCGGGGGGACGGATATCGCAATGGAACCAAGCCAGAGTGCCCTTGAGCAATGCATCAATGCGCTGACTGCGGCGCCCTGGTACGTGACCTGGCTCATGCCTCCCCTGGCGGTTGTCGGCGCACTGATTCTCGCCGGAATGGTGATCTCCGTGCTGCGCGGCTTCGGCGGGCCACTGTTCTTCTTTGGCGGCATTGTTGTCGGCGCGGCGCTTCTGCTCTTACCCGTCGGCTGGCTCATCATGAGCTGGACGGTCTCCGGCGCCGATCAGGCGCTGGCGGAAGACACCTGCAGGGCTCAGCTCGCGCCGCCGCTTCCGCCGGCTCCAACGCCGCCGCCGGAGCCGGCGCCGGCCCCCGATCCGGCACCACCGCCGAGCTTCACCGGCTCAAGGATCTACATCTTCGCCCGAAGCGACAATGCAGCGCAGGCCCAGGCCTTCATGGCAGCGATGAAGCCACTCGGCGTCGAAGTCACTTACACCGTGACCACGCTCGACAGCGTCAACGTCGATGTTCCCAGAGGGACGGTCCGCACCGTCTACTCCTCGGATGCCGACCCCAAGTTTGTCGACTATGTCTACAGGACGCTGACGAAGCAGATCGACAGCAAGCTGGTATCCCAGCCCCGCGGTCCGGTGCAGATCCATTGGGGCCCGGTCCAGGTGCAGTTCTTCTAGGAGCAGGAAACAGAGAAGACAGTCTTGGCATCGCGCAGGCCACGCCGCCTTCATGGCAGAGCGCCATTCGAGGCGGGCCAGGCTCCTTCGCACCCGCGCCCATCGTACCGGAGCCGGCGGGCAAGCATCAAACTTCGGTGCGGCATCAAAGGTCGGGCAAGGCTGCCGGTCCCGGACCGCGGCCCAATGCCAGACCGACGGCGGCCTCGCCTAAAGCGGCTCCGACGCCTTCGGCCGGCGCCACCGTTGCGCCACCCGCTCGAACCAGCTCGTGGCATAAAGACCGTCATAAAACGAATCGGCAGAGGCAAGGCGCTGGTCGCGGTCGAAGGCGAGCGAGGACAGCAGCGTGCGCCAGCCGCTGCGCGTCAGGTCGTCCGGCCGCAGCGGCACCAGCCCGAGATCGCGGGCCTCGACGGAGGTCCGGCCGTCGAAGGGATGCCTCCCGGTGAGAAGCAGATAGGTCATGCAGCCGAGAGAATAGAGATCGTCGGCGGGCTTGCGCTCCTGCCCCTCGATCACCTGCGGACTGGCATAGGGGCCGGAGAACGACCCGAACTGGTCGACGTCGAATCCAGGCAGGGCCCGCGCGCTGGCAATGCCGAAATCGAGCAGCTTGACCTGGCCGCCGTGCTGCACGAACACGTTGCCCGGCTTGATGTCGCAGTGGACGATCCCGCGCGAATGGGCATAGGCGAGCCCGGCGCAAACACCGGCAAGGATCGGCCGCGCCCGCTGCAGCGACAAGCGGCCGATCGGGCGGTCGAGCAGGATCCGGTCGAGCGAGCGGCCTTCCAACAGCTCCATCACGATGAAGGCGTTGCTGCCGTCGCGGTCGAAATCCTGAATCTGGACGATGTTGGGATGGGCCAGTGCCTGGGCCTTGCGTGCCTCGGATTCGAAGGCGCGGAAGGCCAGCGAATTGCGGGCGAAGTCGCCTGACAGCGTCTTGATCGCGACATAGGGCTGGCTGTGGCCGGCCTCGAGGCGGCGGCGGTCGACGGCCGCATAGACCACCCCCATGCCACCTCGGCCGATCTCCCGGTCGAGCACGAACCGGCCGTTGAGCAGGCTGCCGATGCCGGCGCGAGCACCGCCCTGCTTGCGCAGGTCGAACTCGCGCCCGCTTCCGGACTGCGCCCGCTGCGCGTCGTGGCGCAGCCGCGCGCCGTAGTAACCCGACAAAAGATCATCGACAGCGTCCTTACGCCGTCCCCTGCCTGCCTTTGCCTCCGATCCGCCGCCCCGGCGGGCGCGGATTTCCTTGTAGTCCGACAGCAGCGCCGACAGGACGACTTCGTCAACCTTCTCGTGCAGCGGGTTGTCCGCCGTCGGGCCCTCGATCGCCAGCGGTGTCGTCGCCTCGCCGTCGACAGCGTCATTCGGGATGGTGGGGTGACCGTCGGTGACGTCCGTCATCGGCTCGACCGTCCGGCAGCAAGCCTCCTCGACCAGCCTTGCCAGATCCGGCGGCAGGCGGCCGAGGTTGACGACCTCCTGCAGGTTGTCGTGCAGCCGCACGGCCGCCTGCGGATTGGAGCGGCAGACGTCCTTGAAGGCCTTGGTCATGGCGGCATAGGCCAGCCGCCCGGCCATGAAGTCGTTGAGTTGCCGCTGGAAGAATTCGTCGTAGTTCATGATCGTCCGCAGACCGGCGTACCGTACGACAACAGTAGGGCCAGATCGGCGCCGCACAAGCCGGATTTGCTCCTGCATTTGTTCGCGGCCGCCGAAGGGGCCGTCGTCGCCCCCAGGGCCGGCACCGGATCAACTCGGTTCGGATAGGCTGCGGCTCTCGGTCGGCTTGCGGATGCCGTAGAGCTGAATCTTGTCGATCAGCGCGCGCCGAGAGATACGGAGCTTCTTTGCCGTCTCGCTCTGGTTCCAGCCGGCTTCCCGGAGCTTGGCCTCCACGACCATGGCCTCGTAGCGCCGCATGATCGACTTCAGGTCGCCCGTCTCTCCGATGGTCGGCAGCGGCGTGGAGCTGAAGCCAGGGCTTCCGCCGGCGGCAATCTCCGGCGGCAGGTGGCCGAGGTCGATTCGCTCGCCTTCATCGATCAGGAGGACTGCGCGCTCAATGATGTTTTTCAGTTCGCGGACGTTGCCGGGATAGCGCCAGCGCAGCAGCGCATGCAGCGCATCGGGCGTAAGCGCGGCGACCTTCTGGTTGTAGCTCTTGGCGACGACCGACAGGAAGAAGTCGATCAAAAGCGGGATGTCCGACGGCCGTTCCCTAAGCGGCGGCAGTTCAATCGGAAACACGCTGAGCCGGTAGAACAAATCCTCGCGGAAGGTGCCGGCAGCGATCTTGTCGCGGAGATTGACGTGCGTGGCGGCGACGATGCGCACGTCGACCTTCTCCGTCTCGGTCGCCCCGACCCGGCGCACCTCGCCCTCCTGCAACAGGCGCAGCAGCTTGGCCTGAACGCCGAGCGGCATGTCGCCGACCTCGTCGAGGAACATGGTGCCGCCGTTGGCGGCGTGAACCAGGCCGTCCGTGTCGGCGGCCGCCCCGGTGAAGGCCCCCTTCTTGTAGCCGAACAGCTCGCTTTCCAGCAGCGCCTCGGGCAGCGCCGCGCAGTTCTGCGCCACCCAGGGCTTGTCGGCGCGGTCCGACGACTTGTGGATGGCGCTGGCGATCATCTCCTTGCCGGTACCGGTCTCGCCAAGCACCAGCACCGCGACCTTCGTCCTGGCTGCCCGCTCAACGAGATTAAGCGCGCGCCGGATCTGCGGGCTGTCGCCGATCAGGCCGGAGCGTGCCGGCGGCGGAGCCTGGGTCTGGCTACGCAATTGCTGGTTCTCACGCTTCAGCGCGGCATTGACGCGGTCGAGTTGGCGCGCCAGGCGGCGGTTCTCCTCAAGCAGCCGGGCATTGGCGAGCGCGCTTGCCGCCTGGGCTGCAAAGGCGATCAGCGGCTCCTTCATCGCCTCCGGCAGCGGCCCGACCTCGCCGCCCGGTCCGTTCCGCATGTTCACCAGTTGCAGGACCCCGACGGTGAAGTCGTCCCAGGTACGCATCGGGACGATCGCGAGCGACACGGTCCTGAGCCCCGTCTGGCGGTCCTGCTCTTGGAAGTAATCGACCTTGAAGCCGGAGTATTTGTAGATGTCCTCGATCTGAACGATCTTGCCCGTCATCACCGCATGGGCGGAGGGCTCGCTCAGATTGAAGGCGTTGTTCTCGTCATAGATCGGCACCGTTGCCCTGAGGGCACTCGTCAGTCCGGTTCCCTCTCGCGTTGCCACCACCGTGTGGAGATGGCGCGCCGTGCGGTCGAGCGTAAGCACGGCTCCGCCTTCGGCAAAGGTCAGACGGCGCGCGCTTTCCAGCGCCTTCTGCAGCAAGACTTCGCTGTGGCGTTCCGTCGTCAGGTTGCGCGAGAACTCGACGAGTTCCTGCGCGACGGACACCGACAGGTCGTCGTTTCGCGCGTCCATTTCGGCCACCGCCTCATTCGGCGACATTGGCGAGCGCGCCTGCGTCCGCCGCCTCCGCAGCAAACCGGTAGACGAAATCGCCCGCGGGCGAGACGTCGACGGTCAGATCCCCGATGTCGAGCCCGTCGCCGATCCGCTCGAGCAACTGCCCGGCGATCTGCGGCAACAGGGTGCGATTGATGATGTGATCGATGTTGCGGGCGCCGGTCTCGACCTCAGTGCAGCGCGCCACGATCTGCTCCACCGTCTCCGGGGTGTAGCTGAAGGCGATCTTGTGGCTTTCGGCGAGGCGCTTGCCGACCTTGCCGAGCTTCAGCCGGACAATGCCGGCCAGATGCTCACCGACCAGCGGATAGAACGGCACGATGCGCATGCGGGCAAGCAGCGCCGGCTTGAAGTGCCGGCTCAGGCTGGGCCGGATGGCCTCGACCAGCGTGTCCACCGGCGGCCTCGGATTCTGCAGACCCATTTCCGTGAGGATGTCGGTGGCGAGATTGCTCGTCAGGATGATCAGCGTGTTGGAGAAGTCGATGATTCGCCCTTCGCCGTCGGCGAGCGTGCCCTTGTCGAACACCTGGTAGAACAGGTTCATGACCTCGAGATCGGCCTTCTCGACCTCGTCGAGCAGCACCACCGAATACGGTCGCTGCCGAACGGCTTCGGTCAGCACGCCGCCCTCGCCGTAGCCGACATACCCCGGGGGAGAGCCGACCAGCTTGGAGACGGTGTGTTTTTCCTGGAACTCGGACATGTTGATCGAGATCAGGAATCGCTCGCCGCCGAACAGCTGGTCGGCAAGCGCGGTCGCGAGCTCGGTCTTGCCGACGCCCGACGGCCCGACCAGCAGGAACACGCCCATCGGCTGGCCCGGGTTGTTGAGACCGGCCTTGGCTGAACGGATGCCCTCGTCGATCGCCTCGATCGCCTGGTCCTGGGCCATCACCCGCTGCTTGAGGTGGTCTGCGAGCTTCAGGATCTCCTTGGATTCGTCCCGCACCATCCGGCCGACCGGCACGCCGGTCCAGTCGGAGATGACCTGGCCGACCGCATCGGGCGTCACTTCGTAGGAGATCAGCGGCTCTCGGCCCTGGGCCGCGGCGAGGTCGCCGATCAGGGTGCGCAGCCGTTCGCGCAGTTCCTCCGCCGGAGGCTCGGCGGTCTCGGGTGCAGCGGCCGCCTCGCCCTCTCCGTCAACCGGTGCCGCAGTCTCGGCCGCCGCGTCCGGCGCCGGCGTTTGGGCGGCATCCGCCGCCTGTTCGGTGCCGGTCTCGAAGGCGCCGATGCCGAGCTTCTTGCGCAGCTCGACGATTTCCGTCGCCAGCGCCCTCTCCTTTTCCCAGCGCGCGTTGAGGCCGTCGAGTTCGCCCATGATCCGGTCGATCTCGGCCTCGATCCGGCTCATCTCGTCCGGATCTGCTTCGACATCGGAGGCCCGGTCGCGATCGAGCGCATCATGCGCCCGCTGCAGTTCGGCCAGCCGCCGCTCGCGGCTGTCGATCTCCGCCGGCTTGCTGGAGAGGCTGAGCTTTACCCGGGCGCAGGCCGTATCGAGCACGTCGACGGCCTTGTCCGGAAGCTGGCGGCCCGACAGGTAGCGCGCCGACAGCTTGGCGGCTGCCACAACGGCGTCGTCGCGGACATAAACGCCGTGGCTCTTTTCGTACATGGCGCGAAGGCCGCGGATGATCGTGACGGCCTGGTCGACAGACGGTTCGTCGAGCTTGACGAGCTGGAAGCGGCGGGCCAGCGCCGGGTCCTTCTCGAAATACTTCTTGTATTCGCTCCAGGTCGTGGCCGCGATCGTGCGCAGCTCACCGCGCGCCAGCGCCGGCTTCAGCAGGTTGGCGGCATCGCTGCCGCCGGCGGCGCCGCCGGCGCCAACCAGAGTGTGCGCCTCGTCAATGAACAGCACGATCGGTTTCGGCGAGCTCTTGACCTCTTCGATCACGCCCTTGAGGCGGTTCTCGAACTCACCCTTTACGCCGGCGCCGGCCTGAAGCATCCCGAGGTCAAGGCCGACCAGCTCGACGTTCTTCAGGAAGTCCGGCACGTCGCCTTCGGCGATCTTGAGGGCAAGCCCCTCGACAACGGCGGTCTTGCCAACGCCGGGCTCGCCGACGGCGATCGGGTTGTTCTTCCGCCGCCGGCCGAGGATGTCAATCATCTGCTGGATTTCGCGATCGCGGCAGAACACCGGATCGATCTTTCCCTTGCGGGCCTGCTCGGTAAAGTTGATGGTAAACCGTCCAAGCGCGCTGTCCGCCGGTATGCCGCCACCGCCGCCTCCGGCCTTCTCGCCGCTCGCGGGCGGCGGTGCATCCTTGGCGAGGCCGCCGGCCTGCTCCTGCGACGGCTCGATAATGCTGTGGAAGTTGCGGCGCAGATCCGAGGGGCGCACGTCCTCCATCTGGTCGAACCAGTCTGCGCCACCGTAGCGGCCCGGGTTGGACAGGATCGCTGCGAGGAAGGCGCCGGAACGGATCTCGCCGAGCCCGAGCTCGACGGACCCGAGCAACCAGGCATCGGTCATTGCCTCGATCAAAAGCGGCGCGAACACAGGCCGGCCGGAATTGCCGCTGCGCATGCTTTCCACGGTCCGCTGCAGCACCCGTTTGATGGCGGCCGGATCGATCTCGTAATGGCGGAGGATAACCTGGACGTCCCGATTGGGGTCCTCGATCATAACGAGCAGCACGTGCTCGATTGTCACTTCATAGTTTCCACGGGAAACGCAAAGCCCGGCCGCCGTCTCGAGCGCGCGTTTCGAGTACCCGTTCAGACGACCAAGAAGCTGCTTCAAGTCAAGCTGGACCACAACCCGTCTCCCCACCCGTGCGCATGACGTGTCCGCCCGCGGCCTGAAGGACTATACGATAATGATGACAACTCCCGCCGCGGCGCGAACGCTGCCCGGTTTCAGCCGCAGGCCGACGTTTCGCCCGCAGCGCTATCAGCAATGATAATGCCCGCTTCGTTACCAGGCCGCAAAGCCGAATCGCGTCGCGACCACAATCAGAAGGTGTTAACAGTCGATACCGCGACGAAAACGGCCGGCGCATGCGCCGGCCGCTTGTCCGTCGAGCGCGAAGGAAGGATCAGCCTTCCTTCGGAGCACGCCAGTCGTCGGAAGCCGAGGTGCCGGCCTTGGCGTGGGTCCAGTCGATCTTGCGGGCCGTGAAGCTGATCGCCTCGCGGGGCTGCAGGACCTCCTCGCCCATGCCCTCTTCCGGCGTGCACTTGTCGATGCCGGTGATCACCGCGTCGGTGTAGGTCGTGGTGAAGTAGTGCTCGAGCTGGCCCGCCGTGCTGACCCGGTACTCCTTGATCTCGATCTTCAGCAGCTCACCGTCAGCCATCGCCTGGCGCAGCAGCGGGCTGGCCTTGTCGATTGCCTTCGTCACGACGGACGGCTTGTAGACACGCGAGCCGGTCGGCTGGCCCGAAGCCGGATCTGTCGGGACGGTGGCGCCTTCCTCGAACTTGAAGACGCGGGACTCATCCGTGTGGCCCGACTGCCACTGGTTGCCCATGCTCTCGGCGCTGTTGGCGCCCGACGTGATGTTGCCCTGGGTGCCGCCGTTGATGGAAACATAGGTAGGCATGTTAGTCTCTCCTTCTTTCACTCGATTGGTCGTCTGCATCTCGTGCCGCGCCGTCTGCGCGGTCCTTACGCCGACAGTAAAAGCAAGGGGTGTGCCAGCTTGCTATCTTTGCAGCAACCCTTTGAAAAACATTAAACTTTCAAAATATTGAAATCTTCGCCTCCGAATTTTCCTGTAAGGAAAACTGCACAGTGACCCGCGAAGTGAAGAAAACCACACAGTCGCGGGGAAAGAAGACCAAGACTTCTCTCATGCTTAATCAAAGATGAACAAAATGTAATGTTCGGAACCAACATCGGTCTCACGCAGTGAATGCACTCAGGCTTACCAAAGCAGCGACCTTTCTCATGTCTAGTGGAGCAGCGTGCGGAAGGAACGGTCTTCGATCCACGGTTCGACCGCGGTTCTCCGTCGTGGCATTCTGTAGGGGATTGGCGAGAGGCTCGCCCCGAGTCCGGGGCCGGCGCACAACGGAGGAGCCAACATGACCAGTGACAAGGAAGACGACGGCAAGTCGGCTGGATTGCATTTCACGAGCCGATTTTCCGTCGGTGCAGCGCCGGACCCCCTCCCCGAAACGCCGGCCTTTCGTGCGCTCATCATCGGCGACTTCGGCGCCACCAGGGACCTCGGCCGCCCGATCAGGATCGACGAGGACACGATCGAAAGCCTGCCCGAGCGGCTTGGCGTCAGCCTGGAGGTCGAGACACCCAACCTGCTCAGCAGCGATCAGCATCCCGTCGTCGAGACACTGACACTGGAGCGACTTCGCGATGTCTTGCCGGCCAAGCTCCGGAAACGGTTCGGCCGGATCGCAACCGCCGATGCACTCGCAGCCTCGAATGCCGACCTGGGCCCGGAGGGCTACGACCGCCTTCTGGCCAGCCTGCGACCGGCGCCCGCCCGTGACCCTTCGGACACGAATGGCGATCCATTCGCCGATACCGGCACCGCATCCTCCGGCGACGGCTCCGGCGACCTCGACCGGCTTCTCGGCATGGTCGATGCTCCCAATGCCGGCACACCGAAGGAGGTGGCGCACGCCGCCGTCACCGCCTTCATCAAGCACACCCTCAGAACCACCTCGACGGACGCGCCGAGGACGGCGGAGCCAACCACCGTTCCGCTGATAGACGAGCAGCTGGCAGCCGATTTCGCCGACGAACGGCTGCGCTCCGTCGTGGAGAACTGGGCCGCGCTTCGCCTCATGCTGCGCCAGATCGATCTGCACGCTGGCTTCACCGTCGACCTGTGCAGCGCACCCGACACCGAGATCGAGGATACGCTTGCCCGCGTGGTCGAGGCGGAGATCAACGCCAGCGACGGCCGCCTGCCCTACGGCATCGTCCTGGTGGCCCGGCGCTATCGCCGCACCTCCTCCGATTTCGACCGGCTGGCGATGCTGGCGGAGATCGGCGAGGCTTTGCAGGGGCCGGTGCTGACGTCCTTCGCCCCCACGGTCTTTGCCGACAAGCCGCCGTCGGAAATCGCCCGCCTTGATGCTCCGGCCGCGCTGATGGACCATCCCGACTTCGACGCGTGGCGCGGGCTGCAGGGCCGCGAGGCGAGCCGCTGGCTCTCCGTGTTCTGGAACGACATGCTGTTGTCGAGCCCCGAGAGCGGCATTCCGGCACTGTGGGGACAGCCGGCCTGGGCCGGGCTTGCGCTGGTGCTGCGCAGCGTTGAGGAGACCGGATGGCCCTCCGAGATTCTCGGCAGCAGGCGCGCCCTCGACGACCTTTCCGTGCACGAGGTCGAACTCCCAGGTCAGCGCGCGGTCGCGACCGCCGTCTCGGGTTTTCTGATGGCGGAGCCGGCCCGCAATCTGGCCGGAGCCGGCGTCGTGGCTCTCGCCGGGCAGCCCGACCGTGACACGGTCCTGCTTTTCGCCGCCCCGACCGTGTTCCACCGTTCACCCGGCCGCGGTGAAACCACGGCGCAGGCCGATGCCGTTGTCGACCTCAGCTATCAGCTTGTCGCCGCCCGGATTGCGGCCCTGCTCGGTGACGCCCTGCCGGAGCTCACGACGGGCCGGTCCGGCGCCGATGCCGCGGCTGCCGTCGAACGCTGGCTGACCTCGCTCGCGCTCACCACCGGCGACGGCGCCCGCGCCCGGGTCGAGCTGGAGGAAAACGACGGATTGATGCTGCTGGAGCTTGTCACCGGCACCGCCGTCCTCAACCGCCAGCGCTTCGCCTTCGAAGTCCCGGTGTGAGCGAAAACGCATGCCGGCGGGCGATCGCGCGCGTCCGCCGGCCTCATCCGAACAGCCGGCCGAACCAGCGGCGGGGAATGAACTCCTCAAGGAACTCGTCCACATAGGCGGTGCGGTCGATGCGCTGGAATGCCAGTGCCTTCTTCAGCGCATGCCATTGGCGGCTGCCGAGCCCCTTCGGCCGGATCGGCCTCAGCCCCTCTGCCTCCGCCTTCTTTGCGGTTTTGCGGTCGAACGGATGGCGGCCGGTCAGCAGCATGTAGGTGATGACACCGAGCGAATAGACGTCGTCGGCCGGCGTCGGCTGGATGCCGAGCAGCATCTCCAGCGAGGCATAAGCCGGCGTCAATGCTCCGACCTGGTTGAAATACATCACGGTCGGCTCGTCGCCCTCGAGCATCGGCACCGGATCGTGGCGATGGGCCAGGCCGAAATCGAGCAGCTTGATCTCCCCAGTCCGGGTGATGAAGACGTTGCCCGGCTTCAGGTCGGTATGAACGATCCCCTGTTCGTGGGCATAGATCAGACCCTTGCCGACAGCTTCGACGATCTCGAGCGCGCTCTTGCGCGCGAGAGGCTCCTCGCCGCGTTCCTTGAAGATCGCGCCGAGGGTCCGGCCCTGCAGCAGCTCCATAATGATGAAATAGATCGGCCCGTCCTGGTCCCAGTCATAGACCCTGACGACGTTCGGGTGCTGGAACTCCTGCATGCGCCGCGCCTCGCGGTGCATGAGCTCGACCGCCGCGGCATCGATCTTCCGGTTGACATTGAGCACCTTGATCGCGACGAGCGGATTGGGCGACCGGGCCCGGAGGCGGAAGCGGTCGATGGCGCTGTAGACGGTGCTCATGCCGCCGCGGCCGACGACGTCCACGAGCTCGTAGCGCGCGCGCAGCACGGACTTCACCGGCAAGGGCAAGCCGCCAAGCGTTTCCTCTGCCTTGACCGAATTGGACATACCGGGTCTGCCCCCAAAAGTCCCGCATGCGCCGCGCGCAACGGCGTCTCAGCCGCCGGTTCCGAATCGAACCCACACTCAAGCATGGATCCCGATCAGCTATAAGGGATGTGCACCACGACCGCAGTCATGTCATCCCGACCGCTCCGACTGACACTCTGGCCGATCAGCCGATCGGCCGCGTGATCGTCATAGGAAGACAGGATCTCCAGAATCGTGTCCGCCTCCACGACACCGCTGACGCCGTCCGAGCACAGAAGATAGGTGTCTCCAAGTTCGGTGGCGATGATAACCCGGTCAAGCTTAACAGTGTCGTGACTTCCGACGGCGCGCGTCACCACATTGGTCCGGTGGGGCGTGGCGTGGTCCTTGGTGAGCTGGTAGAGCGATCCGGCGCGGGCCAGATAGGCTCTGGAATCTCCGGCCCAAAGACAGGCGGCGTAGCCGTCGCCGATCAGAAGCACCACCACCGTGGAGCCGATGATCGTGCGGCCCGACTGTTTTTGGGCTTCGCGGCGCAGGGCGGCGTTGATCGAGGCAACGGCGTCCTCGACCTGTTCGATGCGATGTTCGATCGGCGCATCGGCGTCGACGGCGTGTTCGAGGATCCGGGTGATCGCCTGGCTGGCGAGATGGCCATCGGCATGGCCGCCCATGCCGTCGGCGACGCAGAACAGGCCGGCCTGCGGCTGATCGAGAAAGGCGTCCTCGTTGAGGACGCGCCTGGGCCCGCGCCGCGACCCGGAGGATGAACCGAGCCGCAGAAGGCGCTGGCCGACACCGGGCGCCGATCGCTTCAGGGTATCGTCTTGGTCATTCGATCCATCCATGCTCGCTCCACGCGCCGTCGAAGAAGCCGAGAAATGCATCCGGCTTCGGCAGGCCACGGAACCGGATCGCCTCCGGTGGCCGGCTGTGCCAGCCGTCGTGCCACCAGAACGTCGTCTTGACGGAACTAGGCCGGGCGGCCGGCCCCGGACGGAACGACGTCCTGAGGTCGCTGATTGCGGCAAAGGCGGCGCCCACGACCAGGCTGCCGAGCGGGTCCCCATAACGGTCCTTCCACTGGAAGTAGCCGCTCGGCCTGGCCGACAGCTCGGGCACGCTTTCCGACACAGCGGTCATCTGTTCGACCGCCTCTTCCGCCGTGATCGTGCCGTCGATCAGGGCAAGCGACAGGCCCTGCAACGCGTGGGCGAGCGGCTGCAGCCGGTCGGCGGCCTCGTATGCGCCGATATCCTTGCCAAGCGACATCGCGAAGGTCAGCGGATAGTGCCGGCCGATCGAATCCACCGAAGTGGCAAGCACGCCGATCCAGCCGCGGTCGTCGATCACGCCGGGATCGGCGCTGAAACTCCAGACCGGGCAGGACAGAAACACCTTGGACCAGTCGCCGCCGAACGTTTCCATGGCCAGCTTGATGCCGCCGACCAGCCAGCTGTTCCACGCCTCGACAAAGGAGGCCGGCAGCTGACGATGCACGAAATCGGCAGCGGCGGGGATCTTACCATAGAAGCCGATGGTCATATGTTGCCCGGGCAATCGAAGCCGCTGATGATACCGCGGTTGAACGGATTGACGACACTGCTGGCCTGCAGGCCGTAGGAGACCCTGACGCCGTCCTTGTTGGTCACCGAGAAGGTGAATTGGTCACCGCTGCCGCTGGGGGCGATGCCTGCGCCGTAAAGAAGGCGGAACAGGGCCCAAGGACCGGTCTTCTCGGCCTTGAACCCGCTGCCGTCGAGAAGCTGCACCGCGACCGATGCCATGCTGGCGTCGGCCTTGTTCGGCCAGGTCATGTCGACGCTGCGTGGCGGTTCATGCCGGTAGACGACATCGGTACCGTCGAGCGAGAAGGTCGAGCGAAGCGCCTTGGGATCCAGGTAGGAAGTCGTCAGGCTGAACTTGACGCCGAGCTTGGTGCCGTCAGTGAAAAAGGCGGTACGGACCTGATCGGCCTGACGCATCCGCGCCAGGGTGGTCTCGCCGAACGGCAGCGATTGGCCGTCGATCCGGGCCGCTGTGATTTGGCCGCCATTGCGCACCACAAAAGGATCGAGATAGGTCTTCGAGAACTGATCGAACAGGCCGCCGGAGCGGAACGCGTCGGTGAAGTCCTGCAGTGTTACCTCCTGTTGGGAGGCCGTGAGCGGGAAGCGGCCGGTCAGCGCATCCGTGCACACCGGGATCACGGTGGTCTGCCACTGCGCGTTTATGTGCGAATAGGCCAGATTCATCATCACGGCCCAGGAGCGGGTCGACACGTCTTCCATGATGCCCTTGAACGGAGCCGGTCTCAGCACGGCCTCGGTCTTCAGCGTGGCGAGCGCATCCTGTGTCGGCGCCTTCGCGCGCTTGGCGGCATAGTCGAAGCCGGCAGCGGCGGGATCCGGCGCCCCGGCGATACCGTTGAGGTCGCCATAGATCGTACCGATCAACTGCTGCACCTTGGGCAATTCGGCCTGGTTGGTGCCGTCACCGGCGACGAAGGCGATCACCGGCTTGAACGCCGTCTCGATCTGATCGCCGGGCCAGGGAATGCCGCCCAGCGCCGCGGTGATTGCGGCGTTGTTGGCCGACTGTGCCAGCGCCGCAACCCCTCCGGCCGCACCCGTTGCGGCCGCCGCGCCGCCGGCGCCGGATTCGCCACTCGCGGTCTGGGATCCGGGCGGCGGCAGCACTGTGTTGTCCTTCACGACGGAGGCGAGCTTGGATAAGGGCGAATCCGGACCCGCCAGCGCGGACAGGACCATATTCGCGCGCTGCAGATCGCCGAAATCGACCACCGCAACCTGCGACAGCATGGTCTGCCACGTCGCGATATACGCTTGAACGTACTGGTCGGAGACCTTGCGGACCAGTTCCTGATAGCCTGCATCCTGCGGGGAGGTCTGCCCTTCGATCCAGTCGCTGCCGAGAGACTGGCGGACGATGGTCGGCAGAGACGGCAGGAAGAAGTCGTAGAAGCCCTTCTTGGTGTAGATCCCGGGGATCTGCAGCATCGCATCCCGGCCACCGGATCGCGATGGATCCAGCGTCAGGGCCGTCGACCCGATGATGCTCTGCATGTTGAGCGGCGGCAGATCCGAGCGAGCGGCTGCCTGGCGAAGCAGGGTATCGAACACCTCGTCGTTGGGCGGCACCTGCGTCAGGCGCTGGCGGGCCTCCGAGATGACGCCCTGGTTGAGGGTGACCGGCTGCGGCAGCACATTGGTCAGGGCGGCAACGTGGCCCTGCATCTGTTTCTGCCGGTCGGGATCGAGCGGAAAGGCTCGCGACAGATCCGCATTCACGACGTCCTGAAGATAGGACGCCTTGTACTGCTGCGGGTCGTCCAGCATCTCGTAGGCGCCAAGATAGCTGCGCAGCGCCTGGAGATCATTGGTGCTCGTGGAGCGCGACAGCGCCGCGACCTGCAGCATAAGCCGATTGGACACCGCAGGCAGCAGCACAGAAGTCAGCGTGCGGTCATAGAGCTTTTGGGCGATCGGCTCGAGCGCCAGCGACGGCGTGATTCCGAAGCTCGACAGCAGCGAGAAGTCGTCGCTCTGGCTCGCGTTGTCGCGCAGCCTTTTGGCGGCATTGAGGACCGGCAGCGCTCCGACAAGATCGGTCTGCGCCGGCAGGCTGCGGAGCTGTGCTTCGAAGGCGGCGGCTGCGTTGCTGACCTCCTTGATCTCGGCCTCCGACCGGGCAAGCAGCCCGATCCACAACGACCCGAGCACGACCACAAGTCCAACGGCGGCGAAATAGCCGAGACCGTAGCGTGCGGCGAGCCGATGTTCGAGCTTGCTGTTGAAGCCGACGAGATCCCGCTCCGCAAACACCACGTCGGTCAACAGCCGGCGGATGAAGAAGGCCTTGGCGCGGCCGACATAGGGCACGACCTGGCCGGGTGCGAGCCCGAAGGTCCGGCTGAAGGCACCAAGCAGGCGGTCGACCGGCGTGCCCTCCTGGGTGCCGCTCGTCAGATAAAGGCCGCGAAACAGCACCGGCTTTTCGTAGCGGCTGGTGCGAAACACGTCGTTGACGAAGGTCGAAAGCATCGACCGCACGCTGGCGAGTTCACGCGGGAATAGGAAGATCCTGGCCCGCCGCTCCGGATCCCGCTCGGCGTGGAGCCGAGGCAAAGCCATGGCCTCCACGGTCTCGAACGTTTCCCGCAGCCTGTTGTCGACCTCCGTGGCAAGCTGCGACACCTGTCTGTCGGCCGGCAGGGTGATGCCCCACACCTGCTGACGATCGCTCTCCGGCAGGTCCTCAAAGAACTCGTTGAAGCCGACGATCAGGTCGCACTTGGTCAGGAGCAGATAAACCGGGACCTGGACCTCGAAGACCTTGACGATTTCCTGCAGACGCCTGCGCAAGGTATCGGCAACGATTTTTCGCTCTGTCTCGGTCTTGGAGAGGATTTCACCGATGCTGACGATCAGGAGGACGCCGTTGATCGGCCGCCGCGTGCGATGGCTTTTCAGGATATCGAGGAAGCCGAGCCAAGCCGCCCGGTCAATCTGTGCGTTGACGTCCTGCGTGACATAGCGCCCGGCCGTGTCGATCAGCACCGCGTCCTCGGTGAACCACCAGTCGCAGTTGCGGGTGCCGCCGATGCCCTGCAACACGTCGGCGCCGATCTGCTCGGACATCGGGAATTCGAGTCCCGAATTGCGCAGGATCGTCGTCTTTCCGGTGCCGGGTGCACCGATCAGCACGTACCACGGCAACTCGAACAGCATGCGGCCGCCGCCGCGGCCGGAAAAGGCATTGGTCTTGAGGTAGGTCAGCGCCGCCTCATACCGCTGCCGGATCTGCTCGATCTCCTCCTCGGCCTGGTTATCGGCCATGCGGCTCAAATCGTCCGCGGCGATCAGGTTGTTGATCAGCTTGGCGTTGGCGCGCCGGACCAGGATGTATCGGACGATGATGCCGAGAAGAAACACCACAAACAGCGAGACGATCAGGGTGATGCGCGCCCCGCTCGACGCGAGCGGCGTGTACCCTGCCACCGACAGCTTGGCACCGAAGAACCACACCACCAGAGACAGGCAGATCAGGCCGAACAGGATCACCAGCGACCGCAACCGCAACAGATCTCTGAGGAGAGCACCTATCATCGTTCTCTCACCTGATCAGGGACTCGATCGTACTCAACTGCTGGGCCAGCGGATCGGTATTGGCCGACAAGCGGAATTGCACGAACGCATAAATGAGAATCAGCAGCACGGCGGCAATCGAGAATGCCAGCCACAGCGGAGCGAAGTTGCGAAGCGTCCTGCGCCGCTTCTGGCCCTCCCAGTCCTTCGACAGTTCGGTCGGCACCGGCGGCAGGTAGTCCTTGATCAGCCTGCCAAGCTCGGCCCGAATGTCTTCGAGCTTCATCCGCCCGTTCTCGACGACGCGGTAGCGGCCCTCGAAGCCTAGGCTGAGACAGGCGTCGATCAGGCACAGCACGCCGAGATACTTTTTCGGCTCGTTGCGCACCCGGTCGAGCAGCTGGAACACCTTCTCCCCGCCCCAGGTCTCGCCGTGGAACTCATTGAGCAGGCTGTTCGACGACCAAGCGCTACGCCCGCCCCAGGGCGTGGTGAGCACGGTCTCGTCGATAAGCGAACACAACACGTAGCGGCCGGCCGTAATTTCGCCCGGCGGGGCACCGGCCCTGGTCGTCCGCTCCTCGAAGCGGATTATCTCTTGAGCGACACGGCGGCGCAGCGCGTCGATATCGGCGAAGGTGACGGCATTGCGCAGATGGGCGACCAGCACCAGCAGAGGCTCGGCGCATACCAGCAGGATATCGTGCGAACCGCTCGGCTGCCGGCGAATGAAGGTCTCGTAGCTGAAAGCCGCCAGTTCACCGTTGCCGCCGCTGGTCACCTCCGTGCTGGCGGGTGCGGTCATCGCAACGGTCGGATCGTCATCCGCCGTCACCGTCGGGTCGTCATCAACGCCTCCGCCAAAGCCGCCCCCGAGATAGTCGCGCAGGCGCTTGCGGCCTTGAGAGGGATTGCCGCCCTCTGCCACCGTCGGATCGTCATCGGTTGGGAATGTGCCCGCCATCGTCTCCGATGCCTGCCCTCTGCCGGTCTCAGCGACCACCTGTGATTGCACTGTATACTAAGTCAAAACCCCCCGGACGTCCCCGGCCTTCCTCACCACCGATGGCGCGCGCGCCCTCCTCATGTGTCGCGCACCGCCCAGAACTCCATGTAAAGACCGGGATAATCCCCCGAAACGTGGAAGGCGAAGGCCGCCGAATTCGGCAGCCGCTGCCACAGTTCGGCCGACTGGTTGAGCTCGAAATAGACCGCATCGCGGAAGAACGGCAGATCGCGTGGCGCCACCGGCAGCGACGTGATCGGCACGCCGGGAAGCTGCAGGTTGACGAGATCGCGGATCTGCTCGACCGGCCCGATCTTGATCTGCGCCGGAAGCTGGCCGCGCAAGTGCTCGCTCGGCTGCTTGGAGGTCGCCAGCAGGACGAAGCGGTAGCCCTTGAAAATGGTGCGATCTGCGATCGGACCGACCCAGATGCCGTAGTCGCGCTCGCGCAACGGAATCTTGATTGCCCGCGTCTCCGTCACCACCGACAGCATGGTTCGCAGGTCGTCGATGATTGGCGGGAATACGGTTTCAGGCGTCAGATGGACGTAAGGCGGAAACACCGCCGGCCGGCGCGAGGCGCTCATATAGGCGGCAAGCTCGCCCGCCAGCCCGATCAGGAAGCGATACATCGCCTCCGGATGGGTGCCGCCTGCCCGGGCCATGTGGTCAAGCTGGACTTCGTTGCGGTTGAGAATTCCAAGCAGCACCTGGTCGATCAGGCCGGATCCGCCGCTATCGGCACGCGACCCGCCGACCCGGCCGACCAGCACCTCGGCACGGCTCTTCAGCAACCGCTGGACCTCCAGCAGGAACTCGATCAGCCGCGGCGAGGCCGCGACGTCGAGCGTCGGCGGAATGAAGGCCTGATCGAGCGTGATCGCGCCGTTGGCCTCTATCGTCTTGATGCGCCCGATCGGAACCGCGGTGAAATCGTCGTCGACCTCGCCGCTCAGCTTGAGCACTGCATTGGGATGGCCGACGTCGATGGGCATGTTGGGCCGGTCGGGATTGGTCGCGTCGCGTATGTCGATCCGCTGCGACGTCAGCCGGCGCGGCACGGCGCCGCTCGCCGAATACTCGACGCCGTCGGTGGGGCGCATCGGCACGGCGATGTGAATGGTCTTGCCCTGATCCGCCTGTGAAAACGTCCGCGGCGCCGGAGCCGGCATGTCCTCCGGCATCGACAGCACCGTGCCGTCCGGCATCACCGCCTTCAGCGACTCGACGGCGAACTTTCCGAGCTCGAGAGCCTTCGAGTCGAGCTTCAGCACCCTGAGGCCCCATGCATAGCCCTTGAGCCCGCGGGACCGTTCTTCCAGCAGCCACTCGATCCAGCGGTCGTATTGCTGGAAATGCTGCGGATTGACGAACATGCCCTCGAACCAGAGGGGTCTGCTGCGCAACGACATGATCGGTAACCGCTCCCCATTTCCGGCAAGTGCCGGCCAATTCCCAGCCCACCTTGTCGGCCCGCCCGAACACACCGCCGGCGGCCGAACTCGAATTCCAACTCTTGCGCGCTCATGACCATGCCGGCCGCAGGCGGCATCGGTGTCACAACAGCATTCTGTCACCACCTGCGAGGCGAGACCGGATTCGTCCAACCTAGCAACACCAGGTTGTCGGTGTCGCCTCGATTCGCATCACCAGTCCAAGCCTGTTCAACGGGCCCGGCCGTCCGGCTCGACTTCCCGCTAGAACAGACGTCCATGCGCCTTGGATGACACCGTGACCGCCAACGCCGTCAGCGTCACGGTGATGACATTGGTCTTTTCCTTCACGACATTGGTCTGCGCCCGCCATACTGCCGAATCGAGATCCCGGAAGCCCGCCATGACGCCGATGAAGCGCGTCTCCGGCGCGGTGTCCTTCTTGATCGTCTTGGTCTCACCAGGCTTGATCTCCATGTCCTCGCGGCCAATCAGGTCGGCGCCGAGCACCTTCGTGTCATTGTCAATGAGATCGAACATGGTCGCCTGGTTGAACGCAGACAGCGACTTCAGTTCGTAGACGCGCACGATGACCGGAGAAGACTGGTTCTCCGAATTCGGATTGAGTGTCTCGTTGGCGGTGATCGTGATGTCGAGGCTGGTCGGCGACGGCTGGAAGCCGCCGCAGGCCGCGAGCGCCGCCAAGGCTCCCGCGATTGCGCCCCCTGCAACGACACGGCGCAGAAAGCCTCGAACCGGCCCTGTCCGCCGTCCGTCGAGAAATGCGCTGTCATGTGTCCGAGTCGTCATCCTGCCCCTTTCATCCTTTGCCGATCTTCAACTGCCGTCTGCCCGGGGATGATCCCCGGCGCCCGCCGCCACCGGCAACATGCAGCGCCTCTCTAAGGCCGCGCCGCTGCCCGTTCGCAGCGAACGGATCACGGACGACGCCATATGGCCGCTCCGGTCTCCAGGACTCATGAACCACCGCCCCCAGCATTTAGCGCATCCAGATGGGCCTTGTACGCGCGCGAAAATTCTTCTGAGATGAGCTGCCGGGTGGTGCGATCGAGATCTTCGCTGAGCTGACCGTGCAACGTGCGATACCGCTGCCATGGGCCGCTGGTGCCGCTGGCCCGGGCGATCAGGCTCGTCGACGAGCTAGACGCCGCCTCTGCCTCGATCCGTTCCGGCGCAAGCCGGCCGAGAACAACAGAGAGCGATGCCTGCACCGCCTGAATCGCCGCCATTTCGTGCGCCTTGAGGTCGTTGAAGGCTTCAGAGAGTGCCCGTCCAGGCGGAAGGAAGCCTCCCTTCGGATCGATGGCGTAGCGCAGCGCCTCGGCCCCGTTCTTGGCGAACTTGAAGGCGTTGTTCTCGTCAGGCCGAAGGCGGGTGCTCTCGATTCGAAACTCGTCCTTGACGAGCTTGCGCGCCGCCAGCACCTGGACGATCCCGTCCGTTGCCGCCCGGACGATATCGACCAGCATCGCCTTCAGGTCCTCGGTGGAATAGGTGGCCATATCGTTCTCGGACAGTGAGAACGCTTCGGCAACGAGCGACCGGATTGCATCGCCGTCGCCCGACCCCGGAGGCGTCGTGCGCGCTCCAAACAACGTCGTATCCGGCAGCACCGAGTGACGTGACTTTGCCCTGGCCTTAAGCACGCTCACCGGATCGAGCACCTTGGCCCGCTCGTCGCCATCTTCTGGGGTTCCGACCCCGGCGGCGAGATCGTCCGCGAGCGTGACGAGGTCCGGCTTGAATTGCGGTGCAAGATCGCGCGGAGGTGTGGTCGCCGGCATGGGCGGCATTGGTCCTGGCGCCGGTGATGGATAGGCCGCCGGCGTGCCGGCGACCGGCGCTGACGGCTGGATCGGAGTCACGTCCGGCATGACGCCACCGCCGTCTGCCGGCATCTGAGCGGCGACACCATCGGATGGACCATACGGAGCGGGGTCGATCGGCAAGGGATCGGGAACGACCGGGCTCGCTGCGATCGGATCCGGATCGAGGGATTGGAGTGCGGCGGGCTCGACGTCTCCAGCGCGCGGTGCGGGCGCAGGCGTGTCCGGCCCGAGCAGATCGTCGAGGCTGAGCGAGTCAGGGATGATCGACGGCTGCGATGTCGAGGAAGCCGGCGACGATTGCTGCGGCTGAGGCGCAAACGACCGGCTCTCCATCGGGACCGCCGTGGCAATCGGCGTCGGTGTCGGGGGCACTGCCGTCACCGGCTGGATAAAATCTGTGCCGACCGGCGCGGCCGGGCGGGGCTGGGCATAGGGATCATAGCCCGCCGGCACGCCCTGTCCGGTCTGCGCAGCCAGGCCCTGGAACGGATCGTCCCTGCCGTAGGGCGGCGACGCAGAGCCTTGAGGATAGGATGCCGCCGTGCGAACGCCGATCTGGCTTCCCGGAAGCAGCTCGTTCTGTGGGGCCGGATCATTGCGCCGGATCAGATCATCGAAACCGGTGGGTGATGCCGCGACCGCCGGCGCATAACCGGACGGCGCGGCGGTGCCCGCGCGGCGGACCGGCGAGGAGCCGAGCAGATCTCCGAACGGATCGGTGTCCACGGAGCGGCGCGGCGCAAGGCTCTCGCCAAGCAGATCGGTGCTCGGAGCCCTGACGGACGACAGCTCTGGGTATGACGGACCGGTATAGCCTGGGACTCGCCCCTGTCCCGGCGCCGCTTCCAGCCGTGCCACGAGCGTGTATCCGCCGATGCGGATTTGCACGCCATTCTCGATCGCGGCCGTCTGGCCGCGCTTCAGCGGCGTTCCGTTCGGGCCGTAGTAGGTGCCGTTCGTGCTGGTATCGGTGATGACGAACTGACCTGACGCGTAGGAGATCGTCGCGTGGCGGCCGGAGATCGTTTTGTTGGGATCAGGCAGCACGAAGTCGCAACTGGCTGCACGGCCGACCGTGCCGCCCGCGGTGTCGAATGTGTGCGAAAGCTGGCCGGCGAGGCCCTGGTTGGGAGCGATCAATACGGAAAGGGTCAGGTACATCCGCGTTCCACCCCGTCATAGTCCGCGCCGACCGCCGCCTCCCGCCGCGGCCCGGTTCGATTCGTCGCGTCATCCATGATCGCGCCCTCCGCCCGCAAGCGCCTCGCCAGCGCCACCGTCGGCCGTCAGGACGACCGGTGCGACCACATCTCCCACCCCACCGAACCACAGCGAATAGCCGAGCCGCTTTTCGCCGAGTCGCCAAGGCGTGGCTTGTCCCTTGTCCAGATGCAGCGCGAAATCCCAGGCGAGCGGGTCGCGCTGGGTCAGCGCGACAAGTTGCAGCAGACGGCCATGATAGGCGCCATCCGGCAGGAATTCCATGAAGTCCTGAAACGACAATGGGCCAAGATGCACCCTGAACTTGCCGAGCCGATCAGAAACGGTGGAGCCGAGCACAAAACTGCGGCCGAAGGCCAGGCTCTGCCGTCCGACCCGGCCGCGTTGATCATCCGGGATCGTCACCTCCCGCTGCACGAACTCCTCGACCCGCGCCGGAACCTCGAAATAATGCGACAGCAGCCCGGCCAGCGTCTCCGCAGACCGGCTGTACTGCGCGAGCAGGCCGATGTGTGACAGCAGGATGTCGCGTTTGGGACCGTCCGCCACCTCCTTGTCCGTTTCCGGTGGCAGGCCGTAGAGTGCCAGGATCCGGCGCGAGATCGGATCGCTTCCGCCGCGGCGATAGCGCAGGTAGTAGCGCGCGCTGAGCCAGATCCGGCGCAAGAGCGAGATCAGGCGGTGGTTGAAGAAGTCGAGGAAGGCTTCCAGTCGATTAGCGCCGCTGTCGTCGCGGACAATGCCTTCGGTGACAAAGGGCGGCAACGGCGATGACGGGCCGTAAAGACCGAGGAAGTTCACACGGATCTCGTAGGAACCGGGCTCGCTGCCCGGCACGATCGAGTCGATCTCGCTGGCGGGAAAGCCCAGCGTGCGGCTGGCCTTGAAGCGCAGCTTCTCGCCCCTTGGGTCGTCGACCCACCCGATCCGTTCATCGGACGAGCGGCCACCCTCCAGAAGGGTGACGACGTGATTGAATTCGAGCGTGGCCAGATCGGCGAGCGCGGGATCGCTCAGACCGGATCTGCCGTCCCGGTTCTGGGCGTCCATGTGTACTCCGCGTTGCTCTCCGTGCCGACGACTCGCAGGATGTGATGGCTGTTGATGGCCGCATAGGCGGCGAGGAAGGCGTCCATGACGGCGCCGAACAGAAACATCTCGCCTTCCCCGCCGATCTTTGATTCCGCGATCTCCAGCGTGAGCCGCCGGCTTCGGATCGGGCGGCCGTCGATGAACAGGTCGAACGGTGACGCCGAGAACCCGACGATCGCCTCCAGCAGTGTCTCGAGCTGCCGCCGCGCCAGCACGTCGTTGAGGGCACGGAAATCATAGGAGGCGATCACGGTCTTCAGGGTCTCGAGCTGAACGATCGAGCCGAAGTTGCGGGCAAGGTTGGCAATGAGGCGCCACAGGTGATTGTCATGGATCGGCGGCGGCACCTCGGCGGCGACCGAAGCGATGTTGCGGAAGTCGACGGTGCCAGGGGTTCCGGCCGCCGGCACGCAGACCCCACCGACCGGGATGAGCGCGGCGAGCGCGCCATTCGAGCAGCCGAGCCGCAGCGACACGGTCTCGGCAAGCGGGTCAATGTCGCGCTCCTGGGCGTCGACGAAGGCAAGGTAATGGTCGACGCCGGTACGGAGCACCGACGGGCGCAGCCGGTTTCGGTAGAAGCGGCCACCCTTCTGGTCGGCCCGGTCGTGGCGGAAGCTCTCGAACGGCAGGTAGAGGATGCGCTCGCCCTGCCCCTGACGATAGCCGACGACGTCGATGATCCGGTGGATCGAATGCGTCGGTTCAACCGGTGCAATGCGATATTCCGATTTCCGCCGGTCGACGAGCAGCGGGCGGCCGTCGGTCTCGAAAAGATTGATCGCCGGTGTCGCGTTCAAGGCGAAATGACGCTCGGACAGGCGGACCTGCTCGGGAAACGGCCGTGATGTCTCGAACACCAGCTTGAAGCTGGTGTAGTCGCGATCAGGCAATGCCTTTAGGCAGTCGACGTCGACGAAGAGATACTTCGAGGGGCAGGTCAGGTATTCTTGCAGGATCCGGAAACCCCGGAAGGAATTGGCGGGATAATCAAGAACGGCCTCGTGCTCGCCAAACCCGACCGGCCGGACGCAGTCGGTCGGCACCGAGACCGGGTCGCCGCCACCCGCCTCCAGCCGCACCGCCCGCACATGGCGCAGCAGCCAGAGCAACAGCGCTCGCCCGATATGAGGCTCGCGCTCGGTCGCAAAGTGGACCCGAAGCGTCGCCTCGCGCAGCGCACCGCGTGACACCGGCCCGACCATGTCGATGGTGAGCGACATCTTCGCGGAGGTCGAGGCGTTATCGAGCTCCACCTCCCGGATCTTGAGCGGCAGCACCTCCGTATCGTAGCTGGTCACGAACTCGCAGGTGACACCCTGGACCGGCTGCGACGAAAGCGGCGTGCCTTTCGGAACATGGACGATCTTGCCGACGGCGGCCTTTGCCGGCGTGAACGTCACGATCGTGGTCGGCGGAATCGGCCTCAGATAATGCGGCCAGATCAGCTGCAGAAGGCCGATCGCCACTTCCGGCAGTTCATCATCGAGGCGCTGGCGCAGCCGTGCGGTCAGGAAGGCGAAGCCCTCGAGCAGCCGCTCGACGTCCGGATCGCGCGCCTCGTGGGACAGGAAGCCCGCGAGCCGCGGGTTCTCGCGCGAGAACACGTCGCCGAGTTCGCGGAGATAGGTCAGCTCGTCTTCGTAGTGCTTGTTGATCGTCATGACCGGCTGCTATCCGACAATGCGCATGTAGCCGTCGTCACCGAGCACGGTATCGAAGGCGAGGTGCCGCCTTTCATCTCCGACGACCAGATCGGCGACGATGTGGAACATGAGGGTCAACGGGCTCTCCGGGCTCGGGATGTGCCGAACCACGGGGTGGGCGAGACGAGGCTCGAACTGGGTGATCTGGAACTGGATTGCCTGTCCAATTTTGGGGATAGCATCGGGAAAGTTGCCGATATAGTCGTTGAAGTCGGGGATCCCGAAGTCGACCCGCGCTTCGCAGCAGCCTTCGCGGGAATTGAGGATGTGCCGGAGGTTCGCAAGCACGCTGTCGGCGACTGCGGAGGGGTCGACTTCGCCCTTCGGTCTGATGACGTCTTCCGGCGCCTCCAGCCGTTGGAACAGGGTTTGTTCGAACACGGTGCCGGTCCTTGCGATGGCGCGTTGCGGCCACTGATCCGTGACGGCGGTCATCGATGCCGGCAGCCGACGCCTTCGTCGATGCCGCCCACGCTCGTGGCACGCGTTTCGACGATCGAACGCGCGGATCGTGACTCCGATGGTGTCGGGGGAACGCTCACTGCGCGCCCCCGACGGTTCTGGCGTGATTACGCCTTGTCGAGCTTTCCGTGCAGCGACAGCGTGAAGTCCGCACCCATGTACTTGAAATGGGGCTGGACGGCCATCGCGACCCGGTACCAGCCGGGCTCGCCCTCGACGTCCTCGACCGTGATGTTCGCCTTGCGCAACGGACGGCGCGAGCGCACCTCGGCAGACGGGTTCTCCTGGTCGGAGACGTACTGCTTGATCCAGTTGTTCAGCTCGTTCTGCAGCTCTCCCCTGTCCTTCCAGCTGCCGATGTTCTCGCGCTGAAGAACCTTGATGTAGTGGGCGAGGCGATTGATGATGAACATGTAGGGCAGCTGGGTGCCGAGCTTGTAGTTGAGCTCCGCCGCCTTGCCTTCCTCCGTGTTGCCGAAGAACTTCGGCTTCTGGACCGAGTTGGCGGAGAAGAAGGCGGCGTTGTCGCTGCCCTTGCGCATCGTCAGGCCGATGAAGCCCTGCTCGGCGAGTTCGTACTCGCGGCGGTCGGACAGCAGCACCTCGGTTGGGATCTTGCTCTGGGTCTGGCCCATGGCCTCGAAGGTGTGGAGCGGCAGATCCTCCACCGCGCCGCCCGACTGCGGGCCGATGATGTTCGGGCACCAGCGGTACTTGGCGAAGCTGTCGGTCAATTTGGTGGCAAAGGCAAAGGATGCGTTGCCCCAAAGGTAGTTGTCGGTCTTGCCTTTGGCATCTTCCTCGAAATTGAAGGCTTTGACCGGAACCGTCTCCTGACCATAGGGCAGGCGCAGCAGGAACCGCGGCAGCGTCAGGCCGAAATAGCGGGAATCCTCCGACTCGCGGAAGGAATTCCATTTGGCGTATTTCGGGCCCTCGAAGATCGACTCCAGATCCTTCAGGTTCGGGATCTCCTCGAACTTTTCCACGCCGAACATGCTCGGAGCGGCCGAGCCGATGAACGGGGCGTGTGCCATGGCACCAACGCTGGCCATGTACTGCATCAGCTTGACGTCCTGGGCGCCGGGGCTGAAGTCGTAGTTGGTGATGACCGCCCCGATCGGCTGGCCGCCGAACTGGCCGTACTCGGCCGTATAGACATGCTTGTAGAGGCCGGACTTGACGATTTCCGGCGCGTCCTCGAAGTCCGTCAGCAGATCGTCCTTCGTGGCATTCATGATCTCGATCTTGATATTCTGCCGGAAGTCCGTGCGATCGACCACGAACTTGAGCCCGCGCCACGCGGATTCGAGCTTCTGGAACTGCTCGTTGTGCAGGATCTGGTTGACCTGCTCCGACATCTTGCGATCGATCTCGGTGATCATCTGATCGATCGCCGCGTTGTTGATCTTCTCGCCGGCGCGGTTGGGCTTCATCAGCTCGCTGATGAACGCGGCAACCCCCTTGCGGGCAACGTCATAGCCCTCGTCTTCGGGGGCAAGGCGGGTTTCCTGAAGGATCTGATCCAGCAGGGACGTTTCGGTGGTTACCGTCGCTGCCTGACCCTGTTCGAGTTCCGGATTGGACATTTCGGTCTCGCTCTCTAGATCAACCTGCACTCAATCACCTGATGCAGAACGCTGATCGATTCCAAATTTCTGGAGCATCCTGTCCGCGTTCGCGCCGAACGCCGGATGCCGGTCACACTCTCGGTTACTCGCTCTTTTCGGAAGGATCCGACACCTTGGTGATCTCGGCGATCAGCTTGTCGCGGGCCTCGCTGTCATCGAGCATGCTCTGGATCGCCTTACGGAACGCCGGCACATTCCCGAGCGGCCCCTTCAGCGCCACAAGCGCCTCGCGGAGCTCGAGGAGAGAACGCAATTCCGGGACTTGGCGGCTGATCGCCTCCGGCTCGAAATCCTTCAGCGTCTCAAACTTTAGGTTGACGCCCATTGACTCGCCGTCGGCGTCGGACAGCTTGTTCGGCACGGAAAGGTCGAGCGAGAGCTCGTGGCTTTTCATGACCTCGTTGAAGTTGTCCTTGTTGACGTCGATCAGACGGCGATCCTCGATCGGCGTGTCGTCCGGTCGCAATGTGTAGTCGCCAAGCATCAGAAGTTTCAGCGGAAGCTCGACCTCTTCCTTGGCATTACCGGTGGCCGGCTTGTAGCGAATGTTAACGCGCTCTTTGGGTGCGACTGAAGATTCTTTAGCCATGATTGGGATCCCCCGATCTCGCCTGATAACTCAACAATAACGCGAACTCGCGTTCATGGTGCAAAATTCGTTGCGGCAGCGATATCGACCCGCGCGAGCCGCCGGCGCGCGGTCAAAGCGACTTCCTGGACGCCGGTGTCACCCAGCATCTGACGGGCCTCTGCCGTCTGCAGGCCGCGCAAGCGCAGCTCCGCCACTCTTGCGCTGACGGCCGGATCCCAGTCGTCCAGCCCGTGCAGGTCGACCAGATGGTCGAGATGATCCAGCAGGGCGAAGGCGACGTGGATCTCCTTCCGTTCGACACAGAGTTCTGCCTGGGCAAGTTGCCACAGGAACTGTTCGCGTCCGGTCGGTGCGGTGCGCGCACCTTCCGTCAACTGACTAAGCGCTTCCTTGAGCTTGCCCTGTGTTGCCAGGCGCCGCGCTGCATCCAGCGCCTCGGCGGCGCCCTCATCCACTGCGCCGCCGGCACCGCCGCCGGCGGCCAGGACCGTCCGGCTGATCCAGCTCCGCGTCTCGCCGTCCGCGAAAGGCGTGCCGTCGTGAAACGACAGATCGGTCAAGGATGGCAGCCGCGTCAGGAACACCCGCGTTTCGTTCACGACCACGGCGGCGGCGTCTGCATAGGCCGGCCCTAGCGCCTCGAGCGTTGTCGCCACGATGCGCTGCATGTCGAACCAGAACGGCGACATTGCGAAGGCGCCTTCGGCGGCCTCCAGCAAATCTTCCGGGCGGCCGCCAGTGACGAGACCGGAGATGATCTCGCGCTGCTGGTGCGACAACGGCGGCAACAGGGTCTTGCCACCGGAGGACTCGGGTGGCTGGAGGATGCTGCCCCAGCCGGCAACACGGGCGTAGAGATAGGCGCGAAAATCGGCGGGGTTCTGGGCGCGAATGGCGTCGGCGAGCTGACGGAGCCCGGATTCGAACTGCGCAATCGATGCCGACAGGTCGTCCGACATCGGAGGCGGCGCGGCGACGGTGACGCTCGCCGCAGCCTGAGGTCGCGGCGATGGTGGTGCAGCGGCAGCCGGCGCCGGCGGTGCGGGCGGGGGTGCTTCCGGGGCCGATTGGTCGACCGGGGCCGCCTGCCCGGCGGCCGGCTGGGCATCGGCTGGCGGTGCGGCTGAAACCGATTCGGCCTGGGCCTGTGTCGCGCCAGCCGCCTCGGCGCGCGCCTTGGCATCTTTCGCCGGCCCCCGCAGTGCCCGCACCAGTGTTCCGAGCGCCGCCTGCTCCTTCACCAGACGAGCGGACAGGGCGTCGTCAATGCTGAGTACGCGGTCATAGGCGGCGGCCACCGCCGCATCGTCACCCGTCTCTGGCGGCTCGGCCTCGATCACTGCGGATGTCCGCTCGGCCAGCCAGTCGATCGCATTGACCCGGCCGCGCTCGCGCGCCTTCGGCGGGAACATCGTGTCCCAGAACGTGTGGATCATACCGTCGATGATCCCGAGGCCGTCGGCAAGTCCCCGGTAACCCTCTGCCTTGAACAGCGCAAAGGTCAGCCAGCTCGCGACCAGGAGATCCTTCGACCGGGAGCTGATGATGGTTTCCGCCTGCTGGCATACCGACTTCCAGTCGACGGAATTCGGGCCTTCCGTTTCCATCCTGCGGACTTCGGTCTGCAGCGCATCGAAGTCGTCGTCATTGCGGATATCGGACCCTTCGGGCTGCGCCGCCGACACCGGCAAGCTGCCGAGCGCGACGCGCCCTTGGGCTTCAGTCGTTCCGGTATCGAGTGCGTCGTCCAAGCTCCGTCCCCGTTCGGCGTTTCGCCGTGCGACTCGCTCCCCCTGGCCACACGATCAGCAGTTCTACGCAGGAAATATAAAACGAACGTATACGCTTCCCGAAAGGCCGCTGCCGCGCCCTTCTTGCCTCTCCGAGCTCCGACCGACTTCAGCCCTGGCAAGTGATCGCAACCTCGGTCGTCGGATTCGCCGGCACCGCTTGCGCCGACAGCCGGACCGGCACCACATCGTCGAAGTCCCGTCCGAACGCCATCGCCAGATGGATGGACGGCGACGATCCCGCGACGAGCGGGTCGAAAACATGCCACGACCCGCCACCCACGTGCAGCGCGCACCAAGCATGTGTCGCCTTCTGCCATTCCGTCCGCGCACCCGGCCCGGCCGGCCGGGAACGCTCGGGGGAAAACAGGTAGCCGCTGACGTAGGCGGCCGGACGCCCGGCGGCCCGGAGCACGGCGAGGGCGACGTGGGCGAAATCCTGGCAGACTCCGGCTCCGATTTCGAGCGCTTGGCTCGCCGTCGTATCATAGCGGGTCGCACCGGGCCGATAGGCCAGCGTCTCGGCAAGCCAGGCGCTGACCCGGTCCGCAGCCGCCTCCGCCGACCCCGACGCGATATCGAGTCGGGACGCGATCTCGACAAACTTCGGATCCGCCGGGACCAGCCGTGTCGGCCCGAGCAGCTGCTGCTCGGCATGCGGATCGGCAAACGGATCTGCCGCCGGTTCCCACGCACCGCGACCGGACCCATCCAGATCCACGACATTGACCATCTGGATCTGGGCCGATGCGATCGGCCCACCCCAGCGTATGCTCGTCCGGGCATTGCCGAATGGATCGTCCGCCGCCTCTGTCATGATCGGCGCAGGGCGAACGAGAATGCTGCCGTCCCGGCGTCCAGGCTGAATCCAGTCGGCCGGTTGTACGATCGCCGCCATCACCGCGTCCTGTGCCCCTTCGGCGAAGCTGTAGCGGACCGAATGGACGACTTCGTAACGCATGACAAAACCGGTTACGGCCCGACCAGAACCATGACCTGCGACGGGACCGTCTGGCAGCCAAGCGGTGCATTGGCATTCATGCCGTTGTGGCCCATCGTCGAGGTCTGGTAGACGGCTGGCTGACCGCCCACCATCACAGTCATGCTTCCGAGCGTGTACCGGGCCGGCCCGATGATCATGCCGGAGACAACCCCGAGCCCGGTACCGGCCTCATCACCGGAGGTCATCAGGATCTCGGTCGAAAGGTTGCAGGCCGGCATCGAGTCGATCAGCACCGTCTGGGCACAGGTGCCCGGGTTGGCTTGTGCCATCATCGCTATGTTGGGAAACGGTGTCGGCACCGGCCCGCCGGGCGTGATGACGTTGCAGGTGTCGGGCGTTGCCAGCGACTGGCCTTCGCCCAAGGTGGAGGCAGGAAACGGCACGTCTTTTCTCCTATCCGAGGTGGATCCGCTCGCCGACGACCTTAACGTCGTCATCGGCGGCAACCGTGACATGGTCGGCATGGACATCGAAGCCCTCGGCGACGACGGTACGCACCGTGCCGGCCCGGTAGTCGGCAGTCCCTTCAACGGTCTGGAACAGGCTGTCGGATCGCAAGATCATCCGGCCGACCGTCTGCACCAGCTTGTCGACCCTGGATCTGACCTGCGCGACCGTTCCCGAGAAACTGCGGGCGCGGGCGGTGACCTCACCGGCCTCGAAAACGGCGGTCGAAACGCTGGTCCGGAGCGCCGGCGCATCAACGCTGACTTCCCGGGCACTGGTCAGGCCGAGCCCGGCACCGGCAACGATGTCGACCCTGCCGGCCGGCGCGGCCAGCAGCAGATCGCCGGTGCCGGCGTGCAGGATCAGCCGGTCGGCGTCACCGTCATATTCGGCGATTACACGGCCGGAGCGGTCGGAGAGCGCAAGGCGTTCTCCCTCCGGACCCGTCGTCTTGCGGCAGACTGCACCGCCGGCGAGGCGGAGCTCGTTCGGCTCGGGCCGCAGCGTCAGCGCCGCCACCGCAAACGCGGCTCCGTCCGACGCGGTGAGCACCAGAACGTCGTCTGTTGGTCTGACAGCCTGCGTCGCCTGCGTCAGCGTCACATGCAGACGGTCGTCACCGACCTCCACATCCGCCGTTCCGTCGTCGAAGACGAGTAGCACCCGGGCGCGGATCGTCCCGCCATCGGTGGCCGCCGCCGCGAACGCCGCGGCGGGCCTTGAGGCCAAGGTCTTCATCGTGCGCCCTCTTCGTTTGCGACTGCAGTTGGCCGTGGCGGACGCCAGCGCTCCGCCTCAAGCAGTTCCTGGTCCGTCTTGCGCAGGTTCTTCGTGCTGGCACCGATCCACAGCGCCTCGCGCTGCCTTGCTGCATGCACGCTCGCCAGATCGGCTGACGCATTGGTGAAGTTGACCTGATCGAGCAATGCACCGGAAAAATCTGCGGCAGAAACATTTGCGGCCGCAAAGCGGCAGTTCTCGACTTCCGCCTTCTGAAATACCGCCTTCTCCAGATCGGCCTCACGGAAGTCGCACAGCCTGACCTTGGCTTCCAGAAACAGGCTTTGCCGGAACACGCCCCGAACCATGTTGACATGCTCGAGGACGGCGCCGGTAAAATTGCAGCCGGCCGCCTGTGCCCGCACGAACGAAGCATTGTGAATGCGAGCCTGGCCGAAATTGCAGGCGGTGAGCTCCGCACGGTCGAACACGCAATCGGACAGGTCTGCCTCCGAGAAATTGGCCTTTTTGAACGCCGTCCCTGAAAAATCATGGCCCTTGAGCGAAGTGCCCTTGAAGCTGCAGGAGGCCAGCGACGCTCCGGTCAGGGTCGCCGACGACAGGTCAATTCCGTCGAGCGACGACTTGGTGATGACGGCCTGATCGAAACGGGTTCCTGCCAGCTTGGCACCGGACAGCCGTATCGCGGAGAGCTCGGCGCTTATGAACCGTGCTTGGCTGAGATCCGAGCCGGCGAAGCTCGCCGAGGCCACCTTGGAACGCGAGAAGTCGGCACCGGCGGCAGAGGCGTCGCTTGCCCGCACCCCGTCCAGCTTCGCTTCGAGCAATCGCGCGCGGCGCAGGTCGCTGCGGTCGAGAGTGGCGCCGGTAAGGTTGGCGCCGGAAAGGTCGGCCAGGGGCAGGACTGCCTCGGTAAGGTCTGCCCCGGAAAGGTCCGCTTCCCGCAGCGACACGTCCTGAAGCCATGCCCTTGCCAGCGCCGCGCCCCTGAGCACGGCGCCGTCAAAGCAGCAGCCGTTGAGATCGAGCTCCTCGAGGTCGGCCTTGGCCAGCGTTGCCTGCCGGAAGTCGGCCCGCACGAGGATCGCGTCGGAGAAGTCGCAGCCGCTGAGGTCGACGCCGGAAAACCGTGCGCCGGTGAGGTCGCAACCCTTGAACGACAGCCCGGCGAGAGTGGCGCCGCCGAAGTCGATGCCTGTGAGATTGCAGCCCGACAGATTGCCCTTGGTATGATCGCCAGAGAGCCGACCGGAAGCCGACAGATCGAATCCGGCCGCCGACAGATGTTCCGTGCGGCAGGTCGACAGATCGAGCCGGTTGGGCGTCGTTGCGGCGAAGCTGACGCCTTTCAGCTCCGCCTCGTCGATCCGCATTCCGTCAATGGCACAGCGCGTGAAGGTGACGCTGTCGAGCCGGGCGGCGGAAAGGTCCGCCATCCGCAGCCTGGTGTCGCGGAACTGGTGGCGGCGGAAGATCGCCTCGCGCAGCCGGGTACCGTCAAGGTCGCAATGCTCCACCCGGCAATCCGTCCAGCTGCTGTCGCCTGCCTCGACACCGCCGAGCCGGACGTCCCGGAGCCCGACGGCTTCAAGCGTGGCTCGAACAAGATTTGCCCCGGTGAAATCCGCAAACGCGATCTCGCAGGACTTAAAGGCGCAACCGGTCAGGTCGGCGCCTGCAAGGACCATATCGCACACAGTCGGCGCGGTGCTGAACTCCTTCGGCAAACCTGCCAGAAGTTGTGACAGCGCTCGGTCATAAGGCCCCTCGGCCACCGCCTCCGTTTGCGATTCGAAGGCCTCGACCGGCATGCCCTGGATCATGCAGGTGTCGAACCGGGCGCCGCCGAGATCGGCCTTCTCGAAGCGGCAGCGCTGGAAAATGCACTGCTCGAAAACCACGCCCTTCAACTGTGCGCGCGACAGGTCTGCCTCGAGAAACATGAAGCCATTGAAGGTGAGGCCCGAAAGGTCACGTCCCGTCAGATCCGCCTGCTGGAACAAGGGCGTTTCAACCTTGTCCCCAGCCCGGACGGCGGCAAGGACGGTTTCGATTTCCCGCGCGTCCATCAGGAAACCCCCTCGAAGTCGAAGTCGGGATGCACCAGCTTGGTTCGCTTGATGTTGGCGCCGGTAAAGTCCGCGCCGAGAACCCTGGCGTCCCAGAATTCTGCCTGAAAGCAGTTGGCGCCGCGCAGGTCGGCTAGCCGCAGGTCGGCCCGCTCCAGCCGAGCCTGGAACAGATTCGCCAGCACCAGTCGCGCCTTGCCGAGCTGGGCCAGGGTCAGGTCGGCCTTGGTCAGGTCGGCCGCTTCGAGATGAGCGCCGGCGAGCACCGCATCGGAGAAATTGGACTGGGCGAGATCGGCGTAGGCGAAGTCGCATTCGCGCAGATCCGCGCCGATGAAGCAGCTCTTTTCGGCCTTGACCGACCGGAACGTCGAGCGGCGCAGATTCGCGCCGCGTCCGGCACGGACGCCTGTCATGTCGGCCCCGGAGAAATCTGCCGCGCCGGCGGCATCGTCCAGCGTTGCCTTGATCATGGATGCCCGGGGAAAACGGGCACTGTCGAGCACGGCACCTTGAAGGTCGGTCTTGTCGAGCACGGCATCGCTGAAGTCGGCCGCGGTCAGACGCGCCTGACGGAAGGTCGTACCGGCCGCGGCGGCACCGGCAAAGGCCGCAGAAGATGCATCCGCCTGGTCGAATCGGGCACCCTTGAGCTCCGCTCTGACGAAGTGCGCCCCGGCGAGCCTTGCCTTCGTGAATGTCGTGCCGGCTGCCGTTGCACCGGAAAAATCCGCTTCCGCAGCCGATACACCCTGAAGCACCGCACCGGACAAATCGGCCCCCCGCAAGATTGCCTTGTCGAGCCGCGCACCGTCGAACAGCGCATTCTTGAAATCGCCGCCCGTAAGATCGAGCCCGGTGAAGTCCAGCCCGGACAGATCGGCATCCGCGAAACTTTCGCCTGCGGCCACGCCCGCCGCCACGCGCCGTCCGTCGAGCGGCGGCTCCTCCGGCTCGGGCTCAGGCGAAGGAGCCGGGGCGGCCTCCGGCTCGGCGAACATTTCCTCGACCAGCGCCGGGTCGACGCCGGCCTTGACGAAGTCGGCCTTGACCTTGTCCTGCGCCGTCTTCATCGCCTCGGCCGCCTTCTCGGGCGTGATGCCGAGATGCTCGTTGACCTTGGTCAAGAACGCTTCCATGTCGCCTTCGGGCTTGAACAGGGCGACGATCTCCGGCGGCAGCCCGGCCTTGGAAAGCTGTTCCCGGCCTTCCTTCGTGAGCTTCTCCATCTCCGCTCGAAGCTCCGGCGGCATCGGATCCGGCTCCGGTTGCTGCTCGTCGCCGGGTTCGGCCGCGGCAACGGCAGGCTCGGGCGCAGCCGCCGCGGCCGTCTTGCGTTCCTCGGCAATCACCGCCCGCGCCGTCTTGCGCCGCTCCGCCTCCAGCAGCGCCTGGAATGCAGCGATGTGGCTGTCCGTCGATGCCGGCTCGCTTGCCAAAGGCTCCTCGGCGACAAAAAGATGCGACACTTCCTTGAAGTCGCGGCTGCGGACCTCGGCAAGGCCGCGCCATACCAGGACGAGCACCTTCTCGTCCATGTCGAGCCACAGCGTGTCGAGCCGCAGCGGAACCTCACGACAGGTGCCGGCCGCGTTCTTCGGATACCGTCCGGCCTCGTCTGCAACCATGTCGCGCAGCAGCGCCCGCGGCCGGATACCCGGCAGCGTGGACCGGAAGTACGGAACCTCGGCATCGAGATGCATGGCCTCGATGCTCTCGTCGCCCTTCAGATAGCCGGAGATCCGCTGGTCGGCCGGCGCGGCGTTGCATGACGTCCAGTCGAAGTCGGCCGGATAGCCCGGCCAGTACTCCTTGAGCCAGGCGCTGTCGTAGGTCCCGGTTCGTGGCTGGCGCTGCGGCCAGGTCATGTCGATCGGCCCAAAGCCGGCCGGCGCCGGCCGGTCCTCGCTGTGGCGGATGGGATGGTGCGGATCGACAATGTTCGGCAGCGGATAGAAGATCCGGCCGTTGCTGTCTGCCGCCGCCTCGATCCCCTTGCCGAACGGGTTCATCTTGTAATCCGGGCCGCCGAAGGCATTCTCCCAGCCAAGCGGCACCTCGGTGAACGGAACGGGATCGGAAAAATGGGCCTTACCTTCGCCGACCCAATAGCGGTCACCGAAGACGTCGAGCACCTTGACCCAGTCGCCGACCTGAAGGCCGACCTTGAGCGCCGGTACCGGTTTGCCCTCCGGCGCCGATGCCGTTCCCTTGAGCAGGATGTCGGCGCGGGGCTTGAAAGGCGCGAAGTCGCTCGGATAAACGAGCGGGCCGCCCTTGTCCTTGCGGATGTCGCCCATCGGCATCAGCCGCTCCTTGAGCGACAGCGGCTCCGCCCCGGCCTCGTGCTTGATGCGGTAGCTGCCCTTCACGACGACCGTCAGCGACCAGCGCCCGGGCTGGACCCGGGCCGGCATCCAGGCGGCAAGCAGCGAAGAATTCGTCAGATACTTCATCGGACGCCCCCAGCCTCGGCTGCCTCTTCGGACCACCATGCGCGTTCTGGTCCGAATGTCGGATCGTACCTTCAAACAGCATCAAGGCAGACCGACGCTCAACTTTAACTCACGAAATCTTCGCCGCGCTACCCAATGCTCTTCCTCGTCAGGATATCGGCGTTTACGGCGTCTAATGCACCTTAAAAGCTCGTAATCTTTCGCGAAGGCGAAGCATCGAGGCGGCGCGGCGAGCGTTCTACCCGCCGAGGTTGGCGAGTGGCTGCACGGTCACTCCACCGGCGGCCTCGAACAGCCCCGTTCCCATGGATGTAAACGAGACCTCCGGGCCGTTCGCGGTGATACCGGAGGTACTGACCGACAACATGGAGGCTTCGGCTTCGAAGGTGGCGCCGGTTCTGGAGAAGGTGTAGACCGACGGTAGAGCGTTGATCGTGGTGGTCCCCGACACCCCGTTCACTTCGAACAAGGTCACCTCCTCAAAACTGATGTTGACCCCCGCCGCGCTCATCGACAGCGTATAGCCTCCGCAGGAGATCGTCAGCGACGTTTGGGTCATCTTGATCAGCGGCTGCAGGCCGCCAAGGTTCGCCTTCATCGCCTCAGCGACCGCAAGATTGCGGGCATAGGAGGCGTAGCCGGCGATGTTCGCCGCGATCGTTGCCGACATCGTCGCCGTATCGATGAGTTCCAGCCCGCCCGAGACCTTGTCCTCGTTGAACGTTGTAACCGCGGTGATGGCCGTGTACCCCGCCAGTGCCGAGCCGACGGCCGCGCCTACCCCGACCATCGCAAGGGCGTCCATTTCTCCTGTACCGTCGGCCACGGGCGAAACGCCGATGACGATCTCGTCGCCGGCGATCATGTCCTTCTGGCCGTGGACCTCAACCGATGTCCCGGTCGTGCCCTCGAAAGTGTTGAGTTTGCCAAACGCGAACTTGTAGCCAAGATTGTATTCAAAGCACGTCAGCAGCTTTACGTCCGCCGAAGCAGTCACGGCGACATCCAATGACGTGCCGAATTTGAACTCGGCGGAATTGCCGATGAAGGCCTCTTCCTTGTCGCCGACGGTAACGCAGGTGTCCTTGGCATACTGGTAAGTGAATTCACGCCACGCCCCGAGACCGCTGTTCCACGATTTCGTCCACTTGATGGTCTGGCCCAGGCTGTCGTCGCATTGAGCGTCCTCGATGCTGCCGTGGGTGACGTTGAACCGACCGCCATAGACCAGCGAGAACAACGCGGACTCGGCCGGATCCTCGTCCATCGTGTACGTCCGGTTGTCCTCCACCGTCATGAAGGGCTCGTAGCCTTCAGGCGACTCGCCGTAGCGGGTGTAGGTTATGGGCTTGCCGGAGTCGTCGCATACCAGGGTGCCGGTGTAGTTTGCCCCGACGTTGGACTTGACGTCGGAGTCGTCGCCGAATTGCTGGGCCGGCGGCATATCCTTGAGGGTGTCGGCATCGGCTTCTGCGAGTGCCGGTGCGGCCTCATTCTGTCGCGCGGTGGCGACAGGTTCCGGTCTTCGGACTTCTGCGGGTGCCCGGCGCAGATGATCGCCGCCCATCTGACCTTCGCCGCCGGCCCCGCCCGGGCTGAGCCTGTTGCCCATAGCCGTCGTCACGCCCCCGGGCGTGCGGGTTACATAGGTCGTCGGATTGATCGAGGTCACGGGACTGACCGTCTTCGGATTCGGCGCGACGGCGGCAATCACCGGTCGATCGGGATCGCCGTTGATGAAGGCGACAAGCACTTCCGTCCCCTTGCGCAGCGGAAAATGGAGCCCCTCATTCGGCCCGCCGAACGGTGTCGCGAGACGCAGATACATCGACGCCTTGCCGTCGGCCGCGCCGCTCAGATCGAAGAAGAAGCGGACCTTGTACCGGCCCTGCTCATCGATTTCGGGCATGCCGCCGCCGCCCTCGGCATCAATGGTGGCATTGATCAGGCCCTCTACCCTGGGCCAGGGCGTCCGCCGCGGCAGGCGGATTTCGACATCGTCGTAGACGCATTCAAAGCTGTTGGAATAGCGTCCGTGCCGGCCGGTATCGGAGCGAATGTCCGACTGGCCCTTCGATTCGATCGTGCCCTCGTGGCGAAGCGAAATCACGCGAAAACGCTTGTTGTACGCCGAGCGGAAGTGGCCCTCGAGCCCGAACTCGTATCCAGGGGTAAGGACATGACAGTCGCTGTCGCCCTCGAAGACGACACGCCCGGCCTGCCAGCTCTCGGCATGCAGCGTGGCGTAGTTCTTGGCTTCGTTCATGGTGAAGAGCTGCTGCCCATACTCGCTGACAACGCCGATGCCCTGATCGTCGATATGGGCAGTCCCCTGCAGTAGGAGATGCGGCGTTTCATAGTTGTAGTCGGTCGACACCGTCTGCTTGGGCGCCAAACTGTGGCTTGACATCAGCCGCTGGATCACCGGCTCTCGAGTTGTTCGCGTGGCCCGCCAGGCGGCGAACCTGAAGGTGTCTGTGTCCTGAAAAGCCGGGAGGAAGACCTTGCGGTCGCATATCACGATCCGTTCGCGGTCATCGTCCTGCTCGAAGTAGTAGTAGAGCCCCTCCCGCTCCAGGAGGCGGTGGAAGAAGTCGAGTTCGGTCTCGTTCCACTGAACGATATACTCGCGCGTTGGGTAGCTGCCGGCGAGCCGGAACTGAAAATCCTGTCCTTCGACAAGATTGAGCGCCGAATGATCCTTGATCCCCTTGCCGCGGGTTCCCGTCAGTTCGATCCGCAGCACGTCGATGACGCTCATGTCCTGGAAGATCTGATTGTGGCGCGAGAGGCTCTTCAGCCAGATCCGCGGCACCAGGACGGCTTTGTAGAAGTAGCAGTCGTCCATGATCTCGTTGCCGAGACAGAACCGGGCGATCGTGCCGTTGACCCGCCTGGTGCGTCCCAGGTGGTTGATCTCGAACGTTCCGGGCTTCCCGATCAGCGCGTCGACATCGATATCGGGATCGTCGCTGTACATGTCGATCACGTACTCAAAGGGCCGCGAAAGCTCCTCGTGTCCCGTGAAGCTCAGAACCGTAAACGTGTCTTCGGGAAGCTCGTCGGCGACAAACGAAAAACGGACCATGTCGAATTCGGGCATACGCTCCCCCTCGTGCGATTCGGATCTGTCGCAGGATGGTGACGACGATGCCGCAGATTGTCCGAGCACGCTAGACTGCAACAGCCGGTAGACGTCCGGTTAAAACCGGAAGCCGGCAAAACCGGTGGATTTGGTTAAGCAAACACATCGACAGAGCCCATAACGCTATTGTGAAATCAGGTGAATTGCCGGCCTTGTCGAGGAGTTGAGACAGTCGGGCCGCCGTACGACTTGGACGGCATGGAGACTGCCAGCGAATGCGGTGATCAGCGGAGGGCCGGTTCCGCCCGCCGCGCGAAACCGGCCCAAGGCCAATCGGGAGACTTTGATGCAGTACAGGACAATCGCTTCATTGGCGTTCGGAGCCGTTCTGGCCGTGGCAGCCTCGGCCGCCGGCGCCAGCGACGATCCGATCAAGACCCGTCAGAATGTCATGAAGTCCTACGGCGCAAGCGCTGGCGCGATCGGCAAGATGATCAAGGGCGAGATGCCATACGATCCGGTCACGGCGGAACTGGCGCTGCGGGTGATCTACAGCGGTTCGGCCGGCCTGCCGTTTCTGTTTCCGGAGGGGACCGACACCGGCGACACCGAGGCCGCTCCCAGGATCTGGACTGACAAGGCCGGTTTCGACAAGATCGCCGCGGAGATGGAGACAGCTGCCCTCGAGGCGATTCCGGCGGCCAAGGATGGCCTCGACAGCCTGAAGGGTGTGTTCGGGTCGGTGGCGAAAAACTGCAGGGGTTGTCACGAGACGTATCGCGTTGAAAAGAACTGAGCCCGCAGACGGTGTGGCACCTTGCGCCGCGCCGTCGCTCTGATACTAGCAAACGCCGGCGGACGGACGGGATCTGCGCGCCGGCTCGGTAATCGTCGCCGCTGCGTCTTCGCGTCCGGCGAACCAGGTTCCGCCCGACAGCGTCCCAAAGGACCATGACACGCCGCCGACGCCTGTTTTCCCTGATCGGACTCCTTCTGCTGGCCGCAGCCGCCACCTTATGGGCAACGCGAGCGGTGAAAGTCGACGCGTCGGCCCTGCCCGACCACAAGCCTGACCTCGAGAATGGCGAGCGCATGTTCTGGGCCGGCGGCTGTGCCTCGTGCCACGCCGCTCCCGGCGCCAAGGACGACGACAAGGTTGTGCTGGCCGGCGGGCTTGAGCTCAAGAGCCCGTTCGGAACCTTCCGCGTGCCCAACATCTCGCCTTCGCCGGAGGCAGGTATCGGCGGCTGGTCCGACGCGGATTTCGTGTCGGCCATGGTCAAGGGAACCTCGCCCGATGGGCGCCATTACTATCCGGCCTTCCCCTATACGTCTTACCAGCGCATGCGGATCGAGGATCTGCTCGACCTCAGGGCCTATCTCGCCACCCTGCCGCCGTCCGACAACCGTGTCGGCGGGCACGACCTGAATTTCCCTTACTGGTTCCGCCCCGGCGTCGGCTTGTGGAAGCTGCTTTATCTCGACGGCAAGCCATTTACCCCCGATCCCGACTGGGACGAGACGGTGGCACGCGGCGCCTATCTGCTGCAGGGACCCGGTCACTGCTCGGAGTGCCACACCCCGCGCGATGCTCTCGGCGGGCTCGACCAGAGCCGATTTCTCGCCGGCGCATCCAACCCGGAAGGCGGCGAAGGCACGGTACCCAACATCACGCCCGATCCCAGCGGGATCGGCTCCTGGTCGGCGTCCGACATCGCCTACTTCCTCGAGACCGGCTTTACCCCTGACTACGATTCTGTCGGTGGCAGCATGGCGGCGGTCCAGGAGAACTGGGCGCGTCTTCCGGCCGAGGACCGTGAGGCGATCGCCGCCTATCTCAAAACGGTGCCGGCCCGCCCGGCGTACAAGCCGTAGGGGCGATCGCGTCGGCGGCGGCTCATCCCGCCCGAGTGCTGTCGCGGATCCAGTCGAGGTAGCTGTCCGACCCGCCGGAGACCGGAATCTCGACCAGCGCCGGCTCGTCGTAGGGATGGGTTTCGAGGATCAGATCACGGACCTCGCACGAGCGCGCCCTCGTCGTCTTGACGACAAACACGACCTCTTCCGCCTCCTCCACTGCTCCTTGCCACCGGTAGACGGAACGCATGCCCGGCCACATGTTGATGCAAGCTGCCTTCTCCTCGGCCACGATGCGGCGCGCGGAGGCGCTGGCCGCCTCGAGATTAGGGAAGGTGGCATAAAGCAGCACGATATCCGTGAGATCGGCCATCTCGGGCTCCGGACTGAGAAGTCGCTTTGCGGGTGGCGGGCGTCATGCTACCTCCCGAATGGCGGAGGACGGCATGCTCGCTCGACGGGATCATATCGAAAGGCTTGCTTTCATTGCCAGCCCGACCGAGGAGGCCGAGGCGGCCCTGAAGACGCTGGAGGCCCGGTACGGCCGCTCAGAGGAGGACGACGCAGACGTCATCGTCGTGCTCGGCGGCGACGGGCTGATGCTTCAGACGCTGCACCGCTTCATGAACACGGGCAAGCCGATCTACGGCATGAACCGCGGCTCCGTCGGCTTCCTGATGAATGAATACGCCGAGGACGCGCTGATCGAGCGGATCCGCGCCGCCTCGATCGGTGAGATCCACCCGCTGGTGATGGAAGCCGTGGACCAGCATGGCACCATCCACCATGCGCTTGCCATCAACGAGGTCTCTCTGCTGCGCCAGACCAACCAGGCCGCAAAGCTCCGGATCTCGGTCGACGGGCGCATCCGGCTCGAGGAGCTGATCTGCGATGGCGTCCTGGTCGCGACGCCGGCCGGCAGCACTGCCTATAACCTGTCGGCCCACGGCCCGATCCTGCCGATCGACGCGCAGTTGCTCGCTCTCACCCCGATCAGCGCCTTCCGGCCGCGCCGCTGGCGCGGCGCGCTGCTGCCGGACCACGTCGTCGTGCAGATCGACGTCCTGGAACATGACAAGCGCCCTGTCAGCGCTGCCGCCGACCACAAGGAGATCCGGCGCGTAACACGGGTGACGATCCGCGAGGATCGCAACGCCAAGAGCCTGATCGCGTTCGACGCCCAGCACAGCTGGGACGAGCGCATCCTGACGGAGATGTTCCGGTACTGAAGACGGCGCGACGCTAATGCGTTCCAGGTGCGGTGGATCGATGCCGCTCCCGGAATGGCTCCGACAAAGGGGTGGAATGCCGCTCCGTTCCGGTTGAAGATGGTTGCCAGGTGATCGGCAAAGGCCGCAGTCTCTGGCGATGTGGCTGCGCACGAGAACGCTGGCGGACGGTTTGTCCGAGACGGAGAGAATTCGGATGGCGGGCGAGACGCCGAAGGACAACGCCGACTACGAGGTGGTAAAGCCGCCTCGAGACCTGCGTTCCAAGGTGCGCGTCCTGAGCGGGCGCGAAGCCGCACGATTCGATCCGATCAAGGCCGCCGAAGAGGCGCTTGTTGGACTGTCCGGAGAGTTCGACGGCTGGATGGGCGACGAGGTCGCAACCCTGCAGGAGGCATGGCGGTCGATCGAGGCCAAGGGCATGTCCAAAGAGCGGTGCGATGCGCTGTTCCGCGCCGCGCACGACATCAAGGGGCAGGCCGGAACGCTCGGCTACCCCCTTGTCGGAACGGTGGCGGCCAATCTCTGTCACCTCATCGAGAACGTTGTCCCGCCGGACGACATTCCCATCCAGCTTGTCGAGCAGCACGTCGAGGCCGTGCGCGCCATGGTCGCCGAACGCGCGCGCGACACCGACAATGCGGTCGGGCGTGCGCTGGCAGAGCGCCTCGCCCTCGTCACGGACGAGTTCATCGCCGACCGTAGAGGGCCGGCAGCTGTAGAGGAGGGCTGAGCGGAAGCGACCGGAAGCGACCCTTACGCCGCCAACGTGCGCGCCACATAGGCGCGGGCGGCTTCGCGTGCAGCCTCGGTGGCAAAGCGCCGCAGCAGTCCCAGAAGATCGTCGAGTTCGTCACGGCCGAAGCCCTGGTAGCGGGTGAGGATCCGTTCGATCATTCGCCGCGACATCTCCGGATTGCCCGGGCTCAGGCCTTCGCGCTCCAGGTCGCGCCAGACCTCGATCGCAACGACGAAGGCGTTGTGCGTCCGCTCGGGCAGGCCCGCGCGGCTGAGCAGCGCACGCAGCATTGTCGGCCGCGCGTCGGAAAGCATGGCATAGACCCTAGCCGGCGTCATGTCGGCGAGCCGTGCGATGGCGGCCTCGAACAGCCGGATGTTGCCGGCGCAGACGGCACGCAGCAGCAGCGCGGCGGTCAGCTGTTCCGAGACGCGCAGGTGTTCCACCAGCGCCTCAGCCTCACGTGGTGTTGCATCGCTCGCCATCGCCACGGTTGCCCGCTCCCGTGCCTCGGTCACGACCCGATCGGCGCGCACGCCCTTGAGCCCGCTGCGCACCAGCGGATGGGCCGCCAGCATGTCGCCGAGCCGCTTCAAGAGCATCTGGCGCACGTCGAGCGGGGTGTCTGGCCGGGCCATCAGCGCGTCGCGCAGGGCGGACGCCTCACCGTGGCGCTCAACCATACGCGTGAGGCTGAAGTGCGCGATGGTGGCGCCCGGATTGCCGATCAGCGCCAGGCAGGCGTCGAGGGATCCGACTTCCGCGATGGCACCGGATACAGCGGCCGAGACGACGGGACGGCGCGCAATTGCGACGGGACCGGGGTCATCCAGCGTTGCGACCAGATCGACCAGTTCGCCGTCGAGCAGGAGGGGAGACTGCTCCAGAATGATTGTAGCGACGTCCGCCACGTCACCGACGAGCGCGAGGATGATCGAGCGCGGCGCCCGGTCGCTCTTGGCGAGGGCTCTGGCGAGAGCCATGCGGACGAAGGGAGCGGGATCGTCGAGCTGGACCGTCATCGCCGCCTCGGCGGCTTCTCGTTCGTCAGCGCTAAGGGATGAGTAGAGATAGGCCCGGGCGAGCGCGCATGTTGCATCGGCCCGCCGATCCACCGGGGCAGTCTCTACCCAGCGGAGAAAATCTCGAATGATCATAGCGCGATCGCAGCCCCGTCGCCCCGCGGCCAACCGGCCGCACCCACCCATCATGATCCCCGACCTCTTAACGTTCGGTTCACCATAATCGGAGGCTCTGGACGCCGGCTGGATGCGGACACAAGCACGAGCGAACCCGCTTCGTCATGCAGGCGGCAGCAGATCCTTCTGTTCCGGCCGCGGCCGATAGCGCAGGAACGCGGTCAGGTCGATCGCCTGACGGCCGACCCTTGCCTCGCCATCTTTGCCGGCAGCGCCGCCGGACGAAGCAGACTGCTGCGAACGCGCAGATCTCGGCTCTCTCGCTTCCTCGCTCGTGTCGCCCGATCCGGAGACCGCCCCCGGCATTGGCAGACGCTCCGCGGCCTCCTCCTGAACCGAAAAGGACGAGAGAAACGACGCTTTGAGGCTGGTTCGTCCGCCGGCGCTATCGCGAAACAGATCGTGAAACGGCGAAGTCGCCTCGGCTGCCGCGCGAAAAGCCGTCATCACCCGGTGGTTGGTTGGATCTCCCATCGACAGATCGGCGACCGCGGTGGGTGAGGCGGAACCAAGCGGCTTCGTCTCCGGCACGACCTCCGCAACCTTCGAGAATTCGGGCCGCATGGTGCGCGCGATCATGGTGGTCGTGTCATTGTGCTTCGAGACCAGCCCCGCATAGACCTCCGACATGGACTTCGCTGCACCGTCGCGGTGGAAGAAGATCGACTTGTTCGCCCTGGCTTGCCGGGAGAATACGGCGGAGGCGGACTGGTCGGGATTGCTGTGCGCCATCTCGATCAGCTTGCGCGCACCGGCCGCCCCGAGAAAGTGCGCAATATAGAGCTCGCCGTCGCTCGGGTCGCGGCCAAGGTGCTGCCGGAGATAGGCGGCATTCTTCTGCGTCAATGCACCAGCCATCACCGAGGCGACCTCGGCATTGTCGCGCAGCGCAAGAATCTCCTGTCTCATCTTGGGATCGGCAACGTGATACCGTCCGCTCGCGGTGCGCTCGATGTGATCGGCGAGATGGGCGAGCCCGTGCTGCGGCCCCGCCTCCTTGACGGTCTCGAGCCACGTGCTCTCGATGAACTGGAACAGGCCTGACGCGCTCGACGTCCGGGCCTTGGCGTCCTCATCGAAGGCCGACTCGCGCTGGGCGGTCTTGACGAGATAGTCGAATGACGTTCCCGTGGAGGCGCTCGCAGTATGAAAAGCCTGCTCGATACGCGCGGACACGCCCACGGAATCGGCTATCTTCATGATCCTGTCTCCCCGATTCCGAGAAATTTAGGGGTTCGTTAACAGTCGGCGCCGAATGGTTAACAAATGTTTAATTCGACCTCGGCCGCCAATGCACCGTTTTCATCACAACGTTAATGCACGGATCTGATTCGCGACAGGATCTCGCGTCTTCTGCCAAAGAAAAGCCGGGAGGAAGCAGTGCCGGGTCTCTATTTCGAAGACTTCGAAATCGGACAGGTGTTCCGCCATAGCCTGACCCGAACGGTTACGGAAATGGACAACATGCTGTTCTCGAACATGACCCTCAACCCGCAGCCGCTGCACATCGACCGGCATTTCTGCGAAACACAGACCGAGTGGGGCCAGCCGCTGATGAACAGCCTCTTCACGCTCGGGCTGATGATCGGCATTTCCGTCAATGACACGACACTCGGCACCACCATCGCCAACCTCGGCATGACCGACGTCCGCTTTCCGCACCCGCTGTTCCAAGGCGACACCGTGCACTGCACGACAGATGTCGTTGCAAAACGCGAATCGAAGTCGCGCCCCGATGCCGGTATCGTCGAGTTTGAACACAAAGCTTTCAACCAGCACGACATCCTCGTCGCCATATGCCGGCGCCAGGCCTTCATGCGCCGCAAGATCCCGGGAGGCTGAAAATGCGCTCGCTGCTGTTCGTGCCGGGCGATAGCCCGCGAAAGCTGGAGAAGGGACTGGCCTCCGGAGCCGACGTCCTGCTCATCGACCTCGAAGATTCCGTCTCGCCAGATGCAAAAGACGCGGCGCGTAAGCTGGCCGGCGAGTTTCTTGCCGCCCACCGCGACACAAAGGACCGCCCGCGCCTCTTCGTCCGGATCAACGCGCTCGACACCGGGCTCGCCGACGATGACCTTACTTCCGTGATGCCGTCCGGTCCGGACGGCATCATGCTGCCGAAGTCGCAATCGGGCGCCAGTGTTACCCAGCTTTCTGCCAAAATCTCCGTCCACGAGGCCGTCAACGGGCTCAGCGATGGCGCAACGGAGATCGTCGCGGTGGCGACCGAAACGGCCGCGGCGCTGTTCGGGCTCGGCAGCTATCAGAACGCGTCACCGCGCCTCGTCGGGCTGACCTGGGGGGCGGAGGACCTTTCGGCCGACCTGGGCGCCCTCGCCAACCGGGATGACAATGGGCTCTTCACCGAACCCTACCGTCTCGCCCGATCGCTCTGCCTGTTCGGAGCGGTCGCGGCCGGGGCGGCGCCTGTCGATACCGTCTTCACCAGCTTCCGTGACCTGGAGGGTCTGCGCCGCGAGTCGGCCGAGGCTCTTCGCGACGGCTTCACGGCGAAGCTGGCGATCCACCCGGCCCAGGTTCCAGTGATCAACGAGGTCTTCACCCCGACCGCAGAGGAAACGGCCAAGGCCCAGCGCATCGTCGACGCCTTCGCGGCCGCCGGCTCCGCCGGCGTCATCGGCCTCGACGGCGAGATGCTCGACCGCCCGCACCTGCGCCGCGCCGAGAAGGTGCTGGCTCGGGCGCTGGCCGCGCGGCGAGAGTGAACTGCAGCTATCTCCAGCGGAGAGCTCCGGGCCTCACGCCTTGGGCCGCACCATCGGAAACACGGCGTCGACAACGGCGTAGTCCATGTAACCGAGGCGCGACAGCGGCCGGGCGAAGGTGACGTCGAAACGTCCGTCGACAATTGCCCGCTCGTCGATGTGTACCCCGACCACCTGGCCGAGCACGATCCAGTTGTCAGCGGCCCGGCCGTGGATATCGACCGGCCGGATGACCTGGAGGCAGCGACACTCCAGCGCCGCCAACGCCTCGGCGACGCGCGGCGGCTTGACCAGTCGCGACGGCGCCGCCGCCAGGCCGGCTTCGGAGAATTCCGAGATTCCGTGTTCGAAGTCCGCTGAACTCCGATTCATCTGCTCACGGAGATCGTAGCTTGCGAGGTTGCAGACGAACTCCCCCGTCGCCTCGATGTTTTTCAGCGAGTCCTTGCGGCCGCTGGAGGAGAACATCACCATCGGTGGCCGGTCGCAGACGGCATTGAAGAAACTGTAGGGCGCGAGATTGGTGCGGCCCTCGCGATCAGCGGTCGAGATCCAGCCGATCGGCCGCGGCGCCACGATCGCCTTGAAGGGGTTGTGCGGCAGGCCGTGGTCGTTGTTGGCGGTTTCGTAAAACATTGGGACCTCACGCTCCGTGCCATTCGGTGACGAGTTCGGCAACCTGTGGCCGCGGCCGCTCGACCGGCGGCTGGCTCGCCGTGCCCAAGTGAACGAAGCCGGCCACCCGCTCACCGGCGCGGACACCAAGGATGCCGAGCGCTTCGGCGTCATAGGCCGGCCATCCTGTCAGCCACTGCCCGGCAAAGCCCATGGCCTGGGCAGCATGGAGCAGGTTCATGCACACGGCGCCGGCCGAAAGCTCCTGCTCCCAGACCGGGATCTTGGGATGCTCCGACGCACAGCTGACGACGATGACGACCAGCGGGGCCCTGGCAAAGCGGGCCAGCTCCTGGTCGCGGCGCGACGGATCGAGTGGTCCGTCTTTGGCCTCGATAATCGCGGTAAGCCGCTCGCCAAGCACCGCGCGGGCCGCACCGAGAACGGTGATAAAGCGCCACGGAGCAAGCTTGCCATGGTCGGGCACCCGTACCGCCGCCGTCAAAATGGTCTCCAGCGCACCGGCGTCCGGCGCCGGATCGACCAGGGTGTGCGCCGGCTGCGAACGCCGGGTCAGGAGCAGGTCGAGGGCGGCGTTTTCCTGAAGCAACATGAAAGGGTCCGTCGGTCGTGAGGGATGATGAAGCATACGGCGCCCTAGATCCGGCGCCGACTTGGCTGAGCTGGCTCCCTCCACAGGTAGCGAAGACGGGGGCGGTGTCAATCCGCCCCGTCAACGCCGCCGCGACAGACCGGGGCCTTCGGCAGCGAAGTCCACGTCCGGGCAGGCCGGCTGCATTAAGACTTGAAAAAGCCCCAGTTTTGCGGTCTTCAACACCAGGAATGAAAAGAGACTCTGAGTCCAGCCGGTTGCTGCCGTCTGGGGAGGGACGCGGAAGGAGCCCGGAATGAGGTCAACGGTCGGAGCCATCGCTCGCTGGATCCTGCCTGTCGTCTTCGCCGCCGCCCTGCTGTCGCCTGCCGCCGCCGAGGAGATTGTACTTCCCAAACCCAAGCCTTCAGTGGAGGCCGCCACCTCTGCGCCACCGCTCGGAGCGCTGCTGGAAGGTGGCGTCATGGAAGACCTGCCGCCGAGCGCTATGCCCTATGCTCCGGCCGCGCCTCTGGGCACGGGCCTGCCCGACACCGGCACGGAAGGCGTGCTCTACATGGTGGCCAAGCTGACCGAGGAAGGCGAGCCGCTGTCGAGCGGCCTGGTCTGGCGGGTCTATTCCGAGACGATCAACACCCAGGGCAAGCTCGACCTTGTCGCCACCGCCGCCGGCGGTGACGCGGAGTTCCGGCTCGATCCCGGCACCTATCTCGTCCACACCTCCTTCGGACACGCCGGGACCACGACCCGGGTCGTGGTGCGGCCCGGCGTTAAGAGCCAGACGGTGGTCCTGAACGCGGGCGGCGTGAAGCTGGATGCCGAGCTGTCGCAGGACATGCCGTTGCCGATGGATGCGGTTCTGTTCGACATCTACGACACCACCTTCGACAACACGGGCGAGCGACGCCTCGTCGCCGCCAATGTGCGCCCCGGCAGCATCGTGCGTCTCAATGCCGACACCTACCACGTCGTCAGTCGCTACGGCTCCGTGAATGCGGTGGTTCGCGCCGACATCCGGATCGAGCCGGGGAAGCTGACAGAGGCGACGCTCTACCACAACGCCGCGAACATCACGCTCAAGCTCGTCAACCAGGAAGGCGGCGAGGCGCTCGCCGACACCGCCTGGTCGGTCACGACCCCGTCGGGCGATGTCGTGGTCGAGGGCAACGGCGCCTTCCCGACCTTTGTGCTGGCCTCCGGCGATTATCAGGTCGTCGCAAAGAACCACGGCGAGCTGTTCAGCCGCGACTTCACCGTCGAGGGCGGCCAGCATCGCGAAGTCGAGGTGCTGGCGCGAAAGGATAATTGAGAGCTTTCGCCGAAGACACCGCGTCCTATCGCAGGGACGCGAGCGTGGCGCAGCAGAAGGCGAGGAAGGTCACGCCGGCATTGACGGCGTGAGAGTACTCCCACTGGCTACGAAGGGCTTTCCAGTCGTCGGGCTGGACCGCCCAATTCTGCGTGGCCGCGTTCGCGGGCTGCGTGAAAACCACAAAGATGATCAGGTTCAGGGCGATCAGCACAGCGGCTGCGATCGACAGCCCCATTGCAGTCACGTCCCGCCTCAAGGACACGGCGTTCCCCATGTTCGCCAAGAGCGCGAGCGGAAGCAGAAGCCCGACGATCCACCACCCGCTATAGATCTGCTGCACGGTGAAATACTCTTCCCGCGGCAACCCGATCTTGTTCAGCAATTCGAATGCGTGCGCCGCGGGAGCGACGAGCGCCAGCCCGGTCAAGATGATCGCGAGGAACCGCATGCCCGGCCAACGAGCCACAAACGCACTTGTTCCGGGTACCGTCCTTGGCGATCAGCACCCGACTTTCCGGCCGCGCCGCCGCGGCGGGGCGAGTGACAACACCCGATGCTGCAGGTGCTCGATCATCGCCTTTTGGTCGCCGAGGACCGCGAGTTCATCGTAAGAGATCGGATCGCCGATCCGTACGGCGATGGCCGAACCGACGATGCGTCGAAACTCCCGCACCAGAAGCGCGAGCCGCAGGGTCAGGGAGAATCTCGAGACAAAATGGAATAGGGGCGAGTTCTGGCCCTCGAAAAACAACGGCAGCACGGTCGCCCGTGACGAGCGAATCATCTTGGCGGCGAAGGTCTTCCACGGCAGTTCTTCGGCACGGCCGAACGGCCGCCGCGCGGTGGCAACACCGCCGCCGGGAAAGACGATGATAGTCACGCCATCCTTCAAAAGCTCCAGCGCCTCGGCGCGCATCTTCATGTTGTTGCGCAGCGCCGCCTCGGTCTCTTCGAAATCGACCGGCAGCGAATAGGGCCGGACCTCCGGCACCTTAAGCAGTTCGTTGTTGATCAGGATCCGGTAGGGCCGGCCGAGTTGCTCGGCGAGCGACAGGACTGCCAGGCCGTCCCCGATGCCGAACGGATGGTTGGCAATCATCACCAGTGGCCCGTCGGGCAGGTTCTTCGGCGGCCAGTCGCCGGTTGAAAGATCCACCTTGAGGTTAATGAGCGCGAGCAGGTCGCTCCAGACCCACTGCGACTGGCCGACAATCGCAGTCTTCCAGGTGTCGTAGAGGGCGAGCAACTGCCGGCGGCCCGACAGACCCTCGACCGTGCGGATGATCCAGCGCTTTAAGCGCGGGTGCTCGGGATTCGCGTAGCTGAATGCGGCGTGGTGCAAGACTTGTTCTGCCGGTGGGCGCTTTCGGACAAATGCGCAATTAGCGCCCGCCGTGTGACATTGTGATGAAAGGACAAGAGGACGGCCCGTCCTGGGATGCGAGCCGCCCCTCGTATCGAGCTCAGGCGGCGGCGCCGGCCGCAGCCGCCTGCTTCATATCCGGGGCCACCGCCTCCTCTGAAAGCGCCGCCACCGCCTGATCGAGGGTCAGCGCCTGCTGCTGCTGGGAGCCGAGCCGGCGGATGTTGACGGTGCGCTCCTCGGCCTCGCGCTTGCCGCAGACGAGGATGACCGGAACCTTGGCCAGCGAATGCTCGCGGACCTTGTAGTTGATCTTCTCGTTGCGCAGGTCGAGCTCGGCCCTCAGGCCTGCCTTCTTCAGGGCGGCATGGACCGACCGGGCGTAGTCGTCCGCCTCGGAGGTGATGGTCGCCACCACGACCTGCAGCGGCGCCAGCCACAACGGGAAATGACCGGCGAAGTTCTCGATCAGGATCCCGAGAAACCGCTCCATCGAACCGCAGATCGCGCGGTGAATCATCACCGGCGTCTTCTTCTCGCCGTCGCTGTCGACGTAGAAGGCACCGAAGCGCTCCGGCAGGTTGAAGTCGACCTGGGTCGTGCCGCACTGCCATTCGCGCCCGATCGCATCACGCAGCGTGTACTCGAACTTCGGACCGTAGAACGCGCCCTCCCCTTCGAGGATACCGATCTTGATCCGATTGCCTGACTGCGCCTCGATCTTCTTCAGCACGTCCAGCATCACCGCCTCGGCATGATCCCACATCGCATCGGTGCCGACGCGCTTTTCCGGACGGGTCGACAGCTTCACGACGATTTCGTGAAAGCCGAAGTCCTCGTAGACCGAGAGGATCAGGTCGTTGATCTTCAGGCACTCCTCGGCCATCTGCTCTTCGGTACAGAAGATGTGGGCGTCGTCCTGAGTGAAGCCGCGCACCCGCATGAGGCCGTGAATTGCGCCCGACGGCTCGTAGCGGTGCACCGCGCCGAACTCCGCGAGCCGGAGCGGCAGATCGCGGTAGCTCTTCAGCCCGTGCTTGAAGATCTGGACATGGCCGGGGCAGTTCATCGGCTTCAGCGCGAACACGCGCTCGTCCTCCGCCTCCGGATCGGCGCAGGTAACGGCGAACATGTTTTCCTTATACCAGCCCCAGTGACCGGAGGTCTCCCACAGCGAGGTGTCGAGCACCTGCGGCGCGTTGACCTCCTCGTAGTCGGCCTCGAGCCGGCGCCGCATGTAGGCGACGAGCAACTGGAACAGCGTCCAGCCCTTTGGGTGCCAGAACACCACGCCCGGACCCTCTTCCTGGAAGTGGAACAGGTCCATCTCGCGGCCGAGCCGGCGATGGTCGCGCTTC
>CAYXAA010000029.1:0-54703 GCA_964462985.1 uncultured Hyphomicrobiales bacterium | reverse complement strand
CGGCTACACGATGGTGTACGGCATCATCGGCATGATCAATTTCGCCCATGGCGACATCTTCATGATCGGCGCCTTTATCGCGCTGATCCTGATCGTGGCGCTTGGCGTCACCGCGGCGACGCCACTCCTGCTCCTGATCGTCATGCTGATTCTGATTGCGGCGATCGCCATGGCGCTGACGGCCGCATGGGGCTGGACGGTCGAGCGGGTTGCCTATCGGCCGCTGCGCGGCTCGTTCCGCCTGGCGCCGCTGATCACGGCGATCGGCGCCTCGATCGCCCTGCAGAACTTTGTCCAGATCTCGCAGGGGGCGCGCAACAAGCCTATCCCGCCGATGATCCCCGGGGGCTTCAGGGTGGCCGAGGCCGAGACGGCGAACGGGGCCTTCACCGTTCAGCTCTCCTATGTACAGATCCTGATCATCGTGATGACCGTAGTGTTGATGGTCGGCTTCACATACCTCATCAACAAGACCTCACTCGGCCGGTCGCAGCGCGCCTGCGAACAGGACCGCAAGATGGCGGCGCTGCTCGGGGTGAATGTCGACCGTACGATTTCGCTCACCTTCGTGATGGGGGCGGGGCTGGCTGCCGTGGCGGGGCTGATGTTCCTGCTCTACTACGGCGTCATCGACTTCTACATCGGCTTCCTCGCCGGCGTGAAAGCGTTCACGGCCGCGGTGCTCGGCGGCATCGGCTCGCTGCCCGGCGCGATGCTGGGCGGGCTGCTGATCGGGCTGATCGAGACCTTCTGGTCGGGCTATTTCTCGGTGGAATACAAGGACGTGGCTGCGTTCTCGATCCTTGCCATCGTGCTGATCTTCATGCCGTCGGGCCTGCTCGGCAAGCCGGAAGTGGAGAAGGTCTGACATGGCTGCGATGGCTGAAAACAAGATTGCCGCGTCGTTGAAGGACGCGGCGGTGGGCGCGCTCGTGGCCTTTGCCTTGTTCGCCCTTCTGATGGGGATGAGGACCAACGTCGACGTCGGCGGCCTCTCGATCGAATACCGGTGGGGGGCCGTGGCGATCGCGGTGGCGATCGTGTTCGGCGGGCGCCTGCTGCTCAACCTCTTCGTGTGGAAGGCGGATTCGCCGGCCACCGCGACGCTCGGCAGGCTGGTGCCGAGCCAGGAGCGCCTGGGCGCCGCCGTCGCGCCGGTGCTTCGGCCACTGCTGTTGGCGGTCGCCTTCGCGCTGCCGTTCCTGATGATCTATTTCTTCGGCTCGCGCGGCTCGCGGCAGTATCTCGACCTCGCCATCCTGGTGACGACCTACATCATGCTCGGCTGGGGCCTCAACATCGTGGTCGGCCTCGCCGGACTGCTCGACCTCGGCTATGTCGCCTTCTATGCGGTCGGCGCCTATTCCTACGCCCTGCTGGCGCACTATTTCGGGCTCGGCTTCTGGATCTGCCTCCCGCTTGCGGGCATCCTGGCCGCATTCTGGGGCATCATCCTCGGTTTTCCGGTGCTGCGGCTGCGTGGCGACTACCTGGCAATCGTGACGTTGGCCTTCGGCGAAATCATTCGGGTTGTTCTGCTCAACTGGTACGACTTCACCGGCGGGCCGAACGGCATCTCCGGTGTGCCGCGGCCAACCTTCTTCGGACTGGAGTTCGAGCGCGGTGAGGGGGGCTTTGCCGCGACCTTCGGTCTGGAGTTTAGCTCACTCCATCGCATCATCTTCCTCTATTATCTCATCCTGATCCTGGCGCTGATGACCAACTTCGTCACGATGCGGCTGCGCCGGCTACCGGTCGGCCGGGCGTGGGAGGCGCTGCGCGAGGACGAGATCGCGTGCCGCTCGCTCGGCATCAACACCACCAACACCAAGCTCACCGCCTTCGCGATCGGCGCCATGTTCGGCGGCTTCGCCGGCTCGTTCTTCGCAACGCGCCAGGGCTTCGTCTCGCCGGAGAGCTTCACCTTCATCGAATCGGCGGTGGTGCTGGCGATCGTCGTGCTCGGCGGGCTCGGCAGCCAGATCGGCGTGGTGATTGCCGCCATCGTTATGATCGGCGGCTTCGAGGCGTTCCGTGAGTTCGAACAGTACCGCATGCTGGTCTTCGGCCTGCTCATGGTGGTGATCATGGTGTGGAGGCCGCGCGGGCTCATTGCGACACGGGCGCCGTCGGTAGCGTTGTCCAAGAACGTCAAGGGCATATCTGCCGATCTCGTTCAGGAGGGCCACGGATGAGCACCTGGGAGACCAACCCCGTGCTTGCCGTCGAGCATCTGACGATGCGCTTCGGCGGCCTCGTCGCGGTCAACGACCTGTCGTTCTCGGTCGGTCGTGGCGACATCACCGCGCTGATCGGGCCGAACGGCGCCGGCAAGACCACGGTGTTCAACTGCATCACCGGCTTCTACAAACCGACCGAAGGCCGGCTCGTCATGCGCCGGAAATCGGGCGAGTACTTCCTGCTGGAGCGCATGCCGGACTTCAAGATTGCCGCTGCGGCGGGCGTTGCCCGGACGTTCCAGAACATCCGGCTGTTCGGCGGCATGACGGTGCTGGAAAACCTGATGGTGGCCCAGCATAACCCGCTTATGCTGGCTTCCGGCTACTCGTTTGCGGGCGTGTTCGGTCTTTCGACCTACCGCCGTGCCGAGACGGAGGCGGTCGACCTGGCGCGCTACTGGCTTGACCGGACCGACCTTCTTGCCCGCGCCGATCATCCGGCCGCCGATCTGCCCTATGGCGCCCAGCGGCGCCTGGAGATCGCGCGCGCCATGTGCACGAAGCCGGAACTCCTGTGCCTCGACGAACCGGCGGCCGGGCTCAACCCGAAGGAGAGCCTGGAGCTGAACACGTTGCTCGACTTCATTCGCCGTGAACACGACACGTCGGTGCTTCTGATCGAGCACGACATGTCGGTGGTGATGGAAATCTCGGATCACGTCATCGTGCTCGACTATGGCGAGAAGATCTCCGACGGCGAGGCCGATGTGGTGAAGAACGACCCGAAGGTGATCGCCGCCTATCTGGGTGTCGATGACGAGGAAGTTGAGAAAGTGGAAGAGGAGGTCGGTCTGTGACGGCGAGCGAACCGCTTCTCAAGGTCCGCGGCGTCGAGACCTATTACGGCAAGATCATCGCGCTGCGGGGTGTCGACCTCGATGTCTATCAGGGCGAGATCGTGACCCTGATCGGCGCCAATGGGGCCGGCAAGTCGACGCTGATGATGACGATCTGCGGCGATCCGAAGGCAAGCGCCGGCGAGATACACTACGCCGGTACCGATATCACCCGCATGCCGACGCATGAGATCATGCGCATGTCGATCGCCCAGTCGCCGGAAGGGCGGCGGATCTTCCCGCGCATGACCGTGATCGAGAACCTTCAGATGGGGGCGGCGAGCGCCGACCCGCAGTTTTTCGACGAGGATCTCGACCGCGTGTTCACCCTGTTCCCGCGGCTGAAGGAACGCCAGGCACAGCGTGGCGGCACGCTTTCGGGTGGCGAGCAGCAGATGCTGGCGATCGCCCGCGCGCTGATGAGTCGGCCGAAGCTGCTCCTGCTCGACGAACCTTCGCTCGGGCTGGCCCCGCTGATCGTCAAGCAGATCTTCGAGGCGATCCGGGAGCTCAACCGCGCTGACGGCCTGACGGTGTTCCTGGTCGAGCAGAACGCCTATCACGCCCTGAAGCTGGCCCACCGGGGCTATGTCATGGTCAACGGCGTGATCACGATGTCAGGAACCGGGCAGGAATTGCTTTCTCGCGAGGAGGTCCAGGCGGCCTATCTCGAAGGCGGTCGGCACTGAGCGGAGGTGGCGGAAATGGGCATTCTCTACGAATCTTCATTTGCGGTGTTCCTCGGCCTGGTCGTGGTGCTGGGCGGCGGGGCGGCCTGGTCGACGGGACGGGCCTGCGCCGTCACCTGGCGGCCGCTATGGACGCTGGCCTGGTTCACCTTCCTCCTGACGCTGGCGGTTCGATTCCTGGCCTTCTCGCTGTTCAACGAGACGCTGCTTTCGCTGCAGTATCTGCTGGTGGATTTCATCGTGCTCGGCGCCTTTGCCGCCTGCGGCTTCCGGGTTACGCGCACGGAGCAGATGACCACTCAGTATCGCTGGCTCTACGAGAAGACGAGCCCGTTCTCCTGGCGGCTGAAGCCGGGTCAGAGCGACGTCATCTGATGCACAGTCAAGCCTTTCGGCCGCGGGTGGTCTCGCTGCCGGAGCACACCGAGAGCCTCGACTTCTTCGAAAATGGGGATAGGCTCTCGGATCAGGCGGCGCCGAGGGCGCCGCGGCGGACCTGGGGTGTTCGCCACCAGAGTGGTCCAGCTAGGCCCGAACGGGTCCAACATGCTTGGAAGCAAGGGGAGTAGTTCCATGAAGACGTTTCTTCTGTCGAGCGTTGCGGCCGTTGTCGGCATGAGCCTTTCCGGCGCGGCGCTTGCCGACATCGTGATCGCCACGGCGGGCCCGATGACCGGCCAGTACGCCTCGTTCGGCGAGCAGATGAGGGCGGGCGCCGAGCAGGCGGTTGCCGACATCAACGCTGCCGGCGGCATCAATGGCGAAAAGCTCGTCCTGGAAGTCGGCGATGATGCCTGCGACCCGAAGCAGGCGGTTGCGGTTGCAAACCAGTTCGTCGGCAAGAACGTCGTGTTCGTCGCCGGCCACTTCTGCTCGGGCTCCTCGATCCCCGCCAGCCAGGTCTATGCGGAAGAGGGCATCATCCAGATCTCGCCGGCATCGACCAACCCGAAGTTCACCGACGAGCGCCCCGGTCCGGGCGTGTTCCGCACCTGCGGCCGTGACGACCAGCAGGGTCAGGTCGCCGGCGCCTTCCTTGCCGAGAACTTCGGCGACAAGAAGATCGCGATCATCCACGACAAGACCGCCTACGGCAAAGGTCTTGCCGACGAGACCAAGAAGTATCTGAACGAGGCGGGCAAGGAGGAGACGCTCTACGAAGCCTATACCGCCGGTGAGAAGGACTATACCGCTCTGGTGTCCAAGCTGAAGTCGGAGGGCATCGAGGTGCTCTATGTCGGCGGCTATCACACCGAAGCCGGCCTCATCAAGCGCCAGATGGTCGATCAGGGCATGGATACGCTCCTGATCTCCGGTGACGCCCTGGTGACCGACGAGTACTGGTCGATCACCGGCGATGCCGGCGCCGGCACGCTGATGACGTTCTCGCCCGATCCGCGCAAGAACGAGGAAGCCGCCCCTGTCGTGAAGGCGCTCGAGGCTGCCGGAAAGACCGCCGAGGGCTACTCGCTCTACACCTACGCCTCGATCCAGGCCTGGGCCGACGCCGTCAAGACGGCCGGCTCGACCGATTTTGACGCGGTCGTGAAGGCGCTTTCGGAGGGCAAGTTCCAGACCGTTCTCGGCGAGCTGGAGTTCGACGAGAAGGGCGACGTCACCCTGCCGGGCTACGTCTTCTACGAGTGGAAGGACGGCAAGTACGACTACATGAACTGAGCCGCCTTCGTTTCACCGCGACCGGTCGACTCGGTCGCACACCCCGCCCGAGCGATCGGGCGGGGTTTTTCGTTTTAGGCGGCTCCATCTTTCGAGCGCGGCGGCCCATCGAATGCTGCATAAACCTTAATGCCTAACCTTACCGGCAGAAAACCCGCCATCGCCGCGGTGGCGGCTTCTATACGGGTTTGACGCCGCTTAATCTGACGGCCAGAGAGGGCCGGGGCATGCGGAAGTTCGTCTGGTTCATGGTGGCGGTCTATATCGTCCTCGGCGTTGTCCTGTGGTCGACCCGGATCCAGGCGGCGCCGCAACCGGTCGCCTTTCCCGACGCCCGTTTTGCTCCCGGTACCATCGTCGTGCGCAATTCCGAGCGGCGGCTCTATCTGGTCGAACGCGGCGGCCGGGCACTTGCCTATCGCGTCGCCGTCGGCAAGCGCGGCAAGGCCTGGACGGGGCAGACCTACATCAGCGGGAAATATGTTAAGCCGGCCTGGTCGCCGCCGGCAGAGGTCAAGCGGGACCTGCCGCACCTGCCCGACGTGATCGCCGGCGGCGTGCCATCAAACCCTATGGGGGCTGCCGCCATGACGCTCGCCGGCGGGGAATATGCAATCCACGGCACCAATCGTCCCGGCTCGATCGGCCGTGCCGTGTCCTACGGCTGCATCCGGATGTCGAACGAGGACATCACCGACCTGTTCGCGCGGGTCTCGGTGCGCACGCCGGTGATCGCTCTGCCGTAACGGTTTCGAACTGGTCGCCAAGGGCAGCTGGCTTCGCCGACGCACCGCCATGCTCACGCCACCGCGGCGAGGTAGCGCCGGGGGTCGGTCTCCGGCGTGCGGGTCGGGCCGCCCGACAACGCCTGCACCAGGTCGGCTACTGCCTCCAGAGAATGGACGGAGCGGAACTCATCGACGTGGGGCAGCATGGCCCGCACCCCCTTGGCCCGGGCCTCGAAGCCGTCGAAGCGCAACAGCGGATTGAGCCAGATCAGGCGACGGCACGAGCGGTGCAGCCGATCCATCTCGCGCGAGAGATCCTCATCGGTGTCACGCTCAAGGCCGTCGGTGATCAGGAGAACGACGGCGCCGCCGGACAGCACGCGGCGCGACCAGCGTTTGTTGAATTCGTGCAGCGCCGTGGCGATGCGGGTTCCGCCGGACCAGTCCTCGACGCCGGCCGAGCAGGCGGCGAGCGCCTCGTCCGGATCCTTCATCTTCAGCTGCCGCGTGACGTTGGTGAGCCGGGTGCCGAACAGGAAGGTGTGGACGTGGCGCCGCTCCTCGGTCAGCGCATGGAGGAAATGCAGCAGCAGGCGCGAGTATTGGGACATCGAGCCGGAAATATCGCAGAGCGCCACAAGCGGCGGCCGACGCTCGTCCTGACGCCGGTAGCGCAGCGCGATGATGTCGCCGCCGGCGCGCAGCGAGGCGCGCAGGCTTCGGCGCGGGTCGATGCGGCCGCGGGAGGCGGAAATCAGGCGGCGAAGGCGCACCTTCTCCATCGGCATCACCATCGCTCGCAACGCCTTCTTGGCAGCGGCGATTTCCTCGGCCGTCATTTGCGCGAAATCCTTGGTCTGCAGCACTTCGCGGCCGGAGACCGTGAAGCGGGCATCGACCTCAACCTCCTCGCGCGTCTCCTCGCGGCGGCGCTCGCGGACCTGCTGGAACGCCTGGGCGACCCGGGTTTGCCCGGCCCTGGGCCTTTCCGGCTCACCGCGCGGCGGGGCGACCGGCGACAGGATTGCCAGCATCTTCTCGATCAGCCCGCGCGACTGCCAGTAAATGCGGAAGGCCTCGTCGAACAGCACCCGGTGCTCACGCTTGCGCACGAAGACGGCGTGCAGCGTCCAATAGAGGTCGTCGCGGCTCTGAATGCCGGAGGCTTCCACTGCGCGCACGGCATCGACGACGCTGGCCGGCCCGACCGGCAGGCCGGCCTTGCGAAGGGTGCGGGCAAAATGGACAATATTGTCGACGATGCGCCCGCCGTCCGGCCGCGGCGGTCCAAGATCGTCGTTCGGCGTGTCGAGCATCGTCTCAGACCGCAGGCTGACGGTCGTGCTCGAGCTCCTTGCGGATCTCCTCAACCATCTGCCGTGCCTTGGAGCCGCGAACGCGCTCGATGTCGTCCTGGTACTTCAGGAGCACGCCGAGCGTGTCCGTGACCATGTCCGGGTCGAGTGCCATCTCGTTAAGTTCGGTAAGCGCACTCGCCCAGTCGAGTGTCTCGGCGACGCCGGGCTGCTTGAACAAATCCTCGTCGGCGCGCAGTTTCTGCACGAAGGCAACCACTTCCCTGGCAAGCCGTTCGGCCGCCCCAGGCACTTTGCGCCGCACGATCTCGAGCTCGCGGGCGGCATCGGGATAATCGACCCAGTGGTAGAAGCAGCGCCGCTTCAGGGCGTCGTGGATTTCCCGGGTGCGGTTGGTGGTGATCACGACAATCGGCGGTTCGTTCGCCCGGATGGTGCCGAGCTCGGGGATCGTTACCTGATTGTCGGCCAGCACCTCGAGCAGAAAGGCCTCAAAAGCCTCGTCGGCGCGGTCGAGTTCGTCGATCAGAAACACCGGCGGGCCGGCAAGCGACGGTTCCAGCGCCTGAAGCACGGGCCGCTTGATCAGGAAGCGTTCGGCGAAGACGGATTTCGACAGCTCGTCTCGATCGGTTTCACCGGCAGCCTCCGAGACGCGAATCTCGACCATCTGTGCCGCATAGTTCCACTCGTAGACGGCAGTGGAAAGGTCCAGGCCTTCGTAGCACTGCAGGCGGATCAGGTCGCGGCCGAGGCCGGTCGCCAGCACCTTGGCGATCTCCGTCTTGCCGACACCGGCCTCTCCCTCCAGAAACAGCGGCCGCTTCAGCCGAAGCGCCAGATGCAGTACCGTTGCCAGCGCCCGGTCCGCTACATAGCCCTGGCTTTCCAGGAGCTGCAGGGTTTCGTCGATCGAGGTGGGGAGAGGCGCAGCGGTCATTTGTGTTATCCGGATTTTGGCATTCGGGCTGGAGCACCAGCGTTGGCATGGCCAGCGCCGAGGCACTTCAACGGACAAAAACGGTTCAACCGATCATATAGGGGCCTTTGCGGCAAGGGCAGGGGCGACGTTCACGCTCCTGGGCGTGGCATCGCCGGAGACCTGACCTGGTTTGGGCTACCGAGCTCTCATGAAATCGTCGCCCAGACAAGGGGCGTTGCAGGCGGCGTGTCGCCGCGGCGAGGGTCCGGCGCGCTTATGGGTGGCTGCGGAGACCTGTCGATGCTCTTATTGGACGGGACTCATCAAGGGAGGAATGAATGCTGCCGATTCGCACGATCCTGACGTCGATGGCCCTAGCCGCATCGGCCGGTGTTGCCGGAGCGCAGGAGGGCGATATCAATGCGATGCTCGCCGAGGGGCGGGCGATCGCCGAAGAGCGCTGCGCCATCTGCCATGCGATCGGACCGCAGGACGAGAGCCCGGAGCCGGCGGCGCCGGCGTTTCGCACCCTGTCGCAGCGCTATCCGGTCGACGATCTGCAGGAAGCCCTCGCGGAGGGGCTCACCACCGGGCATCCGACAATGCCGGAGGTGGTGCTGCAACCGGAACAGATCGATGCCTTCCTCGCCTATCTCAAATCCATTCAGGAGCCGGCCACGCCGTAACGGGCGACATGCCGGCCTTCGCCAGCTACCGTGTGCCGTGGTTGCCAGCGCCTTGAAAAACCGTTCGAATGCCCGAAATTAACCGTCAAGCAAACGCGTTGGATCGACACTTCTTTCGGAGGTTCGGAAGAGGTGACCAAGAAGACGACACTTGATTTCCGCCGCCGCATCGAAGGCTACGGCGTGCTGACCGCCGAAATCCTCTACCGCATGCCGGATCATCCGCATCTGCTCCAGACCTTCATCTGGCAGACGCTCGACCGCGCCCCGAACTTCCCGGAACTTACCCGGTTCCTGACGTTCTGGCAGCGCGAGATCGAAGGCCGGCTCCATTCGGTTCGGCTCGCGCATCAGGATCTGGTCGGGCCGGTCGACTGGCGCATGGTCGATGGGCAGTTCCATCTGCACTGAAGGCCACGGCGGCCCCGCAAAGGACCCCCGAGTGCCTTAGCGGCCGGGGATATCGAGGCCCTTGCCGTCGCGCATCACGGCGCGGGCCTCGGCCGTGAAGTCGGACCCGGTTCCTTCGTGCAGGACAAAGCCAGGCAGCAACCGAAGCGGCGCCCGGTTCGCCCGCACGGCGCGCAGAAGCACGCGCGTGGCCGCCGCCTCGGGACGCGGCCGCAGCGGGATGACGTCAATGGCGCCGAAGCGGCGGCCGAGCGCCTGCAGGAACTCGCCGAGCCCGTCGGCACGGAAGATCGCCGTCAGGGTGCCGCCCTCGCGGGTGATGTCGGTTGCGGTGCGGATCCAGGGCTCGAGGCCATCGCCCGTCAGCACATGGGCGGCGGCGCGGGCTTCGGACGGTGACGCTCGAAAGCGGTCGCCCGTGTAATAGGGCGGGTTCAGGATGACGTGATCGGCGAAGCCCGGCGTGAGGCCGGCGCCATGTCGCCGCGCGCCCGGGGCGCAGATGTCAGCCATGAGTATTCGGACCCGGCCCGCGAAGGCGGCGTTCTGCGGCAGCCGCAGGCTGCGGGCCGCGAGCGCCAGTGCCAGAGGGTCGATGTCGACCAGGGTGACGGTGACGGAGGGGATCCGCGCCGCGACGCAGAATCCGGCGGTGCCGACGCCGGCACCGAGATCGACCACGTGACCGCGGATCCTGCTGGATACGGCGGCGGCGAGGTAGACAGCATCGAGCCCCGCCCGGTGGCGGCCCTTCGCCGGCTGCTCCACCACGACTTTGCCGCCGAGAAAATCGTCGAGCGTGGTCGGACCGATCTCGTCATCCGTGAGGATTGCCGCAGACAAGCCGTGATCGGGTCCCTGTTGCATCACGGCGCCTCCGGCGGAAAGCCGATCTCGTGCCCGATCCCGGCGTCGCGCAACAGGCGTCTGGCATGGCCAAGCCGATCGCGGCCGACCAGGACGCGCCGCGGCAGCACGCCGAGGGATCCTTCGAGGACGCTCATGTTGCCGTCGAGCACCAGGTGCGGGACGCCAGCCTCGCCAAGCACCGCTTCGATGTAGGCGATCAGGGTCATGTCATTGGTTCTGATGAGTTCTTCCATACCTTCACTCCGGAGGAGCTCTCTCCCCTTTCCCGCACCCGGCGCATCCGGGACAAGCGCGACCGACGCAACGACGCGGGTGGCGCCGCGTGGCAGATTGCCGACTTGCCGGATCGCCCCTCGGCTCCTATTGTCCCGGCGCACGTTACAACAAGGGACCGCTACCGTGGGCGTCGTCGTTCCTCTCGAGAGCCAGCGCGAGCATAAGCCAAGCCTTCAGCCGCTGGTCGACCTCGTCCAGCGGGACATGGAGGCCGTGAACCGGTTGATCCTGTCAAAGGCGGGCTCCAATGTTGAAATGATACCGGAGATCGCCGGTCACCTCATTTCCTCGGGCGGCAAGCGGCTTCGCCCGATGCTGACGCTCGCCTTCGCCCAGCTGTTCGGCTACGGGGGCGAGGGTCACGTCCGGCTCGCCGCCAGCGTCGAGTTCATGCACACAGCGACGCTGCTGCATGACGATGTCGTCGACGAAAGCGACATGCGCCGCGGCAAGCTGGCCGCCCGCAAGCTCTGGGGCAATCAGGCCAGCGTGCTCGTTGGCGATTATCTGCTCGGCCAGGCGTTCAAGATGATGGTCGAGGTCGGCTCACTGCCGGCGCTGGCAATCCTGTCGCATGCCTCAGCGGTGATTGCCGAAGGCGAGGTGATGCAACTCGGCGCCGCCCAGAACATCGAGACTGATGAGGATACCTATCTCAAGGTGATCGAGGCCAAGACAGCCGCATTGATTGCGGCCGCCTGCGAGGTCGGACCTGTAATTGCTGGGGCAACGGCGGAAGAGCAGGCCGCAGCACGGCGCTACGGCATGGACCTCGGCTTTGCCTTCCAGCTCGTCGACGACGCGCTCGACTATGGCGGCTCGTCGAAGGATCTCGGCAAGGAGACCGGTGACGACTTCCGCGAGGGCAAGCTGACGCTGCCGGTGATCCTGTCGATCCGGCGCGGAAACGACGCCGACCGGGCGTTCTGGAAGCGCTGCCTCGAGCAACGGGAGATCCGCGATGGCGACCTCGAGCACGCCATCGAGCTGATGGGCAAGGTCGATGCAATCAGCGACACCCTGCAACGCGCCCAGGCCTTCGGCGAAGGAGCCCATACCGCCCTCGAGGCGCTGCCTGCCGGTGCCATGCGCGATGCGCTCGCCGAGACCGTCGATTTCTGCATCGCCCGCGTGTTCTGAGGGGGCGTCCATGCACGTCCGCGGCTGCCTTGGTCGCTGATTGCATTGGTTCAGGCTCCCCCGCTTGCTGCCGTCGTCGTGCTTCCCGGCGCGCCCCTCCTCCCGACTTCAGGGAATGCCATGTCCTATCATCCGTCTCAGACCCGCTACGACGCCATGCGCTACAACCGCTGCGGCCGCAGCGGCCTGAAACTGCCGGCTATCTCGCTTGGCCTCTGGCACAATTTTGGCGGTGATACGCCGCGCGAACTCGGCCGCGAACTGTGCCGGACCGCCTTTGACCTCGGCATTACCCATTTTGATCTCGCCAACAACTACGGCCCGCCTCCGGGATCGGCCGAGGAGGCCTTCGGGGCGATCCTGAAGACCGATTTCCGTTCCCTGCGCGACGAACTGGTGATCTCGACCAAGGCCGGCTACCGGATGTGGCCTGGCCCTTATGGCGAGTGGGGCAGCCGGAAATACCTGCTATCGAGCCTCGATCAGAGCCTGAAGCGAATGGGGCTCGACTATGTCGACATCTTCTATTCGCATCGCTTTGATCCCGACACCCCGCTGGAGGAGACGATGGGCGCGCTCGACGCTGCCGTGCGCCAGGGCAAGGCGCTCTATGTCGGGATTTCCTCCTACAACTCGGCCCGCACCCGCGAAGCCGCAAGGATCCTCCGCACGCTCGGGACGCCTTGCGTCATCCACCAGCCGAGCTATTCGATGATCAATCGCTGGGTCGAGGAGGACGGCCTGCTCGACATCCTTGAAGAGGAGGGGATCGGCTCGATCGCCTTCACCCCGCTGGCGCAGGGCATGCTCACCACCAAATACCTTGGCGGCATTCCGGCCGGGAGCCGGGCCGCCGCTGGCAAGTCGCTCAATCCGGCGCATCTTTCGGCCGAGAACATCGAGCGCATCAGGGGCCTGGCGGCCATTGCCGAGCGCCGGGGCCAGACGCTGCCGCAGATGGCGCTCGCCTGGGTGCTGCGCGGCGGGCGGGTGACCTCGGCGCTGATCGGCGCGAGCCGGCCGGAGCAGATCCGCGACTGCGTCGGGGCGCTGGACAATCCGGAGTTCACGCCGGAAGAGCTCGCCGAGATCGATGCGATCGCGGTCGACCTCGGCGTCAATCTGTGGGCGCGGTCGGCGGAGCGCTGACAAAGCGCCCGCTCACCATGGCAACGGTCAGCGGCATAGACCGCTCGCGACCCACCAATCCGGCCGGGCGGCGCTGATCTTCACAGCGAGTTTCGCCGCCGCGGCGTCGTCGTCGGTGATGGCAAAGCAGGTTGCCCCGGAGCCGGACATGCGGGTCAATCGGGTTTCCGGCGCTGCGCGCAATGCCTCCAGCACGTCTGCAATCTCGGGAAGCAGCGTGATCGCCGGCGGCTCTAGGTCGTTGCGCGTGGGCTCAACCCACTCGAGCAGGTCGGGAAGGGTGGGGAAACCGGCCGCCGGCAGCGTCGGCAGCGGCGGATTGCTGCGCCGTTCGAGCGCACGGAACACGGCCGGCGTCGCCAGGGCAGTGCCGGGGTTGACCAGCACCATGCCAAAACGCGGCATCATGGCGATCGGCGTGATGTCCTCGCCAATGCCGCCGATCCGCGCGGGTTGTTCCAAAAGGCACATCGGCACGTCGGCGCCCAGCGGCAGCGCGAGCGCTGCAAGGTCCGCATCGGGAAGAGCTGGCGCCCAGAGTTCACGTAGCAGCCTCAGGGCTGCGGCGGCGTCTGACGAGCCGCCGCCGATGCCGGCGGCGACGGGAACGGACTTTTGCAGGGTCATCCGCGCGCCGAGCCCGTCCGCTCCGAGACGGGCGAGAAGGCATTCAGCGGCGCGAACCACCAGATTGTCGCGAGCCGGTGTCTCCGTCAGGGCGTCAGCGAATCGACCATGAACGTGCAGCGACACGTGGTCGTCGGCTTCGATCGAGAGGCGGTCGCCGATCTCGGGAAAAACCACCAGACTGTCGAGCTCGTGGTAGCCGTCGCTCCGGCGCCCCGTGACATGGAGCGCGAGATTGACCTTGGCGCGAGCCAAGGTGCGCAAGGCTGGTCTCACCCGCCGCCCTTGTTTTCCTGCTCTGCGGTGACCGGTCCGGCACCTTCCGCTTCCGACAGCCCGTTTGCGATCTTGTTCAGGATCTTGGACAGGTCTTCCGGCTCGGGACCGAGGTCGCGGGCGTGGTTCCACTGGAACCGGGCCTCGAGCCGGCGGCCGACCTTCCAATAGGCGTCGCCGAGATGATCGTTGATCACCGGGTCTTCCGGCCTGAGCTCAATCGCCTTCTCGAGCTCGGCCACGGCTTCCTCATAGCGGCCGAGCTTGTAGTAGGCCCAGCCGAGACTGTCGACGATGTAGCCATCCTTCGGTCTCAACTCGACGGCCTTCCGGATCATCTCCAGCGCTTCATCGAGCTTGAGGCCCTGGTCGACCAGCGAATAGCCGAGATAGTTGAGCACCAGCGGCTGATCCGGGTATAGGGCGAGGGCCTGACGAAAATCCGCTTCGGCCTCCGGCCAGGTCTTCAGCCGCTCGCGGCAGATGCCGCGGTAATAGTAGAGCGTCCAGTGCTTCTCCTGCGGCGTCTCGATCGTCTCTATGCCGCGGGTGTAGGCTTCTTCGGCCTCCTTGAACAGCTTGTGTCCGCGCAGCACATTGCCGAGCGCCGTCACGGCTTCCAGGTCACTGGGATCGCTGTCCACGAGTGCGCTGAGGTGGCGGCGGGCCCCTTCCAGATTGTCGAGTGCGTTGTAGTCGAGCCCGATCTGCACCTCGGCGTCGCGCTTCAGCGGCGACTCAGGGTCGATCTTCTTCAGGATCTCGATGGCGCGGTCTGGTTTCTTCATCCGTTCGAACAGGCTGGCGAGCGCCACGGATGCGATTGCCGCCTTGGGGTCGAGGTAGAGCGCGAGCTGGAGATAGGTGCCGGCCAGTTCCTCGCCGCCGTCACGACCGATTGCCGCGCCAAGCCCGTAGAGCACCTCTGCGACTCCGACCTTGGCATCGGCCGCAACCGGCGGAAGGGGCTCGCCGGCTTGGATTGCGCGGCGGGTCTCGACCAGCAGCGGATGGTCGGGCAGCAGCTTGTCGTACTCGTCGAGAATGGCCAGTGCGCCGGTCTTGTCGCCGGCCTTCGCCTTGGCTCGGGCAAAGGCGTCGATCACGCGAAGCGCGCCGCGGTCGGCCCCGAAGGCGGCATCATAATTGTCCAGGGCAGGCTTCATCTGGCCGGCCAGTTCCTGGATGAGCGCCGTATGGTAGGCTTGGAACACGATATACCAGTCCGGCCCCTGCAACGCGGCGATCGTCTGCAGCGCCGCGTCGGTTTCGCCTTGCGCCTGCAGCGCCCAGGCTGTGACCAGGCCGGCCGTCAGTTCTGCGAGCGGACCCCGTCCGCCAGCCTCCATGTAGCGCACGGCCGTTGCATAGTCGTCCTTGCGAACCGCGTCTGCCGCAAGGGCCAGCCGGGCAAGGAAATGATCGGGTTGGTCGGCGATCAGCCGCTCTGCAAGCTCAAGCGCCGGCTCGATTGAACCGTTGGCGAGATCGAGCACGAATGCCCGGTCGAGCAGGAAGGGGTTGCCGGGATCAACCTCCAGCGCTTCGCGGTAAAAGGCGGCGGCGTTGGCGATATCATTGTTCTGGCCGGCAATGCGCGCTGAGAGGTAGCTGCCGGAGAGCGTTACCGGCAGTTCGGCGGCGGTGCCGACAGGCTCAGACTTGGCTTCCGCCAGGGCCGGCGCCGCCAGAAGCGTCAGTGCGGTCGTCGTGACGGCGGCCAGACGGGCTAGGGAACGAGTTCGATTCATCGATACCAGCAATCCGTTGGTCGAGAAGCCGTGAGGACGAGCCGGAGCGCAACCGACGCTACACGGTTTCTCTGCTGTTTGGCCGTTGAGCATGGCGGCATTGTGACTGCACCGCAAGGGCGCACGTCACACTCTGGCATTTCCGAGACGAGCGGCGTCGCACAAAGGGCGAAGGGCGGGCCGGCGCGGCGCAAAAAACCTTTGTTTCGCCTTGTCCATCCGGTAAGTGGAAGCACGATGCGGGCTCGCAGGCGGCGCGGGGCGTCGGCTGCCGCCGCACGTCGAACAAGACGGGGAAGCGACGCATGGTTAAGTGGGTTTACAGCTTCGGCGATGGAAAGGCAGAAGGCACCGCCGCCATGAGGAACCTGCTCGGCGGCAAGGGGGCCAATCTTGCCGAGATGAGCAATCTGGGGCTTCCGGTACCGCCTGGCTTTACCATCACGACCGAGGTCTGCACCTACTACACCGAAAACGACAAGACCTATCCCGACGACCTTGCCGAACAGGTGAATGCGGCTCTCGAGGAGGTCGGACGCCTGACCGGACGGCAATTCGGCGATCGGCGCAATCCGCTTCTGGTCTCGGTCCGATCAGGGGCACGGGCATCGATGCCAGGCATGATGGATACCGTCCTCAACCTCGGTCTCAACGACGAGACCGTGCCGGCGCTGGCGGAGGGTTCCGGAGACGAGCGCTTCGCGTTCGACAGCTATCGGCGCTTCATCCAGATGTATTCCGACGTGGTGATGGGCGTCGACCATCACCACTTCGAGGAAGTGCTTGAGACGTTCAAGGACTACAACGGCCATTCGCTCGACACCGATCTTTCCGCCGAGGATTGGCAGGCGGTGATCAAGCAGTACAAGGCGCTGGTCGAACAGGAGTTGGGCCGACCTTTCCCGCAGGATCCCCACGAGCAGCTGTGGGGCGCGATCGGAGCGGTGTTCGGCTCCTGGATGAACCCGCGGGCGATCACCTATCGCCGCCTGCACGATATTCCGGCGAGCTGGGGCACGGCGGTCAACGTCCAGGCCATGGTGTTCGGCAACATGGGCGAGACCTCGGCCACCGGCGTTGCCTTCACGCGCAATCCGTCGACGGGCGCGAACGAGCTTTACGGCGAATTCCTGGTCAATGCCCAAGGCGAGGACGTGGTGGCGGGCATCCGCACGCCGCAGGACCTTACCGAGGCCGCACGGATCGCCGCCGGCTCTGACATGCCGTCGCTCGAAGCGGTGATGCCGGAGGCCTTCGCGGAGTTCCGCGAGATCTGCCGCAGGCTTGAAGCGCACTACCGCGACATGCAGGACTTGGAATTTACCATCGAGCGCGGCAAGCTGTGGATGCTGCAGACGCGGTCGGGCAAGCGCACCGCCAAGGCGGCACTGAAGATCGCCGTCGACATGGCGGCCGAGGGCCTGGTCACGCCGGAAGAGGCCGTTCTCAGGGTCGACCCGGGCGCCCTCGACCAGTTGCTGCATCCGACCATCGATCCGGCCGCAGAGCGCGACATCATCGCCACCGGCCTTCCGGCCTCGCCGGGTGCCGCGTCCGGTGCGCTGGTCTTCACCTCGGATGAGGCCGAGGACGCCAAGGCGGCGGGACGCAAGGTGATACTGGCACGGGTCGAGACCAGCCCCGAGGATATTCACGGCATGCATGCCGCCGAAGGGATTCTGACGACCCGCGGCGGCATGACCAGCCATGCTGCCGTGGTTGCCCGCGGCATGGGCAAACCCTGTGTCTCCGGCGCGGGCATGCTGCGGATCGACTATCGCTCCGGCACGATGACGGCGATGGGACGGAGCTTCAAGCGTGGCGACATCATCACGATCGACGGCTCGACCGGGCAGGTGCTCGCCGGCGAGGTGGCGATGCTGCAGCCCGAGCTCTCGGGGGATTTTGCCACATTGATGGAATGGGCCGACAAGGCGCGGCGGATGAAGGTGCGCACCAATGCCGAGACGCCGGCGGACGCGCGCGCGGCGCGCGGGTTCGGTGCCGAGGGCATCGGTCTGTGCCGCACAGAACACATGTTCTTCGACGGCGACCGCATCGTTGCCGTGCGCGAGATGATCCTGGCGGAGACCGAGGAAGGCCGGCGCTCGGCGCTCGCCAAGCTGCTGCCGATGCAAAGGGCCGATTTCGTCGAGCTCTTCACCATCATGCAGGGCCTGCCGGTGACGATCCGCCTGCTCGATCCGCCGCTGCACGAGTTCCTGCCGCACAGCGACGAGGAAATCGCCGAAGTTGCCGCCGCGATGGGCGTCGATGCCGAGCTGCTGCGGGCCCGCGCGCTGTCGCTTGCCGAGTTCAATCCGATGCTCGGCCATCGCGGCTGCCGCCTGCTCGTCACCTATCCCGAGATTGCCGAGATGCAGGCGCGGGCCATCTTCGAGGCAGCGATCGAGGCGGGGCGGGCGACTGGCGCGCCGGTGACGCCCGAGGTCATGGTGCCGCTGGTCGGCCTCAAGGCCGAATTCGACCATGTCCGCGCCCGCATAGATGCGATGGCGAAGGCGGTGACCGAGGAGAGCGGAATGGCGCTTGACTATCAGGTCGGGACCATGATCGAGCTGCCGCGCGCCGCGTTGCGCGCCGGCGAGATCGCCGGGGCGGCGGAGTTCTTCTCCTTCGGCACCAACGACCTGACCCAGACCACCTTCGGCATTTCGCGCGACGACGCCGCGTCCTTCCTCGGCGGCTACCAGCAGAAGGGCGTGATCGAGCAGGATCCGTTCGTCACGCTCGACCGCGACGGTGTTGGCGAACTGGTCAAGATCGCTGCCGAGCGCGGCCGGGCGACCCGCGCCGATATCAAGCTTGGCATCTGCGGTGAGCATGGTGGTGATCCGGCCTCGATCGCGTTCTGCGAGGAGGTCGGGCTCGACTATGTCTCCTGTTCGCCGTTCCGCGTTCCGATCGCTCGGCTCGCTGCCGCGCAGGCGGCGCTGCGGGCGCGCCAGAACTGAAGCCGGAGCTGGCGCCATGGCGGTGACCCGACCTTTTCTGGCGCCTCGACACCACTTTCGGGGTGCCGGAGGCACGCCTTGAAGCGGCGGCCGGAGACGGTCGAGGACTTGCGTGCGGGTGGTAAGGCGGCGCTGTCGCGGGCGTTGACGGCGATCGAGACCGAAGCGGGTCAGGACGGTCTCGCCGCCTTTCTCGATGCTGCCGCCAGGGCCGCCAGGGCGCATGTGATCGGACTGACCGGCCCGCCCGGCGTTGGCAAGTCGACGCTAACCAATGCCCTGATCTCGGCCTACAGGGCGCGCGGTGAGACGGTCGGCGTGATCGCCGTCGATCCGTCGTCCCGGTTCACGGGGGGCGCGCTGCTTGGCGACCGCACCCGGCTCAGCACCGACCCGGAAGACCAGGGCGTCTTCGTCCGGTCCATGGCAGCGCGCGACCGGCTCGGCGGCTTGTCGGACCACGCTGTCGCCGCCGTCGTACTGATGCGAGGGGTGATGGACCGGGTGATCGTGGAATCGGTTGGCATCGGCCAGTCAGAGGCCGATGTGGCCTATGCCGTCGACAGCGTTGTGCTGTGCATTCAGCCTGGCTCGGGAGACAGCCTACAGTTCATGAAGGCTGGCGTGATAGAACTTCCCGACGTGGTGGCTGTGACCAAGGCCGACATGGGCGCCGTCGCCCGGCGGGCCTGCGCCGACGTTGAGGGCGCGCTCACACTTACCCGCACCCTGGATGGAGGGCCGGCACCAAAAGTGATCCCGGTCTCGGCGATGACAGGCGAGGGCATCGCCGACATCGTTACCGCCTGCGATGCCCACGGACAAATCCTTGCTGAGACCGGTGCGATCGGCAGACGGCGCGTGCAGCAGGAGCGGCATTGGATCAACGATGCCGTCGGCCGCCGCTTCGGCACGGTCGGGCAGGCGCTCGCCGGATCGCTCACCGACGCCGATGGGGGACAGGAGGGGCCGTTCACCACGATCTTGAAGGTCGACCGCGCTCTGCGCGCCCGGCTCGGCCTTTGAGCCCCGCCGTCTTGATCCTGGCCCCCCGCCATATCATGTGATGGAAAACGTCCCCGACCAACGACACGGAGCTTGCGATGAACATCAGCGAGGCGGGACAACGGACGGGATTGCCGGCAAAGACCATTCGCTACTATGAGGACATCGGCCTGGTACGGCCGCTACGCAGGGCCAACGGCTACCGCGACTACGGCGAGGAGGACCTGCAGCGGCTAGCCTTCCTGAAGCGCTCCCGCGCGCTTGGCTTCACCATCCAGGAATGCCGCCGGCTGCTGTCACTCCACGACGACAGCGCCCGCTCCAGCGCCGAGGTCAAGCGACTTGCGCTTGAGCATATCGCCGAGATCGAGGTGAAGATCGCCGAGCTGAAGGGAATGCGCGCGACGCTGAATGCGCTCGTCGCCCGTTGCCACGGTGACGAACGGCCGGATTGTGCCATCCTCCAAACCCTGTCGGGCGCAGCCGTCCCATAGGGACGCGCTCGGACGGCCCGGCCGCTCAGGCGCTGTAGCGAACCATCTTCTTCCGACCGCTGGTGCGGACAAGGCTCTGCTCGAAGGCGAGGATCTCGTCGCAGGCGATCGGCCTGGACAGGTAATAGCCCTGCAGCCGGTCGCAGTTTGTCAGGCGCAGGAAGGCGGCCTGCCGCTCGGTCTCAATGCCTTCGGCAACGATCGTCATCCCGAGCGCCTCGCCGAGGTTGATGATCGTGGCAAGGATCGCCGCAGCGTGATGGGAGGAATCCAGACCGGCAATGAAGCCGCGATCGATCTTCAGCGTGTCGAACGGGAACTGGCGCAGATAGCTCAGGCTCGAATAGCCGGAGCCGAAGTCGTCGAGCGCGACGCGCACGCCCAGGCGCTGGACCTTCTGCAGCGTGTCCAGGATGACGGCGTCCTTGCTGGCGAACACGTTCTCGGTGACCTCGATCTCCAGCCGGTGGGGGTCGAAGTTGCACGCCGCGAGGATTTCCGACAGCCGTTCGATGAACTGGGGATGCCGGAACTGGATCGGTGAGACGTTAACCGCCAGGTCCAGATGCGGCCACATCGCAGCGTCACGGCAGGCGCGGCGCAGCACCCAGAGCCCGAGTTCGTTGATGAGCCCGATCTCTTCGGCAAGCGGAATGAAGCTGGCCGGCGTGATCGGCCCCCGCTGCGGATGACACCAGCGCACCAGCGCCTCCACGCCAACGACGCGGTCGCCTTCGATGGTGGTTTGGGGTTGGTAGACCAGGGAAAGCTCGTCGCGATCGATCGCCTGACGCAGCTCGCGAGCCAGGTTCTCGCGGGCCTGCACCTGCTCTTCCATCGAAGACTCGAAGAAGGCCCAGCGGCCGCGGCCGCCCGACTTGGCGGCGTAGAGCGCGATGTCCGCCTTGCGCAGCAGTTCGCCCATCGAGCCGCCATGTTCGGGGGCGAGGGCGGCGCCGACGCTGGCGCTGATGAAAAGATGATTGCCAGCGACGTACATCGGCGCTGCGAACCGGTCCTGGATGCGGCGCAGAAGCTTCTCGAAGTCGGACCGCGAGGCGATGCCCGGGACAAGCAGCGCAAACTCGTCACCGCTGATGCGGGCAAGCACGCCGTCCTCCGGCATCAGGAACCGCAGGCGCCGCGCGGTCTCGCGGATGACATCGTCTCCGGCCGCATGGCCGAGCGTGTCGTTGATGTCCTTGAAATGATCAAGGTCGATATAGGCGACGCCGAGCGGCCTTTGGCTCGTGCGCCATTCGTCGAGCAACTCTTCGAAGCGCTTGCCAAAAAGGTTGCGGTTGGCCAGGCCGGTCAGCCCGTCGTGCATGGCGGCGTGAAGAGCCCTGGCCTCGCTATAGGCGAGGCGGCGCGTGTTCTGGCGCGTGTAGAGCAGGACGAGCGCGGTCAGCGCGGCGATAGCGAGGCCGAGGAACGCAAGGAACGGTGCCACACGGCGCAGGATGTCGGATCCAGGATAGCGCGGGTTCCAGGTCAGATGGGCGAGCGGAGCCGAATGTGGGCTTTTCAGGACGATGGCCGCACCGGTCGGCCCGTCGTGCCGCGCCGGCAGGATCGACAGCCCTTCGACCTTCGCCATTTCCGCGATCTCGGCCAGCCAATCGGCATCAAGCCGCCTGAGGCTGACGATCACCGAGGGTGGCTGCCGGAGCGACAGAACCTGGCGCTGTTCCGGTGAGATCGCGCTGACGCTGACCATGGCCGGTTCGCCGTCGATGCTGGCGAAGCCGGTTTCATGAATGGATTGGATGAACGCCTCCGCGGGCCGGTGGTAAAGGAAATGGCCCGAGGGCAGACGTTCAAGTTTGATGATGGATCGGGCCCGCACCCGGGCAATGAGCGGCCAGAGTTCGTGCATGAGCCGGGGGTCGGTGAGCTGACCGGCCATCTCGCCGCCGGCCGCTCGGTACAACAGCTTTCGGTCGGGGCCGATGATCAGCGTGTCGTCGTGGCCATAACCCTTGAACAGCCGCTCGCCGATGTTGATGTGAAGCCAGGTCGGATTGACCTCCGGCCCCTGCGTCGCTGCGAAGGCGGCGTTTGACACTGCAGCGCCCTCCTGCTCCTTGGCGAGGATGCTCATCTGCAGGTCTAGGCTGTTGCGGATAAGTCCGCGCTCGTTCTCCTGCGCGGAATGATCCACGGAGTGGGAGGTCCAGGCGACGACCACAACGGCCAGCAGGATGGCGAGCAGCACAATGCCGGCGACCGGGTACAAGATCGCATTAGCAAGCTTCGTACCGTGGTGGGTCTCGGCCGGTGCCATTAGCGCCCCTCGTTTCGTCCGTGGCACCATGTCACAGGCTGTTTAACAATTTCCGGCCAAGGATGGTTAACCGGAAGAAATTGCCCGAACCATCCGGCAGCGAAACCTGCTGAACCGCAAAGCAGAAGCCAGGGAATAGCATCGACTTAACGATTATTGCCAAGGATTACGATGTTTCCACCACAGCTCTCCATGGTCGTCACCTTCGTACCACCACCTATGGGAGAGGCAATGGAGACCGCATTCCTCCGGTAGGGCGCGGCTATTACAGCACCTGCCGGCCGGAGCGGGTACCGTTCTCCGGCTTCCACTTCCATGTTGGTCGCCCTCCGAACTAGAGGAGCTGCAGGGCGCGGAAGCTGGCGTGACCGTCGCGGCCGACGATGAGGTGGTCGTGAACAACGATGCCGAGCGGTCCGGCAATGTCGACAATCTGCGATGTCATCTGAATGTCGGCGCGTGAGGGGGTCGGGTCGCCGGAGGGATGGTTGTGCACCAGGATGAGGGCGGTCGCCGACAGTTCCAGCGCCCGCTTGACCACCTCGCGCGGATAGACCGGGGTGTGGTCGACGGTGCCGCGCTGCTGGACCTCATCGGCAATGAGAGCGTTCTTCTTGTCCAGGAACAGGACGCGAAACTCCTCCTTCTCGGCGAAGGCCATCGCCGTGCGCACATAGTCAAGCACGGCCGACCATGACGACAGCACGCGGCGTTCACGGATCTGAGCGCGCGAGAAGCGCTGGGCGACCGCATGAGCGAGCTTGATCGCCTCTACCGCACGGTCGCCCACGCCCCTAACCTCCTTGAGGCGTGCCGGTGGTGCGGCGAGCACATCCGCGAAGGAGCCGAACCGGGCGATGAGATCCTTGGCGACCGGTTTGGTGTCGGCCCGCCGGATCGGCGCGAACAGGATGAGCTCGAGCAGCTCGTAATCCTGCAGCGCTTCATGGCCGTGATCGAAAAAGCGCTGGCGCAGCCGCTCGCGGTGGCCGTGGTAGTGCGGGGTGGCGGCCGAGACATCGGAAAAGCTGCCTTCACGATCGCTCATCACCCGTCCCCCGGACGACCGCACCTTCGTCATCAGGTGAGACTTTAACGCAATTCCGGGCGACGGGAAGCCTTGGGGCGAAATTGTCCCGGCGTGCAACCCTGTGGCGAGCGGGGGCTGGGCCGACCCGGGAGAGACAGCCGCACGGGGCGCGCGGGCACAGATGCTCTTCTGCCGACCTCAGCCCTGCAACGGCGGCTTGTCGAGTCCGGCCGGCGACAGGGTGAAGATCTCGCAGCCGGTCTCGGTGATGCCGACGGAATGCTCGAACTGGGCCGAGAGTGAACGGTCCCGGGTAACGGCCGTCCAGCCGTCGGACAGCACCTTCACATGCGGCCGGCCGAGATTGACCATGGGCTCGATGGTGAAGATCATGCCCGGTCGCAGCTCCACGCCCTCACCGGGCCGACCGTAGTGCAGGATGTTGGGCATATCGTGGAACAGCCGGCCGACGCCATGACCGCAGAAGTCGCGTACCACCGAGCAGCGCTCCGACTCGACATAGGTCTGGATTGCAGCGCCGATGTCACCGGTGGTCTTGCCCGGGCGAGCCGCCTCGATGCCGCGCATCAGCGCCTCATAGGTAACGTCGATCAGCCGTTCCGCCGCGCGCTTGATCCGGCCGACGGGATACATCCGGCTCGAATCGCCATGCCAGCCTTCAAGGATCAGGGTCACGTCGATGTTCACGATGTCGCCCTCGCGGAGCGGCTTCTCGTTCGGGATGCCGTGGCAGACGACGTGGTTGATCGAGGTGCAGCTCGATTTGGTGTAGCCGCGATAGTTCAGCGTGGCTGGCAGCGCTCCGTGGTCGCGCGCAAAATTGAGGACGAAATCGTCGATCGCCTGGGTGGTGACGCCTGGCTTGACCACGTCGACCAGCGCGTCGAGGCACGTTGCCGTGAGCGCGCCGGCCCGGTGCATGCCCCGGAAATCCTCTGGCCCGTAAAGCCGGATCTGCCCGGTGTTCTTGAGCGGCGCCGTCGCCGCGTCCACATAGGAAACCATCATTGCTCTTTCGTCTTTCGGCCTTCGCGCCCTTAGCCGGGCCGAACGCCGTAACCGGCCTGGACGGTCCATCATGCCGGGCATCCCACAATTTCCGGCACTGCCGCTTCGCTCGTGCCGACTTTACCGCCTAGACATATAGCCATGAAACCCGGAATTTCAGCGCTCGCGGTCAGGCTGCGGCCGCAGCGTGCGGATGCATCGTGCGATCCGCTTGCGCGACATCGTGAGGGACGGTAGGCAGGACGGTATGCGGACGTGGCGGAACTGGTAGACGCAAGGGACTTAAAATCCCTCGACCTAGGTCGTGCGGGTTCGATTCCCGCCGTCCGCACCATCTATGGCTCGCCGGACCTGGTCAAGGCTCCCCGGGGCGCGGCAGATGGAGAGTGATGACGTCAAGGTCTGGCTAAGGCGCAGAAGCTGTGAAGGAAAGCCAGCGGAGGGCCGTGCGGCTGGGATCGGCGTTGATTCCATTGTATATGGAGCGCCAAGCGGTGGATGCCGGACTGGTCGACCCCGCATCCCGGAGACCCTGGACGGCCATTCGTGATCGCCCTTAGACCTGTCCTCAACATCCTCGGCCTGCTTTACTTCGGACTGGCGGCCGGCATGCTGCTGCCGGCGATCGTCGATGTCGCGGCGCGCAATCCCGATTGGCAGGCCTTCGTCTTTTCCGCACTCGTCACCGGCATGATAGGCCTGCTGCTTGCCGTGTCGAGCGCCGGGGAACTCGGGCCGGGCCTGACCATCCGTCAGGCCTTCCTGCTCACCGGCCTCGCCTGGCTCAGCGTCCCGGCATTCGGTGCCTTGCCGTTCCTGTGGCTCGGCATCTCCTACACGGACGCGGTGTTCGAAGCGGTCTCGGGCTTTACCACGACCGGTTCCACGGTGCTGACCGGCCTCGACGGTCTGCCACCTGGCCTGTTGCTATGGCGTTCAGTGCTGCAGTGGATGGGCGGGCTCGGCATCATAGTCATGGCCCTCATCCTGCTGCCCTTTCTTCAGGTTGGCGGCATGCAGCTCTTCAAGACTGAAAGCTCGGACCGCAGCGAGAAGGTCGTGGCACGCTCGGCCGATCTCGTCCGGCTCACCGCGATGATCTACGGCGCGCTGACGGCGCTGTGCGCTCTCGGCTACCGGGCAACAGGCATGAACGCTTTCGATGCCCTCAACCATGCGATGACCACGGTGGCAACTGGCGGGTTTTCGACCCACGATGCATCGTTCGCCCAATTTACCAATCCGCTGACGGCGTGGATCGCCGTGATCTTCATGATTGCCGGCGCCCTGCCGTTCGTCCTGATGATCCAGGCGCTGCGCGGCAAACCGCGCAAGCTGTGGCTAGATCCCCAGGTGCGCACGCTGGTCGGGATGATTGCCATGCTGACCTTCGCCACCGCGATCTATCTCGGCCTGACTCAGGAGATCGGCCTGCACGAGGCGCTGGTGCGCACAGCATTCAACCTGACATCGCTCGCAACCACGACCGGCTACGCCTTCGGCGACTACACCACCTGGGGAGCCCCCCTTATCGGCGTCGCGTTGCTGCTGACCTTTGTCGGCGGCTGCACCGGCTCGACATCCGGCGGCATCAAGATCTTTCGCTTCATCGTGTTCTTCGGCACGGTGCGCAATCATCTGAGAATGATGGTGCGTTCGCACCGGGTGCTGTCGTCGCGCTATGCCGACACTCAGCTTTCGCCCGATATCGTGTTCTCCGTGCTGGCGTTCGTCGTTGCCTATCTCGGTTCGGTCGGCGTCATCACCCTCGTGCTCACATTCTTCGGGCTCGACCTGGTAACTGCGCTGTCCGGTGCAGCCCAGGCGCTCGGCAACGTCGGCCCCGGCCTTGGAGAGATCATCGGTCCGGCGGGCACATTCGCCCCGCTGCCAGACGGCGCGAAATGGGTGCTGTCATTCGCGATGCTGCTTGGTCGTCTCGAGCTGTTCACGGTTCTGGTGCTGCTCGATCCGGAATTCTGGTCACGCTAGATCGACAGACGCTTGTTGGTGCCGATATCAAGCAGCCCATGCCGCAGGCACGGGGTATTTCGCTTCAACGCATTCGGAGGATCCAGTCGTGAAATTCGCTCGCCCGCTCGTCGCCGGGCGCCTCGTCAGGCGATACAAGCGTTTCCTCGCCGACGTGCTCCTGGAGGAAGGCGGGGATCTCGTCACCGCTCATTGCGCCAATTCAGGCTCGATGCTCGGCCTGACCGCACCGGGTTCGCGGGTGTACCTGTCGGCCTCGGACGATCCGCGGCGCAAGCTGAAATATTCCTGGGAGATGATCGAGGCCGACGGGGCGCTTGTCGGCATCAACACCAGCCTGCCGAACCGGCTGGTGGAGGAGGCGCTCGTCGCCGGGCTGATCCCGGAACTGTCCGGCTTCGCCTCGCTGCGGCGCGAGGTAAAATACGGCCGCAACTCGCGGATCGATATTCTTCTTGCGGATGAGTCGGGCACGCCGGTCTACGTCGAGGTGAAGAACGTCCACCTGATGCGCCAAGCCGGGCTTGCCGAGTTTCCGGACTCCGTCACGGTCCGCGGCGCCAAGCATCTCGCCGAGATGTCGGACATGGTGGCATCCGGCGCTCGTGCGGCGATGGTCTATCTGGTGCAGCGGCCCGACTGCGACCGGTTCGATATTGCCCGTGACATTGACATGGCCTACGGCACGGCATTCGATGCGGCGCGAAAACTGGGCGTGGAAGCCTATGCTGTCGGCTGCCGGGTCACGCCCGAGGAGATCGTTTGCAACCGGCGGATTGCCCTCACGGTATCGTCGTCTCTGTAGGCAAGCGTTCGGCCGTTCAGGGCGGTGTCGCGCCGCCCTGTTACGAGATCCCCGAGCCGCCCTGAAGGACGACGATCGGCGTGTCGTTCGGCACTCTCGATGCGAGGTCGATGATGTCGTGATTGAGCAACCGCACGCAGCCCGAGGAGACGGCATTGCCGATCGACCACTCCTCCTGCGTGCCGTGGACGCGGTAGAGCGTGTCGCGATTGCCCTGGAAAATGTAAAGCGCTCGCGCACCGAGCGGGTTGCCGAGGCCCGGCTCCATGCCGTTGCGATAGGGCTCGAGCTCCGGCTGACGGGCAATCATCTCTGCCGGCGGTGTCCAGGTCGGCCAGGCCTTCTGATAGGCGATCCGCCCCTGTCCGCCCCAGGAGAAGCCCTCTCGGCCGATGCCGACGCCGTAGCGGACAGCCGTGCCGTTATCGAGAACCAGGTAGAGGAAGCGGTTCGGCGTATCGACCACCAACGTGCCGGGCCGCTCCGGCGTCGGATAGTCGACAAGCTGGCGATAATAGCGCGGGTCGACCTTCTTCAGGTTCACCGCAGGAATAGGGAAGGGCTCGTTGAGGATCGGCCCATACATCGTCAGATAGTAAGGATCTTCGGCCGGCGAAAGCGGAACCGGCCGTTGCGCTGTCGTGGTGCAGCCGGCGACGAGGAGGCCAGCGGACCCGGCCAGAAACGTTCTGCGATTGAGTGTCATGGACCCTTTGACGTCTTGTTGCGCGGCGAATGTCGTCGGCGATCATGGCAAGAATGCGCGAACCGCGCCGCATAGTGATGCGGCGAACTTGCGCAGGGCGTGCGGGCTTCACCCGCGCCCGTCCCTCAAGCCGGTCGCGAACAGCATCCGCCCACCTCGGGAATAAATCCTTCGACGGCAATATGGGTTCCACGACGACAGAAAGCCAGCGGTGCCGCAGGGCCCGCGACCGTTTGCGGCACCGCACCCTTGTCTCGGTCCGATTTCAGGCGCCGGGCGGAGGTAGGAACGTGACCTCGTGCTCCCCGGCGATCCTTACAACCTCCTCCGGACTTGGCACGTTGTTGATCTTGTGAAACAGGTCCCAGAGCATGGCCGTCGGCGAGACCCAGAACAGGCATTTCACGGGCTGATCGGTCTTGTTGAAAATGCCGTGAGCGATGCCCTGTGGCATGCAGACGAGGTCACCAGGCCCGGCCTTCGTCTCCGCACCGTCGAGGAAAAGGTCGAACGTGCCCTCGAAGACATAGATGAATTCGTCCTGGGTGTGGTGGATATGCGGTGGCACGAAGGTTCCGCTGGGAAAGGTGGCGTGCCAGGAGAATGAACTCGCGCAGACGTGCTTTGGCACATAGGTCTGGCCAAGAATGTTCCAGCTGAGGTCGTTCACGCCGGTGTTTGCCTGGCGCACCATCGCCGGCAGGGGCGGTATCGTCATCTTGTCTCTCCTCTTTGCCTAGGCCCGTGGGCGTCAGTCCATGTCGCATTCGCTGGCATAGGTGTCGGCATAGTCCTCGAACACGGTCTCCACGACCTCGGTCTGGAACTTGCCGTCCGCCCGCTTTGCGACTTCAACGAGAAAAAAGTCCTGGATTGGATAGTGGTTGGTGTTGAACGCGAACTTGCCGCGCAGCGACGTGAAATCGGCCTTCTCCATGCCTGCCCGCAACGCGGCCTTGTCCGACAGGTCGCCGCCGACCGCCTTCACGGCACTGTCGATCAGCAGCGCCGCGTCATAGGCCTGGAAGGCGTAGGTGGCCGGCACGTAGCCGTATTTCTCCTCGAAGGCTGCCACGAAGGCCTTGTTCTGCGGCGTGTCGAGGTTCGGCGCCCAGTTGGAGCCGGCCAGAAAGCCGACGGCGGCGTCCTGCTGGCCGGGCAGGGTGGATTCGTCAACCGTGAAGGCCGACAGGAACGGCAGCTTCTCCGCAAGCCCGGCCTGGCGATACTGCTTGACCAGATTGACCCCCATGCCGCCCGGCATGAAGGTGAAAAACGCCTTGGCGCCGCTTGCGCTCACCTTCGCCAGTTCCGCAGAAAAGTCGGTCTGGCCGAGCGGCGTGTAGATCTCGTCCACGACCTCGCCTTCGTAGGAATGCTTGAAGCCGGCAAGTGAATCCTTGCCCGCCTGGTAGTTCGGCGCCATCAGCACGACCTTGTCGTAGCCCTTGTCGGTGGCGACCTTGCCGAGAACCTCGTGCACCTGGTCGTTCTGGTAGGACGTGACGAAGAAGTACGGGCTGCAGCCCTTGCCGGCGAAGGTGGACGTTCCTGCATTCGGGCTGATGAGGAACGTGTCGGCCCGGGTCACCGGGCGCATGATCGCCTGCAGCACGTTGGAAAAGATCGGTCCAACGACAAAGTCGACCTTGTCGCGGCTCGTCATTGCCTGGACCTTGTTGACCGCGACGTCGGGCTTGAGTTCGTCATCCGCGATCAGCACCTCGGCGGGCAATCCGCCGAGCTTGCCACCCAGGTCATCGACCGCGAGCAGGAATCCGTCGCGCATGTGCTGGCCGAGAACGGCGGCGGGGCCGGACAGCGTGCCGATCAGGCCAATCTTGACGGCCTCGGCGGCCGGAGCCGGGACAGCGGCGATACCGGCGAGCAACGCCGATAGGCAAAGCGTTCTCAAGTCTTTCATTGCGCGTTCCTTTTCCTCTGGATCCAATCAGTTGTGGCCCTTCGCCCAATCTGCGTTGAAGGCTGCTTCCTAGCCGGCCCTGTTGACCTGATCCTGCGTGAATCCGGCCATCTGGGCGTAGCCGGTGACGATCGCCTTGCGCTCTTCGAAGCTGATCACCTTGTCGAGGTCGTTAAATCCGTCTGGCGCGCGGCGCTCGACCTCGTCGATCACGCCCTCGGGGCCGCCGCGTCGGTTGGTCATGACGATCGCGGCGGTTTTCTCGAGTCGCTCGGCCTCGTAGGCGGCAAGGGCGGCACGGGGGTGTTCGGCCGCAGCGAGAGCGTCGCCGAGAGCGCGCGCGTCGAGCATGGCCTGGCTCGCGCCGTTGGAGCCGACCGGATACATCGGATGGGCAGCGTCGCCGAGCAGTGTGACGCGGCCGTGGGTCCAGCGTGGCAGCGGATCGCGGTCCGCCATCGGGTACTCGAAGAACTCCGGTGCGGTGCGCACCAGCAACTCGACGTCGACAGGCAGGTCGCGGAACGCGCCGAGGTGCGGCAGCAGCTCATCGAGCGAGCCTCTGCGGTTCCAGTCCTCCCGCCTCGGCGCGGGCGTGCCCGGTTCTGCCTGACGATAGGTCACGACCCAGTTGAGGAGCTGGCGCCCGTCGGGGCCGATCGGCCCGATCGGATAAAACACCAGCTTGTGGGTGAAGCCGCCGGCGATGATCATGCTTCGGCCATCGCGGTAGGGCTGGCCCATGGTGGCGCCGCGCCACATCATCACGCCATTCCAGCGTAAACCCGGTTCGTCAGGAAACAGGATCGCCCGGACTGCCGAATGAATACCGTCGCAGCCGACGAGAACGTCTCCGCACGCCGTGACCGTGTTGCCGCCGGGATCGACAAAAGTAGCCGTCACGCTGCCCTCGTCCTGGGAATAGCCGGTCAGGCGGCGACCGGTGCGGATCGCGTCAGTGCCGAGCCGCTCGAGCACGGCGTCGTAGAGAAGATGCTGAAGGTGACCGCGGTGGATCGAGAACTGCGGCACATCGAAGCCGGCGTCCATGCCGCGCAGTTCCTGCCAGACCTTTTGGCCGAAGCAGTTGGCATAGGTGAGTTCCCGCGTCCGCACCCCGACCTGATCGAGCGCGGGCAGAAGGTCGAGCTCGGCGAGCTCGCGGATGGCATGCGGCAGCACGTTGATGCCGACGCCGAGCGGACGGATCTCCTGTGCTGCCTCGAACACGGTGCAGCGCAAGCCCCGTCTATGCAGCATCAGGGCCAGGGTCAGGCCGCCGATGCCGGCTCCGGCGATCAGTACCTGCATCGTCTCTCTCCCCTTTCGGTGGACCACGGGCCCAGGACGTCCCAGACAACGGTCGGCCGACATGGCGATGCCGGCGAAGGCCATGCGGACAGGTGCTCTGACGAAAAAAAAGCTTATCCCGTGGTTGCCGGCCGGACTTGTCCGGCAATGCATGCCCGCTTGTCGGTGGGTGCGGGACCGTCAGCCGTTGCGGCACTCGCGCGGCGAGAGGCCGAACTGCCGACGAAACAGCCGGCTGAAGTTCGCCGGATCTGAGAAGCCCCAGGAGTAGGCGATCTCGGCAATCGAGCGTGAGGCGCTCGCCGGGTCCTCGAGGTCCGCGCGACAGCGCGTCAGACGGGACATTTGGACCCATCGCCAGAGCGTGGTCTGCTCCTGCTCGAAAAGACAATGGAGGCTTCGCAGCGACAGGCCGAGCGCTGCTGCGATCGTCTCCGTCGACAGGTTCGGGTCACGCAAGTTGGAAAGAATGTAAGTCTTTGCCCTGAGCAGTGTGGCCGCCCGGCCGGGGCGGGCTGCGCTGCGTTCGACGCCCGGTACCTCGGTGAGCGCGGTCATCAACAGGTCGCCGAAATGATCGTGCAGGCGTTGGGCGAGGGGGCCTTCGGCGGCGTCATCACCGACGACCTGCCGGACGAAGGCGAAGAGATACCGTCCTGGGCCGGCGGTGCCGTCAATGGCGCGGGCGGTAAAGGCATCGAGGCTGCCATAGCGTGCGCGGAACGGCGTGCGCGGCAGCTTCACGGAAATCTGCTTGAACGGGCCCCTGAAGCGCAGTTCGTAGGGCCGCGTGCTGTCATAGAGCACGAACTGGCCGGGCGCGGTGACGCATTCGCGCCCATCCTGGCGCAGGAAGCCTTCGCCGGTGATCTGGAAGTTGAGTTGGAGGATGTCTTCACGGGCGCTGGCGATCTGGCGCGCTGAACGACGCACGTGCTGGGCGCCGGAACTGACCTCCGTTGCCCGCATCGGGCCGATCATCCGCGTTGCGATCGTCCCGGCGAAGTCCCTGCGGTCGGCGCTGATCTCGACGGACGGATAATAGGCGCAGACCGCATCCTGCCAGAAGCGGAAGCGGTTTGGGGCCGGGACCGTCCGAGTGGAGACGCGTTCCATGAGCGCCGGCTCCTGTCTGCGGCGGACCGGGTGGCCGCAGAGATAAGGAAAAACACCAATATTCAGTGTCTTTCGCTTTTTCGCCGCTCGTCAAGCGGGGGCAGCGCCGCCTCTCGATTTTCACCGGCGGCCGAGGCATGCTCCCGCATGGTTTGTCAGCGGCGCCGGATGGCGCGTCCATCCGGCACCTCACGTCTACGGAGAGTCCGATGCCTAAGCCCGTCTTGCGCATTCTGGTGATGTTCCTTGCCGTTGCATCAATTGTTCCGGCTGCCGGCACTGCCTCGGCCGACTGTCCGGACGATGCAACGATGGCGGCGCTCGCAGCGGACATTCTAGCGGCCAGGCCGGCGGCCGCGCCGAAGGTTGCAACGATCGAGGATGGGCTTTGCGCTCAGGACAAGCTGGTCGCTCTTCTGTCCAAGGAGTGGGGCGCACCGTCGGGCTACAAGGCCGGGCTGACGAGCGAGCCGGCGCAAAAGGCCTTCGGTGTCACCGAACCGGTGCGCGGCGTGCTGTTTTCCGACATGATGCTTGAACCCGGCACCACCGTCTCCGCTGCGTTCGGCGCGCTTCCGCGCTTCGAAGCAGACCTTGTTGCGGTGGTTGGCGATGCTGGCATCAATCAGGCGACTACGCCCGAAGAGGTGCTCGCCCATCTGACGGCGGTCCATCCGTTCATCGAGCTGCCGGATCTTGTCGTCGCCGCCCCGTCGGAACTGTCCGGACCGGTGATCACGGCCATCAATGTCGGCGCACGCTACGGTGTGCTGGGCGAAGCGATCGCGGTGGAACAAGGCGATGCCTTCCTCGAGGCACTCGCCGGCATGACGGTGACCGTGACAGACCAGTCGGGCAAGGAACTCGCATCGGCACCAGGCAAGGCGGTTCTCGATCACCCGCTGAACGCGGTGCTGTGGCTTCGACAGGCCGGCGTCACCTTCAACGCCGGCGACCTCGTCAGCGTCGGTTCGTTCGGACCGCTGCTGAAGCCGGAGCCGGGGATGACGGCGACGGTGACCTATCAGGGCCTGCCGGGCGACCCGGCAATAAGCGTGACGTTTGAATAGGTCAGCCGGCCGTCCCCGCCGTGATCGGCGGCTGGAACTGCCAGCCCATGTCCCACGGGAAGTAGATCCAGGTATCCTGGGACACCTCGGTGATGTAGGTGTCGACCAGCGGCCGGCCCATCGGCTTGGCGTAGACCGTGGCGAAATGGGCGTCCGGCAGCATCTCGCGCACCACGCGGGCGGTCTTTCCGGTGTCGACGAGGTCGTCGATGATGAGGATCGCCGCGCCCTTTCCGCCGTCAAGGGCGACCACCTTCGGGTCGACCGGCTTGATGACCCTGAGCTGCCCCTGGGTCTCGTAGTCGTGGTACGAGGCGATGCACACTGTCTCGATCAGGCGGATGCCGAGTTCGCGGGCGACGATTGCAGCCGGCACCAGACCGCCGCGGGTGATGCAGACGATCGCCTCCCATTTGCCCTGGCCGGAGAGACGCCACGCCAGCGCACGGCAGTCGCGGTGGAACTGGTCCCAGGAGACTGGAAAGGCTTTCTGTTGTTGATTGTCCATGGGGCGGTCCGTTTGGCGGTCAGGATTGGGCAAGCGGGATCGTTGCGGCGGCAACGGCTTCTTCCACGGCGCGGGTCGCACTGTCGACCAGGGCCTGGTCGCGGGCGCGGATCACGACCTGGGTTGAGAAGCGACCGTCGATCGAGCGCGGATAGGAGCCGATCAGCACGCCGGGATGGGCGTCCTGGACTGCCTTCAGGCCGGCCGCGATCCGGCTCTCCGGCAGATCGACGTCGACCGTCCGCGACAGCATCTTCGCCCCGGTCTTCAAGGTCGGGGCAATCGCGTCGAGCATTGCCTGCATGATGGCGGGGACTCCAGCCATGACATGAACGTTGCCGATGCGGAAACCGGGTGCCTTCGACACCTTGTTCTCGATCAGATCGGCGCCATGGGGAATGCGGGCCATCCGAAGCCGAGCCTCGGTAACCTGCCCTGAAGGGTAGTGAGCCGTCAGGATCGCCACCGCGCGCGGGTCATGGTCGATGCCAACGCCGAAGGCCTTGGCGATCGCGTCGGCGGTGATGTCGTCGTGGGTCGGGCCAATGCCACCGGAGGTGAAGACGTAGGTGTAGCGCTCGCGCAGGGCGTTGACCGCCTCGACGATTCGATCCTCGACATCCGGCACGATGCGCACCTCGCACAGGTCGATGCCGATCGCCGTCAGAAAGTCGGCGAGATAGCCAATGTTCTTGTCCTTGGTCCGACCCGACAGGATCTCGTCGCCGATCACGACGAATCCCGCCGTGACGATGTCGCTGTCGTTCTGAGCTGACATGGCGCGCCGCCTCCGTTTGCATCCGCCTGGGACGGCGGACCTCCAGGCCGGAGAAAGATCGCTCTAGCCGAACGGCGGCGACGGTTCAAGCGCTTGACGGCGGCTTCCAGCCGTAGAGCCAGTCGAGCCGGGACAGCAGCCGCTCCGGCGGGATGCGCTTCAGGATCGCGTCGCGCACCTGCGCCACCGGTGATCCCATGTGATAGATGCCGCCGTTGCGCTGGGCAAAGCGCAGCACGCGCTCCGCGCGGTCGCGGCGCAACGCCTCGTAGCGGGCGAGGGCGGCCGGCACGTCTTCGATCTGATCGAAGGCGGCGGCCAGGGCCGCGGCGTCTTCGATCGCCATGCCGGCGCCCTGTGCGGCGAAGGGGAGCATGGCATGGGCGGCATCGCCGAGGAGGCCAATACGGCCCTCGATCCAGATCGCGCCCGGGTCCATGCTGCAGAGCGCCCACCGCAGGTAGCGCCCGGCACGGGAAAGCAGGGTGCGCGCGGCGTCGGGCCAGTCGGCGAAGCGGTTCAGCACGGCCGAGGCATCGACCGGATGGGACCAGCCTTCTTCCGACCACGCCTCGGCGACGATCGCGACGATGTTGAGGGTCCTGCCGTTCTCGACGGGGTAGTGGACGAGGTGGGTGTCGCGCCCGAGCCAGAGGCCGGTCACGTTGTGCCACTGCGGGTCGACGCCGTCTATCGGAACGGTGGCACGATAGGCGGTGCGGCCGGAGAATGCCGCCTGACGCAGCCTGAGCGCCCGGCGGCGCACCGTCGACCAGACACCGTCGGCACCGATCAGTGCGGCGCCCGTCACACGCACGGGACCGTCGGCGGTCTGGGCCTCCGCGGTCACGCCGTTGTCGTCCTGAGTCGCTTCGCACAATTCTAGGCCGAGGCGCAGCTCAATCTCTGGGCGAGTCGCGACCGCCTCGACCAACGCCGACTGCAGGTCGGCCCGGTGCACGACCAGGTAGGGTGCGCCGTAGCGCATCTCCGCGGTGGCGCCGAGCGGAACCCTGGCAATGTCTTCACCGCTGCGGCCGGAAAGGATTCGTATCGCGTCCGGGCGCACCGCCCTGGTGAGGCTCGTCGAGCCGATCCCGAAGCTGCGCAGGGCGTGGACTGCATTCGGGGAAAGCTGAAGGCCCGCGCCGACCGCCTCCAGCCGGGCCTCGCGTTCGAGCACGATCACGCGGCGATCGTTGCCGGCAAGCGCCAGTGCCGCCGCAAGGCCGCCGATGCCGCCGCCGGCGATCAGGATCGGCTCGCTCGTCATCGGACGGGCTCCGGCGGTGCCGACCGTCTCATGATACGCTTCCCTGCCCGGGCCGGTGCTCTCCCGGCCGGGCGGGTCGGCGCGTGCCTCAGGCCGCGGCCGTCCACAGGCAATCGGGCGGGTTGGCCTCGCCGGCACCCAGCTTCGGGTCGAAGCGGTAGAGCGTCGAGCAATAGGGGCAGATGATCTCGTTGTCGTCACCCATGTCGAGGAAGACATGAGGATGATCGAACGGGGGCTTGGCGCCGATGCACTGGAATTCGCGAGCGCCGATCTCGATCAGATCGATGCCGCGATCGTTCTGGAAATGCGGGACGTGCCTGTCCGCCATACCTTGCATCCGTTGGTTCGCGTGCCGGTGCCCCGAGCGGCTTTACCGGCGGTCGTTGTCGATCGGACGGCCGGGGCGACGCGCAGACCGGCCATAAGGGACTGCGGGACAATACGCATCGGCCGCGCGCTTGGGTAGGGGTAAAGCGATGGCGGGCCTGCGATTGCGCTGTCTGGCCGCAGGTGAAGCGCTGCATGGCAGATGTACCGCACCCGGGCTTTCCTCCGCCAGGGCTTGGCCTTAAAGTAGGGACAAGATCTTTTACCTTTACGTCAACGTTAGGTATCATGCCGAGCTTCGATTCTGACGGAATGAGGATCGCCTTCCTCGATGAGGGGGAGGGCGAGCCGATCCTCCTCATTCACGGCTTTGCCTCCAACAAAATGGTGAACTGGGTCTATCCCGGTTGGGTCGACCTTCTGACCAGGTCGGGGCGGCGGGTGATCGCGATCGACAACCGTGGCCACGGCGAGAGCGAGGGAACGCACGACCCGGAGGACTACGGTGCGCCAACCATGGCCGAAGACGCCAGGCGATTGCTTGATCATCTCGGCATCGGGCGCGCCGACGTCATGGGCTATTCTATGGGTGCGCGGATCTCGGCCTTCCTGACGCTGAATCACCCCGACCGGGTACGCAGCGTGGTGTTCGGCGGCCTTGGCTACGGCATGGTGGAGGGTGTCGGCCGTCCGGAACCGATCGCCGATGCGCTGGAGGCCCCGAGGCTTTCCGATGTCACCGACAAGACCGGCCGCGCGTTCCGGGCCTTCGCAGAACAAACCAAGTCGGACCGGCTGGCGCTTGCCGCCTGCATGCGCTCGTCGCGGCAGAAGATCGCCGAAGACCAGGTGTCGCGCATCACGCAGCCGGTGCTGATCGCCGTCGGCACCAAAGACGAGATCGCCGGTTCGCCGCAGCGGCTCGCCGCGCTGATGCCGCAAGCGGAGGTTCTAGAGATCCCGAACCGCGACCATATGGTCGCCGTCGGCGACAAGGTGTTCAAGGCCGGCGTGCTGGCGTTTCTGGAGCGCGCCGCATGACGCCGGAATTGGTTGCGTTCACCGGCGCGGACGGCAACCGGCTCGTCGCCGACCGCTATGGCTCCGATGGACGGACGGTGCTGCTCCTGCATGGCGGCGGGCAGACCCGCCACGCCTGGGATGCAACGGGCGAGCGCCTGGCCAGGCGGGGTTTCGTCGCCTGGTGTCTCGATCAGCGCGGCCACGGAGACAGCGCCTGGGTCGAAAGTGGCCGCTATGCCTTTGCGGACTATGCCCGTGACGTTGTCGCCGTCTGCGACCAGATCGCCGCGGGAGACAAATCCGGTGAACGCCCGGTCGTGATCGGCGCCTCACTGGGAGGCATCGCCTCGATGTTGGCAGAGGGAGAGCTGCAGGCGGGCACCATGCAGGCGCTGGTGCTGGTCGACATCACGCCCAGACTCGACCCGCAGGGCGTCTCCAGAGTGATCGACTTCATGGCCGAGCGGATGCACGACGGGTTCTCCACACTGGAGGAAGCGGCCGAGGCCGTCGCCCGCTACCTGCCAAACCGTACCCGCCCGCCATCAATCGACGGGTTGCGCAAGAACCTGCGCGAGCATCCGGATGGCCGCCTGCGCTGGCACTGGGATCCGCGCTTCCTCGCGCAGCGCGAATCCGGTGAAGTCGGACCGGAGAGCCGCGAGGAGGCTCTGGTCCGAGCGGCCGAGCGGTTGACAATTCCCGTGCTTCTGGTGCGCGGGGCACGTTCCGAGCTGGTGGCGCAGGAGCATGTCGAGGATTTCATGCGCCTGGTGCCGCATGCCGAATTTGCAGATGTCGCAGGCGCCGGCCATATGGTTGCTGGCGACCGCAATGACATCTTCGCCTCGGCCGTGCTCGATTTTCTCGGCCGGCTCGAGGTTGCCTGAAACGGGATCACTCAGTTACCGAGACCAGAAAAAATGGCGAAGCCCGCGTCAGCTCGCTTCATACATTCTGGACAAGAGCACTTGAAGACGGCGCAATTTCTTGCCGGAAAACAGTTAGTTGCAGAGGCTTGTTAAAGTTATTGTAACACTTCAGCTTCGGCTGAAGCAATTTCTCAATCGATAAATTTTACGAGCCACCTTGCCAGAATCACGGAGGCTGACCGCGGCTACGGAATCAGAGCGGAGCAGGCCCGTCAAGGGCGGCGCCCCAGTCGGTTGCAACGATGACTCACGGCCGTTAACAAAGGCTTCTTCGCGCCAGGTCCACGCCGAGGAAGGGGCACCGGCTGGGCGGAGCGGCCGGTCTCATCCATTGGCTCAAGCGCTTCATAAACCGATTCAGCCGGCCGTCGCCGCGGTTCATTCGCCGCGGAATCGAGGCTTTCGCTTTTCCACGAACGCGGTGCGGCCTTCCGCGAAATCGGCGCTGTCGAAACAGGCGTCGGCGAGCGCCTGAATCCGGTTCCAATCGGCCTCGCCCGGATCGCCGGCGACTGCGTCGATTGCCGCCTTGGCCGCACGGATGGTGAGCGGGGCGCCGGCCGCGATCTCCTCGACGATGCCGGCAACCATCACTTCCAGCCCATCAATCGGTGCAAGGCGGTTGACCAGGCCGATGGCGAGCGCCTCGTCCGTGCCGACGCGGCGGGCGCTGAAAAAGAGGTCCTTCGCCCGTGCCGGTCCGATCAGATTGACGACGTCGCGCACGGCCGAAGGTGGATAGCCGACGCCGAGCCGAGCCGCGGGTATGCCAAAAGTGCTGCCAGCTTCCGCAAAGCGCAGGTCGCAGGCGGCGGCAATCCCGAGCCCGCCACCGAGGCAGAAGCCGCGGATCATGGCGAGCGTCGGCTTGACCGCGCGGCGTATCGCATCGAAAGCCTCGGCGTTCGCTGCTTCGTAGGCCCGGGCGGAACGGGCATCGCGGCGCACGGTGTCGAACTCCGAAATGTCGGCTCCGGCAACGAAGGTCTGTTCGCCGCCGCCGCGCACGACAATGACGCGGACGGCGGGATCCTCGTCCAGGCTGGCAACGGCGGCAGGCAAGGCGCGCCACATGTTGAGTGTGACCGCATTGCGCCGGGTCGGGTTGTCGATCAGCAGCCAGCCGACCGGACTTTCGACACGCGTCACGATCCGGCCTTGCTCGGTTTTCCGGTCGGCCGTCCCCGATGTCTCAGTCATGGCGTTTGCTCCATTCCCGCTGACGAACATGCCCCGGCGACACCGGCCAGTCGGACAGTCACGAGTCAATCGCCGCGTTGGCCCGGATTGTGGTGCCGGAGCTTCCCGGCGGCAGCCTATAGGACGGGAGTCTTGGTTTGGTGCCTGCCCACTCTATGTTACACAGGACCGAAAGATCAGGCTTGAGTTAAGGAGACAAGCCATGACGCAAATGCCCACCGTGGCGGATCCGGTCCGCCTGCCGCGCCACGATCCGGTCTGGGAGCGGCTGCGGGCGGAAGCGGAAGCGATGGTGGAGGCCGAGCCTGCGCTGGCATCCTTCGTCTATGAGACCGTGCTTAACCACGACCGGCTCGAAGAAGCGGTCGTGCACCGGATCGCCGATCGACTCGGTCATGTTGTCGTGTCGGCATCCCTGGTGCGTCAGACCTATCTGGAGGCTCTCGCCGCAGAACCTGAGCTCGGCGAGATCTTTCGCGCCGACATCGCCGCGGTCTATGATCGCGACCCGGCCTGCACCCGGTTTCTCGAGCCGGTGCTGTATTTCAAGGGCTTCCACGCGCTCCAAACCCAGCGTCTGGCCCACTGGCTGTGGCGCCGCGGGCGCCAGGATTTCGCGCTTTACCTGCAAAGCCGCGCCTCCGAGGTCTTCCAGGTCGACATCCATCCGGCGGTACCGGTAGGGCGCGGCATCTTCATTGATCACGCTACCGGCGTTGTGGTCGGCGGCACCGCGGTCATCGAGGATAATGTCTCCATACTGCAAGGCGTGACGCTCGGTGGGACCGGCAAGGAGGGCGGCGACCGCCATCCGAAGATCCGCCGCGGCGTGCTGATCGGCGCCGGTGCCAAGGTGCTCGGCAACATCGAGGTTGGCCGCTGCTCCAAGGTTGCGGCCGGCTCGGTGGTGCTCGAAGCGGTGCCACCCAACACCACGGTTGCCGGTGTGCCGGCGCGCGTCGTCGGCAAGGCCGGATGTGCCGAACCGTCGCGGTCCATGGATCAGGGAATCGGAGCGCGGGAAGCCTGAAGCCGCGGGCGGTGGCCGTTCGGCGCCGCCCGAACGCCTTTCTGCCGAAAATCTTGCCATTAGGCGGTTTCGCCAGGAGGCGGCTTGATCTAGAAGGCGGGACCATGTCCACCAGCCCATCGAGGAGCGACCGTTGAAGCCCGAGGAAATCCGCAAGATCGAAGCCTACCTCCGCAAGAAGTTCGAACTGCCGCGGCTGTCGGTCAAGGCTCGCCCACGCAAGGAGGATTCGGCCGAGGTCTATATCGGCGAGGAGTTCATCGGGGTCGTGTTCCGCGACGACGAGGACGAGGATCTGTCCTGGAATTTCCAGATGGCGATCCTGGAGATCGATCTCGACGAGGTGTGAGGACGACCGGTCGACCGGCCGGTGCACCACCCTTAGACAAAGGGCCGGCCACCGCGCCGGCCCTTTGTCTTGCAGCAGGACTTCGGGATTGCGGGAGCCTCAGCCGCGGCGCGAAAAACCTGCGACGAGACGGCGGATCTTGCGGTCCAGCGCTTGCCAATCGGCGAGGTGCGTCTGCCGGAAGCGGTAGGTGAGGAGGAGGTCGCCTTCGAGGCGGATGTCGCGCTGGCACATGGCCGCCAGGGCCGGGTCCGTCGGCGAGAAGCACCGCGCGGCGAATCCCGTCTGGTCGCCCGGATCAAAGGCAACATAGTCCGAGCCGCCCGCCTGGCTTCCTGCAAGCGGAAGCAGCGACAGGCCCTCAGGGCCGGGCAGGGGCCGGGCGTCCGTCAAGCGACGATAAACCTTCTCCAGCCGCTCGCGGGTTCCAATCGTCGTGCGATCGTTCTCGATCGAAATAAGAATCATCGGCGAGCGATCGCCCGTGTCCGCGAAAGCGCTCGAGCGGCTCTCGTCGTATCCCAGCATTTCGGGCCAGACCACCGCAAGACTGATCCGCTCGAGGCGACGGTTCTCCGCGCGTTGATTGGCGTGCCGGATCATGTTGGCGGGTATGGCGAACGGCCGGTCTCCGATGAACACCGAGATGCGGCCCGCGTCGGAGGTCCAGGCGCTACCGCCCCGGCTGTATGACACCCACTGGCCAATCGTTCCGGCGATATGCGCCGAAGCCAACACGGTCAGCGCCAGCAGGAGCAGGGTGAAGGCACACGGCGGAAGGCCGGTGGCCCGTGGGAGGCTCAGCGGGATCATGCCGGTCGCCTCAACCGCGAACGGTCGCCAGCGCAGCGCGGTCCAAGAGAGTCTCTATTCGGAACGCCTGTCCCGTTTCGGGATGAGACTGGCGGCGTCGAGGTCGGCATCTGCAATGGTTGACAAAGGGTTGACGGGGCAGCGTGCCGGCATGCTGATTGCACTGTCCGATTGCGCTTGACCCGAAGGTGCACCTCCTGCAGCTTCTGGGGCGGATGGTTAACGGAGGGTTAACGCGTGGTGGGGGACCTGATCCTGGCGGCCTATATCGGTTGCGCCGGCTTTGTCGCGGCTGGAATCCTCGGTAGTTTTTACCAGCTCGTCACGGGCGAGCCACCTCGGTTCGCACTGTCGCTCGAATCATGGCTCAAGGGATGCGCATCGTGCCTGCTGTGCCTGTTCGCCGGGCCGTTCATCATCATGCGTAACGCCATTCGTGGCCGTCGCATCGAGCAACGGCCGCTCGGCTGGCTGGTCGCGTCCTCCACGATCGCCGGCATGTGGAGCATCTGCTCGGGCCTGGTGGTGATTCAGTTTGCCCTGCGGCTTTCCGCCACCCTTTAGAGACCCGAGCCGAGAGAGGACGATGTCGATCTTTACCCTTGATGGCCGCCGACCGGTGTTCCCCGCTAGCGGTGAGTACTGGGTTGCGCCAAGCGCGATGCTGATCGGCGACGTCCTGCTGGAGGAGGAAGCGAGCGTCTGGTTCGGGGCAGTCCTGCGCGGCGATAACGAGCGCATTACGGTGGGGCCCCGCTCCAACGTCCAGGATGGATCGGTGTGCCATACCGACATGGGCCATCCGCTGACGATCGGCGCCGATTGCACCATCGGCCACAAGGCAATCCTGCATGGCTGCACGATCGGCGACAACGCTCTGGTGGGCATGGGCGCCACGATCCTCAACGGGGCAAGGATCGGCCGTAATTCCATCGTCGGTGCAAACGCGCTTGTCGCCGAGGGCAAGGAGTTTCCCGACAATTCGCTCATCGTCGGCGTGCCGGCTAGGGTGATCCGCACCCTCGACCAGGAGGCTGCGGCGCAGCTGACGGCCTCGGCGGCCGGGTATGTCCGCAACTGGCGACGGTACAGGTCAGGGCTGGTCAACGTGGGGTGAGGACCGGGTGTCGTCAGTCGATACTCGCGACCGTGTTGACGCGGGTATCCGATATGGCGGCCCATTCGATGGGGTTGGTGGTCGACTGCCGCTTCACAAAACGATACGGCGTCGAGTACCAGGGCAGCACCGCCTCGATCTGGTTGTCGAGCACCACATCGCCATGGTCGGTGCGGACGGTAAGCACGGCGTGGCCTTCATTTTTGCGGTCCTTGACCACGGTGATGAGCAGCGCGCTCTTCGGCCAGCCGCGTGCCGCCAGCACCCGCTGCTTTTCCAGAGCGTATTCCTCGCAATCGCCGGCGCCCGTGTCGGGATAGGTCCAGTACTCTTCCTTGCCGAACAGCTCGGCATCGGTTCGCGGCGCGATCCTGGCGTTCACCTCGGCATTGACGGCGATGAGTTCATTCCAGCGCTCCTCGTCAAGCTTGACGACAACTGCCGGGCGAGCGTCCGCAACGCAGGCTGCCGTGTGCTCGCGGCAGAAATCAACGTGCCCCACAGGAGCGGTGGCTGGACCGCGCAACTGCATGAAGCGCCCCGGCTCTGCGGCTGCGGCACCGAGCATGGTGTGGAAAATCGTACCAGCAATCAACAAACCCGGAAGGATATTGCGGAAAGTACGCATAGCAAAGCCTCTTGTCGTCTTGGCTTCACTATGGCATTGTCTTTTTTATTCCGAGCTAAGTCATACGTCTGCGTTTTACTTGTGATTGATCTTTATTTTATTATTGTTTGAATTGATATCGAGTCAAATTTTATCGACTTTGAGAACGCCGCGTATACGTCCCGGCATCACCCGTATGGGAAGGCCGGGAGAAGACGAGTTTCATCTTCCCGCCGGCCCTCCGTACGAGGCACCCGACCCTGTCGGCAACACGCGTACAGCTTATTCGGCGCTCGCCACCGGTGCGACCAGTGGTGTGATGCGGCGAATCGCAACACGCCGGTTTTCGCGCTCGGGCTCTGGCGTCTCGATCTTCAGGTACTGTTCGCCGTAGCCCTGCGTCACCATGTTCTCGGGCGGGATCTCGAAGACATTGGTGAGGGCGATCGCGACCGCTTCGGCGCGCTGATCTGACAGGGCCAGGTTGGCCACGTCCGACCCGACGGCGTCGGTATGCCCCTCGATCAGGAAGGTCTCGCCGGGATTCTCCTCAAGCTGCCGCTGCATGGCCTCGGCGACGCCTTCGAGCTTGAGGACCTCGCTTTCCGGTATCTCGGCCGAGCCGAACTCGAAATTGATGAAATCGAGATCGATGCGCCGGATCTTGTCGCGAATTCGCGCCGAGCGTCGCACCTCGGCAAGCGAGTAGGTACGTTCTACCTGCTCGACCGGGGGCTGTTCGAGGAACGTGTAGTAATCGTCGCTGTCCTCGACCCATTCCGCCTCCAGCACATAGTCGCGGGCCGGGATGTCGAGCTGCAGCGGCGGCAGGTCGAGGCCCGGATCACGCCATTCCAGGACCTCGTCGTAATGATCATCCTGCACATAGACGAGCACGACCTCGCGATGGTCAGGCAGGATCTTCACGCGGCGGACGACATCGCCCCAGCGGTTACGGATCGTGACGATGCGCGTGCCGTCAGGGCGGACCACCACCTCCCGCTGCCGGCTGCGCGGCAGCTCCTCGTAGTAGACCTCGCGTGCATCGACGATGACCCGCTCCTCGCGCGGATGTTCGATGAAATAGGTGTTGTTCGTCTGATAGATGACGCGGTTGTTGACCTCGCGGACAACCCTCGAGCCCTCCGGCATCTCGATGCGTCCCCGCCGTGGCCGGTCAATGCGACGCCCCTGCTCGGAAACAATGGCATCGATTTGTGGCGGCCTCGTCCAGCTTCCGGCCTGCGCTGCGGCGTCGCTTTCGGGCTGCCGTGCAGCCCTCGTGCGGGCCCGCCGGTCTGTACCGCGATTGTCTTCAGCGGTCCGCTCCTGCTCGGCCCCGGCCGGTCCGCGTCTGGACGGCCTTTCCTTGGCACTGTCGAAAACTTCGGCCGCGTCGCGATTGCCTTCCGTCGCCTTGCGCTCCTTGCGCTGCTCTGCGCGCTGTTCAGCATCCTGGGCCGACTCCTTCGCGGTGGGCGTGCCATTGCGCTGTTCGGCGGCCTCGCGCTGCTGGCGTCGGTCGTCACGATCTTTGGCCCCAGCAGTCGAAGCCTTGGGCCGATCGTCGCGCTGTTCGGCTTCACGCTCCTTGCGCGGCTTGACGCGCTTTTCGGCGGTGGTGTCCGAGGCCTCGGACTCCGGCGCCTTGGGCTCTGTACCGCGCTGCTTGACGGCATCGCGCTGCTTACGCTGCCCGTTGCGCTCCTTCCCGCTCGCGGTCGATGCCTTGGGCTCGGCCTTGCGCTGCTGGGTTGCCTCACGGTCCTGGCGCTGCTTGACCCGCTTTTCGGAGCCTGCTGGCGAGGCACCGGGCTCTGCGCGTTGCTGTCTGGCGGGCTCGCGGTCCTGAGCGGAGGATCGCTCGCGCTTGGACGGCTTTTCGGCGCTGGGATTATTTCGCTCCGGTTGCGGAACGGCCTTTCTTTTCTTTAAGCCTTGTTCTCCCTGTTCTGCGGATTGCGCCAGGAGAATGGGAGCGGCGAGCGGCGGGGCGTCGCGCGACAGCGCGGGGAGCGGAGCAGGCATCGTCATCAAGACAATGCCGGCACCCGCCAGAATTCGATAATGCTGTTTCATCGCACAATGACTCCATGAAGTGGTTCTTTGCGCACCTACAGCATCGAAACAGGCAAGATTGTTCCCAGTCGGACGGCTCTCTGCGCGATTCAGGGCGTTTTCCCGCTGAGAATATGGTCAACGCTCTGCGCCTGCTGGACGCAGGGTGGTTGGAAGGTTCAGCTTACGTAGAGGAGCCGTCCGGGCAGTCGAAGGGGACGTCTTGCCACCGTTCACCCGGTACTGAGGGAGAAATCACGGGCGCGGCGTCACCGCGCAGCTGCCGCCACCGTGCGGCCGGCCTTCACGCGCGGGTGCCAAGGGGGCGGGGCCGCAACTGTTTCAGGAGATGTGGTGCTCGAGCAGGTCGCGGTTGTGAATCGTCGCGAACTCGACACCGATACCTTCCTCGGTATGGCGGACGACGCGGGCCCGCATCTTGCCGATCGTGATCGCGGTGCCGATCTCAGGCTTGACGTCGGTCTTCAAGGCCGCGCCCGATAGTGATACGTCGATGATTCTGCTCGGGTATTCGCGGCCATCTGCCAGCACGATCCGGGTGATCGGATTCTTCGGCACGAAGCGCTCGTGGCGCCGATCCTCCGGCAGGTTGAGCACGTCGCGGTTGGCGAGCCAGGTCAACACAGAGGCAAGCTTGTCGCGCTTGCGTGCCGGCGCATTGATCGTCATGGCGAAGCCGCCCTGGATCTCGCGGACGATCTCGCCTTCGACACGGCCGATGTGATCGATATAAACCACGACGCGTTCGCCGATCGCCCCGACGACCGGCGCGACCACGGCAGCCCCGCCCGGGGACATGTTGATGATCTGGCAGGGGTACTCCCGCCGGTCACTGAGCATGAACCGGCCAAGCACGTTGACCTTCACACGGCTATGGCGACGTCGGTCCCGGTTCTTGGCCGCAAGGATGCGGGTGACATCGGCTGCTGCGGGGCGCGCCATCCGTTCAGGTCCCAACTGGATCAATCCCGCTCGCTGCTGTGGTTGCCGTGCGGAAGTTGATCATCTTAGAGGCGGGGAGGGACTGCCTCACTGCTGACGGGTGCGTCCACTCCCGACGCATCGCGGCGCCGCCGCTATGACGTCGCTTCCACCTTAGAGAAGCTCGGTTAATAAGGGGTAAGCCGGTGCGTGCAGGGTGGATCGGTCGCCGGCGATGGCTCGGCAGCGGTCCATTGCCCTGTCGCGTCGGGGCATCCCGTCCCCACTCGGCCTTTGTCGGCTGCGGTGGTCGCTCTCGGAGGGGCTACGGGCGCGTCACTGCTTGCCGCCCTCGAACACCGTGAGGTGGCCAACCTGCCGGCCGGCCCCGATTACGCCCGGCAGGCCGACCTCGTCGAATGGCAGGCCGCGGTTCCGGCTGCCACCCTGGAGGAAGACCGGGCGCTCGTCGGGCCACAACAGGCGCACACTCTTGACGGATTGCGACAGGATCGGATGCATGCCTGCCCAATATGGGCTTTCCAGCGGAGCACAGCTGCCGAGGATGCGGCTGCAGCCTTCCCCAGCGACATGCAGCGGCAGGAACAGCATCTCCATCGCGATCGTGTGTTCACGCTCGGTATGGCCCGTTACGCCAAGAATCGCGGCCGCCGCGTCTTCGCTCACGGCGGCGAGAAGCGTCGCCACGGCCTCATGATCGTCGTCGCGCCAGCCGCGCAGAAGGTTGCGCCCCTTGAGCTCGCGGCAGTGCAGGGCGCAAAGCCTGGTGCCCGCCAGACGGTAGCGATAGGTGGCAGAGTTCACAGCTTCCAGGATGAAGGTATCGCCAAGGATGCCGCGGATCTGAGAGGGTTCGACCTCGCTGCGTTCCGGAGCGGGGCGCGCGCCACGCAGAGTGTCCCAGTAATCGTAAAGTCGCCGCGTCGCCGGATGCTTCATTGCCCGTCCTGTCCCCGCCCGGTGCAAGTCTTGTCCCGCCCGGAACCGCGGCTGTGCTGAAAAGGCACAGCCGCAGGGCGCCGAAACGTGAGTCAGCGTTAACGGAGCAGGGGGCGTGCCAAGGCAAATCTTAATCGTCGCATTAACCGAACATTAGGGGTAACAATCGGTATTCGTTGCCTTGCTGAGGTGGTTTGGGCAGGTTTTCCGCAAGTTCGGTCGCTATGTTGGCCGACGGCACCTTGACTTGTGGTCCACCGCACCGGAACGGCCGGGACACTCATGATTTCGGGGCGGATCCCAGACCGCCTGGATGCAGCGACAATCGCGCTCCGGGCGGTTTTTCTTCGGGGCGGACGCAGAAGGCAGGGTGGATAACGACGGCGGACGAGGCATGATCGTCCCGCCGCCACAAGTATGCGGAGATGCGATCGTTTGGGCAGGCCATGACGGATCAGCCAAGCTTCGACAAGCCGCCCTCCGAGCCGGCATTCAACATTCCGGCCGCGGTCGTCGTGCTTGGAGCAGTGATGATCGCGGTGCATGCGGTGCGCTCCCTGGTCCTGACGCAGGATCAGGACATCTACACCGTCCTTTTGTTCGCGTTCCTGCCGGTCCGCTACGATCCGGAGCGTCTTGCCGGTTTGATCCTGCCCGGCGGTGCGGGCGCCGACGTTTGGACCTTTTTGAGCTACGCCGTGCTGCATGGTGGCAGCGCTCACCTCGCCTTCAACCTGCTTTGGATGGTCGTATTCGGCAGCGCAGTGGCGCGTCGGTTCGGCGCGATCCGGTTCGTTCTGTTTTCAGCGCTGTGCGCGGTCGCCGGTGCCGGCGCCCATCTTCTCACCCATTTCGGCGAGCCGATACCCATGGTGGGGGCCTCCGCCGCGATTTCGGGCCACATGGCCGCCGCCTCGCGCTTCGTGTTCGAACTCGGCGGACCGCTCGGCGTGATCCGGCGCAGCGACCCGTCGGCCTACCGCGTTCCGGCCGTGAGCCTCATCGAGTCGCTCGCCAATCGTCAGGTATTGGCGTTCCTGCTGGTCTGGTTCGGTGTCAATATCCTGTTCGGTTTGTGGTCGTCGCCGCTCGCAGGCGCCGGATCGACGATCGCGTGGGAGGCGCATATCGGGGGCTTTCTGGCCGGGCTCCTGCTGTTTGCAGTGTTCGATCCGATCCCGCGGCGTTCGAGCCTCTAGCGCGGCGCCCCTTGCGGCCCGATCGAGTTTTGTCATGATGATGTGACGCCGCCATATCGCCGCCAATCATGGCGTCCATCGTGATCGGCGTCCCGCACAGGCCTCCACACGAGTCGAAGACGTCGGTGGGCTTGCCGGAGCGGGGACGGGGGATCTCACCATTCGTGAGCCCCGAAGCAGACGGGAAGCGTTGCCGACAGGAGGCTTCCAGGATCGGAGGGTACGGATCCATGACCGTGGCAGCCATTCTCAACGAAAAGGGCCGGGACATCATCTCCGACACCGCAGACAGGACATTGAAGGACATCTGTGAGGTGCTCGGCGAAAAGCGGATTGGCGCAATCGTGATTCTCGGTGCCGGTGGCGGGATCGAGGGCATCGTATCGGAGCGCGACGTGGTGCGCGCGATTTCCGAACACGGACCGGAGGCGCTCTCGCAGCCGGCATCGGCGGTCATGACGCGAAAGGTGGTGACCTGCTCGGAGGACGACACGATCAACGAAGTGATGTCGCTGATGACCTCCGGCCGGTTCCGTCACCTGCCGGTCCTCCGCGAGGGCAGGCTCGTCGGCCTGATCTCGATCGGTGACGTCGTGAAGCACCGCATCGCGCAGATCGAGCGCGAGGCCGAGGACATGCGGACCTATATCGCGATGAGCTAGTTCGGGGAGCCGGTCAGACGCGGCCATATACCTCCGCCGGATCGTAGACACGATCGCCGCCGGCCTGAACAAGGCGTACCGATCCGTCCTCAGCAGTCTCGAGCCTGCGGTAAAAGCAGGAGCGGTAGCCGACATGGCAGGTGGCGCCGTTTCCGGCCACCCGCACCTTGAGAAGGATCGCATCCTGGTCGCAGTCGGTGCGCAGTTCGACCACCGACTGAACATGCCCCGATGTTTCGCCCTTCTTCCAGAATGCCTGACGCGACCGGCTCCAGTACCAGGCTTCGCCGGTGGCGATGGTCCGGGCCAGGGCCTCCTCATTCATGTACCCGACCATCAGCACCTCGCCATCGTCGGCGTCGGTCACGATACAGACGATGAGCCCATCGGCACCGAACTTTGGCTGAAACGACGCTCCGGTCTCGATTTCGCTCTTGTCACCGCGCGGAGCGAACAGCGGTTCGGTCATTGTTCGGAAATCCTTGAGCTTTCGAATGCCGGCAGCCCGACCAGCGACCAGCGAAGTGCCACAGAGGTAGCGCCGAGGCAACCTGTCCAGCGCCGGATCCAAGGGTCACGGAATTCAGTTTGGCAATATTCGGCCGGCTGGCGCTACGATCGGCGACGGTCGCCGCGCACCAGGCTCATGAACCGGGCCTGTTCCGCCGGATCCTCGCGGAAGATGCCGGTGAACCTGGTGGTGATGGTCTTCACGCCTTGCTTCTGCACTCCGCGCATGCTCATGCATTGATGCTCGGCTTCGATCAGGACGGCGACGCCGCGGGCATCGAGGCTGCTGTCGAGCGCCGAGACGATCTGTGCTGTCAGGTTTTCTTGCGTTTGCAGTCGCTTGGCGTAGGCGTCGACGACCCTTGTGATCTTCGAAAGGCCGACAACTCCCTTGGACGGATAGTAGGCGATATGCGCCTCACCGACGAAGGGCAGCACGTGATGCTCGCAATGCGAGTAGAACGGGATCTCGCGCACCAGCACGATGTCGTCGTAGCCGCCGACCTCTTCGAAGACACGCTTGAGATACTCCGCCGGGTCCTCGCGATAGCCGGCGAAGATCTCCTCGTACGCCTTGATGACGCGCGCAGGCGTATCGATCAGCCCTTCGCGATCCGGATCGTCTCCGGCCCAGGCGAGCAGGGTTCGGACTGCGGCCTCGGCTTCTTCCCGAGTCGGCCGGGCGATGCCACCCTTTGCCTTGTCGGAGTCATCCAGTCCGCCGAGCGACTTCACAAGGGCGTCCATTTGCAACCTCATCACCCGATCTCATCCGCGGAAGCGCTGGCAGGCTCGCCGCAGTGGATCATTTCATTCGATCGGCGCCGATCCCGCCGCCCACATCCTGCCCAAGGACCATGACAATCCTGCCACCGCACGGAAACACATTTGCTGGTGGCCATCGGGCTCATGTTTCCTGAGCCTGCCGCAACCTATATATCCAGGATATAGGTAACTCAGACCGGCAGGGAACCTTTCTGCCTGACGAGGCGTGCATGCTCGACGACATTTATAACTCCAGGATCCTCGAACTGGCCGGAAATATCCCGCGGCTGGGCCGACTGGAGCATCCCGACGCCACCGCAACGGCGCACTCCAAACTGTGCGGTTCCACCGTGACTGTCGATCTCGTGGTAGAGAATGGGGTCGTCACAGACTTCGCCCACGACGTCAAGGCTTGTGCCCTTGGCCAGGCGTCGTCGTCGATCATGGCGCGCAACGTTATCGGCGCCAGTGCGGACGAACTGCGGGCCGTGCGCGAAACGATGCGCCGCATGCTGAAGGAAAACGGCAGTCCGCCGGAAGGTCGTTTTGCCGACTGCCGTTTCCTGGAGCCGGTGCGCGACTACAAGGCACGCCATGCCTCGACGATGCTGACCTTCGACGCGGTGGTTGCCGCGCTTGACAAGATCGAGGCGTCGCAGAAGCAGAGCGTCGCCTCCTGACGCGGCAGCAGGGCAATCGGCCTGCCGCCGCATCAGTTTCATGCACTGCTGGCCTGCACCGTCATTCGGCAGCGGCTGCCGCAGTCATGACCCGGCGCTCGTCGAGCAGTCCGCGAACAATTGCGTAACAGGCCAGAAGCAGGACGATCGTGAACGGGAAACCCGTCGAGACCGCCATGGCCTGAAGCGCCGTCAGCCCGCCGCCGAGCAGCAAGGCGATTGCGACCAGTCCCTCGAACGAGGCCCAGAACACACGCTGCGGTACCGGTGCGTCGACCTTGCCGCCAGCCGTGATCGTGTCGATCACCAGCGAACCGGAATCGGACGAGGTGACGAAGAACACGATCACAAGAACGATGCCGATAAACGAGCTGATCTGGTGCATGGGCAATTGCTCAAGCATCGTGAACAGCTGCAGCTCGAGTGCCGCCTCGGCCACGGCCGTGTGACCCTGGGCAACGACCTGGTGGATGGCGGTATCGCCGAATGCGGTCATCCAGAACACGGACACCAGCGCCGGAATGATCAGCACGCAGATCAGGAATTCGCGCACCGTCCGGCCGCGCGAAACACGGGCAATGAACATTCCCACGAACGGCGACCACGAGATCCACCATGCCCAGTAAAAGGCGGTCCAGCCCTGTCGGAAGTTGTCGTCCGTCCGGCCGAACGGGTTGGACAGAGCCGGCAGGTTCTTGGCATAGGACACGAGGTTCTCGAAGAAGCCGCTCAGGATCACCAGCGTCGGTCCGGTCAGCACCACGAACAGCAGCAGCAGGGCGGCGAGCACCATGTTGATTTCCGACAACCGCTTGACGCCCGCGTCGAGCCCGGCGACCACCGAGATCAGCGCGATGGCCGTGATACCGATGATCAGCAGGACCTTGGCGGTATCGTTGTTCGGAACGCCGAACAGGAAGTTTAGGCCGGCATCAGCCTGCCCAGCCCCGAGGCCGAGCGAAGTGGCAAGGCCGAACAGGGTGGCAAACACCGCCAGGATATCGATGATGTGCCCGGTCCAGCCCCAGATGCGCTCGCCGAATATCGGATAGAACACCGACCGCATCGTCAGCGGCAGGCCCTTGTTGTAGGCGAACAGCGCAAGCGCGAGGGCGACGATGGCGTAGATCGCCCAAGGGTGCAGGCCCCAGTGGAAGATGGTGGCCGCCATTCCGAGCTGCCTGGCGGCATCGTTGTCCCCTGCAGCCCCGGCGAGCGGGGCCCAGCTTTCCGGCGAGCCGGCATCGCCAGCCACCGACGCCGAGAAGTGGGAGATCGGCTCGGAGACACCGTAGAACATCAGTCCGATGCCCATGCCCGCGGCAAACAGCATCGCAAACCAGCCGCTGTAGGAATATTCGGGCGTTGCCTCGGTCCCGCCGAGACGGACCTTGCCGAGCGGGGAGACGATCAGGACCAGGCAAAGCAGGACGAAGATGTTGGCGGATGCCAGGAAGAACCAGTCGAGCGAAGCGGTAAGCCAGGAGCGCAGCGCCTCGAAGGCCGGCCCGACCTGGTTCTGGAACGCCAGCGTGACGAGCACGAAGGCGACGACGGTCAGTCCGGAGATCGCAAACACGGGATTGTGGATGTCGAGCCCGAACGGGCCAAGCTGGGGCTGAATGTTGTCCTGGCCGATCTGGTAGTCAGTTTCTATCGGAGCTGCATGGCCTTCAGGTGAAAGGTCAGCTTGGTCGGTCATAACATGCGTTCCAATCTCATGATCATTAGGGTGAGGTGGACGAAAGCGGCCTCTCAGGGCCGCACGACAAGGACGGAAACGTCGGCGTGCGAGGCGATGGAGCCAGCATTGGACGCGAAAATGTGCTCCGGCAGTCCCGGCACGTGCGACGCCATCACGACGAGATCGGCCCCTTCATCCTTGATTGCCTGCATCAGCACGTCATCGAGATCGCTCGCCGGATCATGGCTGATGCAGGTTCTGGACGCGGCGGTGATCTTGTGACGATCGGCCTGTTCTTCGGCAAAGCGCTCCAGCTTCGCGGAGAATTCCTCGGGCGTGTGGGCAACCGGTCCCGGGGTCGAGGCCGTGACGCCGACATAGAGCACGGTTGCACCGTAATGTTTCGACAGATCGGCGGCTGTTGCCAGCGCCTTCTCTAGTTGATCAAGGTGGGCGAGATCGGTTGGAACCATTATCTTTTGATACATAAGGCGGTCCTCCCTTTCAACGTGGCGAATCGATAGACATGTCTGAATCTAACAGGACGATCCAGTGCGGTTGTATCTGATTGATGCAATCCCTCTTTCAAGCCTGCGACGATTTTTGTCTTCTTTGCGCCGTTCTAACACGATTATCACTGGAACAGAATTGGCGCACGACATTGAGAATGCACCACATAGCCGAATTGAAGTTTGGGCTTTGCGGCTGTCATCGCGGCTCGGGTAAAACGGGAAACCGGCGGCTGTTCCGTCCTGCCGGTGGATTGGAACGGACGGTGACCGCATGCTGAAAGCCGCCGCGATCGGCCTGATCCGCCTCTATCGCTATACGCTTTCGGCCTTCATGGGACGGAGCTGCCGCTATCTGCCGACCTGCTCGGAGTACACCGAGGAGGCGATCCGTCGACACGGGTTCTGGGCCGGAGGCTGGATGGGGCTGGCGCGCCTGCAGCGCTGCCGGCCGGGCGGCGCCAGCGGCTTCGATCCAGTGCCGGAGACGGTGCCGGAGGGTGCCTGCTGGTACAGGCCGTGGCGCTACGGCCGCTGGAGCGGCGCGCATATCGATGCGGGGACGCGGCTGGAGTGAGATGCAACGAAAGGCCTGCGGCCTCTTGTTCGCACACGTCTGATCCCGTATGAGTGCGGCGCACAAGAAAACGCCAACCGCTTACCTGCGTCGTTAGCAGGAGTGAGCCGGAGACGACGACATGATCCAACTCACCTTTCCCGACAAGTCGATCCGCGAGTTCGCCCCCGGCGTCACCGGCGCCGAGATCGCAGCCGGCATTTCCAAGTCGCTCGCCAAGAAGGCGGTGGCGATGACCCTCGACGGCGAGCTGCGCGACCTGTCGGATCCGATCAACCGGAATGCTGCGATCGAGATCGTTACCCGCGACGACCCGCGCGCGCTCGAGCTGATCCGGCACGATGCCGCCCATGTTATGGCCGAAGCCGTACAGGAGTTGTGGCCCGGCACCCAGGTGACGATCGGCCCGGTGATTGAGAACGGCTTTTACTACGATTTTGCCCGCAACGAGCCCTTCACGCCCGATGATCTGCCGAAGATCGAGGCCAAGATGCGCGAGATCATCCAGCGCAACCGGCCCTTCACCAAGGAAGTGTGGAGCCGTGAGGAGGCGAAGAAAGTCTTTGCCGAGAAGGGCGAGAGCTACAAGGTCGAACTGGTCGACGCCATCCCGCCGGATCAGGAGATCAAGATCTACCGCCAGGGTGACTGGTTCGATCTCTGCCGCGGCCCGCATATGGCCTCGACAGGCCAGATCGGCAATGCGTTCAAGCTGATGAAGGTGGCCGGCGCCTATTGGCGCGGCGACGCCAACAACCCGATGCTGACCCGCATCTACGGCACGGCCTGGGCGGACCAGGCGCAGCTTGACAACTACCTCCACGTGCTCGAGGAGGCCGAGAAGCGCGACCATCGTCGC
>CAYXAA010000028.1:0-60785 GCA_964462985.1 uncultured Hyphomicrobiales bacterium | reverse complement strand
GCGCCGGTGACCAGGGCGACCAAATTCTCATAGATTACCTTTGCTCCTCTAAGCTATCCGCGCTCGCAGTTCGGGGCGGCGGCCGATCTGCCGTCAGACTTGTGCGGCTCCGCCGTCAACGAAGACCTCGCTGCCGGTCATGAAGCTGCTTTCATCCGAGGCAAGGAAGAGCGCCACAGCCGCCGTCTCCTCGGGCTGTGCAACACGCCCGAGCGGCGTCTGGGCGGCAAAGCCCGCCAGCAACGCGTCCTCCTCTCCGGGCGCCGCCAGGCCCCTGACACCAGGCGTCTCGGTGGAGCCGGGAGAAAGCACGTTAACGCGGATGCCGGTCCCCTTCAGGTCCAGTGCCCAGCTTCGGGCGAAATTGCGAATTGCGGCCTTGGTCGCGCTGTAGACGCTGAATGCAGGCGTTCCCATCGAGCCAGTGGTCGATCCTGTGAGGATGATGGAGCCTCCGGCCCGCATAAGCGGCAGCGCCTTTTGCACCGTGAACAGCGTTCCCTTGACGTTGACGGCGAACGTCAGATCGAACGACGCCTCGTCGATCGCACCCAACGGGGCAAACTGGCCAAGCCCCGCATTGGCGAACAGAACGTCTATCCGGCCACTCTTCGCATGCACGGTCGCAAACAACCGATCGAGGTCGTCCATACGCGAAATGTCGCCCTGCACCGCCGTCACGCCGGAGCCGATCGCTTCTGCCGCCCTGTCCAACTGCTCCCGGCGTCGGCCGGTGATGAAAACCTCGGCGCCTTCCGCCACAAACCGTTTGGCGGTCGCCAGGCCGATACCACTGTTGCCGCCGGTGATGACGGCGATTTTGCCTTTGAGCCTACCCATCTTGATCTCCTGGAGCGTAATAACCGCTTGGAGATAGAGGGTTGCTTTTCTTTCTTCCAGTATGCACCTTTTGGTAAGTACCTAATCGGAGCATACAAAATGGCCACACATGGCTTTATCTGCGGGCTGGACGCAGCATTGGCTGTCATCGGCGGCAAGTGGAAGCCTTTGATCCTGTTCCATCTTTCCCAGGAAGCCCGACGCTATGGCGACCTGAGGCGCGCCATCGGAAACGTCAGTGACAAAGTGCTCATCCAGCAGCTCAGGGAACTGGAGGCTGACGGGATCGTCGATCGGCGCGACTACAAGGAAATTCCGCCGAAAGTCGAGTATTCGCTCACTGCGTTCGGCCAGACTCTCGCCGAAGCGTTGAAACCGCTCTGCGCCTGGGGTACGGAACATCGGATTGAAGTCGAAAAACTCATATTACGCCGCGGCGAGTCCGAGGAGGCGAACCATCAACTGGGGTATGAAGGGCACCAACCGGTCAAAGCGCCTGTGATTGGCAGAGATACAAACTCGGGAAACATGGAGGCGCCGTCCCCTCATCGCGCATACGAACGCGTGAGGTGGTGAAGGGCCGGCCCCACAAGGGTATCCCTAGCGCCGGCTTCGCGGTTCACGGTCTCCGTGGGGGATCTTCAAAGAGTCGCGACTATTTCTCTCCGAGCGAGGAGCGGTTCGCGCGGCGTGCGCCATCTTTGCGGACGGACACGTGCGGCAAGGCTCTCATCACATCGATGAATGCGCGCAGTGCTGCCGGGACATGGCGATGGCCTGGATAGTAAAGCCGCAGTCCCGCGACCGGAGGCGACCAGTCTTCGAGAAGCGCGATCAACCGCCCATCGTCCAGCATTGGTTGGGCCGCGGTTTCGGGCACATAGGCTATTCCGAGCCCGTCGGCCGCGGCTTCGAGCATCAGCATCGTATGATCGAGCGTCATCACCCCGGGAACGTCGATGGCGAATTCCTGCCCGTGCCGTTCGAATTCCCAGCGATAGAGCTTGCCGCTCGGCAGGCGCTGCCTGATGCAGCAGTGCTCGCGAAGATCATCGGGCGTTTCCGCTCGGCCGGCTTTTGCAACATAAGCCGGAGCAGCCACCGCCAGAAACCGGAAGTCTTCTCCCAGCGGAACCGCAATCATGTCCTGCGGTACGAATTCCGCAAGCCGGATACCCGCATCAAATCCCCGTTCGATAATGTCGACCAGGCGACCTTCGGTCACCAGGTCCAGCGAGACATTCGGGTACCGCTCGAGAAAGACGGGCACGACCCGCTGGAGCAACAGACGCATGCCCATCTCGCCACCATTGATCCGCAGGGTGCCTCCGACGTGCCCGCCCTCCTCCGCCACCGCGTCGATGGCCTTATCGAGGTCTTGAAGCACCGGCTTCAGCCGCTGAAGCAGCCGACCACCCGCTTCGGTGAGGCCGACGCTGCGGGTCGTTCGATGAAGGAGCCTTGCTCCGAGATTGCGTTCGAGCCCGGCGATCGCATGGCTGAGCGAAGACCGCGACACACCCAGCATGTCCGCCGCCTTACGGAAGCTGCGGTGCTCCGCCACTGCCGCGAACGCGGTCAGGTCGTTCAGTGTGGGCCTCACTATTGGTCGAAGTCCTTCACCAGTTCATGCGGAATTGTGGACATTATCACAACAACGGACGTTCACTACCTTGGCATGATCACAGGAGATCATGCGATGTCGAAAACCTGGCTCATCACTGGCGCTTCGTCCGGGCTCGGTCGGATCATAACTGAAAAGCTGCTCGCCCGCGGCGATCGTGTTGTGGGAACGGCGCGCCGCACAAGCATGCTGTCCAAGCTCGCCGCTGCCCATGGCGCGCAATTTCACGCCATAACGTTGGACCTCACCGATACGGCTGCGATCCGAACAGCGATCGACGGGGCCTTCGCACATTTCGGGCGCATCAATGTGGTGGTCAGCAACGCCGGCTACGGGCTGTTCGGCGCCGCAGAGGAACTCAGCGACCAGCAGATCGATCGACAGATTGCAACCAATCTCACGGGCTCGATCCAGCTCATCCGAGCCAGCTTGCCGCACCTCCGATCGCAAGGCGGCGGCCGCATCGTCCAGGTTTCTTCGGAGGGCGGGCAGATCGCCTACCCGAGCTTCAGCCTCTATCACGCCAGCAAATGGGGCATCGAAGGCTTCGTCGAGGCAGTGGCCAAGGAAGTTGCCGCGTTTGGGATCGATTTCATCATCGCCGAGCCGGGCCCGACGGGCACCAATTTCGGGGCGGCGCTCGACGTGGCAGAACCGGCCGCCTCCTACGAAAGAACACCGGCAGCCGACGTCCGACGCGCGATCGCCAGCGGTGAATTCGCAATCCGCGGCGACGCTGCCAGAACGGTCGACACGATCATGGCAGCCGCCGACGCCGAACAGCCGCCGTTTCGGCTGGCCTTGGGCAGCACTGCTTATGAGAACATCCATGCGGCTCTCACCAAGCGGCTCGAAGCGCTCGAACTCCAGCGCGAGGTCGCGTACTCGGCCGATCGAGAGGACAGCTGATGATCAAGCTCAGAGCAGCCATGGCGGCCGGGGCCGCCGTTATCCTCTCGCTTGCGACCACAGCGGCGGCGCAGACGCCGAACAAGGTGGTCGGCACTTGGCGGCCGGTTTCGGCGACCCTGGAGGTGAACGGGAAGATGTCGCTTCCCTACGGGCCGGACCCGCAGGGCAAACTGACGTTCACCAGCGACCTGCACTTCGTCGAGTTCCTGCACGATCCGCGCCTTCCCCGCTTCAAGTCCGACAGACGGGGGGAAGGAACCGACAAGGAGAACCGTGCCGCGATGGCAGGCATGCTGGCGCTCTACGGGCGGTACACCGTCGATGCCGAGGGCAACTTCAGCGGCAACACGGTAGAGGGATCATCCTTTCCCAACTGGATCGGAGATGTCCGCACGTCCAAGGAGCTGACCATGAAGGTCGATGGCAACCGGATGATCGAGCGCTTCCAGCGTCCGGGCGGAGCAAGGGTGACGATCGTCTGGGAACGGCTATGACAGACGCACGTCGAGACCGGCCGGGCTCAACGGACCATAACAAGCCGCATAAATACTCTGAAACCCGCGGCACCGACGACGGGCCGCTGGTGTTCACAGACAGAGTGAAGAACGGCGTGCATGACCACCGTGCTCCGGACCGAGCGCGCGGAGGCCGATTCCGACCCCGTATCGAAGCAGCAAGTCTACTGGCTAGGACCTCGTCTGACAGACAACATTGCTGCACTTCCCCGATCGAATGAGCGAGAAGCCACCCTGTCAGTCCGCCAAATGTCTCTCGATCCAGGCAAGATCGACAGCGCGATCGATAGGCACCGCCACACATTGCTCGATCGACCCGAAGCCCGCCTCCAACAATCGGAGACCGATCTGCGACGATGCAATGGCTTCAAGCGATTGCCTGACACCGGCGACCGCGTCGGACCGGCCGTCGAGGAACCCCCTGAAACTTGCCGCAGGCGTTTCAAAGGCGACCACCTCCGCCATCTGAAGCATGTTTCGCAGCAGATGCTCATACGCGGCCCCGCGGGTGGCCGCGATACGGACACCTGCTCGGTCGAAGTCGGCCAGCGAGGTTTCGGGACGCCCCGCCCTCGTCAGCAGCGTCGCCTGAATGGTGAGGTACGGTTTGGAAAAGGCAAGGCGGTCTCCACGCTGAGGGTCGGATGCGAGAAATGCGATGTCCCATTCGTCCCGATCGGTAGCCGCGTGAATTTGCGCCGCCGACTGGTAGACGACGTAGCGCAGATCGGCGGTTAGTTGCGCGGCCAGCCTGGTTGCAATTTCGGCACTCGGACCCCTGAAACGGCCGTCGGGGTCGACCTGCACAAGCGCACGGTTGGCTATGTTGACCGCGGCGCGGAGCGTGCCTGGCTTGCGTGTCCTGATCATCCTGGCGCCCACCTTCAAACCGGCATCATCTAGCGGAAGGTCCTGGCAAGGGCCTCGCTGCCACGCGCAAGAATGCCCGCGTCGATCCCCACCGCCGTGAACAGGGTGCCGAGTTCGATGCACCGTCGTGCGAAGCCGGTGTTGGGGGTCAGGATTCCGGCTGGTTTTCCAAGCGCCTTGATGCGTGCAATGGCGCCTTCTACGGCTGCGACGACTTCAGAACGATCGGGCTCGCCCGGAAAGCCAAGACTCGCGGCAAGATCGGCCGGCCCGATGAACACGCCGTCCACCCCGTCGACGGAGGCGATCTCCTCGAGGCGGTCGAGGGCGAAGCCGGTTTCGACCTGTACAAGCAGGCACAGTTCGCTCTCCGCTGTCGTGGCGTAGCTGGGGATGCGTCCGAACCTGGTGGCTCGGGTAAGACCCGACACGCCCCGGATCCCCCGCGGAGGATAGCGCATCGCCGCGACCGCGGCCTCGGCCTCTTCGCGCGATTGGACATAGGGAATGAGGAGGGTCTGCGCTCCGACATCCAGCATCCGCTTTATCAGGACGGGATCGTTGCTGGCGGGGCGGACGATCGCTGACACGTCGTAGGCGGCCGCAGCCTGGAGCTGCGAAAGGACCCCGATCGGATCGCTCGGCGAGTGCTCGGTATCAAACAGCAGCCAGTCATAGCCCGCGCCGGCGACGATTTCCGCAGCATAGCCGCCGGGCATGCTGCACCAGAAGCCGAGCTGATGACGGCCGGCGGCAATGGCAGCCTTGAAGTGATTGCGAGGCAGTTTCATCGCCGCCTACCGGAACGATACGCCGATGGCGCCCAGCGGCCCGTAGTCCGCGTGGATCACATCGCCTGCTGCAATGTCGACCGGGCGCGTGAAAGAACCGGCGAGTACGATCTGTCCCGCGAGCAGCTTCGATCCGACCGCATGCAGCTTGTTGACGAGCCACGCAATGCCGGCGGCCGGATGTCCCATGATGGCAGCCGAGACGCCGGATTCTTCAATGATGCCGTTTTTCGACAGCGTTGCCCCGACCCAGCGGATATCGACATCCATGGGCCGGATCGTCCTGCCGCCGACGACGATGGCGCCGAAAGCAGCGTTGTCGGCAATCGTGTCAGTGATGGCCCGGGGTACCTCGGTCCGGTAGTCGATGATTTCCAGTGACGGCACCACGAATTCGGTGGCCCGCATCACGTCGTATATCCGAACTGCCGGACCTTCGAGATCCTGGCCCATCACAAACGCCAATTCCACTTCCAGGCGCGGCTTGATAAAAAGCGAAGCATCAATCTGTGCTCCGTCATTGAAAAGTGCGTCGTCGAGAATGCGCCCGTAATCGGGCTCCGTCATTTTCGAGGCCATCTGCATGGCGCGCGAGGTCAGGCCGATCTTGTGGCCAACCATGCGCGCTCCGGCGCGAATTCGTTCCTCGGCCCAAAGATCCTGGATCCTGTAGGCGTCTTCGATCTCCATCTGCGGAAAGGTCTGGCTCAGTTGCCGGACCGGCTTTCTCTCACGCTCTGCCCGGAGGATCTGGCGAGCGGCTTCCGCTCTCTGCTCATCTGTCAGCATGGCTGAGTATCCTGTGCGAATGGGGTATTCACTTAATCGGCGGCTTCGGCAGAGCCGCGACGCCCCTCTCCATGACGTAGGTATAGTCGAGAGAGAACCATGGCGTGCCCACGTCGGGGTGATCTGGATTGGGTTCGTCGTGGCGGATGAAATCCCCCATCAGGGCCTCCGTGACGCCGAACTGCACATCGTCCGCTATGTGGGGGTCGGTCGGGTCGAAGACCTGCGAGATGAGCGTTTTGAAACCTTCCTTGAAGATCAGGGCATGGAGATGGGCGGGGCGATAGGGATGACGCCCCTGTGCTTTGAGCAGGCGTCCAACCACACCGTTGGTCGGAATGGGATAGCCGACCATCTTGACGGTCCGGAACCAGAACCGGCCATCTTCATCCGTAGTAAATTTGCCTCTCAGGTTCATCTCGGCCTGATCGGGATCCTGGTTCTCGTATAGCCCGACAGGTGACGCATGCCAGACGTCGACTTCCGCGCCGGCAATGGGCTTTCCGTTGACATCGACCACGCGGCCATTGACGAAAAGCGGATCCCCTGGAGTTTCCGAACGGATGATGGTGCCGCCGTTTGCCACCCGGGGTGCGTTGAGGCGCCAGAACGGACCAAGCAGCGACTGTGAGGTCTCGGTCTGCCCCCTGTTGCCGTTGTTGAGAAGGCAAATCAGAGTCGAGACGCCGAGAGAACCTGCCATCAGCACCATTTCATTATGGCTGTCGGTCTGTTGCTGCCCGATCTCGTTCAGGATCGCGGTGGCTTCCTGAAATTCCGCCTCGGTCAATCGTACTTCGCGCACGAATGCGTGCAGATGGGCCACCAGCGCCGTCATGATCTCCCGCAGCCGCGGATCGGTTGTCCTGGCCATGACCGCAAGGGCGGCTTCGGTGACGTCGCGTTCGTTTCGAATCATGGATGTCCGTCCTCCAAGCCAGCAAGCACTCCCGAATAAACGATTATTTGTCAAGCCATAGATCCGCAGACTCATTACCCGACGGGCAACAGGGGTTCAAATTCAAGGTATATCGCGGATTCCGCATCAAAGCCTCTGCATCGGTTTGACAAGAATAATCGTTTATCCTAATCGTGCGAATTCAGGGAGGACGAACCGTGTCGAGATCTCGGGGCGAGATGGACGAGCAGGCGGCTGGATCAGCCGCGGGCACCATGCGTGTCGTCGCCGACGGATTCGTCGACGATGGCAAGAACACCATCGCCAGCCAGTTGGTCGATCGGCTACGTGAAGCCATCATCTCCGGGCAGCTTGAGGCCGGCACCAAGATCAACCTGGAGAAGGCCCGGTCGATCTTTCAGGTCAGCCTGAGTCCGCTGCGCGAGGCGCTGGCGCGTCTGATTTCGGACGGGCTGGTCACATTTGAGGACAATCGGGGCTACCGGGTCGCGCCGATGTCACTTGCCGATCTGGAAGAGATCACCAGTCTGCGCCTTGAATTCGAACTGTTCGCTCTTCGCGAGGCGATCACCCACGGCGATTCAGCCTGGGAGGGGAATGTCGTCCGCGCCCTCCACCGGCTGAACAAGCAGGAGCGCGATGCGGACAGGCCCGAGACTCTCGAGGCTTGGGAACAGATCCACCGCGAGTTTCACCTGACACTGATATCGGGATGCGGAAAGCCGCACCTGATGAATTTCTGTAGCGTGCTCCTGAACCTCAATGACCGCTATCGGCGGACGTTTCTACGCGCGACGTCCGGAGATCGGAACGTCGCTTTCGAACACAGCGAGATTGCTCACGCTGCTGTTGCGCGCGACTCCGACTACGCGTCCCGGAAATTGCACGACCATATCCGCCGGACCGGCGGCAACCTTCTGACGCACATCGCCGCGAAGGGGGTGACATGATGCGCATGTCGGCAAGTCCCCGTTCCAGCGGCAACCTATGTGAGGTCTGCAGAAGCATCTGCAGGTCACGACGAAGCGGGTGGCTGACAGACTGCACCACCCGAGCGAGTTCCAGCACTCCTTCGGTTCGCAGTCGTATTTAGGGAGGAACAGATGATGATCCTGAACAGACGTACCCTGCTTGCCGCGTGCGCCATCGGCTCGATGCTGATGTCACTGCCGGCACTTGCACAGGATAAGACACAACTCCGCTTTTCGGCGATCTTCTCGGATAGAGATATCCGCGCGGAGATGATGGAGAAATTCAAAGCGGCAGTCGCCGACGATTTCGTCGTCGAGAACTACTACAACGGTTCGCTCTTCAAGCAGGGAACCGAGCTCGTCGCTCTCCAGCGCGGCAATCTCGAAATGGGCAACATTGCCCCGCAGGACTTCGCGAAACAGGTTCCCGCCTGGTCTCTGCTGACGTCAGCCTACCTCTTCCGCGATGCGGACCATCTCAACACGTTCTTTGCGAGCGATGTCGGGATGGAGATGAAGAAACTGGTTGAGGATCAGCTTGGGGTGAAAATCCTCGGCCCGACGTTCTTCGGCACGAGGCAGGTCGGACTGAAGGGCAACAAGAAGATCAACACGCCGGCCGACATGGCCGGGATCAAGCTGCGCATGCCGGGAGGAGACGCATGGCAGTTCCTCGGTACGGCTTTGGGCGCAAACCCCACGCCGATGGCAGTGACCGAAGTATATACCGGATTGCAGACGGGCGCGATCGACGGTCAGGACAATCCCTTGCCGAACGTCCAGACCCTCAAGTTCTACGAAGTCATGGACCAGATCGTTCTGACGTCGCATCTCGTCGGCTTTGACCTTCTGACGATTTCCAAAGCCGCGTGGGACAAGATGACCCCGGAACAACAGGAGAAGGTGCAGGCGGCCGCCAACGAGGTCATTGAATGGAGTGCGCAGCAGCATCTCACCAAGGAAGCCGAACTGGCTGAGTTCATGAAACAGCAGGGACTCGAGGTGTATACGCCCGATGTCGCGGCGTTCCGTGAGTATGCCCAGAAGAAATACCTGGAGTCCGATCTCGCCAAGGAATGGCCTGAAGGAATGATCGACAAGATCAACGCGCTCTGATGCAACAAGGGTGGGCGTGCAGCGCGCCCACCCTGATATCTTGATGCGATGGTCGGCTGTCGGACCGGGGAAAAGCCCATGAATCCCAAGCTTAGATCGCTAGGCGGCTGGCTTTATCGCCGCGGCGAGAACGTGTTGATGGCAATGCTGACGACATTATTCGTCGCGTTCCTTCTGCAGATCGTCTTCCGCTACGTGCTCAACTGGCCGACCGGCTGGACCAATGAACTTTCCGCAATCCTGTGGATCTGGATTGTCCTGTGGGGCGCGGCCTTCGTGGTAACCGAAGAGGAGGAGCTTCGGTTCGATCTGATCTATGCCTCGGTCGGACGCCGGACCAGAAACACGATGTTCGTCATCTGCGCGGCATCGGTCATCTTCCTTTACGGAATATCGCTTCCTGCCGTCGTTGACTACGTGACTTTCATGAAGGTCGAGCGGAGCGCCTACATGGGCATCCGTTTCGATTGGCTGTTCTCCATCTATGTCGTCTTCGCCGTCGCCGTGATCGTCCGTTACATCTGGCTTTCATGGCAGGTGCTCCGCGGTTCGGCTCCTGACGGGTTCGACCCCACCAAGGCGGGCTCCGGCGCATGAACCTGGCCAGCCCGTTCTCCCTCTGCCTTGTCACGATTACCGCCCTTGCGTTGCTCGGCCTGCCTGTCGGCCACGCCATGATCGCCGGGTCCATCCTCTATTTGCTGCTCGCAGGGCTCGACATGGGGACCGCGGCGGAGCAGTTGCTCAACGGGATGTACACCAACTACATCATCCTGGCCGTGCCCTTGTTCATCCTGGCGGCCGAGCTGATGAACATCGGTTCCATGACGGAGCGGCTGATGCACTTCTGCAACGCCTTCGTCGGCCGCTTTCGCGGCGGGTTGGCTCAGGTCAACGTTCTGCAATCGATCATCTTCGCCGGCATGTCAGGTTCGGCCATCGCGGATGCTGCCGGCTCCGGAAAGATGATGAAGGACATGATGACCAAGGACGGCCGCTACCCGGCGTCCTACGCGGCGGCGCTGACAGCGGCCACCGCTGTCATCGGTCCAATCATACCGCCCTCCATTCCGATGATCATCTACGCGCTCGTGTCGGATGCATCGATCGGTTACCTGTTCCTGGCCGGTGTTGTTCCGGGCCTGCTGATGGCGCTGTTCCAGGCCGTCCTGGTCGCCTATCATGCCCGCACCCGCAATTTTCCCGTGGAGCCGCCGACCCCGCTGCGGGAACTCCCGCTTGTCACCTGGCGAGCGCTGCCGGCCCTGATGATGCCGGTCGTCCTTCTCGGCGGGATCTATTCTGGTGTCGCGACGCCGACGGAAGCTGCTGCCGTCGCCGCCTTCTACGCGCTGCTCGTTTCGGTGCTGCTCTATCGCAGCGTGTCCATTCGCGACTTCTACAATTCGGTTCTGGCCAGCGCGCGCACATCGGCATCGATCGGCATGCTGATCGCCGGTGCCCTTGTGTTCAACTACGTCGTCACGGTCGAGAACATCCCGCGCTCCGTGAGCATGCTGCTGACCAGTTGGGAACTCACCCCGATCACCTTCCTGATCCTCGTCAACATCATCCTGCTGCTGCTTGGCTGCCTGCTGGAGGGCACGACGATTATTCTGGTGATCCTGCCCGTGTTGATTCCAACCGCGCAGGCATTGGGCATCGACCTTGTGCATTTCGGCGTGGTCTGCGTGGTCAACATCATGTTGGGGCTGGTGACACCACCCTACGGCCTGCTGCTGTTTGTCATGGTGCGCATTGCCAAGGTGCCGCTGCGGGACATCGTCCGCGATGTGCTGCCCTTCCTTTACGTGATGGTCCTGTCGCTGGTCGTCATCACGTTCTTCCCGGACGTCGTGCTTTGGCTGCCGCGTCTTGTTGGATATCAGGGTTAGGAGCTTGATATGACCAAACCGATCTTTGTCATCAACGGCCCCAACCTGAACCGGCTCGGCAAGCGCGAGCCTGAAATCTACGGCCACACCACGCTGGCCGAGGTCGAAGCGATGTGCAGGGCCGCTGCTGGCGAGCGACCGGTCGTTTTCCGTCAATCCAACTGGGAAGGCCAGATCGTGGACTGGATCCACGAGGCCATCGACGAAGGCTCGGCGATCGTCATCAACCCTGCCGGCCTCACCTTCACGTCCATCCCGATCCTCGATGCCCTGAAGATGTTCAAGGGGCCGATCATCGAGCTGCACATCACCAATATTCACCGGAGGGAAGCGATCTACCACAAGTCGTTGATCTCGCCGGTCGCCACTGCCGTCATCGCCGGGCTGCAGGTCCACGGCTACGTTGCTGCGATCACGGCGATCCTTGCCAACGAATCCGCATGACGTCGTTATGATCCCGCAGTTAGGCCTTGCCCACTTTTCGGCAATCAGCGTCCCACCTGAAGAGTTCGCGCGTCTGGCTGCGGAGGCTGGATACCACAGGATCGGACTGCGTCTATGGCCGCCCTTTGCGGGGGCACCACACTATCCGCTTCGAGCGGGGTCCGGGGCCCTGCGCAACCTGTCCGGCCTGTGTCGCGACATAGGTCTCGCTGTCTACGACATCGAGGCCGTCGTAATCGACGCCGACTTCGCACCCCACAGCGTGGTGCCAACACTGGAAGCAGCAGCAGAATTGTGCGCCACCCGGCTTACTGTCGCCGGTGACGACCCCGATCAAGGACGGCTGGCGGCCAATTTCGCCCTGCTGTGCGAGCTGGCTTCTCCTTATGGCGTGAGCGTCGATATGGAGAACATGGGTTGGCGATCGATCGCGACATATGCTCAGGCCGACGCACTGGTCGCCTCGACCTCCGCAGATAATGCTGGCGTTCTCGTCGACGCGATCCACTTCTTCCGCAATGGCGGCGATGCCGCGCAGCTGCGCGGAGCCAGTCGCATTCAGAGCGTCCAGCTTTGCGACGTCGCCGGTCCCGCACCGTCGACTTCCGAAGCAATGGTGGCGGAAGCCCGCGCCGGCCGCCTCGCACCGGGTGAGGGAGAACTCCCTCTTCACGAATTGCTCGAAGCCTTGCGTCCCGACACCTGCATTTCTGTCGAGGTGCCCATGAACGAGCCAGGCCGTTCGGCAGCTGAGCACATCCAGAATCTGATGACCTCCACACAGCGGCTCCTTGCCGCCCTGGGCACTCCATCCTCGAAACGCTAAAGGCCAGCTATTCGCATGTCGCAGACTGAAACAAGTGACACGATGCGCAAAGTCAAGGTCGGCTTGATCGGCGCTGAAATCCAGGCTTCGAAGTCTCCCGCCCTGCATGAGCGGGAAGCTGCCTTCCACGGCTTCGACTATTCATACGAGTTGATCGATCTCGCCGAGCGGAACTGTGGCGCTGAGGCCCTGCCCGGCATCCTGAGGGAGGTCGAGGACAGAGGCTTTGCCGGGGTCAACGTCACATTTCCGGTCAAGCAGGCAATCATAGACCATCTCACCGACCTTTCTCCGGAAGCGCGTGCCCTTGGCGCGGTCAACACGGTTGTCCTGCGGAACGGGAAGCGCACAGGACACAATACGGACTGGTACGGCTTCCACGAGAGTTTCCGACAGACGTTTTCTGACGTCCCCCTCCGCTGTGCCCTGCTTCTTGGGGCGGGCGGAGCAGGTTCTGCTGTTGGCCACGCCGCGCTCACACTGGGTGTGGAGAGACTGCTCGTCCATGACGTGGAGCCTAAGCGCGCAACCGATCTGGTGGCCAGATTGAACGCGGAATTCGATGCGGATCGCGCGGTCGTGACGTCCGATATCCCCGAGGCGATGTCTCAGGCCGACGGACTGATCCACGCAACCCCGACCGGCATGGCCAAGCATCCCGGACTTCCTCTGGATGGCAACCTGCTGCTCCCCCGCCACTGGGTCGCCGACATCGTCTACATGCCGCTTGTCACTCCGTTGCTTGCCCGGGCCAGGGATATCGGCTGCCGTGTTCTCGACGGCGGCGGTATGGTCGTCTATCAGGCTGCCGGCGCACTTAAGCTGTTCGCCGGGATCGAAGCGGACGCGGCCCGAATGCGCAGCCATTTCACCGCACTCGTCGGTTAGGACCTTTGGCGTGCCGGACGCTGTTCGCGTCGCTGCGAAAGCGGGGAACCCGAACGGGTGAATGTCTTGTCGCCCGCTTACCCGCCGCCAAGTGGGCCTGCGGATGGACAGAACGCGGTGATCCAGCCCTCCGCATCCTGCATGACGGTACCGTCGGCCCCCTCGCCCTGGCATCCGTGGGGAGCCCGCAGGCTGAGGCGGCATTGGCGCCAGTTTCCTCGATCGTGGCGCCACGATCGTCACGAGGCGTCTTCGGAGAATTCTTGCCATACCCGTCGCACAAGCGGAAGCGGCGCACGCCGCCGCCTGATCATTGCGAGAGATAGGCTCGGCAGCGTAGCGTCCGTGATATCAGCATAGCGGACGCCCTCGAACCTCACGCGCCGTGCCGAGCGTGGGAGCAGAGCCGCACCCAAGCCGGAGGCCACCAGCGAGAGCATAGTGAGCGCCCTGGTCGCTTCCTGGACGACCCTGACCTCGATGCCCGCCCTGGCGAAACTGTCCATGATCGCGGCATGGAGGACCGGTCCCTGAGCGGCCGGGAAGAGGATCAGTCCGAGCGCCGCCAGCTCTGCGAGGCTGACGCTGCCGCTTTGGCCATCGTCCGGCAGAACGGCGACGCTCGGCTCTGCCGTGAATTCCAGGGCATCAAATGGTTCGCCCGTCCCGAACGGAGGATGTGCGAAGCCGATATCGATGGTTCCGTCAGCCAGAGCGTCCAGTTGCTCATTGGTCGAGAGCTCGAGAAGTCTCGGCTGAATGTTGGGCAGGGTTCGCCTCAGACGCGCCAGTCGCCGCGGCAGATGGTCGTAAAGCGCCGCCGAGACGAAACCGATTCTGACCTCTCCAGCAGCGCCATGCTCTGCCGACCGAGCAAGGGCGGACGCAGCATCCGCGTGCAGGACCGAAGAGCGTGCGTCCTCAAGAAACGCCGCCCCGGCGCGGGTCAGCGTGAGCCGACGGTTCGCCCGGTCGAACAGACGCACGCCGAGTTCCTTTTCAAGCCGAGCAATCGACTGGCTGAGAGGCGGTTGCGCCATGCCAAGCCGTTCGGCTGCGCGCCCCATGTGCAGCTCATCGGCGACAGCAAGAAAGTGGCGAAGGTGGCGAAGTTCCATATTACTATGATATCAAAACTTTTCAGTCGGATCATCGATTCAACGGAGAGAATGCATGACCTTGCTGAGCGTCAGCCCCAACACAGGAGCAGCTCATGCAAGTCACGCGCGCCATCGTCACTGCTGTTCTCTGCTGCTGCACCACGCTCGCGCCGGCGCTGGCAGCGGCGGATGTGGTCCGACAGGATTTTACGGTTTCTGCCGAGGACGGCCTGCAGATTTTCGTACGCGAGCTTCACGATCCTGATGCCCGAGCCGAGCGCGGGCCGATGCTCCTGGTCAATGGCGGCCGCTCCGGGGTGCTTGCGAGCTGGGACGTCAATGCGCCGGGTTCATCGGTAGCAGAGGAGTTCGCCAGGGCCGGACACCGCGTTTTCCTCATGGACGTGCGTGGTTTCGGACGTTCGGAGTTTCCGCGCGAGATGAGGATGGAGCGTTTTTCGGCGCCAATCGCCGTGCGCTCACACGAGGCGGTGCGCGATATTGCCGCCGTCGTTGCGGAGATCAGGCGGCGCAATCCCGGCGACGCCCCCCTGACGGCAATGGGCTGGGCGACGGGCTCGCAATGGCTCGGTCACTTTGCTTCGCTCTATCCGGAAGCCATCAGCCATCTGATCTATTACAACGGTGCCTATGGTGGGCCGGCAGGCGGGTGGCCGTTGCAAGCGGAGTTTGGCGATCCGCAGAGCCCGGCTGAACTCGACTATCAGCGCCACGGCGCCTATCGCCTTGCCTCCGCTGAAGATCTTGTCGGCCGCTGGCGCGACGAGGGCATTGATCCTGCCTTTCTCGATCGCTACGTCGCCTTATCGATGGAGGGGGATGAAGCCGCTCAGGAGCGTGAACCCGCGCGTTTCCGGTTTCCCTCCGGCCCGACGGCCGACACGCTCAAACTGGTCAACGGACGGCAGATCTTCGATGCCTCCTTCATCCGCTCGCATGTCCTGATCCTGCGTTCCGAAAACGACTTCTGGTCGAGACCGGTCGACGGCCAGACGTTGCTCGCGCATCTCACGAATGCGGCATCGGCAAAGCTCGTCGAGCTTCCGGGCGCTTCCCACTATGTCCATCTTCAGCCAACGCCAGACCGACAGGCGTTCCTCGATACCGTTCTCGACTTCACGGCTCCTGCGGTGTCGGGAAAGCGGTCATGAGGTGCACGCCGTCCTCGCGGACGATGGTTCCGCCCCGGCGGCACTCATGATGCGTGATCCCGACCGGTAGCCGCCGGCAGGAGATCCATCGAGCATGCTCGACAATCGAAAAGATTGAATGGATGGCCCCTCCGGCCTGATCGCAGCCTCACGTTAACTTCTGACGTCGCGTCGGAGAACGCGGACTATCCCCTGGCGCACGAGTTCCGCACACCAACCGACGAGCAGCCCCCCAAACGGATCTATCCAGACCGTGACACCCGCGGTTGCGGCGATCACCGGCCAGCAGGACGGCTTGCAATCGAAAAGCCGCTTCGTCAGCGCCAACTCGGCCGAAGCCATCAAAAGGAGCGCTCCCAGCCCCGCCGCGGGTATGGCGGCAAGGGCCGCCAGACCAAGTCCGCCGGGGCAAAGTGCAACGGCGAGGAGAGCCAGGCCGAGCATGAGGGGAGCCGTTCCGCTCCGCGCTCCAAACCGGTGGTGCGCAGCCAGCCCTCCTGCCCCGTGGCACATCGGCAGCGCTCCCATGGGCGTCAGCAGCAGATTGGCCAGACCGCTGGTGACGGACAGACGAGCCGGCGTCACATGGGCGGCGCGGTCACCGAAGTAGTCGCCGGCAATCAGCGACGTGAGCAAGATGGCATTGGTGAAGGTGAGCGAAAGCTGTGGCAGTACGAAGTTCGAGACAGCTCGCTGGAGCTCCTCCGGAGAGGCGAATGTCGGGACGGTGAATGCAGACAGTTCAATGGTCTCTATCGGCATACCGGGGATGTCGAGCATCTTCGCCAGCACGACCGCAACGACCAGAGCGATCAGGGCGGATGGATAGTGCGGCGCCAACAAGAGGCCGAGGAGCAGCGCGAGTGTGACCACCGCAATCAGTGGTGCCGTGGCCATCAGGTCGACGGCCAGCAGCGCGAGTGCCACACCGAGTCCCAGTTGCAGGCCCGCAAGTACGGATTGCGGCACGACCCGGACCAGGTGCGTGATCCACCCTGTCGCACCGAGAACAAGCAGCGTCGCGCCGATCATGAGACCGCTGGCCGCGAGCCCGGCCGGTGTGATCCCGGCGGTCAGCAGCATGGCCGCCACAGCCTTCATCGGCTGCACCGGTATTGGGAGGCGGTAGTAGAAGGCTGTGGCGATGTAGAATAGAGCGAAGCCCAACAACACCGGCGTCGGGGCAAGTCCGGCCACGGCAATGGTGCCCAGCATGAGGGGGAGCAAGGTGCCAAGATCGCCCAGGGCGCCGCTGAGCTCGCGCATACTGAAAAGGAACTTCTCACCCCTGGGTAAAGGCATTGCTTTGAACTTTTCCCGGCCTGATGTCGTTTGCTGGATCAGGCTAACCCGTTTGAGTTCCCCGGTCACGGAACCTGCGCGTGCCGCTGAATGGCGCCGGGCCATCGCATTCAGAACGTTTCCGTTATGCGCCTGGTTGAACGCGGCTTCGACCGACACGCAGTCTGCGAAGCATTTGACGTCCTTGTCGAATGATCCACTGACCGGGTGGCAGTGCGCGCGGCGTCGTTGACGCGAGCACACGGACGCATCTCGGCGTTTCCGCAAGCCTTGCGGAACTGGGCGCATACTCAGGCTTGAACGTCTCTACGTGAACAGGTCGTCATCGCGCTCCGGTTCGATCGGATCGAGAACATCCGGAGTGTCGTTCCTTGCGTTGCCGACCTTTTTGCCGACCGGCCACATCTTCATCAGATCTGCGGGAAAGGGGCGAAGCAGATCCCTTGGATCCCTTTCGTCGCCAAGCCACCGGTCGTAGTCGTCGCGATGCAGAATGACGGGCATCCGGTCGTGAATCTGCTGCATCATCTCGTTCGGCTCGCAGGTGATGATGCAGAAGCTGCGGATCTCATCGCCGGTTTGCCGGTCACGCCAGCGCTGCCAGATGGCGGCAAGGGCGATCGGGCTGTCATCGGCCATTGCAATCGCGTAGGGCTGCTTGTCCTTCTTGTTCCCATGAATGTCGTGCCATTCGAAATAACCCGTCACCGGCATCAGCGCCCGGCGCTCGGCATAGGCGTTCTTGAATATGCCGTTCGTGGCGACCGTCTCCCCACGTGCGTTGATATGCTTGAAGCCTTCGTTGGGCGCCTTGGCAAAATGCGGAATGAACCCCCAGCGTGCCATCACGAATACAGGTCCAAGCACCGGCTCCGCGGCATCACGAATGACGTCTCGAATGATGATCGGATAGTCCAGACCTGGAGCGCCATTGTAACGGGGAAACCGATTGGCAGCTCGCTCGACGTCTTCGGTGGCCTGCGCGAACGCAAAGACTCGCAGCATCTCGTCCAGGTTGGTCCTGATATTGACGCGGCCGCACATGATCTCCTCACCTCTTTCACGCCTTCGGCGGCTCGGTCTTTTTCGCGCCTCTGTGAGAGACATGACCTATGACGCCGCCGCCTCATCGACCAAGCCCTGAAACGGTGTCCATGGTCAAGATTGCGGGCACTGCCTCCTTTGCGGATCCCGAGCCTTCGCGGCCCCTCCCCCACGTGCCCGGCCCGCTGGGGCGCACGTGAGAAAGGGTCCTGTCCGCGAAGAATCCGACTACGCGGCGACAGGCCGCGCGTCCTGCTGAAAGTGCGACTGACCCAACAGCGCATGATCAGCATGCGAACGCACCTGTCTCGCCCCCTTCTCCATGCTGCTGAACGCAACATCTATGACGCTTGCCAACGAAGCTCATTCTTGGCGGTGCTGAAGGGTGAGGTCCGCCGCACCATCGTCCAAGCGCGGTCGAAGCAGGAAGAAGCAACCGCGAGGCGCGCTCCATGCTGAATGAGAGGTCAGAGTTTCATGCGTGAACCTGGCCCTGCGCCCGGGCACGGTTTCGCGAAATCAGCCACCTCTGAGCAATCAGGACCAACAGGGCCATGACCGAGGAATAGGTTGCAAGCGGCCATGCGGTATCGCCTTGCAGCCAGATCACGACCAGCGTGCCGCCGATGCCGACGATGAGGCTTTGGACGCAGAAATAAAGCGCCACCGCTGCACCTGCGATGGACCCGAACTCTTCCAGGGCGCCGTTTGCCGTCACCGATACAGTGAAGACGATACCGATCGCCATCACCCACATGGGGACAATGAACGTCCAGAAGGAGGCGTCGCCAACGACCTGCCCGACGCTCAGGAACCCTGCTCCGACCAGGAGCATCGCCATGCCGCGGGAAAGACCGCCAGCGTTCCCCCAACGGCCCACGAAACGTTTGGCAAAGCGGGTTGTGACGATCATAGCGACCGCTGCCGTGGCGAATGCGAGGCTAAATTCCAGTTCGGTATAGCCGGCTTTGTCGATGAGAACTCGCGGAGCGGTTGAGAAGAACACGAAAAACGTCCCCATGGCAGCGCTGAATCCAAGGGTGTAGGTCCAGAACGCAAGGCTGCGAAGGACCGGCAGCAACGAGCCTGCTGTTACGATGGCCGTTTTCGGCCGGGTTTCGTGCCAACGCAGCACAGCATGAAGAGCGGCAGGCATGGCAAGCGCCCCCAGTGCAACGAAGATCGAGCGCCAGCCAAAGCTGTCCGTGAGCAACGCCCCGGCAATTGGCCCGAGCGCAGGGACAAAGGCCAGCATGGCGCTGAACAGGCTGTAGATAACGACACTTTCGGGCCGGTCGGCGTAGACGTCGCGGACTGTCGCGAAGGTGGACACCATCGCTGCGGAGGCCCCCACCGCTTGCAGTAAGCGAAGGACGACAAAGACAGCGGCGGACGAGGACGCGGCCAGGCAGAAGGAGGCCGTGGCAAACAGGATCGCGCCGCCAATCAGAACGGGCCGCCGTCCGATGCGGTCGGAGATCGGTCCAAAGATCATCTGGCCGAGCCCGAGCATCACCATGTAGAGGCTTAGGGTGAGCTGGACGACGGCGGGGCTCGTGCCAAGAGCGCCCGGCATGGCCGGAACGATCGGAAGATAAATGTCCATCGCCAGCGAGGCGAGGATGTCGAAAGGCGCCATCAGCAGGAGGGCTGTCGGCAGGGAATGGGCCCAAACGGGCTGCCTTGAAGACATGATCGGGCATACCGCTCAAATGAGGAACATTCGGCGGCAATCTGCCTGTCAGCATGGGCTGGTTTCGGTTCGACAGACGCCGCAACAACAAGAAAAGCGTTGTTGCGGCTTACCTGTCCGACGAGGGCTCACCTCCCATGCCAATGGCTCCAAGGTTCACGTGCAGGTTGAAGGACGGACGCTGATTATCATGTCGCGATACAGCGGGCAATCTCCTGGGAAACCCGAGAGCACGGCTCGTCCCGGCCATGGCTTGCCCCCTTCCAGCGCGCATCCATGCGTCGGTCACACTCCCTCGCCGCAAATCGGAGCCTCTCGCCGCCGATGTTGTCGAGCTCCGGGATCACAAGCTCGGCGGCAAGAAGACGCTTGACATTACGAAACCACGCAGAAGGGGGCCGCTCGTGCAGGACGCACCATTGTCATGCCCCTGCGCTCTCTCGCCTGTTCTGCCTGTTTGCAATGAGATCGTCGATGACACTCGGATCAGCGAGCGTCGAAGTATCGCCCAGCGACGAGAAGTCGTCCTCGGCAATCTTGCGCAGGATACGCCGCATGATCTTGGCCGACCGCGTCTTGGGCAAAGCCGGAGCAAACTGAATCTTGTCGGGCGCCGCGATTGGGCCGATTTCCCTGCGAACGTGGGCAATCAGTTCTTTGCGCAGATCCTCACTCGGCTGCTCGCCTTCGGTCAGGGTGACGTAACAGTAAATGCCCTGGCCCTTGATGTCGTGCGGATAGCCGACGACGGCGGCCTCCGCCACCTTGTCATGGGCAACCAGCGCCGATTCTACTTCGGCGGTTCCCATTCGGTGTCCCGACACGTTGATGACGTCGTCGACGCGGCCGGTGATCCAGTAGTAGCCGTCCGCATCGCGGCGACAGCCGTCTCCCGTGAAGTACCTGCCCTTGTAGGTTGAGAAATAGGTGTCGATAAATCGCTGGTGATCGCCGAACACGGTACGCATCATACCGGGCCAGGGCTCGGCGATGCACAGATTACCCGAGCCCTCGCCCTCTATGACGTTGCCGTCACTGTCAACGATCTGCGGTACGACGCCGAAGAACGGACGCGTGGCGGAGCCGGCCTTGAGATCGGTCGCGCCGGGAAGCGGCGCGATCAGAATCCCGCCATTCTCGGTCTGCCACCAGGTGTCGACCACTGGGCAGCGCCCTTCGCCGACGACGTTGAAGTACCACTCCCAGGCTTCCGGATTGATCGGCTCGCCCACCGAACCCAGCACTCGCAGGCTTTTGCGCGAAGTCTTCGTTACCCACTCGTCTCCGGCGCCCCTGAGGGCACGGATCGCCGTCGGCGCGGTGTAGAAGATGTTTACTCCGTACTTGTCGACCACTTCCCAAAACCGCGACGGTGTCGGGTGGTTCGGCACCCCCTCGAACATCAGGGTGGTCGCGCCGTTGGCGAGCGGGCCATAGAGGATGTAGCTGTGACCCGTAACCCATCCGACGTCAGCGGTGCACCAATAGATGTCGCCGTCATGGTAGTCGAACACATACTGGTGCGTCATCGATGCATAGACGAGATAGCCTCCGGTCGTGTGCAGCACGCCCTTGGGCTTGCCGGTCGAGCCTGACGTGTAGAGGATGAACAGCGGATCTTCCGCGTTCATCTTCTCCGGTGGGCAGTCCGGCCCGACCGTTGCCGCCTCTTCGTGCAGCCACACATCTCGGCCATCGGTCCAGTCGATCTTGCCGCCGGTGCGTCGCACGACCACGACCTTGCCGACCTCGATGCCCTCGCGGGCAGCAATCTCGATCGCCTTGTCGGTGTTGTCCTTGAGCGGGATACGCCTGCCGGCACGCAGACCCTCATCCGCAGTGATAACGAAGTGCGACCGGCAGTCAGTGATACGGCCCGCGAGCGCGTCGGGCGAGAAACCGCCGAACACGACCGAATGGATGGCGCCGATGCGCGTGCAGGCAAGCATCGCGTAGGCTGCTTCCAGGATCATCGGCATGTAGATGGTTACCCGGTCGCCCTTCTTGACGCCGTGCTTCTTCAGCACGTTGGCCAGGCGACAGACCTGCTCATGCAGTTCACGATAGGTGACCTTCTTGTCCTCGGCGGGATCGTCCCCCTCCCACAGGATGGCCACCTGGTCGCCCCGCGCCTGGAGATGCCTGTCGATGCAGTTGTAAGAAACGTTGAGTTCGCCGTCCTCGAACCATTTGATCGAGACATCCCCGTCGAAGGAGGCGTTTTTCACCTTGGTATAGGGCTTGAACCAGTCGATGCGCTTGCCGTGCTCGCCCCAGAAACCATCCGGATTCGCAACACTCTGCGCGTACCAGTCAAGATAGGTTTCGTTGTCGATCAGCCCGTTCTGCTTCCAGGCCGGCTGCACGCGGTGGACATGAACGTCGGACATCAACTAACCTCCCAATATCAACCACCATCACGCGCCAAGAGCGCACCCACCTGACGGGCTAGATCGCAAGATATTCGTTGCGCAGGTCTTCATTATCGAGAAGCTCCTTGGCGCTTCCTGTGAAAACCAGCTCCCCGCTGTCAAGAATGACGGCGCGGTCAGCAAGGCGCAACGCGGCCACCGCGTTCTGCTCGACGATGATGGTGGTAATACCGCGCTCCCTGATGCTGTAAACGATCCGCTCGATCTCCTGAACGATCACCGGTGCCAGTCCCTCGTACGGTTCATCGAGCAGGAGGAGCTTGACCTGCCGTGCCAACGCCCGTGCAACCGCGAGCATCTGTTGTTCACCGCCGGACAAGGTCACCGCTTCCTGCGCCCGTCGTTCGGCCAGTCGTGGAAAGTGGTCGTAGATTTCTTCGATCCGCATTCCGTGACCGGGCGCGACCTGAGCGAGCTGCAGGTTCTCCTCCACGGTCATGCCGGGAATGATACGCCTGTCTTCCGGCACGAGCTGAATTCCCGCCCGGGACGCCTGCCAGGACTTGACCGAATGCAGGGGCTCGCCCTCCAGCCAGATCTCGCCGGACCGCAATTCGGGCTGATCAAGGCGGGCAATCGTCCGCAGCGTGGATGTCTTGCCGGCACCGTTCCTGCCGAGCAGAGCCAGAACTTCGCCCCTGCGGAGCTCCAGCGACACTCCCTGGACGATGTAGCTTTCGCCATAATAGGCGTGGATGTCGCGAACGCAGAAGAACGCCTTGGCTGGGTCGTAATCCGCCGTCTGCGCATCCGGCGCCCGCTCGACTGCCACGACGTTCATTGCACGCTCCCTCCCAGATAGGCTTCCTGCACGCGCGGGTCTTCCTTGATCTGTTGCGGCAAGCCGGAAGCGATGATGCGGCCCTGAGCCAGTACGGAAATCTTGTCGGCAAGCGAAAACACAACGTGCATGTCGTGCTCGATGATGACCTTCGTCATGCCAGTCGACTTGATCTTCTTCAGAAGATCGATCGTGGTGTTGGTGTCGTGGCGGCTCATTCCAGCGGTCGGTTCGTCCAGCAGCAGCAGACGCGGCCGCTGGATCAGACACATGGCAAGCTCCAGCCGCCGCTTGTCGCCGCGCGACAGCGCCCCCGATATGTCGAAGCGTCTCGCGTAGAGGCCGACATCCTCCAGCAGGCTTTCCGCTTCCTCCCGGATTGCGGCTTCCGAATCAATGCTGCGGAACATGTTGATCCGGAACGCCCCGTCCCTGCGGGCAAAAGCCGGTGCCATCACATTGTGGAGCACGGAAAGGTCGGCAAAGATCTCAGGTGTCTGAAAGACACGCGAAATCCCGAGTTGATTGATCTCGTGCGGCGCCTTTCCCATAAGCACCTGCCCGTCGAAGATGACCGCTCCACTGCTGGGCGGAATCCGTCCGATTATGACGTTCAGCAGCGTCGACTTGCCCGCGCCGTTCGGTCCGATGATGGCATGCGTGGTTCCTTCCTCGACCTGGAGGTCTATGTCCGCAAGGGCTCGGAGCCCCCCGAAGTTGCGCTGCACGTCGGCGGCGTGGAGGACGATGTTTGGCGGCGTTTTCATATCTGTCCTCCTACTCGGCTGCCTGGGGATGAACCTGTCCGGATGGCCTCTTCCGTTGCATCAGCCATCGCCAAAGGCGTTGGCTGCCCTCCACGAGCCCCCCTGGCAGAAAGACCACGATAAGGACGAACATCAGACCCAGTGTCAGATGCCAACCTTCGCCGACGAACTTGGAAAGCACGGTCACCATTGCCTGTTCCATCCCCTCAGGCAGGAACGACAGGAAGCTGTGCAGCATGTTTGTATTGATCGCCGAGAAGATGTTCTCGAAATACTTGATGAGCCACGCTCCCACGACCGGACCGAACAACGTACCGACGCCGCCAAGGATGGTCATCAGCACGACATTGCCGGACTCGGTCCATTTCATTCGTTCGGCACCCGCCAGCGGGTCGGTGACCGACAGCAAAGCGCCGGCCAGGCCTGCAAACATGCCGGAAATGACGAAGGCAGCCAGTGTGTAGGGCTTGGGATTGAAGCCGGTGTAGCTCATCCGGGTCTGGTTGGACTTGATGCTGCGCAAGGCCAGGCCGAAGGGAGACCTGAAGATCAGCTGCGACAGATAGAACGCCAGAATGAGCAGGGCCGCGCAGATGTAGAAACCTGAATAGCCGCTGATCGACCCGCCCAGCAGCGTGGGCTGCGGCAAGCCGGCCACGGACGCCTTCGCACCGAACAATGCGTCGAGCACCCGCGGATCATCCCTGGCCAGGAGCAGGCCCGTCTCGCCGTTGGTGATCGGCGTAAGCACGGAATACGCAAGGCTGTAGCACATCTGTGCGAAGGCGAGCGTGAGGATCGAGAAGTAGATCCCTGTCCTGCGCAGGCAGAAATAACCGATCACCAGTGCGAAGACGCCAGTGACGATTATGGCGAGAACCATGGCCGGCAGGATGTCCATTGTAAACAGCTTGAACGACCACACCGTCGTATAGGAGCCGATACCCAGAAAAGCAGCATGCCCGAAACTGAGGTAGCCGGTCAGTCCGAACAGGACGTTGAAGCCGATTGCGAAAATCGCGTAGATCGCGAACTTCTGCATGAGTCCGGGATATGCCGCACCGAACGGCGCGAGCCAAAGTGGCATGGCAAGCACTATGACGGTGAAGATCGTCAGCTTGACCAGATCACTGCGAGACAATGAGAACATGGGCTCAGGTCTCCATGATTCCGCGCCGGCCCATCAGTCCGCGGGGCCGCACGAGAAGGATGACGACGGCGACGAGATAGATGATGACCTGGTCGATACCGGGGATCAGCGACTTCACCTCCGTCATCGAGGCAAAGGATTGCAGGATGCCCAGCAGGAAGCCTGCCGCCACAGCGCCGGTCAGCGAGCCCATTCCGCCCACGACCACCACCACGAAACTGAGAACGAGGAAGTCCATTCCCAACTGGTAGTTGGGCGCAAGAAGCGGCGTGTACATGACACCCGCGACACCCGCTACCACGGCCGCGAGCCCAAAGACGATGGTAAACCGCCGATCGATATCGATGCCGAGGATGCCCACCGTTTCACGATCGGCCATGCCGGCGCGTACCACCATTCCGAACGTCGTAAACTGAAGGAATGCGAAGACACCGCCGATCACGACGAGCGAAAAGGCGAGATAGACGAGCCGCCACCAGGGATAGGTCAGGGTGTGCGGGGCCATCCCGAGCCAGGCGCCGATATCGGCGGCGCTGCGAAGGTCCGAGGGTATGGGCTGCGGAATGGGATTGGCGCCGAAGAAGCTCTTGACGATCTCCTGCAGCACGATGGCCAGGCCAAACGTCACCAGGATCTGTTCGGCGTGCGTCCGCTTGTAGAAGTGCTTGATCAGCCCGCGTTCCATCGCGATGCCGATGGCCAGCATTACGGGAACCGCCAGCAGGATTGAAATCGGGACGGAGTAATCAACCAGAATTGCGCCGAACTCGCCGAACCAGTTCTGAACGAGTGGGGTGCGGACCTCTACCGGCGCGCCCCATGGGGAAAGCTGTTCGGGATCAATGGTGACCGTCTCGAGCGTGATCAGATAGCGGAAGGTAACAGCGCAGAAACACCCCAGCATGAAGAGGGCGCCATGCGCGAAATTGACGACGCCGAGCGTGCCGAACACAAGCGTGAGACCAAGGGCGATCAGCGCATACGCGCCGCCTTTGTCCAGCCCGTTGAGCAACTGGGCCAAGAACGCGTTCATCTGTTCTTCCTTAGAACGAGGCGATGCCGGTGGTGAACGGGCCCCGGCGCAGATGCGCCGGAGCCCGCACGCTCAACACTGGTTCGGTTCGTACGGGCCCAGTTCGCCGCCAAAGATCGACGGGTCGTAGGTAACCTTCTCGCGATCCGTCCTGCCGATGACGTTGAGCACATCGAACTTGCTGGACGGGTTCTCGTTGCCGCGCACCACGAGCACTTCCTTGAAGCACTGGTGGTCTTCGGCACGGTAGAGCGTAGGGCCGTTTCCGGCGCCGTCGAACTCGAATCCCTCTAGCGCCTTGATGACCTCCGGCGGATAGAAGGTGCCAGCCCGCTCGACCGCGTCGGCATAGAGGATCGCCTGCACGTAGCCGGTATGCGAGGACTGGGACGGCGGCACGCCGTACGCCTCGCCATAGGACTTCGTGAACGCCTTCGTGCCTTCGTCTTCGAGCGCCCAGTGCCAGTTCGACGTACCAATGATACCCTTCACGGCGTCGCCGGCGCCTACGGCCATCAGTTCCGAGAACATCGGGACGATGATCTCGAAGTTCTTGCCGTTGGCCTGACGGTCGCGCAACCCGAACTGCACCGCCTGCGGCAGCGAGTTCACCATGTCGTGGCCGTAGTGGTTCAGGATCAGCACGTCGGCGCCCGAGTTGAGGACCGGCGTCAGGTACTGCGAATAGTCGCCGAGACCCAGAGGCGTGCGGACGGTGGCCACCGTCTCCCAGCCAAGTTCCTCGGTCGCCGCCTTGATCGACTCTTCCTGCGTCCAGCCCCAGGTGTAGTCGGCCGTGAGGTGATATGCCCTGCGGTCGGTTCCGTACTCCTGTGCAAGGATCGGGGCGATGGCAACGCCGGACTGGTAGGCATTGAAGAAGTGTCGGAAACCGTAGCGCCGCTTGTCCTTGCCCGTAGTGTCGTTCGAGTGGGTCAGACCCGACATGTAAATCACGCCCATCTCCTGACACAGGCTCTGCTGCGCGATCGCCTCACCCGACGTCACCGAACCCGTCACCATAATGGCGCCATCGCGCTCGATCATGCGCCGGGCGCCGTCGCGAGCGGCGTCCGTGTTCGTCTGGGTGTCGCCGGTTACGTACTCGACCTTGCGGCCCAGCAAGCCATTTCCCTTCAGGGATATCGGCTTCAAGGTATTCAGCAGGCCGCCGTCGCCCTCCCCGTTGATGTGCTGGACGGCAAGCTGATAGCCCTTGAGCTGGTCTAGCCCTTCTTCCGCGTAGGATCCCGTCTGCGGAACGTTGAAACCGAACACGATCCGCCCCTTCGAGGGATCGTTGCAGAAATCCTGCGCCCAGGCCCCCTTGGTGAAGACGTAGGGAGCCCCCAGCGTCACGATTCCTGCACCAGCGCCCTTGAGGACGCCGCGTCGGGTCATGCGGAATTTTGTCATTTCAGTCTCCTCCACGAATTCTACACTCGTATTGGAGACGACCTGTTTATACAGGCAATAGTTTATTGGTTTTTTTGAATTTTTTTGTAAATTGCGAGACGTTTGTAAAGCTACTTTTGTAAATGGTTGCACTGGGAAGGGTTCCGATGAGAGCGCCGATAGGAATTCAGATCAGGCGGAGGCGGTTGAGCATCGGCTTGTCGCAGGCTGCCCTTGCGCGCGCCGTCGGCGTCTCCCCGACCTATCTGAACCTCATTGAAAACAACAAGCGCGCCATCGGGGGGCGGCTGCTGGTTCGAATTGGCGAACGCCTCGGTCTGGATCTTGCGCAGCTGTCGGGAGAGACCGAGGCGCGCTCCATTCAGGTGATCGAGGAATTGCTGGGTGATCCGGTGATGGCAGGAATCGCGATGGAGCAGGCGGCCATTCGCGATTTCGTTGCACGCTTCCCCGAAGCCGGGTTGGCACTGACGCGGCTCTACCGCCTTTATCAGGATGCCAGCGCGAGCATCGATTCCTATCTTCACCGCCTTCGCTCCGACCCTCTTCTGTCGGAGATGCTCCATCAGGTTCTCAATCGGATATCAGCCATTCGATCCGTGGCCGAAATTCTCGACAAGGAGGCCGATCTGTCGGAGGTCGACGAGAAGCGCTTCGTCGCAACGATCAACAGGGAGAGTGAGGATCTCACCAACATCGCAAGACGGCTTGTCGATTATTTCGATCGAACCGCGTCTCTGCAGAAACCAATCTCGCCGCTGGCGGACCTGGACGAATCGATCATCGCAAATCGGAACCATTTCCCGACTTTGGAAACTGCGGCGGACGACCTGCGTACCGAGTTAACGGACGACACCACCCTGCAGCAGCAAACGCTTGAACGGGCCCTGGCGCATCGGTTCGAAGTTGAATGTATGGAACTGCCGACTGGCTCTCACATGGTCGGTCAGCATCACTACGAGCAGACCGAGAACAGGCTCGTGTTCCGCGGCTCTGTCCCACAGGCGACGCGCATCTTCCAGATGGCCAGGATCTACGCGAGCATGGCTGCGCGGGAGCCGATCGAGCAGGTCGTCGACAAGCTGGAACTCAACTCGGACGAGGCGCGACGAATGGCGCGGAAGGCCATGTCATCCTACGTTGCCGGCGCAATGATGATGCCATACGACCGGTTCCTGGCGGATGCCGAGAAGTCGAGATACGACATAGATCTGCTCGCTCGCACCTATGGGACCAGCTTCGAGCAGACGGCACACCGGCTGGTCACGTTGCGCCGAAAAGGTGCGGAGGGCGTCCCGTTCGGGTTTTTGCGCGCAGACCGTGCCGGGCGCCTGTCGAAGCGCTTTCCTCTCCCGGGACTCTCCCTTCCGGTTTCGGGATACGGATGCGTCTTGTGGCCGATCTTTCGGACGTCGGGCGACGGTGCCTTCATCAGGCAGGTCGCCGAATTTCCGGGCGGCGAGCGCTTCCTGCTTCTGGCAAGGGCGGTCGCCAAGCAGGCTCCCGCCTTTTTAGAGGAAGCTCCGACCTATTCGATCATGCTGGCATGCGACGTCGTACACGCTGACAGGACCGTCTATTCAGATGGCCTCAACCTGTCTCACCGGCCGGTTCCGGTTGGTCCGTCCTGTCTCCTCTGTTCCCGGGAGACCTGCGCCCATCGCCAGGAGCCTCGCTCCTCCTGACCTGGCCGCTGTCAGCCTGAAGTGGCAGGCTGACCTGAAAGCAGGCTCCCGGGAGGAAGCCGTCCACCAGCGCCAGCTTACCCCCCAGTCCTTCGACGATTCTCCGACTGATATTAAGCCCCAGCCCCAGACCGATCCCTGCGCCGGAATGCGTGGACTCGCCCGCGCGTACGAACTTGTCGAAGATCGTGCTCTTGTACGGTTCGGGAACGCCGCTGCCATTGTCTGAAATCTCGACGATGTACCGGCCCCCTTCCACCCTGGAAGTGACATGGACGCGCGGATCCGGTGCGTCGTTGTGAGAGATCGCGTTTGCGATAATGTTGATGAAGACTTGGTTGAGGCGTCCCGCGTCGGCGAGGACCCGCCCGCGGCGAGCCCGCGGACCAAATTCGATTACCGCCGTACGTCGGCGCGCGAGCGCCTCGCAGACAGCAATCGACTTGTCGAGAACCTCTTCACCATCAATGAGGGACTTCTGCCAGTTTCTTTGGCCGTGCTCCAGCGCGCTCAGATCGAGGATCTCCTCGATAAGGCGGGTAAGGCGCACGCTTTCGTTGTGAATGGTGGAAATGAACCGTTCGATCTGGTCCGCCGGCAGATCCCGCTCCGTCATCAGTATTTCTGAGAAGGAACGGATCGAGGTCATCGGCGTCCGGATTTCATGGCTCACCTGCGACAGGAAATCGTCCTTCTGCAGATGCAGTTCCTGCAGCTTGGCATTTGCCTCCTGCAGTTGCTGGGCGGTCGTGCGAAGCTCACGCGATTTCAGCTCGAGCTCGTGCGAGTACTCGATGGCCTGCTGGGTCTCATCGGCCATTCGCATCACTTCTTCGAGCGAAATGGTCTCGCGGGCAACGACGGTCGTCAGCAAAATATGCGCAGAGGCCGAACCGATTGATCCGGCAAGCTCCTTTTCCAGCTTCGCAATGAAATCGGGAGGTACGTCGACATCCAGATTGGACCGGTTCCGGTCGATGCCTGAGGAGTCAAACAACGCATCTGCCTGCTTCCAGCCGAGCACCCGCTCTGCAACGAAGAACAGTTCGCCGATCGTGGCAGATCCCGTGATGGTGTGCGGCTGCAGCGACGCTCGACGACGGAACGCATCCACGAACAACGTTGCCTGAATGCGCTCCATGGCCTCCTGCGATGTGAGCATGGAGACGATTGCAAGCGTCGAGGCGTTGAGCAGCAGGCTCCAGAACACCGAATGGACCAGAGGGTCGTACCCGTCCATGCCGAACAGGGCTTCCGGACGGAGGGCGGTGATTCCCCACGGCCCTTCCAGCATCAGCGTCGCGACCGCAGAACTGGTCGATTTGAAACTGGGTAGGAAGAGGGTCCACGCCCAGACGCAGAATCCGACGAGCGTTCCGGCCAAGGCGGCGGGCAGCGTGGCGTTTCGCCAGTAAAGTGCCGCCAGCAAGGCCGGCAGGAACTGGGCTACGCCGGCGAATGAGATCAATCCGATCGGCGCCAGCGCGTCGGAATCCTTGGTGAACCAGAAATAGAGAAAACCGAGCAGAAGCATGACCGCAATTGATACGCGGCGGGCGCGCAGGAGAAGCCGGGCGATGTCCTGCTTGCCCGTCTCCTCCGGAAGGCGCTCGCCGCGTAGCATCAGCGGCAACACCACATGGTTGGACACCATGATCGATAGAGCGATTGAGGCCACGATGATCATAGATGTCGCGCTGGAGAACCCTCCGATGAAGGCGAAGAGCGCCAGGGCATCATAGCCCGCCGACATCGGCAGCGTCAGCACGAACATGTCCGGATTGGAGCCCTCCGGCATGGTCGACATGCCATAGAAGGCGATCGGCATCGTAAAGACGCTCATCAGCAGCAGATAGGCAGGAAAGGCCCAGGCTGCAGTGCGCAGATGGTTTTCGTCGGAGTTCTCGACGACCGTAATCTGGAACTGGCGCGGGAGACAGATGACAGCGCAGGCCGATAAAACCAGCACCGCGATCCAGCGGCTCCCGAGCGGCGACTGCTCATGGATCTCCAAACCGGCCGCAGCGGCCCGCGTGAAGATCTCGCTCATGCCGCCGCCAAGGCCGAAAACCACGAAGACGCCCACCGCAAGCAGCGCGATCAACTTGACCACCGCCTCGAACGCGATCGCGGCGACCACACCGGGATGCTGCTCCCGGGCGTCGACATTTCGCGTTCCGAAGAGGATGGTGAACATGGCCATGCCGACCGCCACCCCAAACGCGAGCGTCAGTTCGTCCAGCCTCGCAAGATGGCCCTCGCCACCCTTGGCGACGGAAACCGCCTGAATGGAAGTGGTGATTGCCTTAAGTTGCAGCGCCACATAGGGGGTCACGCTGATCACGGCGATCAGCGTGACCAACACGGCCAGACGGCTGGACTTGCCGAACCGGGAAGACAGAAAGTCAGCAACGGAGGTAATGCGCTGCGAATGGCTGATGCTGATCAGCTTGCGCAACAGAACCCACCACCCGACAAAGACGATCGTGGGGCCTAGGTAGATCGCCAGGAATTCGAGGCCGTTGCGTGCCGCGGTCCCAACGGCCCCGTAAAACGTCCAGGAGGTGCAATAGACCGAGATGGAAAGGGTATAAACGACCGGTGACCTGAGGAACCTCGTGTAGCCACTGTTGGCGCGCTGCTCCGACACCCATGCGATCAGGAAGAGCAGCCCGACATAGGCCACACCCGTGAGGATGACGAAATCCGGTGACAGCATCACTCAGCGCCGGTCCGTTTCCCAGCGTCGGCATTTTCCTTCGCGGATGGCGAACCAACGACAGGCAACCAGAACGACAGCCCGATCGCACCGCCGATCAGGAGCGCCCAGACGCCGAACAGGTACACGGTCTCCAACGGGATGCCGAAGACACGCTCGCGGATGACGAACAGATTTGCGACGATCGGCATCAGGAAAATTGAGCCGAAGACCGGAAAGATGATCGCCAGGTCTTCGCGTTTCTCCCCGCGACGCCGATCCCGTTCCCTAGGCATGGTGAAGGGTGAGCATGCGACGCACCTCCTCCACCACCTCCACGTTGGAATAGGGTTTGGTGATGAAGCCATCTGCGTTGAGTTCGGCGGCAAGGTCCCGGTCGTATTGCTGACCGCGCGCGGTGAGAACGACAACTGCCGTATCCTTCGTCGCCGGATGAGCGCGAATTTCCTTAAGGACGTCCAATCCGCTCTTCTTGGGTAACATGATGTCGAGCAGCAGCATCCTGGGCTTCAGTTTTCTGGCTGCCTCCAGGGCCATCTCCCCATCGCGCGCAACGGAGATCGACCAGCCGTTCCGTCCCAGGATGAAACTGAGCGAATCCAGAATGGCCGGCTCGTCCTCGACGATGAGAATATCTGTCATCTGCGCTCCCCCCTCTTTCTTTCTTCGATTGGACCCGCATCGAGATCCGCTAGCAACCCTCCCGCAAGACGAGCCGTTGGCTGCACGACTTCACGCACAGCCGATTTCACTTGATCGCGACGATCGAACGGAGCGCCGATCCACCTGCATCTCGGATGGTCTCGAGCCGCACGGATCCGTTCTGGCAGACTCGGTCCGCACATGGGGGACCTATGAAATCGCCTTTGAATGGCTAGGTGCCTGAGGCGACCTGGCTGCCGCTGACGTAGGCGGCGCATGATCCGGCGGTTGCGATGGCTTCAACGCCACATATTCCCCCGACACGACCACATCGTGCCGGGGTCACGATCCCGTGATGAGCAATTTCCGCCTCAAGTCATGCGGTCCCAGTTTGACTTCACCGAGAGGAAGCTTGCCAGTTACTGCGTAAATGTCAACTCGCGCAGCGCCGAGGCTGCGTAGACAGAGTGTATGCCACGTCAATGCCAATCCTTGGAATAAACGAACTTCGGCATGTTCCAATTGTACCGAAGCGCAAGCAGTCTGAACGTAAGACCAAAAATAAGTGCGACAAATGTCACGAGATCATGCGGCAGATCCAGGTGAAGGCCGACGAGGTAAAAGATGCCCGTCATCACCGAAGCGCTGGCGTAAAGCTCGCTGCGCAGAAGGAGCGGGATCTCTCCACACAGCACATCGCGCAATACACCGCCAGCACAGCCGGTGATCATGCCTGCCACAATAACGACGATGCCTGGCAAACCGAGCCCAAGTGCGACATTGCAGCCAAGGATGGTAAACACCACGAGACCCACCGCGTCGAGAAACAGAAACAGGCGCTTCAGCCTGTCCATGAATCGGGCGAAGGCGATCGTCGTTAGAGCGGCAGCCGCCGTCAGGACCAGGTAGAGAGGGTGCTCGACCCACACAAGCGGATGGTGCCCGAGAAGCACGTCGCGAACGGATCCGCCGCCAAGGGCAGTGACCGCAGCCAGCAGACAGACGCCCACCCAGTCCATGCTGCGGCGGCCGGCGGCAATGGCGGCCGTCATGGCCTCGACTGTGACGGCAACGACGTAGAGAAAATGCAGCACGACGATGCTCATGAGTGGCGGCGCTCCTATGACGCTCTTCATCTCGATACGGCCGGGCCCGTCGTACGGAATTCGATGGTCCACCGTGGTTGCTCGGACAAGGCGCACGCCTTGAAGCAGATTTTCGATCCGATCTGCAAAGACAGTAATTGCGCGAAAGATCCTGGCTGGGACGTGCATCGTCATCGACGCCGCCGGCAACCAGTCCGAGTGCGTCGAATGGCTCCGACCACCTAAGCTTCAACGATCTCCGACATCAGGGGGCCTGCCTGCCCTTGCTCCCTCTTTTCGTCCCTTCTAGCCGGCTCCGCCAGGCACCTTTGAAGATCATTGTCGCGCAAATAGGTAAAGCCCAACGCCGACCATGACGCCGGCCGCCGTTCGGTTCATTAGCCTGTTTGCCTTGTCACCCAACATCTTCCCCGCCCTGTGGGCGAGAAACGCATAGCTGAGCTTGACGCCTCCGACCGAGACGACGGTGATGGCCATTATGACGGCAGCATCCAGATAACTTATGCCGGAAAGGTCAATGAACGCCGGCAGGAAGCCGAGGTAGAAAATCAAGGCTTTCTGGTCGGCAAGGGTCAGGAGAAGCCCCGACAGAAAGCTGGACAGGAGGGAGGATGATTGCCCCTGCCCTTCTGCGGAAATCCGGTCGCCGCCCGACTTCCACAGCCGGAGACCCATCCAGATCAAATAGGCCCCACCCACATATTTGACGAGATAGGACCATTCGCCCATGGCTTCGGTCAGCAGCGCAAGGCCGAAGAGTGCGAGCAGGATATAGACGATGTCGCCGACGATGATGCCAACCGACGTCGCGGCGCCATGAACGAACCCGGCGGACGCCGCTCGCGCGGAAACGGCGAGCACGCTCACGCTCGGCAGCAACGCGAGGACGACCATCGACGCAAGCAAGGCCATTCCAGCCGACAGGGTCATGCTTTGAACTCTCTAAGGTCCTGGGCGAATTCCATCATACAGGCTGAGCCGCGCCGCAGGCATTAAGAAACATGAAGAGGCCTCCCCGCGCTCGCAAACCTCCGCCTCACCGCTCATCGATTTTATGGCCCATCCCACGCCCCATTCTGAACAGTACCTCCGCGGACGTCGGCGCGCCAAAGCGCCGCATTCCGGCGGAAGGGGTTGTCAAGACCGCGCCTGATGCGTTCCTATCGAGTCCGAGGGGCGACACCTTCCCGATCGCGCTCACGCTGCTCCCCACGGGGATTGCTCCAAGGGCGCGACAGATCTCCGGCCGAATGCCGCACCCTGTAGTTCAGTCGTCGCCGCGAGGGGCACCATGATACAGAAGCTCAGGTCTTCTGAACGCCAGGCCGCAGTCGCCATTCTCGCGGCGGCGGGACTGGTCGGCATTGTGATGGCGGCGGTCGGTCGCTCCGACCCCCTCGGTGTTCACGGCGTTATCGTGCTGCTCTTTGCGGGAGTGCTGCTCTACGCCGTGATGTCTTCGTTCTACGCGCCGGAGCCGTCTGAGGATCGCTCGGTGTCCTACTACGACGATCCCATCAAGGTGGGCATCGTCCTGGCGATGGCCTGGGCACTGTTTGGCATGTTCATGGGCGTGTGGGTCGCCGCACAGCTTGCTTGGCCCAATCTGGCCTTCGACGCCGCCTGGTCCGGCTTCGGCCGGCTGCGGCCGACACACACGACCGGCGTCATCTTCGGCTTCGGCGGCAACGCCCTGATCGCGACCTCGTTCCATGTCGTGCAGCGCACCTCACGCGCGCGCCTGGCCGGGCAGCTCAGCCCGTGGTTCGTGCTGTTCGGCTACAATCTCTTCTGCGTCCTGGCCGTCTCCGGCTACCTGATGGGCATCACCCAATCGAAGGAGTACGCCGAGCCCGAATGGTACGCGGACCTTTGGCTGGTTGTCGTCTGGGTGACGTATTTCATCCTGTATCTCAGGACGATCGCGCGGCGGAAGGAACCGCATATCTACGTCGCGAACTGGTACTTCATGGCGTTCATTCTCGTCGTTGCGGTGCTGCACATCTTCAACAACATCGCAATCCCGGTCTCGCTGGGCCACACCAAAAGCTACACGGTTTGGCCGGGCGTCCAGGACGCAATGGTGCAATGGTGGTACGGGCATAACGCGGTTGCATTCTTCCTGACCGCCGGCTTCCTGGGAATGCTCTACTATTACCTGCCCGTCCGGGCGCAGCGGCCGATCTTTTCCTATCGGCTGTCAATATTAAGCTTCTGGGGCATCACCTTCTTCTACATGTGGGCAGGGTCTCACCACCTGCACTACACCGCACTGCCGCACTGGGTGCAGACCCTTGGCATGACCTTCTCGGTGATGCTGCTCGTGCCGTCCTGGGCATCCGCCGGCAACGCGCTGCTGACGCTGAACGGCGCGTGGCACCGGGTTCGGGATGACGCCACCTTGCGCTTCATGATGGCGGCGGCGGTCTTCTACGGCCTCTCGACGTTTGAAGGCTCTTTCCTTGCGATCAGGCCAGTCAATGCCCTTTCCCATTACACCGACTGGACGGTGGGCCATGTCCACGCCGGGGCTCTCGGCTGGGTGGCGCTGATCACGTTTGGGGCGCTCTACACCCTGGTTCCCAGCCTGTGGAAGCGCGAGCGCATGTATTCGGCAACGCTCGTAGAGGTGCACTTCTGGCTCGCGATTGCCGGAACGCTGATCTACGTGTTCGCGATGTGGAACTCCGGGGTCCTCCAGGGCCTGATGTGGCGGACCTACACTGAGGACGGAACCCTCGCCTATTCCTTCGTGGATTCGCTCATGGAAATGTACCCCTACTATATTGCGCGTGCCTTTGGCGGCCTGCTGTTCCTGCTCGGCGCGGCCGTGGGGTGCTACAACATCTGGATGACCGTGCGCACGATGCCGTCGGCGGCAACGTCAAGCACGGATGTGCCCGTGACCGCCGAAAGCGTACCGGGGGAGTGACGCCATGGCCGAGCTCTTCCACCGCAAGCTTGAACGGTCCGCGATAGGCTTCGTCCTTGCCATCATAGCGGCAGCCAGCGTGGGCGGAATCGTCGAGATCGCGCCACTGTTCACCATCAACGAGACGGTCGAGGAGGCACCCGACATGCGCCTCTACACGCCGCTCGAACTCGCCGGCCGCAACATCTACATCCGGGAAGGCTGCTACGCCTGTCACAGCCAGATGATCCGCACCCTGCGCGACGAAGTCGAGCGGTACGGCCCCTACTCGCTCGCCGTGGAATCGCGCTACGACCGCCCCATGCTGTGGGGCTCCAAGCGGACCGGACCGGACCTTGCGCGCGTCGGCGGCAAGTACTCTGATTTCTGGCATGTCGCCCACCTGATCAACCCGCGCGATGTTGTGCCTGAGTCCAACATGCCGGCCTACGCCTGGCTCACCCGCACCCGGCTGAGAATGGAGGACCTGCCGCAGCATCTGGAGGTACAGCGCGCCCTCGGCGTTCCCTATACTGACGAAATGATCGCGAACGCGGCTCGCGACGCCTACGGGCAGGCGACTCCGGACACGGATTTCGCCGATGGCGTCACGGAACGCTACGGTGAGGCGACGCAGGTCCGGGCGTTTGACGGCGTAACCACGCACGTGACGGAAATGGACGCGCTCGTTGCCTATCTCCAGGTGCTCGGCCGCTTGACCGATGCGGCGTACCGGGACACTGCCGCGCCCGAAGAACCTCCCGAGCCCGACGAACAGGCGGAGCCGGAAAATGGAGATTGATCACAATACGTTGGTCGCCTTCGCGAAGAGCTGGGGCCTCTTCTACCTGATCGCGTTCTCGCTCGCCGTGATCGCCTACGCCTTCTGGCCATCGAACCGTAAGCGGTTCGACCGGGCAAAGAAAAGCATCCTCGATAAGGATGACAAGCCATGGAAGTGAAGGAACGGGATCCCGTCACGGGCCGGGAGACGACCGGTCACGAGTGGAACGGGATCAAGGAGCTGGATACTCCGGTCCCGCGCGGTGTGCTGATGTTCCTGATCGTCACGCACATCTGGGCGATCGTGTGGTGGTTCTTCGTTCCGGCTTGGCCGCTGGGTACGACGTACACCAAGGGTTTTTTGGGCGTGGATCAGAGGCAGACGGTTGAACGGCAGCTTGTAGAGGCCCAGGACAGTCGCGCCGACTGGATGGCGCGTATTGAAACGGAAGACTATGAAGCGATCCTGGCCGACGAAGACCTCATGCGGGTCGTGCGCAACACTGGCCGCCAGCTCTTTGGCGACAATTGCGCCGCCTGTCACGGCAGGGATGGACGGGGACGGGCGAACTATCCCGATCTGACCGATGACGACTGGCTGTGGGGAGGAGGGCCTGAGCTCATCGAACAGACGATGCGTGTTGGTATCAACGCCGAACATCCGGAAACGCGCATTGCGCAGATGCCGGCCTTCGGGCGCGACGGCATGCTCGATCGCGATCAGGTCAGAAGCGTTGCAGCCTATGTCTACTCCTTGAGCAACCCGGACTACTCAACGTCCGAGAACTTGGAGCGCATCGAAGCGGGTCAAGAGGTGTTCCTTACGACCTGTGCGGCCTGTCACGGCGAAGACGCCAAGGGCAGCCAAGAGGTCGGCGCGCCAGATCTCACAGATGCCTTTTGGGTCTATGGCGGAGATCTCCAGGCCATTATTTCCTCTGTACATGGCGGGCGGCAAGGCCACATGCCGACCTGGGACGAACGGCTGACGGATGCGGAGATCCGGATGCTCGCGCTCTACGTGCACGACCTCGGGACGCACCAGCCATGACCGGGCACCGTGGGTCGCGAAAGCGGCTATGGCTCGCCTGGATCCTGGTTCCGGTTGGACTGCTCGTCGTCGTCGGCGCCAATGTCCACCTCGTCTACGTGGCCGTCAAATCCCAGCCGGAATGCGTCGAGCATTCGAAGGATGCCGGAGGATCTCACGCATATCGCGCCGCCAAGTCGGCGTGTTGAGGGAGGCGGAAGTATGGGCGAGTCCGACCAATCGTACTGGCTGTTCAACGAGACATCCAGCATCTGGGAGACCCGTGATCCGAAGCTGGTGAGAAACCTGCCTCTCTCCGCAGGCCTCGGTTGGCTTTCGGCCGGATGGCGTGATCTCTGGACAAGACCGGGAACCAGCCTGTCCTACGGCCTCGGCGTATTCCTTTTGTCGGTTGCGTTCGTGTGGACGCTCTTTGCCTTTGGTCGGGACTACATCCTGTTTCCAGCGCTTGCCGGGTTCATGATCGTCGCGCCGTTTCTGGCGCTTGGCCTTTATGAAAAGAGCCGACTGATCGATGAGGGCCGCGACGTCAGCGTCAGCGCAATGCTTCTGGCCCGTCCGCGCGCCGGCGCGCAGGTGTTCTTCACCGGCTTGCTTCTTTGCCTGCTCGTCCTTCTATGGATGCGCGCCGCAGTTCTCATTTACGCGCTGTTTTTCGGAGTGACGGCATTTCCCGGCCTGGACGGCCTTCTCGGCCTACTTGTGGGCACACCCTATGGCTGGCTAATGGTGGCGGTCGGGACGGCGATTGGCGGACTGTTCGCGGCCTTCGCGTTCGCTGTCAGCGTGTTCTCCGTGCCGATGCTGCTCGACCGGCGCATCGACGCGCTGACGGCCATGGGCACCAGCATGAAGCTGGTTTGGAACAACATTGCTCCGATGGTTGCCTGGGGCGGCATGGTATTGGCCCTGTTCGCCCTTTGCGTTGTCACGGGGTTGCTGGGGATGATCGTCATCTTCCCACTCCTCGGCCACGCAACGTGGCACGCCTACAAGGCGGTGGCCCGCCCGGAGAACTAGAGCGATGATCTGCTGCTTGCCCGGTCGGGCGATCTGTGCCGGTTCATCGCACTTCGCTTCAGGAGAGGCTCCGTGACGGAACGGGATATTCAGGAGAAACAAGAAATGACGAGGGCGACGGACAGGCCCTTTGATTGGGTCGCGGCCTTGGCGATCTTCTCCGGCGCGGCCGTGATGGTCCCGGCCCTCCTCGCCCTCGCGGTGGCCCTTCTGGCCGTTGCCAGCCTGTTGTTGTGAGCGAGGGCTTCCGATGTCGAAGTCCGGGCGGAGCCGGTAATCGCCTGACTGTGATGAGGACGTCGGCTGAGCGTGATATGGCGGGTTCCAAGCTTCTCCTCGACGCCATTCGCATTCGGTAGGCCCTGACTTTACGGTGTTTAGGCCGCGTGCAGCCTTGCACGCGGCGGCGGCTCACGCGATACCTCGTCGTAGAGATCGAGGTGTGCCTTTACGTACTGATCGAGTGAAAAATGCTCGATGATCCGCTGTCTTGCGGCAGCGCCGAGGGCCCTTCGGCGCTCGGGCCCGAGCGCGATCATCCTCGCCAACCCGTCCGCGAGGGCGGCCGGCTGCCTTGGCGGCACCACGATTCCGGTCGAGCCGACCAGCCAGGCGGTGTCACCGATATCGGTGGTCACCACCGGGACCCCGCTGGCCATCGCCTCACCGGCAGCCAGGGGAAACGTCTCGCCCCACGCAGAAGACAGGGCGTAGATGTCGAGATCCGGCATGACTTCCGCCACATCGTGGCGAAGGCCCAATGTGGTCACGCGTTCCGAAATGCCGGCTCTTTCAGCGGTTTGCCGAACCGGACCGTCGATGTGGCCCTCGCCGATCACGACCAGTTGGACATCGTGCCCGCTGGAAATCAGATCCGCTATGGCCAAGACCAGTGTCACCTGGTCCTTCATCGGATGAAACCGGGCGACGTGGCCTATGATCAACCGGTCCGCCGGAATGTCGAGGAGCGCCCTGAGACGGCCCTTGCGTTCTTCCGTCGGCCGGAAGAATGCGCAGTCGGTGCCGTTGGGAATGATGCGCCGCCGCCTCGGATCGAAGCCGATTGCCTCATGTTGAGCGGCGGACACTGGAGAACAGTACGAGATCGCCGAGGTAAAGCGAGACAGGGCGGAAGACAGCCGGATGAGCCGCTGAGTCAGCGGCTTCTCCCGTGCAATATCGTTGATGGAATGGTGGATGCTCCAGATGACGGGGGCAAAGTCAAGGCTTGCCCACGCTCCCAAGATTCCGGCGACGTTGCCGTGATACATCCAGCCGTGGATGACGTCCGGCTGAAGCTTGCGAACCGCCCGCCCGAGGCGCAGCGTGTCGGAGACCCGGACAGTGCCTGTCTTCATCCCAAGTGAAACGAGCTTCGCACTGCCGTCAGATTCGATCGCTGCGGCAAGGCCCCCAAGCGGCATCAAGGACAGGACCGTTGCCGGACAATCATGCCGTAGGGCCGAGCTGAGATAGCGCACAAGCATGCATTGAGCGCCGCCAACACCGAGGCCGGTTATCGAATGAAGAATGCGGCGCATCGGAAATACCCTCCAGGAAAATAAATTCGTAGAACGGTGTCGGCCCCGCTCAAACCTGCTTTTCGAAATACTGGTTCTGCGGCAGTGACAGCACGAGATCCTCGACTTCCGAGCCGCGCCCGATTCTCGACAAGACGGCAAAACAGCCCTTTTCCCGCAATTCGAACAGGGTGCCATCGTTGCCACCTCTCTCACCGCCTCGAGTCACGAGGAGCATGGCACCAGGGCCGCTGCAATAAGACCGGATGTTGTCCAGAGCCCGCGATAGCTCATGTTCGGAGAAATAGCCGAGATTGAGAATGTTGGCGGCACGAATGAAGTCAAACCTGCGGATGAACGACGCGGTCGACGTGAAAATGTCGTTCTCGACCAGTTCGATCCGCCGCCCGGACAGCGCTCTGGTCTGCATTCTCACGGCACGGGAACGGCCCTCAGCAATGAACCTGCGCAAGGCCGGGCTCATACCGGCCCGCGCTGCATGGAGAGGCAACGCTGCCAACGTCACATAGTCGAGCCGGCGGATCCAGGCCCTGAGCGGCACGCCGGCAACGTCGTACTGCAACGGCCATCCATCAGGATCACACAGAACATGCACTCCGGGCAGGATCTTGACGAGATGTGCCTCGATGTAGAGGTCCGTTCCAATGATTTCCGGTGCGACACCGCGCCTGGCAAGAAAGTCCGCCAGCTCGATCGTGGTCACACCGGTCGACGCTCCAACATCCAGGACTGACCTCAGACGCGTCGCCCGGCTGGCGATGAACGGAGCAAACGCCTGTTCGATATCAGCAAACCGATTGGGCCGCGTAAGCTTGAAGGTCCCGTTGCGCATCTTGAGCCGAGAGAAGAACCGGGCCTCGATCGCAGGATCCATTGGCGTGCCATCACCCGAAAAGATCCTTCTCGCCGTCACCATCATGATCCAGCGGTCCCGCTGCATTGGCTCGTTCAAACACTGTTCAGGAAGGCGCGATAACGCATGGCGCTGTTCTGGAGTGAAAACAGGCTGCGCACCCGGTCCGCGGCCGCAGCAGACAAGGCCGCATAGGCCGACGGCGACAGGTTCAGCATGCTGCCGATCCCCCGAGCCAACGCTTCCGGGTCGCCGGGCGGGACGACAACGCCCGTCTCGCCAATAATCGCCGCGGCATCGCCGACATCGCTGGAGACCACGGGCTTACCGTGGTTCATCGCCTCTGCAACGACGTTCGGAAATCCTTCTGTGCGCGAAGACAGCGCTAGAATGTCGATGCTTCTGTAGAAGGCATCCATGTCGTCGAGCTCGCCGAGCAGTTGGATGGTATCGCTCGGCAATCCGGATTCGGCCACCATGTTCCGAACGTCCGGATTGTCCATTGTCATGCCAGCGCCGGCCGCGACGAACCGGACTCCGGGCCTGCTGCGAACCGCCAGGGCTGCTGCGCGAAAGAACGTCCGATGATCCTTCTGCGGATGGAGCCTGGCAGCGATGCCGACCACGCGCGGCTCCTTTTCCTGCACAGCATCGTCGGCGTCCGCCGGCTCGATGCCGTTCGGAATCACAATGACATTGCCGTTTCGGTAGCCGTATTGTCGGTGCAATTCGAGCGACCGGGCAGAATTGAAGATGATGCCGGCCGGCAGGTGTGAAAGATGCCGTGCGGCCCTGGCAGCCAGCAGCGTGTTGCGCGAGAAGGACCGGCGATCGTCGAGCGATTGACGCACGTTCCAATAGAGCGGGGCCCTGATTCCGGAGAGTCGGCCCGCTAACGATCCGGCGACCATAGCGTGGTACATCCAGCACAGCACAGCGGTCGGCTTTTCGCGGGCCATCACCCTCGACAGCTTGAGAATGCCGAATGTCAGCTGCGCGGCGGATCGGCAGCCGAGCGAGATGAAGCGAACCTGCTCCGAACTCGCGTCCCGATAGTGATCGGCGACATCAATCAGCGACACCACGATGGCCGGCTCGGCCGTTGCATCGAGCAACCGGCTGAGCATCCTTTCGGCTCCGGCATTCGCCGTGAAATTGGTGATGACATGCATGATCATGTCACTGACAGCCTTCAATTCAGGGCAGCCCGCCCGGCCGGACACACGTTGTCTACGGATGCGCGTCGAGATAACGAGAGATCGCGAACATCGCGTTCACGAACGTCTCGCTGTCTATCCAGCCGCCCTCTTCCCAAACGCCCATTTCATTGACGCTTCCCACGAGCCTGCGCACCTCGGCTTCCAGGTCAGCAGCGGAAAGATCGTCGGCGGGCGAGGACCAGTAGGGAAGCCTTGCCGTTCCGACAGAGCTGCGCGCGTATTCGATGGCACGCGGAACGCCTGCCTCGCTCTTCATGCTGTAGCCGTCGCGCAGATTCTTCGGTTCGTAGGTCAGCTCGTTCTCGCTATTGACGTAAAGTGGCCGGTTCGTCTCGAGCTCGTAGAACCGGGCCCAGTCCCCGTCCGGGAGGCGGACGCGCTCAAGCCAGTCGGCGGCCCTGAGCGCGGCTTTGAGGTAGCGCTCGTCGCCAACCTGCTCATAGAGCTCCGTGAGACACCTGATCGCGCCGGCGCTTTCCCGGGACGTGGCCGACGGCGGCTCGAATTGGCGGCCCCAGACCGGCTGCATATTGTCATCATAGGTTTGCGCCCATCCTGGATGCGGTTCGGGAAGCTGCGCGTTCAGCAGAAACTCCCCGGCCCGAACGGCAACTTCGACATAGGACTGTCTGCCGTAGTGATGGGCAGCAATCAGAAACAGGGTAAGCGTGTCGCACACGGCGTTGTCGTTAACGATGTAGTAGGGCCCGCCGGAGGGCTTGACCCAGTCCCGAGACCATGTCGCCGGCAAAGTCGTTCTTCCCACCGGCTTGATCTCTCGGTTCTCGGGCCGCCTGTCCGACATGATGGGCCAGGCCCCATTGGGAAACTGCGCCTCGGAGAGTTTGTCCAGTCCGTAGAGAACGGCCCCCCGGACGTCGAGAACATGCGCGTCCACCATCGATTCCAGCAGGATCAGAAAGCGAAGGACGCTCTGTGTCGTATCGTCGTCGAGGAGCGTGCGGTTCTTGGCCTTGTTGCCCTGGATTGCCGCGCAGTCCTCCAGACGAGGGACTCGAACGCGATAGCACCACCGCGCGCGTCCGTCCGGATCCAGCTCGATCAGCAGATACCACCCTCCCGACAACAACTGTGTCCGCAGCAGAATGGAGCCTACTTCGACAGCCGCGTTCAGCAGGACGGGATCCTCGGTGGCTTCATAAAGCCGCAGAAAGGCAGCGCCAACCGCCGGGGTTCCTGGCGGCTCTATCCAACCGATGTTCGGGCCGACGGCCCCCTCGCCTCTGCGCGCACTCAGGTCGGGAGCATACTGCCACACGTAACTCCCATCCAGCGAAAGCACGCTCTGGTAGAACCGAGCGGCGCGGAGGGCAACCGTCCTGGCCTCTGCCGCCAGAGCTTCGTCGTAGGCCGCGGCGTCACGGATCGGCAGGAACGCGCAAAGCGACAAGCCGACAACCGCTGCGAAGGCAATCACCGCATGCCGCGTCGGGCCATTCTTCTCGATCGGGCAACCGAGCCAAGCCTTCAGTTTGGAACCGCCCGCATTCGTCATGTCTTCATGCCGTTTCCTGAGCACCGATACAATCGTCCCCTGCCCAACCCGTTGCCAGATGGCTGGGCAGTGCGGCATCCGGGTCCCTGCGAAAGCTCGGAAGAAGGGTCTGTATCGTCGCCACAAGCCTGGCTGTATCGCCCGCGGACACGCAGGCTTGCAGGTCCTGGAAGGCGCGGTGCAAAGTCTCGAGCGGAACCGGCGCGGGGACGGCGCCGAGCACACCGGGAATGGGTGGCCTTACCCTCTTTTCGGTCGGGTCGAATAGCTCCTCGAACAGCTTCTCGCCCGGCCTGCAGCCAACAATCTCGATCGTCACGTCACGATCCGGTTCCAGACCGGCGAGCCGGATCATCCGCCTGGCGATGTCGATGATCTTGATCGGCTCTCCCATGTCCAGCACGAAGATCTCTCCCTGCGCGAGTTGCTTTTCCAGGCCGTAGGCGGATGCCTGTAGCGTCAGTTCGACGGCTTCCCGGACTGTCATGAAGAAGCGTTTCATGTCCGGGTGGGTCACGGTCAGCGGACCGCCGCGTGCAAGCTGACGCTTGAACAGGGGGATGAGCGATCCGCTCGACCCGAGCACGTTGCCGAAGCGGACCGTCATGAATCGCGGCCTGTCCGGACGCCCGAGCCCTTCCAGATCGAGGGCCTGGCAGTAGAGTTCGGCCAGCCGCTTGGTCGCCCCCATTACGCTGGTGGAGTTCACCACCTTGTCGGTGGAAACCTGCACCATGCCGAGTGCCCCGCAGGATATGACCGCCTTGGCGACATTCATGGTGCCGATGACATTGGTAAACACACCCTCGCAGGGATTGAGCTCCACCATCGGCACATGCTTGAGCGCGGCGGCGTGAAAGACGAGCTCGGGCCGCCTCTCGCGGAAGATCTCGTTAAGGCGCGTCGCGTCACGGACGTCACAGAGGTACGCGAACCGGGGCACGATCGGATGCTTTTCCGCCAGATCGAGGTCGATCGAGTAGAGATTGAACTCGCAATTGTCGATCAGAACCAGCTGTGCGGGATCCAACGCGGCGATCTGCCGGGTCAGTTCACCTCCTATGGAACCGCCGGCACCCGTCACCAGCACACGCCGACCGGAGAGAAAGCGGCTGAGTACGGCCACGTCCAGGACCATTTGCGGACGTTCCAGCAAGTCCGTTAGTTCGATGGGGCGCAGTTCGAATTCGTTGGTGTTCCAGGCATTGCGCAGCTCGGTTGCCGGATTGAGGCGAAACACATTTATGCCCATTCGGTCGGCGAGTTCGATCAGATGTTCTGCCGCGTGACCGTCGAGCGAGGACACCGGAACGGCGAAGATCAGATGGCGGGGCTTCTGCCCTCTTGCCTCCAGGTCCGCAACGATGTCCTGGAATTCCTTCGGTGTTCCAAGCACCGGCACACCCCGCATCGTTGTTCCGGTTTCGGCTTCGAGGCTGGAAATGAAGCCGACCGGCCAATACGGCGACGCCGTGTCCCGCTGCAGGGCACGGAGGTAGAGATCAGCTTCATGCCCGGGGCCGACGAGGAGGATCGGTATCAAGGCTTCGAAGCCCCGGTCGCTTGCAATGGCGGGAAGGCGCGCTGCCTTCAGATCCTCGTGACGGAAGCCGAGCCGCACCGAGGCGAGCAGCGATATCAGCGCCATCACTTCGATGGCGATCGTCGACCGCGGCACAAAGGCCAACCTGGAGTAAAGAAACATGCAGGAAATCATGACCAACGAGGCAATCAAGACGGCCCGCACGATGACGATGTAGTCGAGGATCGAGGCATATCGCCAATTGCGCACGTAAAGGCCGGCGGCCGGAAAGGTCACCGCGCAAATGACGACGAACAGTCCGACCGTGGCAACCAGAGCGCCGGTCATATTCGGGTCAGACCACAACGTTTGCGGACCAAGACGGAGGACAGCCGCAAACACCAGTGCCAGCGCACCGGAAACGAGATCGACAAGGTATAGTCGCCAGCAGTGGGCCGTCGATTTGATCGTCCGGGCCAGGCGCGATCTTAGCCTGCGATAGACGGCCTCATTGCCCGCGGACCGGAGGATTATCCAGCCGGTGACGAGGCGACGACGGCCAAACGGCACGAGGTTCTTCCAGATCGAGCCCGTTTTCTCACTGGAATTGAAACTTTCGGGCTGAATAGGTTTTGCCGCAAGATCATAGTCGGCCATTCTCGTCACCTCTCGCCACGCCACAAGGATCAAGAGACGGCACAGCAAAATCTTAGGATGCGATCCTATGGATTATAAAAGAATAGGTTTTGGTCATTTACATTTATATTTGTCGTTAGCAGTATTACTATAAAAATTTTCAATGATTATTTTAGCAAGTAGCACTTGCACAAAATCCAGCCGGGCAACTACGCTCATTGCGCTTCATATCCTGAAATAATCGAGGGACTTCGCATAGGATTGAGAGGCGTAGCGGCTGTCAGTTAATCCCGTTGTCGGCTGCGGATTTTGCGAAGCGGAAGTCGGGGCGCCATCTTGTAGCGATCGCAAACTGCGCCGCGACGATGTCGGTTGGCGCGGCCGCTGTTTGCGGAGGGGCGCATCACTCGACGGTCGACCGCCCCCATCTTTGATGACGATAAATCCTGTGCCCAACCACAATGCGCGGGCCGCGCCCATTGCAGCGTGTCTACCACCCGGAACGAACCTTGACGCCTATTCCGGACGGCATGCGGCTCAGCCGCGGAGGGTCCAATCGCGGCCGAGGTCCCGAGAGTCGGGCAACTCACTTGGCTGTGGTGCCAGCGGTTCGGAGCCACTTAGCCAGCCGGACAGATCCCGCCCGATCAGGCGTCTCAGGCCGTCGATTTCTGCTTCATAGTGCTCCACCAGCCGTGCGCGCAGATCCGCCGGAAGCGGGGTGTAGCGTATTTCGGAGGCCAGCAGGGCGTGAACCCTTTTGAAATATGGGTTGGGGCGAAGAGGAGCGACGACCTGTTTGAGAGGGCGGAGCAAACGGCGCAACTCGGGCCCGAGTTGAGGTTCCTTCTTGTCCTTGACCTTCCGCTGAACCATGGCTGGTGCTTGCTGGGGATCAAGGCCAAGATGACGCCGCACCGAGGCGAGATGAGCCTGCGGCTCGGTCCAAATACTTTCGTAAAGTGTCAAAAAGATCTGATCAGCAGGAAAGAGATCATAATATAACCGAAGCTGCTGAAAATAATAACCCGCGCTAATTAGCCGGGTGTTCTGACGCCGTCGTGGGTCGAGATAGTCCTCGATATTGCGGCCGACTTCTCCTCGGCGGTACATCATACAGTAGTCGGAGTACGCACGGTCGACGGGATTGCGCAGCTGCACAATGAGCTTCGCATGAGGCAGCTTTGTCGCGATCCTCTCAGCCGCGGCAGCGCTTTCCAGATAGGAATTCGATTTCTCTCCGATGAGCGATCCGGACGAACCGGCAGGAAACTGGCGGAAGTACCAGCCATCTCCCCGATGAAACTCCCGGCTGAAATAGTGCAACTCTGGATCCGGCATTAAGATGTTTGGATCGGCTTGCAGCGACTTCTGAAGCCATGTTGTTGCACTTTTGGTCGCACCAATGATCAGAAAATCAATATCCTCAAAAGTCATGAGTATTCCCTTTGAAAAATTCTCTCGCATCTGAAGTGGTAGCCCACATCGATGCGAACTCGATGATATATTATCTACAACTTCCACCCTCCAATCGGCTGCCTGACACCAGGTCGGCTTCCATGACGTCGCCCGACCATGGAACTGTAGATGGCCGTGATCTGGCGGACATGGCTCTCCACACTGTAGGAGGCGACGGCACGCCGTTTGGCGGCGTCGACCAGCCGCTGCCGAAGCTTTTGGTTTACAAGCAGGCGATGTACCGGCTCCACGAAGCCCTCGGGATCGTCGAGCTCTACCAGAACTCCGTTGACGCCATCCTCGATCGCCTCAGGATTGCCGCCATCCCGCGTCGCCACGACAGGGGTTTCGAGGAAGCTCGCCTCGACCAGCGTGCGCCCGAACGGTTCACGCGTCGCGGTCACCAGGAGAACGTCGACGGCCTGCATCCACGGATCGACTGGCCGCCGAAATCCCATGATCTTGATGTGCTCGGCGATGCCGAGTTCGTGGGCGCGCTGCATCACGATCCGGTCGTGATCCGGACTTTCGGTCCCGGGAATACCGAACAGGAGCCCCATGACCGGTATCTCGGGATGGCGCCGGCGGAAGGCGGCGACCGCTTCGACAAAGACGGTCGGCCGCTTCCTAGGGATGAGAATACCAAAATAGCCCAGGAAGCGGGTTTCAGGCGCGCACCCGAGTTCTGCTATCAGCCGAACCCGAGCCGCTGCCCTGTCACTCCGCCCGCGGGGAACGTCAAAAGGACTGTGGATCACCGAAAGCCTGCCCGCCACTCCGATGATCGGCCGCTGCGGCATGGCAAACCTGGACACCGTGACGATGTGATTGGCCAGAAACGGAGCGAACAACCTTACGCCGACGGCGTCCGGATCACCGCGATGATGCCAAAGCTGCCGCACTCCTGCGAGCTTGGCCGGTAGCGCCCAGCCAACATGCATGCGGCCGTCGTTGGTGTGTATCACGTCGAACGCTTCCGATTTCAGAAACCGTGTCAAAGGGCCGACGGAACACAAGGCATGGGCCGCCGAGCGACATGCGCGCGCAATCCGGCCGCTCCCGTTGGCAATACGGTCGACAGGTACACCGACTGGTGCCGTGATGCAGGAGATACCGCGCTCCGCAAAGTAGCGTTCCACGGGGCCACCCGGCACGTGAAGCACCACCGTCGGCCGGACAACATGAGGATCCAATGCCTCGATCAGCTTTCCAGCCGATATGTGACTTCCGCCGACCTCATCGCCGACAAACGGGAAACAGACTGAGATCGGCCTCCGGCTCATGCAACGCCCTCAATGCCCGACCGCGACACATCCCTGTCATGCCGCAGGTCCAGAGGCAGCCCGCGTGGCATTAAGGATGCAGTCCCGCCTTGCGATTTCATGTCAGGAAATTCGGTCCCTCATGGCGTCAAGCACGAAGCCCGCCGTGCTCCGATAAGTTGGCGGCATCGGGGCGCCGATGCTGGCCCTGCCCGCGCTTATTTCAAGCCGTTCACTGCGGCATTGCCCGGGTCGAAATCCGTACCGTGCGCGGAAGCCTCCGAACTCCCCTTCAACGCCGTATGAAAGGCAATCGAGAAGCCTGCGAGACATATTCCGGCCAATACCACATGCGCGACATTGGCTCCCATCGCCCCGATGGTCAGCAATCCAAGGATTGCAACGACATGGAAGGCCAGGGTGGCCACCGTTACGATCTTCAGCACCAGTGGCTGACGACCCATGGCCAGGAGGCCAAGGCGGGCGGCGCTGCCACTCAACGTCATGGCTACGGCAATCATCTGCACGGTGACCAGAGGCGCTGCCGCTTCGAACGCTGCCCCCACGGTCCAGTGCAGGATCGGATGGAGGACGAAGGCGACTGCCACCAGAATGCCTAAGCCGAGCGCACCCAGAAGCGCCTCCATTTGAAGGACGGCGCGGCGGAACCGACGGACGTCCCCCTGCGCCCACAGGCGCGCGACGTCAGGATAAAGCACGGCCTGCGCCTGGGTACCGAACTGCAGGACAAGGCGCGCAAAGCGCTTGGCGATATGATAGAGCCCAGCCGGAGTTGCTCCCAGAAGCGCGCCGACCAGAAGAGTGTCGAGCTCGTTTGCACTCGATCGAATGGTCAGTTCCACGCTGCTGCCGATGGTGAAGCTCCAAAGCCCGGCAAACCGCTTGCTGACGCCGGTGAGCGGCGTCCACAGCAGCTTGCGGACGCCTTGAACATGCATTTCCGCGAAGGAAACGCCAAGCAGCAGCAGGGCCTGAAATATCTGCGTCAGCGTCCAGACGACGATGAAATAATCAAGCCCATAGGAATTGACGAGGCCAATGAGCCCGAAGACCAGGCGCAGGCTGGTGCTCACGAGCGAGAGATACGCAATGACCTTGTACCGCCCTGCCAGCCTCATCACGGCCGTCGGCAACCCTGTGATCTGGAACAGCAGCATGCTCGAGTAGGTGACGACCTGCGACAGGGCCTCCCCACCGACTCCGAAAAGGGAGCCAAACAGCAGCGCTGCGCCAACGGCGATCACATACATCGTGACACAGGCCGCAATATCGATCAGCAGGCCAAACTTCATCAAAGACCGGAAGTCGGTGGCATGCCAGCGGTCGGTGAACTCCGCCCCGTACTTGATCAGGGGTTGCCAGGTCTGAAATCCGATCAGGAGCTGAATGCCCCTGACGTAACTCAGACAGAGAGCGAGGACGCCGAATTGCTGCGGCCCCAGGGCCCGCGCCGCGACGATGAAGACGAATAGCCCGAGAACCGACCCCACTGCGTTTCCCGCCAGGAGATGGCCGATGCTGACGAGACGAAGGCGCAGCGCCGCCTCGTCCTCCCAGTAGCGGCGCATGCGGTCCCCCAGGTCCCGAAAGGTGATCGCGAGCTTCAAACGCCCTCCCCCGACCATTCCGGCCCACTTCGGCCGCCACGACCATCGGCCCGCCGGTACCGGGCGGATGCGTCGGGCCAGACGTCGTGCGTCAGCCGATTTGGATCTGCTGTTCGTAAGCTCAGCCTAGCAGGTCCAACACGCAGACAGGACGACCCGCTGTCATGCCGGACAGAAATTGGCGACAGGAAAAGCCTGACCGAGGTCTCTCGATCCTTGCATGGTTGGCGCGGGCAATTCAGGATCAATCCTTCAGTCCGAAGAGGCAGGCATCGAGTTCGTCGAGCGACGTAATGCGGGCGTGCGCTTCATGTGCTTCGCTCGGCGCGCCGACGTCGTGTATCCGTTCGGGCCGGTCGATGCGCACCGTCAGCCAGCCACGCCCTTTCGGAGTAACGAAGTCCTTGGACGGATTGTCGCCGACATAGGCGAGCCGCAGGCCGAACGGCTTCGCCCAGGATTCGATCTGCTCGAACGCGAGCGGGTGAGGCTTTCCGCATCCCGGCCCGAGAGCCCCAGTGAACACTGCGCGTCCGAAGGCCCGACCGATGCCGAGCGCGCGAACCTTGGCCCGCTGGGTGACGGCAAGGCCATCCGTGATCAGGCCGATCGGCAGATCCTGTCTCCGAGTGTCGAAGTAGCGCCTGGCATCGTCGGAAAGCGTGATCCGGGGGTCATGCGTTCGATAGATGGTTACCAGCCTGTCGATCAGCGCCGGGTCGGGCGAAAGGGCATGATGTTCGGCGGCCAGATCGAAGATCCGCTTCCTGTGACCGCCCTCGAACAGCTCCAAACAGGTCCGGTCGAAGTTTGAGATGCCAATCGTCCGAGCCATCCAGCGCCCGACCGCGGCAAAGCCGCTTCGCACGAAATCCCGCTCGAGGAACAGCGTGTCGTCGAGATCGAAGATCACGAGGATGGACGGGTCTGCCATAACCGTCCCCTATCCGGCGAACACCGCCGCATCGTAGCGCAGCATCAAAGCTCCGGACCGCCAGGCGTCGTTCGCCGTCGACGGCAGGCCCGTGACTTCTTCCAGCAGCCACCGGGTGTATTCGGCGCCGGCATAATGCGCGAGCGGATAGCCTCCGCCGAACCGGGCGTTGATCTCGAACACCCGGGGCCCTGCCGACCTGTCGATGATCGCCTGAAAACAAAGCACCCCGCGCGCATCTGGCAAGGCGCGCAACACGCCTTCGGCCAGCTCCCGGAACAGCGGGTTTCTTTCGGTGCAGCCCTTTTCCACCTCCCCGGCGCGCACCCGCAATCGGCGATGCGCGACCGCGCTGCGCAACTCCCCGCTCTCGCTGATGAACATGTTGATGGTGTATTCAGGCCCCTGAAGGAACTGCTGCAGGATCATCGGCTCGGCCGGGGACACGGGCAGGTCGGCAGGCGTGTGAACGACCCGGATGCCGCGGCTCGCGCTGCCCCTCGATGGCTTCAGAAACATCGGCCACCGGATCTGATCCGCAGCCGCTTTCGCCCCACTGAGCTCGTGCGTCTCCGGCACCGGCACCCCTGCCCGCGTCAGGACAACCGCCGTCATGTACTTGTCGCGCACCACCTCGATGACGGAGGGCGGGCTGACATGCACCCGTATGCCGTTAGCTGCGAACGCGCCAAGATGGGCGGCGAGCGGACCGAGTTCCGGATCGATGGTGGGTACGACGAGAGCGACACCATGTTCGCGTGCGATACCAAGCAGCCTCGAGGGAAAATCCGGAGACGTGCAGGATGGCACCTTGAAGGCGTGATCGGCGGCACGGCAGGCCGAGCTCAGTTCCGGCTCCATATCGCAGGCCAGGACCGTTAGATCGAGCCCCAGTGCCGCGGCAGATTGTCGGAAGCAATCGATCAGACCAACGCGCCTGCCAGCGGAGGAAACGAGGATCGTGACCGGCATGTGCCCTCCCTATCCGGCAGCGCCGGCAGCCGCCGGCCTGTCGTGCGCGGCTTCTTCATCGTCCGCGGTCGCCTGCTGCAGGACCTCCGTGACCACCTCCGACGCCCGCGCCATGTCGCTGCGGCTGTGACACGGGTCGACCAGGAAAGCGAGGCTCGTCTCGCCGAGCTCCGCGGCCACCGGCAGGCGGCGGTCCGGACCGAAGCCAGCTTCGATGAATGCCCTTTCCCGGTAGATCTCCGAACAGCTCCCGCTGAAGCAGGCCACGCCTTCGGCGTTGATCGCAGCCATGATCCGATCGCGCGACCAGTCGGGGCGCAGCCTCTCCGGCCGGACGAAGGTGTAGAGGCGATACCAGGCATGTTCGATACTGGTCGCCGGGATTGGGGTGCGAAGGCCCGGAAGTTCCTGCAAGGCCTTTGCCAGAATGGCGGCATTCTCCGTGCGCTGCCGGTGCCATTCCGCCAGCCGAGACAGTTGGACGAGCCCGATGGCAGCTTGGATTTCCAGCATTCGGTAATTGGAGCCGAAACTCTCGTGCAGCCAGCGGAAGCCGGGCGGGTGGCTCTTGCCGAACACCGTATCATAGGCCTTGCCGTGGTCCTTGCGGCTCCACGCGCGACGCCACAGCCTCCCGTCGTCCATGACAAGGAGCCCACCCTCGCCTCCGGTCGTCAGGATCTTGTCCTGGCAGAACGAGAAGCAGGCCATATCGCCGAAGCTCCCGACGGGCCGGCCACAGTAGGTCGCTCCATGCGCCTGGGCGCAATCCTCGATCACCACCAGCCCGTGCGTCTGCGCCAGGCGCAGGATGGGATCCATGTCAGCCGGCCAGCCCGCCAGATGCACGACGATGACCGCTCGTGTCCGTGGAGAGAGAACCTGCTCGATCGATGCCGCGCTCAGCGCCTGACTGTCACGGTCGACATCGGCAAAGACCGGAACGCCGCCTGCCATGGCGACGCAAGAGGCGGAGGCCACGAAGCTGCGCGGCGTGACGATCACTTCGTCGCCCGGTCTCAGATCCATGGCGTAAAGGGCGCTGTCGAGCGCCACTGTCCCATTGGCAAGCGCGATGGCATGGCGGCGGCCGAGCAGGTTTGCGTAGGCGCGCTCGAACTCAGCGACCTTGGTGCCGGTCCAGGCATTGACCTTGCCGGATCGCAGCACCGACACCACGGCCTCGATCTGCGCGTCATCAAACTGGGGCCAACCGGGCACGGCACCCTCCTTGCTTTAGTGGTTTCATGAACGAACCACCTGCCGAACGAGAACGAAGGCTTCCGCGGCGCGGCAATGAACCGTCGCGCCGCGCAGCGTGGCGAGCGCCTTCAGCGCTTCGCGCGAGCGCTCATGTGGAAACTCGCGGATCTGAGACCTGAACGCCTGCATGGCCGCGAGCTTCAGTTCAAGACTGTCGGTGATGTCGATGAAGACGTTCGGCACGAAGTTCGGCGTCAGGTAGGGCGCATTCCAGTTGGTTTCAGAAAGGGTTTCGTATGCCAGAACCTGTGGCGGATAACCGCCGTCGGTGGGGCGCGCGGCCACGAGCCCCGACAGAAAGGTGAGTTGGTGATCGATGTGGATGTCGCCGACGAACGGCAGCAGCAGCGTGTCCGGTTTTACCTGCCTCATCGCCCGGTGCAGAGCGCCGTTCAAGGCGGCATGGGGCGTTTCGAACAGGCGGGCGGCGGGCTGGTCGAGCCAGATTGTCTCGCGGACGCCCAGCATCTCATGGGCCACGGCGGCCTCGGCTTTGACGCGTGACACCTGCTCGGCAGTATAGTCCGGAGGCTGTCCGGTGGTGACGACCGCAACGAACACCTCTGCACCGGTCCGCGCCAGCCGCGCCATCGTACCTCCGGCTCCCAGGACCTCGTCGTCCGGGTGCGGCGCGATCACCAGCGTTCTGCCAAATCCTTCCAATGAGGCAGCCATCAGTTCGAAACTCCGAGTCTGGAATGGATCCTCGGCCTGTCATCCCGCACCCCCATGCGCCAAGCGGTCACATTCAGGCACTCACCATCGCCGCAGCGCACCGCGAAGCCTTCCGGCGTGTGACACTGGACTTGGCCGGCGATGCCGATGAAGCGCGAAGACTCGGGAAGGATCGTCGCCCGATCGATGATGAGCCGGCATCCGTCATGGTTCGTGAAGGCGCCGGGATAAGGTTCACCCGCAGCCCGGATCAACCGGAGCACCGACCTGGCCGGCTCGCGCCAATCGATCCGGCCGTCCTCCGGCGTGCGCCTGGCGCAGTAGGTCGCAAGGGAATGATCCTGCTCAATCCTCGGCGCCGACCCGGACCGGACCAGTTCGACCGCTTTCGGCAGCATCCGCGCCAGCGCCGAGGTCTGCTTGAGGTAGAGGCTCCGTGCCGTTTCGTCCGCGGCGACCTCGATCTCCTCCTGCAGCAGCAGGGGACCGGAATCGACGCCGTCGTCGAGCCAGAATAGGCTGGCGGCCGTTCGCTTCACATCGAGCAGGATCGTCCAGGGAATGACTGCCCGGCCGCGCATCCTTGGCAGCGGCGCGGGATGAAAGCCGATATTGCCGATACGCGCGATCGACCGGAACGGGGCATGGCAGATCTGCGACCAGCCGATAACGAGCACCAGATCTGGACCGAAGCTGCGGAGCGCGTCGAGCGCAGCCTCCCCGTTGATGTTGGCAACGCGTACGACCTCGCTGCCTGCTGCACTGGCGAGTGGCGCAAGATCGACGAAGTCGGAATGCCTGCTGCCGTGCTCCAGCGGCAGCGTCAGAACCAGCTGGGGGGAGAGGCCGGACGCGTTGAGGGCCCTGAGGGCAATCGCCGATCCTTCAACGGCTCCGACGAATGCCGTCCTCATGTCCGCCCTCCCCGCCCTGTGCCGAACCGGGAAGCGAAATAGGCTTCTGCGCAGTCTAGCTGCGTCCGGCGGACCCTTTCGCCGACAACGATGGTGACCACCGTCAGCAAGAGTATCCATGCATCCAGCTTCAGGCTGCGGTGGTCGACATACCAGACGTCGAGTGCGAGCTTTTCCTGATCGGTGAGCCGGGTGTTGCCGTTGACCTGCGCCCATCCGGTCAGTCCAGGACGCACGCAGCAGCGCACCTCGCCTGCCGCTCCGAAACCGGCGACGGTCGCCGGCTGAAGCGGGCGTGGACCGATAAAGACCATGTCGCCAGCCAGGATCGCGAACAGTTGCGGGATCTCGTCAAGCCGTACGCGTCTTATGAGCCGTGTCAGGAAGGTTTCCCGGTCCTGGTCGGGCAGAAGCCGTCCAGCGGCATCGCGCCGATCGTGCATGGTCCTGAACTTGACGAGCCAGAACGGCCGTCCGTCGAGGCCGGCCCTTACCTGCCGAAACAGGACTGGGCGTCCGAGCGCGCACCAGACAACGGCTGCGGTCAGCGCCGCCGGCACGGCGGCTAGAACCAGACTGGCAAGCGCGGCGATCCGGGACACGGGATGCATCGGATGTCGTGCCGCTGTCGCCGCAAGGCTTATGCTGTTTTCCCCACTCGCGACCACGTCCTGTCTCCCCATCGATTTTTAATAGCCGTCTTGATGAAGACGAACGCTCTCCGTCCCTACTGCGGGGCAGGCAAGGCGCTGCCAGGCAGTGCCGCCACGTCCTCTTTCTGGTCGCGGATCCGAATGATCAGGACATCACCCGGAGCCAGCGGAGTGTTTGGTGCTGCGCGCAGATCCGAGACCAAACCATCGAGTTCACGACGGATCGTATAGTCGAGCACCACCTCCTTGTTCTGGTTGGTGCGGTCCTCTGCCGCCATCGCCGACAGCAAAACAAGCTGCTCCTCGGCGATCCGGCGGGAACCGAGGGCGTTCGTCAGGCCATTGCTGTGGGTCTGTAGTCCGGTCAGGGTGTCGATCTTCCGCTTGTGTTCGAGTTCGGCAGACTGCCGCTTCAGCGTGCCGATCGCACTGCGCTGGGAGGACATGTCGCTCAACACTTGCAAGAGGCGGGCCTCTTCCATCGCCAGCTGGCGTTCGATGTTGGAAACCCCCGACAGAGTCTGGATGCCCCGCCGTTGCAGCTCCTGTGCCCGCTTCAAATCTTCACGGCTGAACTCGAGAGCCTGGTTCAGCTTGTCGTACAATTCTTCAAGCAGGCCGATGCCCTTCTCTGCTTCGGAGATCTGCTCCGCCAACCCCTGCAGCTCGCGCTCGTACCGTTTCGTCTCTTCGGTGAGGATTTGCTGCTCCAGCATGCCGAGAGTCTCGGAGGCGCCGCCTTCCATGTAAGGCCGCGCCGATACCGGAATGTCGGCCGGCTCGATCGTCGAGCGGCCGTCGAGCTGAGCAGACAGACGTGCGTAGGCGAGCGCTTCTCGAATGATGTCGACGCGAATGGATTCAAGTTCACCGCGGATACGGGCACGGACAAGGATGGGATCCTCGGATGGTCCCACTGTGATCTGTCCGCCCGCCAGCCCCATCGCCTTCTCGACTGTCAGCTTCGGTGCGAACGGATATGAACCCGGCGATCGCACGTCGCCAATAACGTAGATCGGCCGGTACTGCGCGACCGAGAGCCCCAGCCGTGGGTCCAGGAAGATCCCCTTCTCCACGTACTGGCGCTTGACCTCCTCGAGGGCCTCGGAGACGACGAACCCGTCGATTTTGACGGCGCCCAGAAACGGCGCCTGTATGGTTCCATCCGCCGCGATCAGCAGTTCCACCGGCTCCTTGTCGTCGTCGAGCACGTCGAACCGGACGGTATCGCCGGGCGCGAGTGCAAACTCACCGGGCCCTGCCGCAGTCGTCGGCTTCGGGTCGGCAATCAGTCCCGACAGGACAAGAATGCCGGTTCCGATCCAAACCACCACAGACCGCCCGCGCCTATTGCCGTGGCTCAACATCTCATAAGCTCCAGACAAAATGGTAATTATAGTTTTCTATTGACTTATCAAAGTTGATATATAATAATTTTGATAGTATTATCACATATTTTTAGTCAAATAGGAATTTTTATTAGGGGATTAACTGAACCATGACCGAGATGGCACCCTTCCCTCGCTCGCAAACTGAGGTGCGACCGCGCAAGGTCGCTGTCGTCTGCAGCTACACACCGTCGCTGGTGAACTTCAGATTTCAGCTTCTGAAGGCGATGCTCGACAACGGCCATCAGGTTGTCGCCTACGGTCCCGAACGTCACCAGCCGACCCTCGACGCCCTGACGGCGATCGGCGTGGAGTTCGAACAGATCCCGATGTCCCGCGCCGGGCTGAACCCGTTGCAGGACCTGCGGACTCTGGCGGCGCTCTATTGCCGCTTCCATCAAGACGATCCCGACCTGGTGCTCTGCTACACGATGAAGCCCGTCATCTACGGGCTGATCGCCGCTCGCTTTGCAGGCGTGAGCGAGCGCCACGCTCTCATGACCGGTCTCGGCTACATCTTCGGCGAGGATCCGGAGAACAGGCGGCTGCCGCTCCTGCGTGCCGTGGCCACTCTGCTCTACCGGCTGGCATTCGCCGGCGGCGGACGCGTATTCGTGTACAACGATGCAGATACTCAAGACATCATCGACGGCCGGATGGTGTCCAATCCGGAGCGGATCGTTGCTGTCCCCGGTTCGGGTGTCGACCTTGTGCGGTTTTCTCCGGCCGACGTTCCCGAAGGCGATCCTGTCTTCCTGCTCATCGCTCGCCTGCTTCGGGAAAAAGGGGTGCGGGAATTCGTGGAGGCCGCCCGCATCGTGCGGACGCAAAATCCCCGCGCCCGGTTTCGTCTGCTTGGGCCAATCGATCCCGGGCCGCTTGCGGTACCAGAAGCCGAGATCGAAGGTTGGCAGTCCGAAGGCATCATCGACTACCTCGGCTTCACCACGGACGTACGTCCTCACCTTGCGGCCTGCACCGTCTTTGTCTTGCCCTCCTATTATCGGGAAGGCATTCCGCGCAGCATTCTTGAGGCGATGGCCACCGGCCGCGCAATCGTCACAGCCGATACGCCGGGCTGTCGCGATACCGTTATCGACGGAGACAACGGATTTATCGTGCCGCCCCGCGATCCTGGGTCCCTTGCCGAAGCCATGCTGCGGTTCGTTCGCGACCGGGATCTTGCCAGGATGATGGGTGCGCGCTCGTTGGAGATCGCCCGCCAACGCTATCGGGTCGAACGCGTAAACGATCTTCTTCTCGAACAGATGGGCCTGCTCAACCGCTCTGTCGCTGTTCCATAGGCGCGCCGGCATGATCGTTTTCCGTCTCTGGGTCACGTGTTCAAGCACGCCCTTGATACGACCGGATAGCTCATTACTCCGAGCGGCTCCCTCACCGTCTGGGCGCGTTGTTCGACGGCGTTTAGAACCGTTCCGGTAAGGGGTGCCCTGTTGATCTGCAGACGCGACACTGCTCCGACCAACTCTTGCTCCGAAACACGGCCGAAGCGCACGACGAGCACAATCGCATCCACCAGGAAGCCCAGCCAGCTTGCGTCCTCCGTCTCCAGCACCGGTGCACAATCCACGATCACAAGGTCGTAGGCAGACCTCAGCGCCTCTAAGAGCTGGCGCATCTGCTCAAGACGAACGGGCTGCAGCCCTTTGCCCGGATCAAGCAATCCGGGCGCCGCCAAAGCTTGAAGACCGTCTACTCCGGGGACCGGCCGGATCGCGTTGCCGAGGCTATGAAATGCTTCTGGTTGGTCGAGGTCCTGGATCGTGCAGCACGGCAATCTCAGACTCGCGAGACTTGATATGTTCCTGTCGAGGTTCAGGTAGAGCGTCTCGAGGCCGTCCGATGCAGATGACAACGCGAATCCGAGGGCAGCCGAGCTGCAACCGCTTCCACGGCCCGTCCCGGAGAACAGGAGGACGGAATTTGACAGATCCAGCCGCGCCCTGAATGCCAGGTAGAGCGAACGGATCGCTTCGGCATAAGCCGAATCCCGCCGACGCATCAGATAGATGAAGGGATGCCAGCCGATGCCGAGCCAGGGCCGCCTGATCCGCGGGATATTGGCGAGATTGGCAACCTGCGCGCTGCGGCTGATCTCCTGACCGGACCGGATCTTTGCGTCGACGGCTTCGAGCACGACGGCAAGAAGCACGGCGAGTATCACGATGCCGAGGGTGCCGCCGACGAGGATTCGCCGCTTCTGGGGGAACGCAGGGGCGACGGGTGTCTCGGCAAAGGACACCACCCGGGCGCTCGCCTTCACGATTTCGGAGAACGGATCCAGACTGCCGATCCTTGCCAGGATCAGATCGTGCAGCCTCTGATCAGCGGCAAGGTCCCGTTCAATTTCGCGCAGGCGGATCTCGGCCAGGCTGCGCTCGTGCACCGTGTCCTGCAGGCGAAGAAGCTGCTGGTCCAGTTGTTCAATGCGGTTCTCGACGATCTTCTTTTCGCCGGCCAACTCTTTGATCATTCGGCGAATTTCCTCGTCAATCATCCCGCCGACGCTCGTCAACTCGGCCGTTGTCTTCAGCACCTGCGGGTGATTGCCTCCGAAGTTCGAGGAATATTGCGCCTGCTCGCGCATCAGCCGGGCCCTGTCGTTTCGCAGCGAACTCAGGAGCGGCGATGTCAATGTGGTTTCCTCAATCGCTTCCACGCCTGCGAGGACGCGGCGCCCCTGTTCCTGCCGCGCATTGATGACCGCAAGCTCGACCCGGGCATTCGTCAGCTGGGTATTGATTTCATCGATGCGCTGCCGAACGATGTCTTCCCCGCGCCCGGACGAGAGCTGGTTTGCCTGAATGAGGTCAGCCACCGCCCGCTCGTTGTCGGCAATGCGTGTGGCAATCTTGGTCGCGCGGTCCTTCAGGAAGTTGACAGCGTCTGACATCTCCTCGCGTGCCCGTTCGCGTGACCAGTCGACATAGATCCTGGCAACGGCATTGGCGAGCGCCGAAGAAAGCTGCGCCTCCGGACTGCGAACATGCACGGTGACCGCCAAGCTTTCGCCGCTGCGTGCGAGATTAAGATTGGAGAGGAAGGCGGTGATCGTCCGGTCGCGCTGCACCTCCATGTTCGGAGGCTCGGCCGGCTTCTCTTCCCGCTCGATATCGAGGAGC
>CAYXAA010000027.1:0-66155 GCA_964462985.1 uncultured Hyphomicrobiales bacterium | reverse complement strand
GCGACGTCCCGCCGCAGCGGCATCGTGGCCACTCCTTTCTCCTACCGCGCCGCAGCAAGCTTGACCTGGATCAAGGCGGGGGCAGGGGCGGCCGGCCTATGCATCGCCTGATCCGGACGGAATCGACTCAACCACGGAGTTCGGGGCGGCACCATGGCGCATTCAAAGCCCAAGTACCTCACATTCGAGGAGGGATTCTTCGCGATCTTCCTCATCGCGCTGGCGTTTGCCTGCGTGATTATTGCCGGCAAGACCTACGACCAGGTGATGGCGTTCCACGCCGCGCTCGGCGCGCTGTTTGCGGCGGCGGGCACTTTCGTCATCTTCCGCAGCTATTTCGATGACGGCGGCGTCGCGGTGCCGCAGGAAACCGGCGGCAAGCCGAACTACAACCTGGGACCGATCAAGTTCGGCGCGTGGGCGGCGGTGTTCTGGGGCGTGGCTGGCTTCCTGGTCGGCGTGATCATCGCGTTTCAACTCGCCTATCCGGCGCTGAACCTCGACCTGCCCTGGACCAGTTTCGGGCGCATGCGCCCGCTGCACACCTCCGCGGTCATCTTCGCCTTCGGCGGCAACGTGCTGATCGCCACCTCGATGTATGTGGTGCAGCGCACCAGCCAGGCGCGGATGCCCGGGCGGATCCTGCCCTGGTTCGTCATCCTCGGCTACAACGCCTTCGTCGTGATCGCAGGCACCGGCTACCTGTTCGGCGCGACCCAGTCCAAGGAATATGCCGAGCCGGAGTGGTACGCCGATCTGTGGCTCACCATCGTTTGGGTCGCGTACCTGCTGCTCTTCCTCGGCACCCTGTGGAAGCGCAAGGAGCCGCACATCTATGTGGCGAACTGGTTCTACCTCGCCTTCATCGTCACCATCGCGATGCTGCATGTCGTCAACAACGCCACCGTCCCGGTCTCGGTGTTCGGTACCAAGTCCTACATCGCCTGGTCGGGTGTGCAGGACGCCATGGTGCAGTGGTGGTACGGCCATAACGCCGTCGGCTTTTTCCTGACCGCCGGCTTCCTTGCCATCATGTACTATTTCGTGCCCAAGCGGGCCGAGCGGCCGGTCTACTCCTACCGCCTTTCGATCGTGCACTTCTGGGCGCTGATCTTCATCTACATCTGGGCCGGCCCGCACCACCTCCACTACACGGCGCTGCCGCAATGGGCCTCCACGCTGGGAGCGACCTTCTCCATCATGCTGTGGATGCCGTCGTGGGGCGGCATGATCAACGGCCTCATGACGTTGTCAGGCGCCTGGGACAAGCTCAGGACCGACCCGGTGCTGCGGATGATGGTGGTCTCCATCGCGTTCTACGGCATGTCTACCTTCGAGGGTCCGCTGATGTCGCTGCGGGCAGTGAACTCGCTGTCGCACTACACCGACTGGACCATCGGCCACGTCCACTCCGGCGCGCTCGGCTGGGTGGCCTACATCTCCTTCGGCGCCCTCTACTGCCTGATCCCGTGGCTGTGGAACCGCCGGCAGCTCTATTCGCTGCGCCTCGTCAACTGGCACTTCTGGATCTCGACCATCGGCATCGTGCTCTACATCTGCGCGATGTGGGTGTCCGGCATCATGCAGGGCCTGATGTGGCGTGCCTACGACCGTCTCGGCTTTCTGGAATACTCCTTCATCGAGACCGTCGAGGCGATGCATCCCTTCTATCTCATCCGGGCGATGGGCGGCGTGCTGTTCCTGATCGGCGCGCTGATTATGGCCTACAACCTGTTCATGACCGTGCGCGTCGGCGAGGCCCAGGAGACTGAGGCTGCCGGACGTGCCCGTCTGGCTCCGGCCGAGTGAGGGTTCCAGACATGTCGCTTTGGAGCAAGCACGTCGTCTTCGAGAAGTACTCCATGGTGCTTCTCGTCGGCATCCTCGTCGTCGTCGCCATCGGCGGCCTCGTCGAGATCGTCCCGCTGTTCTACCTGAAGAGTACGATCGAGAAGGTTGAGGGCATGCGGCCCTATACCCCGCTCGAGCTTACCGGCCGCAACATCTACATTCGTGAGGGCTGCTATCTCTGTCATTCGCAGATGGTCAGGCCGATGCGGGACGAGATGGAGCGCTACGGCCACTTCTCGCTCGCCGCGGAATCCATGTACGACCACCCGTTCCAGTGGGGGTCGAAACGCACGGGTCCGGATCTCGCCCGCGTCGGCGGCAAGTACTCCGACGAATGGCACCGCGACCACCTCGCCGATCCGCGCTCGGTGGTGCCGGAATCGATCATGCCCGGCTATCCCTTCCTGCTCGAGGCGAAGCTCGAGCCGCGGGACATCGCCGATCACCTGAAGGCCAACGCCGCAGTCGGAGTGCCCTATACCGACGACCAGATCGCGGCCGCGCGTCGCGATCTTCTCGCCCAGGCCAATCCCGAGTCCGATGGCGTTGACGCCTTCCTGGAGCGTTACCCGAACGCCGTGGTCCGCGATTTCGACGGCAACCCGAATGCCGTCACCGAGATGGACGCGCTCGTCGCCTATCTGCAGATGCTCGGCACGTTGGTCGACTTCTCGATCTACGACGACAAGGCGAACCTGCGCTGAGGGAGAAGGACATGACCGAAACCTATTCTTCGCTCGCCGCCTTCGCCCAGACGTGGGGGCTCGTCTACTTCGTCGTCCTGTTCCTCGCCGTGGTCGCCTACGCCCTGTGGCCGTCCAACCGCAAGCGCTTCGACGACGCCGCGCATATTCCCCTGCGGGAGGAATGATCATGACTCATGCACACGACAAGGACGTCGACTCAATCTCCGGAGTCGAGACCACCGGTCACGAGTGGGACGGCCTGAAGGAACTGAACAACCCGTTGCCGCGCTGGTGGATCTATGTCTTCTACGCCACCATCGTCTGGGCGATCGGCTACTGGGTCGTCTACCCGTCCTGGCCGCTGATCTCCTCCTATACGGCCGGTGTTCTGGGCGACAGCCAACGCGCCAACGCGATCGCAGCCTATGAGGCCGGGATGGCCGAGCGCGCCAGGATCGGCGAGACGCTCATCAATGCGTCGCTGGAAGAGATCGAGTCGACGCCGGCTCTGCTCGAGTTCGCCATGGCCAACGGCCGAGCGGCATTCGGTGACAACTGCGCCCCTTGCCACGGCTCTGGCGCGACCGGGGCCGTCGGCTACCCGAACCTCCAGGACGATGACTGGATCTGGGGCGGCACGCTCGACGACATCTATCAGACCATCCGGTACGGCATCCGATCCGACCACGACGAGACCCGGATCGGTGACATGCCCGCCTTCGGCCGCGACGGCATCCTCGACAAGGAGCAGATCAAGCAGGTCGCCAACTACGTCGGCACGCTCTCCGGCCTCGAGCCGGCCACCGGCGTCGACCTGGAAGCGGGCAAGGAGATCTACGCCGACAACTGCGCCGCCTGCCACGGCGATGATGGCAGGGGACTGCGCGAACTCGGCGCCCCGAACCTCACCGATGCCGCCTATCTCTACGGCCACTCGATCGCCGCGATCGAGGCACAGGTCGCCAATGGCCGCAATGGCGTGATGCCGGCCTGGACCGGGCGCCTCGACCAGGCGACGATGAAGTCGCTCGCCGTCTACGTCCACACCCTCGGCGGCGGCGAATAGGCCGTCGGCCGCGCACGCTCAATTGGAGGGGGCGACCCGGAAAGGGCGCCCCCCTTCAGCCTGCCGGCAGGGGGCCGCCTATGCGTTGTCGGCAACCTGGTTGTCCGCGGCTTCCGACCTTTGCATTGACGGTGACCACGCGCCGCAGGCGCAATATCGCCGCCGGCTTCGCTCAGACGCCGCGGCGGCCTTTTTCAACGCCATGCATTTCGGTGTCCTATCGACCATGCCGGCCCGGTTGCGAGATCCTGTCCGCCGCGACCGGGCCGCATCTCATGCTGTGCAGCGTCCGCTTGCCTGCTGCTTGCGGACAGCGCGTCTTGCCAGGCAGGGCTGGATCTTGCGATGCAACTCTCTGCCGGATCGGGGTCACGGCTTGCGCCTCATTGTCCGGAGATGGGCATACGCCCGTTCTATGGGGTCCATGATGACGACCGAATGCCTTGGCGATCGTCAGGGCATGGAACATCAGCGTCTGCTCTTCGTCTTCCGGTTCCCCCGCCCCCTTGGCAGGGTCTCGTCGTCGTCCGGCAGGTCGTCATCCTGAAGGATGCGCCATTTCGCGCCCTCCAGGTCGTCGTACTGCCCGCTCTTCAGGGACCACAGAAAGGCTGCAAGGCCGAGAAACCCCAGCAGCAACGCGATCGGGATGAGATAAATCAGGACATCCACGGTGGGATCCTCTCTCGACGGGCATTGGCAGGAGGTATAGGGCGGCCATGCCCGCGGGCGTCATCCGTGCGTCCGCTTGCCCAACCGCAACCTCAGCGCGTTCAGGGTTACCGCCACCGACGACCCCGACATCGCCAGGGCGGCAATCAACGGCGTAACGAACCCGGCAACGGCAAAAGGCACGGCAACGACGTTATAGAGCGCCGAGATCCACAGGTTCTGGACCATCGCTGCGCGTGCCCTGCGGGCGACGGCGTGCGCATCGGCGACCGGGGCAAGCTTCCGGCCGAGGAACACGGCGTCGGCGGCCGCCTGACTGAGGTGAACCGCCGTGACCGGCGACAGCGAGACGTGGGCGGCGGCGAGCGCCGGGGCATCGTTGAGGCCGTCGCCGACCATCAGTACCTTCCTCCCGGCCGCCTCAAGGGCTTCGAGCCGGGCGATCTTGCCGGCCGGCGTCAGGCCACCCTGCCAATCCGAAATGCCCAGCGTCCAGGCGACCGGCGCCACGGCGTCCGGACGGTCGCCGGACAGGATCTCGACGGCAAGGCCCGCAGCCTTGAGCCGGGCGACCGTCTCGGCAGCGTCCGGGCGCAGCGCCTGCTCGAGCAGAATGGCGTGGGCCGGCCGATCGTCCTCGCGGAAGACGATGACCGAAGCTCCGGGATGACCGGCGGTCGCCGCCTCGGCCCAAGCGCGCGTGAGCCCGCAGAAGCTCGGGCTGCCGAGGCGAAGCCGGCGGCCGCCCGTCACCGCCTCTACGCCGCCGCCCGGCTGCTCGCGCGCCGTCTCGAACGGATGGCTCGCGCCTGTCGCTGTAGCCAAAGCTGCCGCGAGTGGATGACGGCTCGACAACGCGAGACGGCCCGCCTTGGCAAGAACGCCTTCCGGCAGGGCCGACGCATCCACCAGCCCGGGTGCGGGAAGCGTCAGGGTGCCGGTTTTGTCGAACACCACCGTGTCGACTGCTGCGAGACGCTCGATGGCATCGCCGGAATTGAGCAGCACGCCCGCCTTGAACAAGACGCCGGAGGTCACGACCTGAACCGCGGGAATGGCGAGGCCGAGCGCACAGGGGCAGGTGATGATCAGGGTCGATATCGCGACGACCAGCGCCTGCTGCCAGCCGGCTCCGGCGAGCCACCAGCCGGCGAAGGCAAGCGCGGCGGTGAGGTGGACCACCGGGGCGTAGAGGCCGGCTGCGCGGTCGGCGAGCCGGACATAGGACGATCGCGCCTGGGCGGCCGCCTCGAGCAGACGGTTGACGTCGTCGAGCAGCGTCGTGCCGGACGCAGCTGTAACCTGCACCGTGAGGTTGCCGGTGGCGTTCAGCGTGCCGGCATAGACCCGGTCGCCCGCGCCGACCGCCTTCAGGGCTGTCTCGCCGGTGACGAGGCTCTGGTCGATTTCCGACGTGCCGATGGTGATCACGCCGTCGAGCGCCACCCTCTCGCCAGCGCGCACCAGGATGCGGTCGCCGGGATCGACCTTGGAGAGCGGCACCTCGCGCACGCTGCCGTCCGGCAGGAGCCGCGCCGCCGTCTCTGCCTTCAGCGCGGCGATGTTCTCGGCGAACGACCGGGTGCGGCGGCGCATGTCGTGGTCAAGCGCCCGTCCGACCAACAGGAAGAACAGAAGCATCACCGGCGACTCGAAATAGGCGTGCTCGGCGTGCTGCAGCGTCTGCATCAGCGACAGGAACAACGCGAGGATTACGCCGATGGTGATCGGCACGTTCATGTTGAGCCGCCGCGTTCGGATCGCGGCAAACGCCGAACGGAAGAACGGCCGGCCGGCATAAGCGGTCGCCGGCAGGGCAATCAGCGCCGACAGCCAGTGGAAAAGATCACGGGTCTCGGGGGTGATGTCACTGACATTGCCCGACCAGACCGAGACCGAGAGCAGCATGATGTTCATTGCCGCGAACCCGGAAACGGCCAGGCAGCGCAGCAGCAGGCGGCCCTCGGCATCGGTTCGCTCGCGCACCTGTGCCGGATCGAACGGATGGGCGACGTAGCCGAGGTCGGCGAGCGCGGCGACGATATGCTCTGGATCGGCCTCCTCGGGCGCCCAGTCGACCGCGAGCCGATGGTTCGTCAGGTTGAGCCGGGCGTTGCGCACGCCAGGAACGGCGGCAAGGCCGCGTTCGATCTCGACCATGCAGGCAGCGCAGGTGACGCCTTCGACGGCAAGGTCCATATGGGCGACGCCGTTCTCCGCCTTGGTGACGAAGGCGGCCCAGTCGCGTTCGTGCGGGCTGAGGTTGGCATTGGTCATGGGCGTGGTTCTCCCTGACGCCGCCTGTCGTCGGCCTCAACGATCGCAACCCTGCGGCGCGGCCCCTCTCCCTTGAGGGCGAGAAGTCCAAGAGGCGCGGCAGCAACCGGATCGCATGGTGCCCGCTGATGCGCACCGCCCTGCATCGCCCTATCCCCTACTCGTCCAGAAACAGCCGGTTGCGCGAGCGGAAGGTCGCGCCGTCGCCTCTGTCGGCAACGAGCTCGACGATCCATTGGCCTGGCGCCAGCCCGTCGGTGACTCCCGTATAGCGGCCGAGTTCGCCCTCGGTCAGCACCACCTCGTGATCGGCGCCCGAGGTTGTTGGCCGGCTCAGCGTGGCCGAGACGGCAAGCCCCGGCAGCGGGTTTCCGGCGGCGTCACGGGCCGTGACTGTGATGCCCGCCGTTCCGTCATGGGCCCGTTCGATGTCGGCGACGACCTGCCAGTGCCGGCTGTCCTGGGCCTTGGCGGCGGCAATCTCGCTGTTGTAGGTCAGCCCCGCCTTGTAGGAGCTGTCGACCACGGTGCCCGGAAACGAGCCGAGCGCCAGCCAGAGGAAGACGCCGTTGGCGACAAAGACCACCAGAAAGAAGCCGACGATCCAAAACAGGACAGTCCGGCCGGTGATAGGGCGGACGGAGGCTGGCTGCGGGCTGGCTTGGCGAGTCATGAGACTGTCCGTCGAAAGGCTCATTGCACGATCCTATTGCGGTCTTCGCCGTTCGTCCAAGCCGTGAGGAAAAAGCGGGTGGGATGGCGTCGTCTGATCCGATCCGAACAGCCGGCACGCCATGCCACGATCGCTGGCGGGAAAGTCATTCCTGCGCACCGTCGGTCTCTCCTCATGGCGCCTTAAAGTAGTCGCTGGCGGTCGCGATCTCGCCCATCACCGTGTCGGTGATGCGGAAGGTGACAGGCGTCGACTTCGGCAGGGTGACGCCCGCTGGCGAGAACACCAGGACGCGGATCTCGCGGGTCTGGTCGGGACCAACCTCGACCACCGGCCTGCCGCCGACCGTCTCCTCGACACCGATGGCCTCGACCCGGCTCCCGGCCGGCATGCCCTCGACGGCGACCACGAAGCTGCGGGCGATCGGACGCTTGTTGAGCAGGCGTACGGTGTAACCGTTGCGGAACGAGCCGTCCGACTGGGCGACGTAGATCGGATTGCGATCGTGCAGGACATTGACGCCGGCAAAGTCGCGAGTGGCGAGCGCGTAGGCCATGATGCCGCCGACCAGGAGTATGACGGCGGCGTAGACGATGGTGCGCGGCCGGATGATGCGCACGAAGGTCTCCCTGCCTTCGGCGCGGCGGCGGATGTTTTCATCGGTGTCGTAGCCGATCAGTCCGGTCGGCTTGCCGATCTTCTCCATCACGGCGTCGCAGGCGTCGATGCACAGGCCGCACTGAATGCAATCGACCTGCAGGCCGTTGCGGATGTCGACGCCGGTTGGACAGGCGTGGAAGCACTGGAAGCAGTCGATGCAGTCGCCGGCTGGCTCGCCCGCCTCCAGGCGCTTGCGGTTCTGCTTCAAGGAGCCGCGCGGCTCACCGCGGTCCCAGCGGTAGGAAACGTTGAGCGCCTGCTCGTCGGTAAGCGCGGCCTGGATCCGCGGCCACGGACACATGTAGATGCAGACCTGCTCGCGCATGTGGCCGGCGAGCGTGTAGGTCGTGAAGGTCAGAATGCCGATCCACAGATAGGCGGTAAACGGCGCCTGGCCTGTGGCCAGATCCTTCACCAGCGTTGGCGCGTCGGCGAAATAGAGCACCCAGGCGCCGCCGGTCCACCAGGCGATCATCAGCCACAGCGTGTGCTTGGCGATCTTCTGTGTGACCTTCTTCACGCTCCAGGGCTCGGAGGCGAGCATCATGCGCTCGCGGCGGTCGCCCTCAACCTGGCGCTCGACCCACAGGAACAGGTCCGTCCACACGGTCTGAGGACAGAGATAGCCGCACCAGACCCGGCCGGCGACCGCGTTCATGAGGAACAGCGTCATCGCCGCGAGGATCAGCAGGCCGGTGATGTAGTAGACCTCCTGCGGCCAGATCTCGATGAAGAAGAAGTAGGCGCGGCGACCGGCGAGGTCGATCAGCACCGCCTGGTCCGGAGCGTCGGGCCCCCGGTCCCAGCGGATGAAGGGCAGGAAATAGTAGATTCCGAGTGTGACGAACAGGACCGCCCACTTGATCTTGCGGAACCGTCCGTGAACGGCCATCGGATAGATCTTCGGAGCGGAGGCGAACCAGGATTGCTCCTTGGCGCCGCCGATCGAGGCCTCGGTTTCTGCGCGCATTGACCCGTCCATCGTACTCGTCTTCCGGCCCGCGCCGCGCGGGCTTTCGAGAGGGAGCGGACGGCGCGTCCGCTCCCCGTCTCGCATCGCTCCAGATCGTAGGCCACGGCCCCTTGCGCGGCTTTGCGACACCTTGGCACCGCGACAATCTGCCCCCGGGATTTCGGCATCGTGGCCGGCCGTCGCCACCTGGCGCCCGGCTTCGCCCGATCCGGATGCAGGATGGACGAAACGGGCGCGGCCGAAATTGATCAGGGTCAAGGAAGGAGCAAGCGGGTACATCGCGTGCACACGGCGCAGCTGTGCCCGCCAATAGCCCGGGCATTTTCCGGCTCTGCCTTGCCGTTGGCCGGAAATGCACAACGCGCCGCCGGCCGGTTCGTTAGCGTCGATCATCCAAGGCGACCGTTCCGAACAAGGACGGCGCCCTGTCGCGCGATCCTCTGCCGATGCCGGAGGATCACCGGGAACAGCAGAACCGGGGGATACCCACCATGCAGCTCTTCAAGCGAAGCGCGTTTGCGGCCGGCGGACTTGCCGCACTGGTCGCGGTGGCGCCGGCCGCATCGGGCCATCCGCTCGATGGTCTGACCGAAGCCGAGATTAACGAAGCCGTCTCTCTGCTGCGCGAGAACGGGGAGGCGAAGGACGATACGCTCTTTCCCTATATCGGCCTGAAGGAACCGGAAAAGGCGGCCGTTCTCGCCTGGAAGGAGGGCGATCCGGAGCCAAGGGCCGTGACGGTTCACATGAAGCGCCCGGACGGCACCTTCGTTGCCGAAGTCGATCTGACCGGCGACAGAATCGTCTCCGTGACGCCGGCCCCCGGCGAGCCGATGATCCTGCTCTCCGAGTTCCTGACGGCAATGGAGCTTGCGACCAGGGCACCGGAGTTCGTGGCCGGCCTGGAGAAGCGCGGCCTCACGCCCGACGAGGTGTTCTGCCTGCCGCTTACCGCCGGGCGCTTCGGTCTGCCGGAGGAGGACGGCAAGCGGCTGATGAAGGTGCCGTGCTATGTGCTGCCGGAGACCTCCAACTTCTATGCCAAGCCGATCGAGGGGCTCTATGCCGTCGTCGACCTCAATGCCAGGGAGGTTCTCAACGTCTTTGACACCGGTGTGGTGCCGGTGCCGGAGGACGGCTGGGGCTACTCGGACGCGGAGGTGGAAGAGCGGACCGGGGCGCTGCGGCCCCGGGCAAGTCCGGCCATGCTCTCCCAGCCGGATGGCAGCAACGCCACCATCGAGGACGGGCTCGTCACCTGGGACATCTGGCGGTTCCGCGTCCGAGTCGACAAGCGCCCCGGCGTGGTCTTGTCCAACATTGACGTGAGGGACGGCGAACGCTGGCGTTCGGTGCTTTATCAGGCCCATCTGTCAGAAGTCTTCGTGCCCTATATGGACCCCGATCAGGGCTGGTACTGGCGCACCTACATGGACAGCGGCGAATACGGCTTCGGCATTTTCCTGAGTCCGTTGCGCGCCGGCGTGGACTGCCCGGCCTATGCCACCTTCCTGCCGGCCGTGGTGCATCAGGACGACGGCTCGCCGGTTGCGATCCCCGACGCGATCTGCATCTTCGAGCGCAGCATCGGCGACCCGGCCTGGCGGCATTTCGAGATCTTTGCCCAGTCGGAAACCCAGCAGGTGCCGGCGGAAGGTCGTCCGGCGACTCAGCTCGTGGTGCGCTCCGCCTCGGAGGTCGGCAACTACGACTACCTGGTCGACTACGTGTTTCATCAGGACGGCCGGATCGACGTCATGGTCGGCTCGACCGGTCTCGACGCGGTCAAGGGCGTGGTGACCAGGTCGATGCAGGACGAGACGGCGGCGGATGACACGCGCCACGGCACGTTGATCGCCCCCAACCTTGTGGCGCCCAACCATGACCACTTCTTCAATTTCCGGCTCGACTTCGATGTCGACGGTCAGACCAACACCTTCATGCGCACGGCACTGGTGCCGGGAGAGGTGGTCGACGAGGCGCCGCGGCGCACGCTGTGGGTCACGCAGACGACGGCCGCACAGACCGAGCGCGCCGGACGTTACAAGGTCAACCCGGAAACCCCGGCGATGTACCACGTCATGAACATGCAGGCGCACGGGCCGCTCGGGCATCATCCCGGCTACATGATCGTGCCCGGCAATTCGGTCGCCTATTCGCCGTTTGACTTCGTCAACGATCCGCCGATGAAGCGCAACGCCTATGTCGAATACACGCTGTGGAATACACCCTATCAGGTGGAGGAGCGTTACGCTGGCGGTGCATTTGCCTTCCAGAGCGACGGCACCGATACATTGGCATCCTGGACGGAAAGGGACCGGCCGATCGCCGATACAGATGTCGTGACCTGGTACACGATGGGCTTCCACCACGTGCCGCACACCGAGGACTGGCCGGTGATGTCGACCATGTGGAAGGGCTTCACCCTGCGGCCGTTCAACTTCTTTGCGCATAATCCGGCGCTGACGATCCCAACGCCGGAATAAGGTTCGAGCGGGCGGCGCCGGCGAGCGCTCCGCCATTGACAGCCGGCCACCCGGCGACGACGCTTGCGGGAACCGACCCCGGAGCGCGCCGATGGGTGCTGCCGATATTCGCAACGCAACCATAACCGGCGAGGTGCTGCCGCTGGTGGCCCGAGCCCTTGCGATGGCGAGCGTCGACGTGGCGCGCGCCTTCGGGGACAGCGGGCTTGGCTGGTGCCCGGCCCGCAATGACGCCGTGCCGCTCCACCAGTTCGTCCGGCTCCTGCAATGCGCCGGCGCGCGCCACGACGGTGCGCACCGGCTGTGGCAGAGCGGGCGGGCAATGGCGGGCCCCTCGCTCGAGCACGTGTTCCCTGGCACGCTCGGTGAGCGGCGGCTCGGCGGATTGCTGCGGCGGCTCGTTGCCGAGCTCGACCGGGTGCAGGGCGGCTCCGATTTCCGTCTCGAGGTCGACGGCGACCTCGCCATCCTGTCCTACCGCATCGTTGACCCGGCGATCTGGCCGCGCTCGCGCGACGCGGAGTTCACGCTCGGCTTTTTCGACGGGGTGATCGGGATGGTCTGCGGAGCGGAGCGCGCGCCGCTGGAGACGGTTGCTTTCGAACACGGCCGCGACGGGTGCGGCGACGTCGGCCGGCTGACCGGGGTCGGCTCGATATTCGGGGAGCCGGCCAATCTGATCGCCATCCCGGTCCAGCTGCTGGATGTCTCCGTCGATCCTGCGCTGGCGGGATCTGCAACGCGTGACGGCGCGGCGAGTCGGCAGCGCAGCTTCGACGAGACCGTTGCCACGGCGATCTACCGCCGCTTCGGTCGGGGGGCGGTCAGTGAGGCGGAGGTGGCGGCCGCCTGCGGGCTCACCGAGCGCACACTGCGCCGGCGGCTCAGGGCAGAGAACCTGACCTTCCGTGGCCTGCTCGATAATGCCCGGGCAGACTATGCCCGCTGGGCGCTGACGGCGACGGATCTGTCGATTGCCGAGATCGCCCGGCGCCTCGGCTACGACGGCCAAAGCGCCTTCGCCCGCGCCTTCAAGCGCCAGTCCGGAATGCCGCCAAGCGCTCTGCGCCGGCACCGGGCCGGGTCTGTTCAGCCTCCGGCGGCAGGGAAGATCTGGTAATCGGAGTCGCGCGCCGCGGACGTGGTCGACGTAATCCCGGTCTCCGGCACGCGGTCGAGGCCGAGCGTCTCCCAGACATCGACCAACGCCGCCTTCAGCCCTTCGATCAGACCGTCGTCATGGAACGGCGTCGGCGTAATCCTGAGACGTTCCGTGCCGCGTGGCACGGTCGGATAATTGATCGGCTGGATGTAGATGCCGTGGCGGTCAAGCAGCAGATCGGAGGCCCGCTTGCATTTCTCCGCATCTCCGACGAGCACCGGCACGATGTGGGTTTCCGACGGCATCACCGGCAGGCCCGCCGCCTTGAGAACGTCCTTGGTCCGGGCCGCCTGGCGCTGCTGCGCCTCGCGCTCGGCCGTCGACGTCTTGAGATGGCGGATCGAGGCACAGGCTGCCGCGGCGAGTCCCGGGGGCAGAGCCGTCGTGAAGATAAAGCCCGGCGCGTAGGACCGCACCGCGTCGACGATCGCTTCCGAGGCCGCGATATAGCCGCCAAGCACGCCGAAGGCCTTGGCCATCGTGCCCTCGATGACGTCGATCCGGTCCATGACGCCGTCGCGCTCGCAGATGCCTGCGCCCCGCGGCCCGTACATCCCGACGGCATGGACCTCGTCGATATAGGTCATGGCCCCGTATTTGTCGGCGAGGTCGGCAATGCGCTCGATCGGCGCGACGTCGCCATCCATCGAATAGACGCTTTCGAACACGATCAGCTTGGCTCGCTCGCGGCCCGCGGCCTTGAGCAGGTCTTCCAGGTGCTCCAGGTCGTTATGGCGCCAGACCTGCTTGTGGCAGCCCGAACCGCGCACGCCGGAGATCATGGAGGCGTGATTGAGCTGGTCCGACAGAATCAGGCAATCCGGCAGCAGCTTGGCGATGGTCGAGATTGCCGCCTCGTTGGAGACAAAGCCGGACGTGAACACGAGAGCGGCGTCCTTGCCGTGCAGGTCGGCGAGTTCGGCCTCGAGCTCGACCAGCGGATGGTTGGTGCCGGAAATGTTGCGCGTGCCGCCTGCGCCCGCGCCCATCCGGTCGACGGTGTCCTTCAGCGCCGCGATGACTTTCGGGTGTTGGCCCATCCCGAGATAATCGTTGGAGCACCAGACGATGATCTCGCTTTCCTGGCCGCCCTGGCGACGGATGGCATGCGGGAACCGCCCGGCGATCCGCTCCAGATCTGCGAACACGCGATAGCGCCGCTCGTCCTTGAGGGCAGCGATCGCCTGCTCGAAGATACCTTGATAATTCATCAGGTTGTCCTTGTCGTGCGGTTGGCGAGCCGTGACCGTCGCGTCGACTATGACGGTTGTATCGGTAAGCGTCCAGTTTGGAAAAGCTACAGATCCGAGGCGGGACTGTCCAATTCCACATTGCCGCAGGTCTAAAGTGCTACGGGAGCGTGCGGACCCTGCCGACTAACCGACTTTTCAGACTTCCGTGCCAAGGTGCGGTGGTCGGGATGCCGTGGAGGGGACCGAAATCCTCTTGCTCCACGCCGCGTTCCGCGGGTCTGGCGCGGGCAGGTTGCGTTGCTGGCGCCAGGCATCCTGATGCTGGAGGACCCGGCGGGTGAATCTGGACCTTGCCTCTCTGACCTTTCTTCTGGTCGAAGACAGCGCATATATGAGGACGATCCTGCGCACCATGCTGCAGGGCTTCGGCGCGCGTCGAATCGTGGAGGCGGAGGACGGCGCGTCCGGCCTCGAGGCGATGGAGCGAGCCAATCCCGACATCCTCATCCTCGATTGGGTGATGCCCATTCTCGACGGCGCCGACATGGTCCGCATGATCCGCACGCCGCACAATCCGTTCGCCTATATCCCGATCATCATGGTGACCGGTCACACCGAGCGGAGCCGGATCATCGAGGCGCGCCGCCTCGGCGTTCACGAGCTTCTGTCCAAGCCGATCTCCGCCAAGGCGCTCTATCAGCGGGTGTCCAACGTGATCATGCATCCACGGGACTTCGTGAAGACGCCGAGCTATTTCGGCCCGGCGCCGCGCGAGATACGCAACCGCCAGAAGATCTGGCAGGGCATGGAAGGCAGCGCGCCTCCCGGTCGGGTCGCCGCGACAGGCTGAGACATCCCGCGTCGCTACCGGAACACCCAGAACCGCAGGGTGACATAGGTCACCGCAGGCGTGACGAACAGGAAGAACGGCACCGCCGCGGCCGGGCGGAAGCCGAGCCCGGTAACGATCACGGCCACGAAGACCGAATTGAGCAGCAATCCGAGCAGCGATGTTGCCAGGAACCGCACGACCCGGCTGCGTTCGGGCTGCTTGCCGAACGTGAATCGGCTCTGGCCATAGAACGACAGCGCGAAGGCAAGCGCGAAGGCGATGACATTGGCAAAGAGCGCCGGTGCACCGGCGCCCTCGGCGAGTGCCGTGTAGACCACGCTGTGGGCTGCGGTGGCCGCAAGGCCAACGGCGCCGAACCGCGCAATCCGGAGCAGCTCCGCCGTCCGTCCCCCCATTACCGCGTGCCGGCGGTTTCGGCCGCCGACCCGGAGGTCGCCGCCTTGTCGTTGTCCCGTGCGGTCGGATAGCGCTCGCGCACGAGGTAGAGCGGCCGCTGCTTGGTTTCGATCAGGATGCGGCCGATGTATTCGCCGAGCAGCCCGGCGGTAAAGAGGTTGAGCCCGCCCAGAAACAGCACGGCGACGATGGTCGAGGCGTAGCCGGGCAGGTCGGTCCCGTAGATCAGCGTGCGGCTGACCAGGAAAATGCCGTAGGTCATCGACACCAGGGCGATCGCGCCGCCGAACAGGCTCCAGATCCGGATCGGGATCGAGGAGAAGGAGAAGATGCCGTCGAAAGCGAAGCGAAACAGCTTCAGCACCGGCCAGCGCGATCCTGCCCGCGACGCCCTGGGACGCACGTGCCTGACGAACTCCTGGCGAAAGCCGAGCCAGGCAAACAGGCCCTTGTTGAAGCGGGTGCGCTCACCGAGCTGGAGATAGGCGTCGATCACGCGCCGGTCCATCAGGCGAAAGTCGCCCGACCCGTCCGGTAGGGAAGTGTCGCTGAGCGTGTTGAAGATCCGGTAGAACCAGTGCGCGCTGAGCCGTTTGGCAAAACCGTCCGTCGACCGGTCAGAACGGAGCGCGATCACCATGTCGGCGCCGCCGCGCCATTTCTCCAGCATCTCCGGGATCAGCCCTGGCGGATCCTGCAGATCGACATCAAGAATGATGGCAGCTCGGCCCCGACATTCGGCGAGTCCTGCTGCGAGCGCGGCCTCCTTGCCGAAGTTGCGCGAAAGATCCACGATCCCGACGCGCTGGTCGCACTGGCGCAGCTTCAGCAGACGGTCGAGCGTTTCGTCCCGGCTGCCGTCGTTGACGAAGATGATTTCGCATGGCGCGTCCAGGTCGTCGAGAATCGGCCGGACCGCATCGTGGAACGCTCCGATCGCCCCTGCCTCGTTATAGACCGGGACCACGAGGCTGAGCAGGATGTCGGGCATGGCGGCGTCCTGGAGCACCGTTTGACGGCGCTGTGGCAAAACGGGCGGCGCCGCGGACCGGCACCTCTATCAGGCACCGTTCCGGATATCATTCGTCTGGCAGTCGCGCAATTGACGGCAGAGACTATCGCGAAGCCGCCAGTGCCCGGATGGCGGACCTTCAGATGACGTTCGCCCGCTGCGCGGGAGGGTCGCCGCGGCCGAACCGGCTCCCGGTCCGGTTCAGAGGATATGCGGCGCCGAGCGCTCGTCCCGTTCTGTTGATGCGGACGCGAAGGACGCCGTGCTGCGGCGTGCGCCTGCAAGCGCCGCACGCCGGTGCCGCGCGACCACCGTTTCGAACAGGCGCTTGCGCCGTTCGGCGCACAGCGCAACGCCGTAGCGCAGGGCGATGATTCGCCGGGCCACGCGCCGGATTTCCATGAAGGCGTCAGGGTTCGAGAGCACGTCCTCGATCCGCCCAGCGATCGCCTCCTCGTCCCAGAAATCGACGAGAAGTCCGTTGCGGCCGTCCTCCAGCACCTCTTCCACTGGCGGCGTCGCCGAGCCGATCACGACGCAGCCACACGCCATCGCCTCCATCACCGACCAGGACAGCACGAAGGGATAGGTCAGGTAGACATGGGCGGCCGACACCTGGAACAGCCGGATCAGGGCCGGATAGGGGATTGTCCCCAGAAAGTGGATGCGGCCCGGCGGCAGGCCCGTTTCGGCCATCATGGCTTCACGCCAAGTGTAGCCGTCGTCGCGACGACGGCCGTAGCTGACGCCGTCGCCGCCGGCGACGACGAAGGTGACGTCCGGATTGCGTCTGGCGAGCAGCGCGGCCGCGCGCATGAAGCTCGGGAAGCCGCGATAGGGTTCAAGATCGCGGGCGACGAAGGTGACGACCGGGTCGCCGCGCCTGAGCACCCGCCCGTCGGGCAGGCGGAACTGCGCCCAGCGGTCGGGTCGGCACTGCTCGGTGTCGACACCGTCGTGGCAGACCGCGATACGCGGCTGCAGCGCGAGCGGATAGCGGCTGCGCTGCCATTCGGTCGGGCTGAACCCGCCGTCGAGCCGGTCGAGCGTGGAAAGCTGCACCATGTTGCGCAGCGTCAGGCGCTGCCGGTCGGCCGTCCCGACCGGCTCGGCCGGATCGAAGCCGATGTCGCCGCCTTCGGGACGGAAAAAGTATTCGCAATAGGCAAGGGCCGGAGTGTCCGGCAGGACGTCCTTGGCGAACAGCATCCCGCCCCAGCCTGGATGCCCGACGACGAGGTCCGGCGGCCCCTCCCGGCGCGCCAGCGCCTCGAGGCGTTCGGCCACCCGGTAGCCGGTGCGCACGTGCTGCTCCGGCATGGCCATGTCCGGCAGCAGGCCGGCAGTCCGCTTGGCCTCGCGCGGATAGCGGATCACGCGCAGCCCCGGGATCGGCTGCTGGATCTCCTCGCACATCAGCGTGACCTGCCAACCCTCGCCCGCAAGGTGCTGAGCAAGATGATGGAACTGGCCGGCACCCTGTCTGTGGACGAAGACGATCCTCATGAAGAGCTCGGTCGCCTCACCTCAGGTCCATGTCCGCGGCATCGCCCTCGTGCACGATCGTCGCCAGCGCGATCTCGAGCCGGCGCAAGGTGTTCACCGTGCTTTCCAGGGCCGCCATGTCGTTCTCGTCGCGAACGATCAGGCGCTGATAGGCCTCGTCGGCAGCCTGCACCGACAGGCACAGGATGCGACCCTTGTCGGTCAGTCTGATTCGGGCGGAACGTCGGTCGCGCTGCGACGCGCTTCTGTCGACATAGCCCGCCTGGACGAGTTGCTTGAGATTGTAGGACGCGTTGGAGCCCAGATAGTGCCCGCGGTCGAGCAGGTCGCGCACCGACAGATCGTGATTGCCGATGGTGAAGAGCAGCATGACCTGCGACGGGCTGATGTCGTCGGCTCCCAGGCGGTTGAGGTCGAGGCGAAGCCGGTCGAGATAGCGGCGATGCATCCGCTCGATGATTCGGATGAGTTCAAGGTGCGTCAGCCACGGCCGGGTTTCATCCGCGAAGGGCCCGGGCGGCGCGTAAGATGTCGTCTTCCATGATGCATGTTGGTCATTCGTGTCATTGGCAGCCGTCGCCAGTCCCGCCATGTTCTTTTCCATCTGCGCCACATCTCCTGTGTAAATTCGATCGAATTTCGAAGCAATTTCGCATTTTATTCCTCCCGATCTGGCTTAAAATAGAATGTCGGAAAAATTGAGGAGTCAAAATCGTCTCGTTCCATTGGTTCGACACAATCTTGATAGCCAATATTGAGGTCTACAGTCTCGTTGGATGCGTGACTTATATATGAAAAATCTGTGTCTATTTATGGGCGTTTCGATGGTATGCACCAATACGGCGCACGGTGCGGGACGGGGTAATCGATGAAGAAGGCTCGAGCGAGGAGGCCGGACGGCGCGGTCGCGCTCGTGGTCGCCGCCCGGCGGACCTTTATTGCCGGCGTTCTGTGTGCCGGCTTCATAAGCGCCTTCATCACCATCCTGCAGATGACCGGTCCGCTGTTCATGCTGCAGGTGCACGACCGGGTGCTGAGCAGCCAGAGCATCGACACCTTGACGATGCTGGTCATCATCGCCGCCGGCGCTCTGACGCTCTATGGCGTGCTCGAATTCATCCGGGGCCTGACCTTCCAGACGATGGGTACGGCCCTTGCGGCGCGGCTCAATCTGCCGGCGCTCGAGGCCGGCGTCCGCTCATCCCTCGAGAAGGGGGGCACGCTGGCCTCCGAAACGCTACGCGACCTCAATGACCTTCGGAGCTTCGTCACCGGCTCAGCCATCGGCGCGCCGCTGGAGGCCCTGTGGTCGCCGATCTTCTTCGTCGTCCTGTTCCTGCTCCATCCGTACTACGGGGTGAGCGCTCTGATCTCCGTGGCGATTCTCTGCGGGCTCAACCTGTTGTCCGATCTGACGACGCGGCCGCTTCTCAAGGAAGCCAATGCCGCCAACATCCGGAACGTGGCGACGATTGGCGCCACCCTCAGGCATGCCGAAGCGATCGAGGCAATGGGCATCCTGCCGGCACTGGCCAGGCGCTGGCGCCTCAATCAGGTCCACACCAGCGGCCTGCTCAAGCAGGGCAATCTGCGCGGCAAGGCGATTCACGCGGTGACGCGTTCGCTGCGATTCGGCATGCAGGTCGCGGTCCTTGCGCTTGGTGCCGTTCTGGTGATTCGGGGCGAGGTCACCGCCGGCACAATGATCGCCGCCAGCATCATGACGAGCCGGCTGCTGATGCCCTTCGACAACATGACGGAGAACTGGCGGCAGTGGGTGTTCGCACTGGCCGCCTGGCGCCGCATTCGGGAGGTGCTGGAGAACCACAGCTCGACCCGACAGGTCGTGCCGACGCCGCCGTGTCAAGGCACGCTCGAGGTCGAGGGCCTGGTCTACGCGCCTCCCGGCGTCCAGGTGCCGGTGCTCAAGGGCTTGTCCTTTGCAATCGAGCCCGGTGAGGTGCTCGGCGTGGTCGGCCCCTCGGCCGCGGGCAAGTCGACGCTCGCGCGCCTCATCGTCGGCACGCTGCAGCCGACGTCTGGCGGCATCTTCCTCGACGGTCACAACGTCTATCTCTGGGAACGCTCCTCGTTTGGCGCCATGGTCGGCTACCTGCCCCAGTCGGTGTCGCTGCTCGACGGCACGGTGCGTGAGAATATCTCGCGCATGTATGATGCCGATCCACGCATGGTGATCGAGGCCGCGCGCGCCGCCGGCGTTCATGAGATGATCGGTCGCCTGCCGCTCGGCTACGACACTCCGGTCGGCGATGGCCGCTACACGCTTTCGGGCGGTCAGAAGCAGCGTATTGCCCTGGCCCGTGCACTATTCGGCCGGCCGCGCCTGCTGGTGCTCGACGAGCCCAACGCCAACCTCGATGCCGAAGGCGAGGCGGCGCTCATGCAGGCGATCGCCTCGGCCCGTGCCGACGGAGCCATCGTCGTCGTGATTGCCCACCGGCCCTCCATCATGGAGGCGGTGGACAAGATTCTGGTGCTGAAGGATGGCCGCATCAGCCAGTTCGGCGAGCGGACCGACGTTGTCGCTTCGATTACGCCCCGTCCGCTGGCCAAGCCCAGGACGACCTCAGGAGAGGTTGCATGACCGACATTGCCTCGTTCAGCCGCCGGCCCGCCGTGATAACGGCGGAGCGTGGCGAGCACTCGAAGGACACTCTCTGGTACGTTGTCGAGGACAAGGACCCGGACGAGGAAAAGCAGTCGCTTCGTGCGCCGCTGATCGCAACCTTCGTTGCGATCGCCGTCGGCTTCGGCGGCTTTCTGACCTGGGGCTTCACCGCCAGCCTCGACAGCGCGGCCATCGCCACCGGCAATGTCATTGTCGACAGCCAGCGCAAAACCGTCAGTCATCTCGAAGGCGGCATTCTGAAGCGGCTTCTGGTCAGGGAAGGCGACCTGGTCAAGAAGGGGCAGCCGCTGCTGGAGCTCGACAACACCCGTGCACGCGCCGAGCTGGAGCAGTTGATCGGCAGGCGCATCGGTTTGTTGGGCAAGATTGCCCGGCTGCAGGCGGAGCAGGCTCTGGCAGACGAGATCACGTTCCCCGCAGAGCTGACGGAGTCGCCGTCACCGATCGCGGCCGACGTGATCGCGGCCGAACAGCGGCTGTTCGCCAAGCGGCGCGCTGTCTACGAGGGCAGGATCGCCTATCAGAAGAAGGAGGTCGAACAGTACTCCGAGCAGATCAAGGCTCTGACCGCCCAAATCGACGCGGGCGCACAGCGCAAGGTGCTGCTTCAGGATCGGGTCGATGCGCTGCGCGGCCTGCATGAAAAGGGCTACGCCTCGAAGGCAACGCTCGCCGAGGTCGAACTCGAACTCAGCGAGGTCACCGGCGACAGCGGCGAATACTTCGCCGAGCGGGCGCGGGCCGAGCAGGCGCGGCAGGCGGCCGAGATGGCGATCCTGTCGACCGAAGAGGAATGGCAGAGCGAGATCGCCGGGGAGATTCTGCAGGCGCGGCTCGATCTCAACGAGACCAACGAGCGCATCGTGGCCGCGCGGGACGTGCTGCAGCGCCTCGAGGTGGTCTCGCCCCAGGACGGCGTGGTCATCGCCATTCAGACCCGGACACCAGGTTCGGCTATCGAGCCTGGCCGGCCGATCATGGACATCGTACCTCGGGAGAACAAGATGCTCGTCGAGGCGCGGATGAACCTTCGCGACATCGATGCCGTGCGCGTCGGGTCCGAAACCCAGGTCCGGTTGACGGCCTACGACTACCGCTCGACCCGGCCTGTTCCCGGCAAGGTCACCCTCGTCGACGCAGACCAGACCGTCAATCCGCAGACCCAGGACGCGTATTATCTCGTGCGCGCGGAGGTGGACCCTGAGGCTCTCGCCCAAAGGCCGGAGATCGTCCTTTATCCCGGCATGCCGGCCGAGCTTCTGATCCTGCGCCGCCCGCGCAAGGCGATCGATTACCTGCTTGAGCCGATCACCGAAAGCTTCACGCATGCGTTCCGGGAAGATTGAGATTTGTGCGGCGCGACAAGGCCGCGTCGCGCAAAGCTGATTCGAGTTTCGAAGTAAAACATTCGAATATAGCTTCTATAATTGCGATTTACATTTTTGCGGCTTCTGTCTGATGCAGAGTTGCCAGCTTATTGTCTTTCAATGACCATGATTTGTTCATCTTGGATGTCAAATTCGCTCCTATGATCTTGATGCAACGCGTCATGCGCGCGATCTCTCGCGTGCCTGCCTGACATCAAATCCGCGTCTTTGGACGGAGTAGGGAGCTGTTCGATGGCCATTTTGAAGGGTGGGGCGTCCGCGGACGTCCTCATTGGAACGAAGTCCACCGACGTCATATTCGGGCGCGATGGAGGCGACGTCCTGTTCGGTGAGGGAGGCGTGGACTTCCTGTTCGGCGGTGACGGCGACGACGTCCAGTCCGGCGGCCGCTCTCACGACTTTCTTTTTGGGGGCGACGGCGACGACGCGCTTTTCGGTGACGAGGGCCACGACCTGCTTCTCGGGGAGGACGGCGACGACTTTCTCTCCGGAGGAAAGGGGCACGACCTCCTGCTGGGCGGCGAGGGCAATGACGTGCTCGACGGCGGTGAGGGGCACGATGTCATGATCGGCGGCGACGGCAACGATGTCTTCGTCTTCAACGGCGGCGGCCGCGACGTCATCCTGGACTTCACCGCAGGGGAGGATCTGGTGCAGATCCCGGCCAACCTGAATGAGACCGGCATCGAGACCGCCGCAGAGATCGCCGCCCGTGCGTCGCAGTTCGGGAGCAGCACCGTCATTGACCTCGGCCGGGGCGATACCATCACGCTTGGCAATGTCGACGTGAACGATGTCCAGGACAACCCCGACGGCTATTTCACCGTGGCCTAGCAGGAGCCGGCAGGACCGCAGGGTGGATCGGCGGCTGCCCGGGGTGGGCGTACCTTCATCGGGGTTTCGCTTGGACCCCCTCCGGGGCCGATGAGGGCGTTACCGATAAGGCAGGAACCTGAATCTCGTTTCCGCAAAGCCCGCAGTAATAGATTCCGCGTCGCACAATATTATTTCGAATTTTGATCTGAATCGTCTGAATTGAGTTTCGAATAAATCCGATAGTTCTTCGGTATATTTGGAGATATACGGGAAGTTGCCGACTTATTGCCTTGTAATGATCATTTTTTGCCCATTCAAAACGTCACGTTCGCCTGTATCATTTATGGTGCGTTGCGATATGCAGCGTAACTTCACCTGCGTGCCTGCCTGGGCGCGGAACTCACGTTTAGAACAAGTAGGAGCTTCTCATGGCCACTTTGGAAGGCGGGGCATTCACGGACGTCCTCGTCGGGACGGAAGGCAGCGACTTCATTTTCGGGCTAGGTGGCAACGATCTTCTGTTCGGCCAGGATGGTGACGATTTCGTCTTCGGCGGCAACGGCGGAGACTTTCTGTCCGGCGGGCAGGGCGATGATCTGCTGATGGGCGGCGCTGATGATGATGCCGTCTTCGGCGACGCCGGCAACGACATCCTGTTCGGCGATCACGGCGAAGACTACCTGTCCGGCGGAGAGGGGAATGACATCCTCAACGGTGGTGATGGTAACGACGTCCTCGAAGGCGGTGCGGGCAACGACGTGCTCATCGGCGGCGAGGGTCATGACGTCTTCACCTTTACCGGTGGTGGCGGCAACGACGTCATTCTCGATTTCACCGCGGGTGAGGATCTGGTTCAGATCTCCGCCAACATCAACGAAACGGGCATCGAATCGACGGCTGACATCGCTGCCCGTGCATCGCAGGTTGGCTCGAACACCGTGATCGACCTGGGCAATGGTGACACGCTCACCCTCGCCAACACCGACGTGAACGACGTCCAGGATAACCCGGACGGCTACTTCGTCGTGTCGTAATGAGCGGTGCCGGGCCCGCCCTTGGCGGTGGGCCCGCACGCCCTTCGCGCATTTTGTCGCCATCTCCGTTCTCACGCTGACGTGCTCCGATGCTAGACGCTCCATCCCCCGTTTCTGCAGAGGTTTTCGCAACGCCGCGTGTCTACCGGCTGGCCGGAGACGTCGGCCTTGTCATTTGGGACCTGCCGAACCGCGTGTGGTCGGCGCCGCAACTGCGCACTGCCGATGGCGCGACACCGTCGCCCTTGGCCAGTCTGCGCCTCAACCTGGAAGCGGGCGGCACGCGGATCCTCTGGGCCTTTCGTCGGTCGGGCGAAGAGGCGATCGCGTTTCGGGTTTCAGCCGGGGCCATCGCGGTCGAGGCCGATGTGGAGGCTTCGGCCGAACTTCAGCCCCTTGCACCGGCGGGGCTCGCCGGCGTTCTCGACGGACTGTCGCGCCCGGCGCGCGTTTCCCTGATCACGGCGCTGCTCAACGCCTGGCCCGGCATCTTCAAGTTGGCGCGCAGCAGGGCCTACGTCGCGTTTCTCTACGCATTCCTCAAGGAGCTGAACGCCAGCCCGCCCCCCGCAGCGGCCGTCGCTTCCGTCGGCATGACACGGCTCTTCGAGATGCGGCTCGCCGCCGGTGGCGGAACGGTGTCCGGCATGCACCTGGTCGGTCCGCTCGGCCTCGTGCGGCTGCAGGGTGACGCCTATCGCTGCGAAACAAGGGGCGACGGAAGACACACCCTGGTCATAGCTGCGGACCTGGAGCGGTTGCCGAGCGACGGATATCTTGTCCTGTCCGGACCCTGGGGTGTTGCCGTGCGCCAGTTGGAGCTCGCTGATGCCGGCCGTTCCCTTGCCGAATGGTGGAAAGCGCGACCGCGCAAGGACGGTGCGCTCCGCGACCATGTCGTCACCAGCCTTGGCGCCCGGTCACCGGCCGCCCGTGCCGCCGTCCTGGAGCTGCAGCTGTCCGAGCCGCTGGCTCCGCGGGGGCTTAGCGGCGAATCCGGGCTTCCGTCGGCGGCCGTCGACCTCGCGCTCGCCGGAAGAAGTGGTGTCCTCGTTGCCGGCCGCTCGCTCGACCAGCTCGGCATGATCGAGGGCCTCGACCTCCTCGACCCTTCCGGCGCCGCGCATCCGCTCGCGCTGCACCGTTTCAGCGGGCGCAAGGAGGAGGGCCGCACCGGACCATCGCCACAGGGCTTCCTCGCCTTCTCCGACTCGGCCGGGCTCGGCGAACTCCTGCTGCAGCCGCGTTTCACCCTCCGCCTTGCGTCGGGTGGACAGCCGCTTCTGGTGCCGCCGCCACAGCCGAACGACATCGGCGAGATCCGTACCCGGGCCTTGACCGCCCTGCCGCCGCAGCAGGTGACCGATACCATCCTTGCTGAATGCATCGCGCCGGCCCTTGCCGATATTCAGGAGCGGATGCGCGAGGCGGTGGGCGCACCTGAGGTGGTCACGATCGGCACCCGGCCCGAGCGCCCTGCGGTGTCCATCATCGTGCCGCTCTATCGGGTGATGGAGTATCTCAAGGCGCAATATGCCGCCTTCGCCATCGACCGACAGATCGTCTCGGAGGCAGAGGTGATCTACGTCCTCGACTCGCCCGAACAGGCCGAGGAAGTCGAGCACCTGTTGCGCGGTCTCCACCTCCTGCATGGCCTCCCGGTGACGCTTGCCGTCATGCCGCGAAACGCCGGCTATGCCCTGGCCTGCAACGCCGGGGCGGACCTTGCCCGCGGCGCGGTGCTGGCAATGCTCAACTCCGACGTCATTCCAAGAGCGCCCGGATGGCTCGGCATGCTGGCGGCGCGCCTCGACTCCCGGCGCGTCGGCGCCGTCGGCGCCAAGCTGCTCTATGAGGACCATTCGATCCAGCACGCCGGGCTTTACTTCATTGAGGATCACAAGGGCCGCTGGCTTAACCACCACTATTTCAAGGGGTTGCCGCGTGACTTCGCTCCGGCGCAGGTCGGCCGCGAGGTTCCGGCGGTCACCGGTGCCTGCTTGGTGCTCACCTCCCGGCTGTTCACCGCCGTGGGCGGCTTTACGACCGACTATGTCATCGGCGACTACGAGGACAGCGACCTCTGCCTCAAGATCCGGGCCCGCGGCTACAGCATTCATTATGTTCCCGAGGCCGAGCTCTACCATCTGGAGCGGCGTTCGATCCGCGCCAGCGCCGACTACGTGCGTGGGGTGGCCTCGCAATACAACCGCTGGCTCCATCAGCAGCGCTGGCAGCAGACCATTGCCGCGCTCGCGACCGGCAGCGACTCGTCTGCGAGTGAGAGGGAAGCGGCATGAACACCCTGGCGGCCCTGACCGACGCGGTCCCCTATGATCCGCCGCCCTCCGGCGAGCGTCTCGAGGCCCTGCTGGAGGCGATCCGGCGCAACCGGTTCCTGCCGGCCCCGTCGAACGAGTCGATATTTGTCGGCGATGGGGACTTCCGTGCAATCGGCCTCGAGTTCCTGCGTCATTTCATTGAGCTCGGCCGTCTCACTCAGAGTGAGCGGGTGCTCGACATCGGCTGTGGCATCGGCCGCATGGCCTTGCCGCTTACGCAGTACCTTGATCCGGACAGGGGCCGCTACGAAGGGATCGATCCGGTTGCGGCCGGGATCGACTGGTGCCTGCGGACGGTGACCCCGGTCTATCCCAATTTCCGTTTCGTGCATCTCGACATCGCCCATCCGCTCTACAACCCGAACGGTTGCCTGGCGGGGCACGAAGTCCGGCTGCCCTACGCCGACGAATCCTTCGATTTCGTCATCATGACGTCGGTCGTCACCCACCTGCCGCCCGAGGAGATCGGTCCGTATTTCGAGGAGATCGGACGATTGCTCGCACCGGGCGGCCGGCTGTTTCTGTCGGCTTTCGTGATCGATGCGGAGTTCACGCCCGAGCGCAGCGGTCGCGATCCGCGGCTCGGCTTCGAGCGTTATGGCAACGGTCCGGCCTGGTTCGCCGATCCCGACGCGCCATTGGGAGCCGTCGCCTTCGACGACCTCTTCCTCGACGGCCGCCTGGAGGCTGCGGGCCTGTCCGTGACGCAGAAGCGGTTGGGACACTGGCGCGGCGGCAAGCCTGCGGCGCACTATCAGGATTTCATCGTCGCCACCAAGCCGGCGCGGGAGGCTTGAGGCATGCGCATACTGGTGGTCGCGCACAATCATCCCGCCCTGCATCCCGGTGGGACGGAAACCGTCGCGCACGAACTCTTCGACGCCTATCGCCGCGCCGGGCACGAGGCGATGTTCCTCGGCGCCACCAACCGGTTGCACCGCGAGCCCCATCCCGGCACCAGCTTCCAGGCGATCGGCAACGACCCTGACGAGGTCCTGCTGTGGGCCGGTCATTTCGACCGGTTCAACATGAGCCAGATCGACCTCTATGGCATGGTCCCGGACCTGACGAGCCTGCTCGAGACCTTCCGGCCGGACGTGGTTCACATCCACCATCTGCTGCTGGTCGGCGTCGAGCTGCCGACCCTCGTGCGCCGCGTGCTGCCCGACGCACTCATCGTCAAGACGCTGCACGACTATTATCCGATCTGCGCCAACGACGGGGTGATGATGGCAGCTCCCGGCAAGCCCTGCGCCGCCACAGAGCCCGGCGGCTTGTGCGCATGTCTGCCCGACGTCACGCCGGACCGCATGCGGCTGCGTGAACGCTTCATCAAGACTCACCTTGCCGCCGTCGACCATTTCACCGCCCCCAGCGCCTTCCTGCGCCAGGCCTATGTCGGCTGGGGCCTGCCGGCGCGAGACATCACCTTGGTGCCGAACGGTCGGCCGCAGGGCGAGCTGGCGCCGCCGCGCCGCCTGCCGCTCGATCGCCGCAACGTGTTCGGTTATTTCGGCAACCTGACCCCCTGGAAGGGCGTTGCCGTGCTGCTCCGCGCCTGCCGGCGTCTGATCGAGGCCGGAGTCGAGTTCGAGCTCCGCGTCCACGGTGGCTCGCCGTTCCAGAGCGAGGAGTTCGTCGCCGAAATCGAGCGTCTGTTCGAGGAGACGTCGGCCCGCGTCGTTCGTCTTGGCCCCTACAGGCAGCAGGATCTGCCGCGCCTGATGGGTGAGGTCGACTGGGTGGTCATGCCCTCCGTCTGGTGGGAAAACGCACCCCTCGTCATCGGCGAAGCCAGGCTGCACCGCCGTCCGGTGATCGCAAGCGGCATTGGCGGCATGGCTGAGGCCGTCAAGGACGGCGTCGACGGCCTCCACGTCCGCCCCAATGACCCGGCTGATCTGGCCCGCGTCATGGAGCGTGCCGCCGGCGATGTCGACCTTCACCGCAGGCTTGCCGCCCAGATCCGCCAGCCGCCTACCGTCGACGCGGTCGCAGGGCGTCTGCTGCAGCTTTTCGCTGATCTCCGCCGCGAGCCCGCCGACGACGCGGCCGCATGAGGAAATGTCTATGACTGCTGCCGAAACCAACAAGGAACAAGCGGTACAGGCCGAACAAAACCGGCCGAACCCGCCGCAGATCCAGGGTCGTGTCGACGCGATCGAGAACGATCGCATCTATGGCTGGGTCTGGGATGCCGCCAACACCGGCGACAGGCTCGCCGTCCAGGTGCTTGTCGACGGCCGCCGGGTCGCCACCGTGGTCGCCGACCGGCCGCGCATCGACCTGAGACGCAACGGCATCGGTGATGGTGCCTATTCCTTCGACATCCCGCTGCCGCCCGAGGCGCGCGCCTCGCCCGACGGCGTGACCGTGGTGGCGGTTTCGCCGAGCGATGGCAGTCAGACCGTGCTGCGGCGACCGACCGCGGACGAGCGCGCCGCCGAGGCCGCGATCGCAACGCCGATGGCCCGCGTCATGGAAAAGCTCGACTGGCTCGTTGCTGCGCAGCGCCAGATCGCGGTCGGCCAGCGCGACGCCACCGTGGTGCTGCGTGACACCGCATCGCGGCTGGATCGGCTGGCCTCGACGGAAGGCGAGCTTGGCGAAGCGCTCAGCCTGTTGCGAGGGGGCCAGAAGGAGCTGACCTCGCGGGTCGAGGCATTGGAGGTTTTCCTCGTCCGCTTCGACGCGACGTTGAAGAGCTTCGACGAGCGGCTGGTTGCCCTCGACTCACGCAACCGCAGCTCTGTCGGACCGCATTTCCTGTTGCTCGCCGCCCTGCTCGGCTTCGTCGGCGGCATGCTGATCGCCGTGATCACGGGAGTCTGAGCGCGCAGTACGACGGGAGGGGGAGGGACGCAGGGGCGCATCCGCGGAACGGAGTACAACATGAACGAGATTGCGGTTGCTGCGGAGCCGCCACGCCAGGCCGACGACGGGTCGGTTCGAATTCCACAGGACGGCGAAACGGCCGTCTTCACCATGATCGATGACAGCCTGGCGCTCGTTGCCGGTCTCGGTGAGCCGCTGTCGGCAAGCGCTCCGGTGTTGCTGAACGGCGATCCGGGATCGCAGGTTCAGGCCGTCGTCGTCAGCTGGCGCCGCGCCGAGCCGGCATCGGGGCATCCTTGCGCCTTCGTCGCCCTGGTGTCGCTGGCGAAGATAAATCATGGCCAGCTGACATCAATCGTCGTCCGCAGCGGTGCCCGGCCGATCCGATATGCCGTGAACCGGCGCAGGCTTGGGCTCGACGCCTTTCTGCGCGGCCTTGCTGCCGAGGCCGGACATATGCTGCCCCGCGTGGTCGACGGCCTGATCGAGGGCATGATCGCCGGTGATGCCAGTCCCCGGCGGTTGCACCCGGTCGTGGCCCTTGTGCAGGCGGTCGCCCGGGGCAACGGCTGTGTCGAGGTCGTCGGCCGGTTCGAGGAAGGCGAGCTTTTTGTCCAGGGCTGGGCACAGGACCTGCCTGCCGGCAGATCGAAGGTGATCGCCATTGCCGATGTGCCGCAGATCGCCGAACTCTCCTGCGGGACATTTGCGCGTGAGGATCTCGGCGGCAAGGGGCATGGCTATTGCGGGATCATCGAGGCGCCAAAGCCGCTCGACCCTGCCCGGCTGAACCGCTTCTTCTACCGCGGCCGTGACGGATGGCACACGATCGAGGTGATCGAGCGCCGCGTGCTCGTCGAGCCGCGCAGTGTGCCCGGCCACATCCGTGCCGCCCTGCCCAGGCTGACGGTCGGCGGCGATACGTTGGCCAGACTGCGCCGCGCCGCAAACCGCTTCGACGGCCGTGATACTGTCTCCGACCTGCCGATTCCGGTCCGGATCGGCATCGACCTGGCGCTGGAGGTGGCGGCCGGCGGGATTCTCGTCTCGGGGTGGCTGCTTGATCCGGAGCGGTATGTAGAGCGGGTGGTGCTGCGGGCCGGCGGTCGCTCGGTGCGGCTCGACGACCACTGGACCAAGCAAGTCCGGCCGGATGTCTCAAAGGCCTTTGCCGACGAGCCGCTGTTCGCCGGACTGCATCCGGCACGTCACTCCCATGGCTTCATTGTCTTTGCGCCGGAGATCAGCGCCACGTTCGCCGACCCGAGCTATGTCGAGATCGTTCTGACGTCGGGCGCGTCGACCTATTTTCCGCTGACGGTCGGACGGGCATCGCTGCATCAGGCGGCCAGCCGGCTGCTCGGCATGCTCGACCCCAACTCGCCCACGGCCGCGAATGCGGTGGAGCGCCAGTTCGGCCCGATGCTTCGCAGTGTCGATCGACCGGCACCGAGCGTGGTCGAGGTGGTCTGCCTCGGCGAAGACGTGCCCGAGCCCGACAAGACGATCGTGGTGGGCCTCGACGACCAGATTGCCGAGGCCGGTGTCCTGCTCGCGCTGCTTGCGCTCGATCCCGTCGCGCGGGCCCTGCCGATCGTCGTCGCCGGGCCGGCCGAGACATTCAGCGAGCACGGGGGCGAACTGCGCAGGATCGCAGGCTTCTATGGTCTTTCCTTCCGTCTGGTGCTCGCTGAAGGCGTGGAGGACGTCTGCGATGCCATCGAGGCCGGGATCGAGGCGGCGCCGACCGAGGCACTGGTCTGCCTGTCTGGCCATATCGTGCCGCGCATGCCGGGCTGGATCGCGCCGATCGAGCGCATCTTCCGGGCGCGTGAGGGTGAGTGCCTCGTCTCGCCGACCATCCTGTTCGAGGACGAGTCGATCCGCTGGGCCGGCCTGTGGATCAGCGGTGAGGGCGGCGACCGGACCCTGGTCGATCATTACGTCGGCTATCCGCGCGCCGCGCTGACAGGCGCCGAGCCGACAGAGGTGACGGCCGGCACCATGGACTGCTGCATGATCTCCAAATCGGCCTTCGCCGCCGCCGGTGGCTTCACCCGCGGCTATCTCGGTACGGCGGAGAAGGGCCTCGACTTCGCCCTCAAGCTGCGCCGTGCCGGCACGCCGTCCGTGTGGGTGCCGCAGGTCGAACTGCTTTGCCCTGAACATGAGACCGGCGCCGGCAAGCCGTGGCGAAGACTTGTCAAGGAGATCGACCGCTGGGCCTTCGATGCCCGCTGGTCGCTCGCCATTTCGAACCTCAACGGATGAGGGACATGCCGATCAAGCCGCATGCAGGCAGCGGGTCTTCCGACGTGCTCAGGGTGCTCGTCATCTCGCACGGGCATCCCAGCCTGTCGCTTGGCGGCGCCGAGATCGCGTCTCACAACCTGCACAAGGGGTTGAACGGCCGCGACGACGTGCGCTCCTTCTACCTGGCACGGGTTGGCCATCCGTTTCCACGCCATGCCTCGTCGGCGTTGATGAGCGTGCGCGATGCCGATGACGAGATCCTCTACCACGCCGACGACTATGACCATTTCCTGCTGTCGAACCGCAACACTGACGACATCCGCCGGGATCTGCGGCGTTTCGTGGCGACCCTGCGGCCCGACGTCGTGCATTTTCATCACTTCATCGGCCTCGGGCTCGAGGCGCTTTACGCGGTACGCGAGACGCTGCCCGATGCGGTGATCGTGGTCACGTTCCACGAATTCCTGTCACTGTGCCATCACCACGGCCAGATGGTGAAGACCGGGTCGATGAAGCTGTGCAACGAGTCCTCGCCGATCGCCTGCCACGGCTGCTTCCCGGACATCTCGCCGGCACGGTTCCTGCGCCGCGAGCGCTTCGTCCAATCGATGCTGAAGCTGGCCGACCACTATGTGTCGCCGAGCCGCTTCCTGGCCGAGCGCTACATTCATTGGGGTCTTCCCGGCGACCGCATGACGGTGATCGAGAACGGCCTGGACGTGGCCACCCCCGCCGAGCCGCGTCCGCTGACGGGCATCGAGGGCAGGCGGTCGCGCTTCGCCTATTTCGGTCAGATGAATCCCTATAAGGGGATCGATGTGCTGCTCGACGCCGTCAGCCGTGTGCCGGACTCCGTCTGGGGAGACGATGCGCGGCTGATGATCTTCGGCGGCAACCTCGAGTTCCAGCCGCAGTGGTTCAAGGACAGGCTTGCGGCCAGCATCGAGAAGGCAGGCGACCGGGTCCGCTTTTACGGCTCCTATGAGAACGCCGAGATGCCGCGGCTGATGCGGTCTGTCGATTGGGTCGTCATGCCCTCGGTCTGGTGGGAGAATTCGCCGATCGTCATTCAGGAGGCTCTCTTCCACGGCCGGCCGCTGATTGCCAGCAACGTCGGGGGCATGGCCGAAAAGATCCGCGACGGCATCGATGGCCTGCATTTCCGCGTCGGCAGCGCCGAAGATCTCGCCGACCGTCTGGGCGAGGCCCTGACCGACCCCGCCCTGTGGGGCCGATTGCGATCCGGCATGCGTCCGCCGCTCAGCCATATCGAATGCGCTGAGGCGCATCTTGAGCTTTACCGCAGCCTGATCGACCGCGTCGGTTCGCCGGACGCCGCCTTGACCGCACCGGTCGCCAGGACGGCCTGACGTGCGCAAACCCTTCGAAGGAGAGCCGAAATGGCCCGTGTTCTGGTTATGATTCCATCCGGCGAGGTCTACGACCACGACAACGTCCGCTGGTACAACTACAAGGACGTACAGCGGAGCATCGATCACTACCACAACATCGGCGATGCCTTCGTCTTCGACTCATCCCTGAAGCTTCTGAAGTTCGACAAGCTCGGCGTGCTGCCGATCATGGACCCGAACATGGAGCACATCGATCGACTGCGCGAGGAGTATGACTACGTCTTCCTTCGGGGATCGAATTACATCCACCACGAGATGGACTGGCAGCAAGCAATTCCGGTGCTCAAGCGGCTCGGCCTGCCCGTGCTCGCCTTCGGCATCGGTGCCCAGGCGCCGGTCAAGGGCAAGCTGGAACTGTCGGAGGAAACCAGGACGGTGCTGCGCATGATGGCCGATTCCACTGCATCGGTCGGTGTTCGCGGCGCCTATTCGGCACAGGTGCTGTGGGATCTCGGCATTCGCAACGTCCGCATCGTCGGCTGCCCGACCGCGTTCCGCCGCAACGATCCGAATCTGGCGATTCGACTGCCGAACATCGACGAGGTTCGCCAGGTCGGTATCACGCTCCGCCGCGAGGTGTCTGCGACCTACGCCCGCGATATCCGGCGTTATCTGACCTTCCACCGGGATCTCGTCAAGCAGATCGCGAGCCGGTTCGACGTGGTGCTGATGGCGCAGGGCGAGGTCGAGGAAAAGAAGCTGGTGTTCGGCACGTCCGAGCAGAAGGCAGAGGCGATGGCCGCGCTGAAGGCCAACCCCTGGGTGGCCGAGTGGTACCTCGATGGCGCTATCGAGGCGCTCTACCGCGAGCGCCTGTTCTATTCGGACGTCGTCGCCGACTACGAGGCGCTGGTACAGCAAAAGGACCTGGTCCTGGGTTACCGCCTTCACGGCAACCTGATGGCGCTGTCGAACGGCGTCCCATCGGTCTATTTCACCTATGACAGCCGCACGGCGGAGTTTGCCGAGACCTTTCAGATTCCGAGCTTCGACGTCTTTTCCGGCAAGGCGTTCAACCTGGAGGACCACTGGGATCAGGCGCTGTTCGACCGCTTCAACCGTGCCTATTTCCACACGTACCGCGAGATGCGGACCTTTCTGGTCGAGAACGGTATCGACAATTCGATGGTCGACGTTGTCCGGGCCGCCCAGCCGGAGCGGAAAGTGGCGTGATGCGTCGCGCTGCCGCGCTGCTTTCCGGCCTCGCCATGGTCGCCCTGTTGGGCGTTGCCGCGGCGACGGAGGCCCCGCAAGTCGATATCGTGCCGGCCGGGCCGCCGACGACCGTGTTCGACTGGTCCGAGCAGGCCTGTGACGACAGCCACGTGCCGGATGCGCCGGCACGCGCCTTTCGCCGCAGCGACGGCTCGGTGGCGCTGATCGCCAGCCATAACGACAACCGGCTGTTCTCCGGCCAGAGCCTCGCCTCCCTGGCGCCGGACTGTTCCGTCGTGTTCGAAGCCTCGCGCTCCCCCCGCCTTCGGGACTTCGACGACCTGTCGTGGATCTCCGGCATCCATACCAGGGACGGCGAGACGATCCATGCCCTCGCCCATACCGAACTGCGCGGTGAGCGCACCCAAGGGCAATGTCCGGCCGGCACCTACAGCGCATGCCTTCTCAACACGGTGACCGCGGTGGTGTCGACCGACGGCGGCCGCAGCTTTGTCCCGCAAGGAGGTGAGCCGGCCGTCGTGGCAACCTTGCCCTATCCGTTTCCGACCGACAGGACGGCCCGGGTTGGCTATGCCAATCCGACCAACATCATCGAGCACGATGGTTGGTTCTACGCCATGATGTTCGCCGACGGCTACCGCGCGCAAAAGCGCGGCGTCTGCCTGATCCGAACCAGGACCCTTGACGACCCGGCGTCATGGCGGGCCTGGGACGGTACGGGCTTCGGCGCCGCCTTCGTCGATCCGTTTCGCGATGCGGTCGGCGACCCGGCCGCGCATGTCTGCGAGCCGGTGGCGCAGCGCCTCATCGGCCGCATGATCGGCGGCCTTGCCGTCGACAAGGACACCGGCGCCGTCATCGCCGTGTTCGGAGACCGCCGCCGCAATGCCGCCGGCCGGCCGGTCTCCGGGATCTACTACGCGACCTCGCAGGACCTCCTGCACTGGAGCGAGCCTTCACTGCTGATGCAGGCGCCGTTGCTGTGGGAGAAGGGCGGCTGCGAGCGGCGCACCCTGTACTTCTATCCGTCGCTGCTCGATCCTGACGCGGAGACCGCGTCGTTCCAGGATGTGGCCGGCGACGCTTTCCTTTACCTGGTCCGCTACAATCGTCAAAACTGCAAGGTAACCTGGGACCGCGATCTTGTGCGCGTGCCTGTGCGCATTTCTCGGGCGCCGTGAGCGCTCTTCTCCCTCTCCAATTGCAAGGGAAGGACAACTTGATGACTGTCTTGGTAACAGGGGGTGCCGGCTATATCGGGAGCCACATGGTGCTGGCGCTGCGCGATGCCGGGCGCGACGTCGTCGTGCTCGACGACCTCAGCACCGGCTTCCGCGATGCCGTGCCGGGCGATGTTCCGCTGGTCGAAGGCAGCTGCGGCGACGCCGAGCTGCTGGCCGATCTGTTGAGCGAGCGGCGGATCGGGTCGATCATCCACTTCGCCGGCTCGATCGTCGTTCCGGATTCGGTCAAGGATCCGCTCGGCTACTACCTGAACAACACGGTCAATTCGCGCGCGCTGATTGCGGCGGCCGTCAGGGCCGGGGTCGGCAACTTCATCTTTTCCTCGACCGCGGCGGTCTACGGCGAGCCGCCCGAATGCCCGATCGCGGAGGAGAGCCCTCTCGCACCGATTTCGCCCTATGGCACATCGAAGCTGATGACCGAGCTGATGCTGCGCGACGCCGCAAATGCCCACGACATCCGCTTCGCCGCCCTGCGCTACTTCAACGTCGCCGGGGCTGACCCTGACGGCCGGTCGGGTCAGTCTTCCGTCCGGGCGACGCACCTGATCAAGATCGCCGCCCAGACTGCGCTCGGCCTGCGCGGGCACCTCGAGGTCTATGGCGACGACTATCCGACCCCGGACGGCACCTGCCTGCGCGACTACGTCCACGTTTCCGACCTTGCCCAGGCGCATCTCCTCGCGCTGGGCCATCTGGAACGCGGTGGCGACAGCCTGACTCTCAATTGCGGCTACGGTCGTGGCTATTCGGTCCGGGAGGTGGTCGAGGCCGTGAAGCGGATTTCCGGAGTCGACTTCGAGGTCCGGAACGCGCCGCGCCGGGCCGGCGATCCGCCGGCCCTGGTCGCCCGTGCCGACCGCATCCGCGCCGAGCTGAACTGGAGTCCGGCCTACGACGACCTCGATGTCATCGTCACCCACGCGCTGTCGTGGGAGAACCTGCTGCAGCGCCGCGCGGCGGCATGAGGCGGCGGTTGCCCTGCCGTCGTCCCGCCGGGGCCTGGCAAGTTCGGCGATGACGACGAAGGCTGAAAGATCAGGGCCGGGATGCTGACAGGTGTCCCGGCGTGAACGCGGGCAGGATCACCGCCCTTGCCCATACCCGAACCTCTCAGCCACCGCCTCGGTGCGGCGCCGGATCTCGGCGCGCTCGGCGGCGGTGAAATCGGGCGCATAGTAGTTTGGCGCCGCCACCGTCGCCGCCGCCGTGGCGGCGATCCCGGCATCCTTGAGCTGGCAATGATCGAGGACGGCCGCGACCGTCGCGGCGGGGTTGTCGCAAAGGTCCTCGTAGCGGACGACATGGATGCTGCCTGCGATCTCCGGATCGTCCAGAGCCTCCGCGACGTGGCCGTAGATCGCCGCCCAGTGCGCGGCATAGCCAGCGGCCTCCTTGCCGTCGCGCCACAGCGCGGCAATCTCGGCGACCGCGGCCTCGTTGCCGAGGTTGACCGGTTTGCGGTCGAGCCCGAACTCGAAATGGCCGCTCCGGCGCAGGTGGCGCCGGACCTTCTCGTCCTTCGCGCCGGCGGCGCTGAACAGACGGTGCTGCTTCATCAGCGAGGCGACGTGCCACTCCGGATCGCGGATCGGCACGATGAAGCGGGCGTCGGGGAACAGTTTTCTGAGATAGCGCAGCCGCGTGAGGTTGTAATTGCCCTTGGCGAGATAGCGGCTGCCGCCACGCATGAAGAGCAGTTTGCGGATGTGGTCGCGGTAGAACGCCTCGAACCGCGGGTTCGAGGTGCGGTCGTCGAACACCGCGCTCGTCGCGGGTTCGTGGAGACGGGGAAAGAATGTCATCCAGATGACCTCCTCGAAGGCCTCCGGACTTTCGCGCGTGACGGCGATCCGGTCGCGGTGGGCGCGCTCGCGGGCAATGTCGTCCTGGCCGCCGGCACGGTCGACGAACCAGTTCCACGACACCGGCGTCAGCACCATCGGAAAATCGCGGTAGCGGTGGCTCGTCGTCTCCGGGTGCTTGGACAGCAGCTCGAGCAGGATCGTGCTGCCGGAGCGGGCAAGGCCCGCGACATAGATCGGCCGGTCGACGGTGATCTGCGCAATCCGGTCGCCGAGAAACCGGCTTTCCCAGTCGCCGATCCGCACGAACAGCCCGGGCCTGCGCTCGACCTGGCCGCCGAGGACGTCGCTCCAGCGATCGACGGCAATGTCGGGGGAGGATGTGGTTGCGCCGACCGATCCCTCCATCAGGCGATCCCGCGTATCGACTTGAAGGCAAGCGCGAACAGCGTCAGCGCAACGAAGAACGGAATCTCCCAGCCTCTCAGCCAAGCCGGGCCGACTGGCAGGATCTCGCGGCGCGGGAGGTCGATGGTGACGCGGTCGAACGGCAGATCGTCGGCGAGATAGCCCGCAGGATTGCCGATCAGGGCGTTCCACCAGTGCCGCTTCTCGATGATCGGAACCGGCTTCTTCACCGGAATTTCCGCCACCGGTGCCCCCATCGGATCAACGATCTGGGCCCGGGGCGTGCCGTCATCGATCCAGCGTCCGGCGTAGGACCCGTCAACGGCAACGCGCACCGGAGTTTCCGGAGGTGGATAGGTGCCGCCGTATTGGGTGTCGAGCCATACGATGACGAGCAGGAGAGGCAGTGAGGCCACGAGGGTTGCCGGAAACACCAGAGCGACCCGCCGGAACGCAAGCGACAGCATGGACCGGATCTGCGGCCATGCCTCCTCGAACTCCCCGTCAAAGGTGGCAAGGCGCTGCCGGGTCTGTTCGAGCTTGACCTTGATTTCGGCGATCCGCCGCTGTGGCGACAAAAGCCGGTAGCATTCCATGCATAGGAACGCCCCGAGCGCGGCCCATACGGCGAGCGCCCCGGTGGGCGTGAGGAGCCCGGCGAACCATTCGTCGAGACCCGAGAACAGCGGCGCCGGCAGGTCGAGCAGGCCCATCGCAGCTTACCTGCTGCGCTCGGCGCGGGCAGCGGCCGAAAGCGGATGCGGTGCATGGGCGGCGCTCGTCTCGCCGGTGTCGTCGGCGACTGCGGACTGGCGGTTCATCCGCCGGCGCCGGAACATCCTGCGCAGTGGCCAAGCCACCACGAAGGCGACGGCGGTCACGAGCGCAAGCACCAGCGCCCAGAGCGCGCCAAGCAGGCTCAATCCGGCGCCCGGACCGACATAGGCCATCGCGGCCGTCGGGGCGAGCAGCATGAGCGAAAGGGTAAACGTGGCGATGAACCTTGTCATAGGTCGGCCTCCTGTCTCGTGGTTTGGTCCCCGGCAGGCTCCGGATCGAGCAACGCCGGGTCGAATTGGCCGGGATCGAGCCGCTCGGCCCAGGCAATGATCGGAATCAGATTGCCATCGGGCCCGCCGCGGACGGGATTGACGAATTCCCACACGGTCGTGCCCTCGCGGCTCACTTCGACGATCCGCCCGCCGCTCGATTCCGTGATAAGGGTGTTGCCGTTTTCGAGCCGCTGCTGGTGCGAGCGAATCCGGCTCTCGAGGGGGCGTCCGGACTCTCCGGCGTACTGCCATTTGATGTTCAGTGAAGCCGGATCGAATTCGATTACCCGGGAAACGCCTTCTGGGCTGTCGTAGTTCCCGTAGTTGTCGAACAGCAGGATGTCACCGTTCGGGAGCAGGTCGGGATCGTGCTGGCCTATCCACGGCCCGCGCGTCCCCCATTGGACCTTCCCGCTGTTAGGATCGAGGACAACGATGCCATTGGTCTCGCGGAACGACATCAGCAGCTGGCCCTCTTCGCCGAAGCGGAAGTTCGCCGCATCCTCGCTGTCGATGTACTTCACCGAGTTGGCGTGCAGCGGGTCGGCGAGGGCGAAGCCCGAGATCGTGTAGAGCATGTGCCGGTAGGGCGAGTCGGCGAGCGCTGTCAGCAGACGGATCTTCTTCAGTTCCTCACCTTCGGGCGACAGGATCACAAGGAAGTCTTCAAGCCGAGGATTGGCCAGATGCTCGAATTTATCGACGTTGTCTTCGACGAATTCGTGCGTGAGAACATAGATCCGCCCGTCCGGCCCGACGTCGAACTGATGGTGGGTTCGGCCCGGATAGGTCCAGACGACATTGGAATCCTTGTCGAGCTTGACGAGGCCATAGCCGTAAGGCGTATCGCCGACGCCCTCGTAAATTCCCAGAAAGTCGCCGTTCGGGAATACATGGGCGTGGCGGAAGTAGACGTGCGAATCCGGCTGCGGCTTCTTCAAGGTGCCGACGCCGGCCTGCCACACCGTGCTGAAGGGCCGTCGCCAGGTGTGCAGCACAGTGCCGTCCATATCGATCAGATAGGCGGCCGGTGCGTCGCCCGACGTGTAGAGGGTGAGCCCGTTGTGGGCGGCGTCGGCGCGATTGACCGTCACGCCCTTGTCCGGAAACCGCTCCGGATACCACAGATCGCTGCGATAGACGTCCTGATACTGGGTCAGCTGGCTGTAGAGCGCCTTGCCGCCCTGGAGTGCCCGCGCGATCTGCGGCCCCGGGAAAACATTCTCCACGGTTGCGATCGAGCCGGCCACGAAAACGATGGCGCCGAGACTCAAGAGGGCAAGGCCACCAAGTAACCGATCCGCCTTGCTGGGCGGTTCCTCGGTAGAGGAGGGGGGATTTATTCTGTCGTTTTCCGAAATATCTGCCATCGCGAGGCCTTGAAAATTACCCGTCCGAACGGAAACGCTTGCGGATCTTCTCAGGTTCCGCTCTTGCTTTCGAACGTCCCCGAGCCCGGTCTTGTTTTCGGATACAACCCGACTCCGACGGCAATATGACCTCGCGCGGGCGATTTTGGGCCGTAAATCACCGACTTGGTACAGCTGACGCGCACGAGGACGGCCGCGTCCGCGGTCAGGCAGGTGCAAGGAGCACACAGGACGACAACGAAAGTAACGTTGGGTTTCTGGGAGGCGCAGGAGCTCGAGCCGCGGTGTCTGGCAACCGTGGCCGCACCGGAGATCGGCACCTTCAGCTGATCGAAAGCTTTTCGGCGATCCGCCTCAGATGGCCAAGCGCCGCCTCGGCATCGGGCGGTGCTTCGGCGTCAAGATGCTGCAGATAGGGGCAGGTCAGCACGGCAACCGCGTCTTTCGACGGACCGAAGATGGGGACGGAAATGTCCTTCACACCGGCAAGCTGCAGGCTGTCACCGATGCGATGGCCCTGTTTGCGGATTTCGGCGAGCGTGGGCTCGATGTCCGCGAGCTGTCCGGCCTTGTCGGCACTGCCCCAGATCGCCAGCGTCTCTTGGCGCCGCTCGGGGCTCTGAAAGGCCAGCAGTGTCTGCCCCGAGCTGGTCGTCGGCAGGTCGAGCCTGGCGCCGATGCGCAGCCGGAACTCCCAGTTGCCGGAGCCGCTGGCCTGCGCCACGACGACCGCCGCGCCGCGGTCGGGGGTCACGAGATGCACGGACTGCCGGGTTCTTTCGGTGAAGACGTCCATCAGCGGCAGGGCACGGGCCACCAGCCGGCGCACCGGCGGGTGCTGGCTTCCGAGCAGGAACAGCTTCATGGTGAGGGCATAGCGGTCGCCCTCGAGCGAGCGGCTGACGTAGTCGCGTGCCACGAGGCGCTCCAGCATGCGGTAGATCTCGCCGGGGCTGCGTCCGATTGCCTTGACGATCTCGGCCCGCGTCAGTCCGTTCGGCTGGCCGGACAGGAACTCGAGGATGTCGAGGCCCTTGTCGAGCGCGGGAGCCCGGTAGCGGTCCTCAGGCTGCTTTACAGTGCTCAACTCGGCCCCCGCGTCATGATGGTGCGTAAGTCAGCCCATGCCATCGAAGCCTGTTGCGTGGCAGGTTCATATATGAATAGGATGTTCGTATCTGAACAACAATACCAACTCGGTCCGACTCGGGGAGGAGCGTACCGAATGGGAATGCAAGGAGAAGGGGCCGCCTCCGCTGCACCGCTCGTCGTCATGAGCGGCATCGAGAAGCAGTTTCCCGGCGTCCATGCCCTGAAGCAGGCCCGATTCGAGCTTCGGGCCGGTGAAGTCCATGCGCTCATGGGCGAGAACGGTGCCGGCAAGTCGACGCTGATGAAGATCCTCTCCGGGATCTATCAGCCGGACGCCGGCGAGATCCTGCTCGACGGCAGGCCGGTCGAGATTTTGAGCCCGCGTGCGGCGCAGGATGCCGGTATCAGCATCATTCATCAGGAGCTCAGCCTGATGAACGACCTCACCGCGGCGCAGAACATCTTCATCGGCCGTGAGCCGCGGCTGTCCTTTGGCCGGCTCGACGAGGCGGCGCTGAACCGGCAGGCGGCGGACATCTTCGCCGCGATGAACCTTACGCTCGACCCGCGCGCCAATGTCGGCAGCCTCACCATCGCCAAGCAGCAGATGGTCGAGATTGCCAAGGCACTGTCATTCCGCTCGCGCGTGCTCATCATGGATGAGCCCACCGCCGCGCTGAACAATGCGGAGATCGAGGAGCTCTTCATCATCATCCGCCGGCTCAAGGGCGAGGGTGTCGGCATCGTCTACATCTCGCACAAGATGGACGAGCTGAAGCGCATAGCCGACCGGGTCACGGTGATGCGCGACGGGCAGTACGTTGACACTGTCTCGGCCGCCGACACGCCGGTGAGCCGGATCATCTCCATGATGGTCGGACGGGCGCTGACTGACATTTCGGTCGGCACACCGGCCGTCAACGCCGCCGAGCCGGCGCTCGAGGTCCGGGGCCTTAGCCGCGGCCGCGAGATCCAGGACGTCAGCTTCGAGGTCCGCAAGGGCGAGATACTCGGCTTCGCCGGCCTGATGGGCGCCGGGCGCACCGAGGTCGCCCGCGCCGTGTTCGGGGCCGATCCTTGCGATACCGGCGAAATCTTCGTCAACGGCAAGCTCTGCGACATCCGTAGCCCGGCCGATGCCGTACGTGCTGGGATCGGGTACCTGTCGGAGGATCGCAAGCGCTACGGCCTCGCCACCGGCATGGACGTGCGCGCCAACGTCGCGCTTGCCAGCATGGACCGCTTTACCAGCCGCTTCGGCCTGCTCGACGAGGCCGGCATGCGCGATGCCGCGCGCCGTTTCGTCGAGCAGCTGAAGATCCGCACCCCGTCCGACCGGCAGGAGGTGCGGCTGCTGTCGGGCGGCAACCAGCAGAAGGTCGTCATCGCCAAGTGGCTGCTGCGGCATTCCGACATTCTCATTTTCGACGAGCCGACTCGCGGCATCGATGTTGGCGCAAAGAGCGAGATCTACCGGCTGCTGATCGACCTGGCCGCGCAGGGCAAGGCCATCATCGTGATCTCCTCCGAGCTTCCGGAGATCCTGCGGCTCAGCCATCGCATCGCGGTGATGTGCGAGGGCCGGTTGACGGGCGTCCTGCCCGGCGGCCCGAACACGAGCCAGGAGCAGATCATGCATCTCGCCACGCTGCGCAAGCCGGCCATGGAGCCGGTGGCCCCGATACCGGCAGGAGGAACCGCATGAGCACCGCTGAAGCGGCCCGGCAGCCCGGCGCCGCCGCCCGTCTCTTCAAGTCCGGCGCGCATCAGAAGCTGCTCGCCTTCGCCAGCCTGATCGTCCTGCTCATCGGGTTCTCGCTGGCGTCGCCGAACTTCATGCAGATGTCGAACATCATCGCCATCCTGCAGGCGACCTCGGTCAACGGCGTGCTTGCCGTCGCCGCGACGCTGGTCATCATCACCGGTGGCATCGACCTTTCGGTCGGCACGCTGATGACCTTCTGCGCTGTGATCGCCGGCGTGGTCCTGACCTACTGGGGTCTGCCGCTGCCGCTCGGCATCCTTGCCGCCATTGCTGCGGGCGCCGCCTGCGGGCTGGCGTCGGGAACCTTCGTGGCCAAGATGAAGATCCCGCCGTTCATCGCCACGCTCGGCATGATGCTGATGCTGAAGGGGCTGTCGCTGGTGATCTCCGGCACCCGGCCGATCTATTTCAACGACACGCCCGGCTTCACCGAGATCGCCAGCGGATCGCTGATCGGTGCCGTCATTCCCGGCCTGCCGATCCCCAATGGTGTCCTCATCCTGTTCCTGGTCGCGATCGGCGCAAGCTACATCCTCGGCCGCACCGTGCTCGGCCGCTACACCTTCGCGCTCGGCTCCAATGAAGAGGCGGTGCGCCTGTCCGGCGTCAACACCGACGCCTGGAAGATGGCAGTCTACACGCTCGCCGGCGGCATCTGCGGCATTGCCGGTCTCCTGATCGCCTCGCGCCTCAACTCGGCGCAGCCGGCCCTCGGCCTCGGCTACGAGCTTGAGGCCATCGCCGCCGTGGTCATCGGCGGCACCTCGCTCGCCGGCGGCCGCGGCACCGTGCTCGGCACCTTGATCGGAGCCCTGATCATGTCGGTTCTGGCCAACGGGCTCCGCATCCTCTCCGTCGCCCAGGAATGGCAGACGGTGGTGACCGGTGCGATCATCATCCTTGCCGTCTATGCCGACATGATGCGCAAGCGGCGGATGGGCTGATCACAACGGCAAGAGGGCGGCCAACGCCCCGGATCGGACGTGTTCGACAAGAGGAATAACCCACAAGGAGGAAGCATGCTCACGAGACGCACCCTGATCGGCGCCATCAGCGCCGCAGCGCTCCTGGCGAGCGGCATGGCCGCTTCGGCGCAGGACAAGATGTACATCCCGCTGATTTCGAAGGGCTTCCAGCATCAGTTCTGGCAGGCCGTGAAGGCGGGCGCCGACAAGGCGGCGGCCGACTTCGGCGTCGAGATCACCTTCGAGGGGCCGGACAACGAGTCCATGGTCGATCGCCAGATCGACATGCTCGCCGCCGCTCTCGCCAAGAATCCGGCGGCGATTGGCTTCGCCGCACTCGACAGCCAGGCGGCGATTCCGCTGCTGCGGCAGGCCGACGAGGCCGGCATTCCGATCATCGCCTTCGACTCCGGTGTTGACAGCGATATCCCGAAGACGACCGCCTCGACCGACAACGTCGCCGCCGCCGCGCTCGCCGCCGACAAGATGGCCGAGCTCATCGGCGGCTCCGGCAAGGTCGCAGTCGTCGCCCACGACCAGACCAGCCGCACCGGCATCGATCGTGTCGACGGCTTCGTCAATCAGATCAAGGAGAAGTATCCCGACATCGAGGTCGTCACCGTCCAGTACGGCGGCGGCGATCACCTGAAGTCGACCGAGATCACCAAGTCGATCCTGCAGGCCAATCCGGACCTCAAGGGCGTGTTCGGAGCCAACGAGGGCTCGGCGATCGGCGTCGTCAACGGCGTGCGCGAGATGGGCCGGACCGAAGTGATCATCATCGGCTACGATTCCGGTGCCCAGCAGAAGCAGGCGATCACCGATGGGCTGATGGCCGGGGCCATCACCCAGAACCCGGTCGGCATCGGCTATGAGACGGTGAAGGCTGCGGTGGCTGCGGCCAAGGGCGAGACCGTGCCCCCGCACATCGACACCGGCTTCTTCTACTACGACAAGAGCAACATGGACGATCCCGAGATCGCCGCGGTGCTCTACGACTGAGCTTGAAATGCGACGGGCTCCGGCGGCGCGCGTCGCCGGGGCTCCTGACGAGAGCAAACCGAGCGCGCTACCTTCGGCCGTCATCCCGGACCGTGTGCGCCGTAGGCGCATCACGGGATGACGGCCGAAGGTAACGCAGCCACTCGATGGCATGCGGGGCAGACGTAAGGCGACCGACATCATGACCACCATCACGGGTCTGCGCACCATCGACGTGCGCTTTCCGACCTCGGTCCATCTCGACGGGTCGGATGCGATGAATCCCGATCCGGACTATTCGGCCGCCTATGTGATCCTCGAGACCGACACCGGCCATGAGGGGCATGGCCTGACCTTCACCATCGGCCGCGGCAACGACATCTGCTGCGCCGCGATTGAGGCGATGCGCCATCTCGTCGTCGGGCTCGACATGGACTGGGTCGCGGCCGACATGGGCCGGTTCTGGCGTCATGTCACCTCCGACAGCCAGCTGCGCTGGATCGGCCCGGACAAGGGCGCGATCCATCTCGCCACCGGTGCCGTCGTCAATGCCGTCTGGGACCTCTGGGCCAGGATCGAGGGCAAGCCGGTGTGGCGGCTCGTCGCCGACATGAGCCCCGGAGAGCTCGTGCGCTGCATCGACTTCCGCTACATCACCGACTGCATCACGCCGGAACAAGCGCTCCGGTTGCTGACGGAGCGTGCCGCCGGCAAGGCCGAGCGGCTCGAGACGCTGCTGCGCGAAGGCTATCCCTGCTACACCACATCGGCCGGCTGGCTCGGCTACGGTGACGACAAGCTCCGCGACCTCTGCCGCAAGGCGGTCGATGCCGGATTCCGTCATATCAAGCTCAAGGTGGGCCGCGACCTCGACGACGACATCCGCCGTCTGAGGATCGCGCGCGAAACCGTCGGGCCCGACGTCCACCTGATGATCGACGCCAACCAGGTCTGGGAGGTCGGCGTGGCGATCGAATGGGTGAAGAAGCTCGCCTTCGCGGCGCCCTGGTTCATCGAGGAGCCGACCAGCCCCGACGACATCGAGGGGCACCGCAAGATTCGCGAGGCGATCGCTCCGATCCAGGTCGCGACCGGCGAGATGTGCCAGAACCGCATCATCTTCAAGCAGCTCATCATGCGTGGCGCGGTCGACGTTGTGCAGATCGACGCCTGCCGGCTCGGTGGCGTCAACGAGATCCTGGCCGTGATGCTAATGGCGGCGAAGTACGGGCTGAAGGTCTGCCCCCATGCCGGCGGTGTCGGCCTGTGCGAATATGTCCAGCACCTGTCGATGATCGACTATCTTTGCATCGCCGGCACCCGCGAGGGCAGGGTGATCGAATACGTCGACCATCTTCACGAGCATTTCGTCGACCCCTGCGTCATCCGCGGTGCGGCTTACATGCCGCCGACCGCGCCGGGCTTTTCGATCGAGATGAAGGCAAGCTCTCTTAAGGACTATGAATTTCGTTCTGACCGCGTGAAGGTATCGCCATGAAGGCCTCGGACGCCATTCCGCTGCGCACCGCCCGCCCCGTGACGCTGACCCGAATGGGCTTCGGCGGCGCGCCGCTCGGCAACCTCTACCGCAAGGTCGCCGAGGAGGATGCCCAGGCAGCGCTGCAGGCCGCCTATGACGGAGGTCTGCGCTATTTCGACACCGCGCCCCAATACGGCCTTGGCATCTCGGAGCGCCGCTTCGGCGAGGCGCTCCGCCGGTTCGGCCGCGACGGCGTCACGCTCTCCACCAAGGTCGGACGCCTGCTCGAGGACTGCGCCCCGGACGAGGTGACTCCGGCTGCCTTCGTCGACGTGCCGCAGAAGCGAATCGTCTACGACTATACCTACGACGGGGTCATGCGCAGCCACGAGGCGAGCCTCGAGCGGCTCGGCGTCGACGCAGTCGACATCCTGCTCGTCCACGACGTCGACGTCTTCACCCATGGCAGCCGTGAGGCGAGCGACGCCAAGGTTCGAGAGCTGTTCGACGGCGGCGGCTACCGTGCGTTGGAGGACCTGCGCGCCGCCGGCCGTGTCAAGGCGATCGGCGCCGGCGTCAACGAGTGGCAGGTCTGCGAAACGCTGCTCGGCCTCGGTGACTTCGACTGCTTCCTCCTCGCCGGCCGTTACACCCTGCTGGAACAGGAGGCGCTGGAAAGCTTCCTGCCGCTCTGCGTGAAGCGCGACGTCGGTATCATCCTTGGTGGCCCCTACAACTCCGGAATCCTGGCAACGGGCGCTGTTGCCGGTGCGCGCTACAACTACGAGCCGGCGCCGCCTGACATCCTCGAGCGCGTCCGCCGCATCGAGGACATCTGCACGGCGCACGGCGTCCGCCTGATCGAGGCGGCCCTGCAGTTCGTCATGGGCCATCCGGCGGTTCGGACCGTGATCCCGGGCGCCGTCAGCGCGGCGGAGGTCGAGGCCAATCTGGCGCTGTTTTCGCGGCACATCCCCGAGGCCATGTGGAACGACCTGAAGAGCGCCGGGCTCGTTCGTCCCGATGCGCCGACCCCGGGAGGAAGCTGATGCTGCGCGGTATCGACCCGATTCTTTCGCCCGATCTCTTGCGCGTGCTGCGTGCCATGGGCCACGGCGACGACGTCGTCATCGCCGACGCCAATTTCCCCGGCGAATCGATCGCCAGGACCCTGATCCGCCTCGACGGCATCGACGCGCCGCGCGTGGTGCGAGCGGTGCTAAGCGTCATGCCTCTCGACACCTTCGTCGAGGATCCAGCGCTGACCATGGCCGTCGTCGGCGATCCCGACACGGTCTCGCCGGTCGTCACGCTGTTTCAACAGGCCATCGATGAGATTGCCGACAATCCGGTCCGCATCCGGGCGATCGAGCGCTTTGCCTTCTACGAGCGTGCCCGCAGCGCCTTCGCCGTGATTCAGACCGGCGAGCAGCGGCTCTACGGCAACCTGATCCTGAAGAAGGGCGTGATCCCGCCGGAGGCCTGACGACATGCGCCGGATCGATGCCCATCAGCATTTCTGGCGGCTGGAGCGCGGCGACTACGGCTGGCTGACGCCCGAGCTCGCGCCGATCTACCGCGACTTCCTGCCGGAAGACCTGGCTCCGTTCCTGGAACGGCACGGCATTGCCGGAACCGTCCTGGTCCAGGCGGCGCCGACTGAAGCGGAGACGGCGTTCATGCTGGCACTGGCCGACAGCCACGCCTTTATCGAAGGCGTCGTCGGCTGGACCGACTTTGCCGCTCCGGACGCGCCCGGGCGCATCGCGCGGGCTGCCCGCCATCCCAAACTCAAGGGCTTGCGCCCGATGATCCAGGACATCGCCGATGTGGACTGGATGCTGCGGCCGGAACTGGGGCCCGCCTACGCTGCCATGGTCACCGAGGATCTGGTGTTCGACGCCCTGGTCCTGCCGCGCCACCTCGACAATCTGGCGGTGCTGCTCTCACGCCATCCGGACCTGAGGACGGTGGTCGACCATTGCGCCAAGCCCGAGATCGCGACGGGGGGATTTCGCGACTGGGCGGCTGCGATGAAGCGCATCGCCTCCGGCAGTGCGGCGTATTGCAAGCTGTCCGGCCTCGTGACCGAAGCCGGCGCGGACTGGAACGCCGAAAGGCTCCGGCCCTACGCCGAGCACGTGCTCAGCGTCTTCGGACCGGATCGCGTGGTCTGGGGCAGTGACTGGCCGGTCTGCACGCTTGCCGCAAGCTACGACGCCTGGGTCGAGGCCACCGACACTTTGCTGGCGGCCTGCACTCCGGCCGAACGGGACGGGATTCTCGGCGGAAATGCGGTGGCTGCCTACCGGCTCTGACGATGCCGGACAGCGCAGCGTTGAAAGCGCTCCGCTAACGACGCGAACGTCGTTCTAACCACGCCCGTGAAAACGAAGGGTCGCCCGCGCGTTGCCGCGCCTAAGCAGTCACACCGTGCGCGCCAGCGACCGCGGCGCCGCGGTCGATGCCCGGTAGATCAGGTCGAACGGCAGCACCTGTTGCAGCTCTGAGACCGGGCGGCCGGCGATGAGGCCGAGCGCCAGTTCGGCGGCGCGCTCGCCGCCGATGCGGATCGGTGAGCGCGTCACCGTCATCGGTGGGTCCATCGTCTCTGGCGGGATGAATGGCAGGCCGTCATCGTGGGCAACGATGGAGACGTCCCGGCCCACCCTGAGCCCGAGATCGCGCACGGCGCGATAGGCCCCGAGCGCCGACAGCACGCTGGCGCACAGGATTCCGGTCGGCCGCGGGCTGCGCTCGAGCAGTTGCCGGGCGAAGCGGTAGCCGTTCTCCTCGGTCATTGGTCCGCCGAGGCAGAGCGTCGGGTCTGCCGTCAGCCCGCTTGCGGTCAGCGCCTCCTCCCAGCCGAGGCGGCGCTCATAAGCGAAGGCCATGACCGGGTCACCGTTGACCGCTCCGATCACCCGATGGCCGAGGTCGACGAGCAGCTGAGCGGCCTGGCGGAATGTCGCGCGGTTGTCGATGTCGAGGAAGGCGTAGTCCGGCACCCCGCCGGTGCGGCCGTGGACGACAAAGGGCAGGCCGATCGACCTCAGCAGATCGATGCGCCCGTCCTCGATCATCGGCCCCGACAGGATCGTGGCGTCGATGCCGCGGGTGCGCGCCAGACGCCGGTAGACCTCGGATTCGTTGCGCCGGGTCGCGCTCACCATCAGGTCTAACCCCGCCTCGCCGGCCCGCCCGGCGAGGCCGGCGATGAATTCGATGTAGTGGGGATCGAGCAAGAGATTCTGGTCGACCGGAAAGGCGACGCCGAGCGCATGCGCCCGGCCGGTCGCCAGGCGCCTGGCGCTGGCGTTCGGCCGATAGCCGAAGCGCTCGGCCGCCTCCGCAACACGTCGCCGGGTCTCCAGGGCAACGTCCGGATAGCCGTTGAGCGCTCGGCTGACGGTGGTCTGCGACAGGCCGAGGTGTGCTGACAGCTCGCGGAGATTCAAGGCTGGCGAGTCCTTTCATTCGATCGCAGCCGGGCGCCGCGCAGCACTCTGCGGCGGTGGCTGTCAAAGCGCTTTGAGACGGATCGTCTGCCCGGCCAGCAAGGGCGCGATGAACTCTCGGGCGCAACCGTGATCAGGCTACCACGTCATTGTCAGAAATTTCCATGGTTTTTTCCGTTCGAGGCGGCGCGTGGCCGGGAGCGAGGTACCGCGAAGGCGACCTCGGGTTGACAAGGCGTCAGGCATCCGTCAGTCTTTTCCAAAGCGCTTTGGGAGGAGCGGCGACAAAGCGACCTATTCCGCGGACCGCGCCGGCGATGCCGGTGTGGGCGCTGCGCCGTCTTCCTTCCCCTCTCGTGCGCCCGGTGCACCGGGCGACCGCAACCAGACCGGTTCGAGCCGGCGGGATCAAACGACCGGCGCGAGCCGGAGCGAAGGGAGGACACTATGCTGAAAAGACTGTTGATGTCGGCGGCGGCGATTGCCTTCGGCGGGATGGCGCAGGCCGCGGAGATCTCGATCTCCTGCGGCGCGGTCGGCCTCGAGCTGGAGATCTGCCGCCAGGGCGTCGAGGCCTGGGAGCAGAAGTCCGGCCACACGGTCACCATCGTCTCGACGCCGAATTCGAGCACCGAGCGACTGGCGCTCTATCAGCAGCTTCTCGCCTCCGGCGCCAACGACATCGACGTCTTCCAGATCGACGTGATCTGGCCCGGCATCCTCGGCAACCATTTCATTGACCTGAAGCCGTTCTCGAACGGCGCGGAGGACCAGCACTTCAGCGCAATCGTCGAGAACAACACCATCGACGGCAAGCTCGTGGCCATGCCCTGGTTCACCGATGCCGGTGTGCTCTACTACCGCAAGGATCTCCTTGAGGAGTACGGCCAGAAGGTGCCCGAGACCTGGGCGGAGCTGACGGAGGCGGCCCAGATCGTCCAGGACGGCGAGCGCCAGAAGGGCAACGACAAGATGTGGGGCATCGTGTTCCAGGGCAAGGCCTACGAGGGTCTGACCTGCAACGCGCTGGAATGGATCGACAGCTTCGGCGGTGGCACCATCGTCAACGCCGATGGCGACATCACCGTCAACAATCCGAAGGCGGCCGAGGCGCTGACGCTGGCTGCCTCCTGGATCGGCAAGATCGCTCCCGACGGCGTCCTCAACTATTCGGAAGAGGAGGCGCGTGGCGTCTTCCAGTCTGGCAACGCCGTCTTCATGCGCAACTGGCCCTATGCCTGGGCGCTGGGCAATTCGGAGGATTCCCCGGTCAAGGGCAAGATCGGCGTCGCCGCCCTGCCGAAGGGCGGTGCCGATGGCAAGAACACCGGCGCGCTCGGCGGCTGGCAGCTCGCCGTGTCGAAATACTCCGAGAACGCCGATGTCGCCGCCGACCTGGTGCTGTATCTGACCAGCGCCGAGGAGCAGAAGCGCCGCGCCATCGAGGGCAGCTACAACCCGACGATCGGCGACCTTTACGAGGATCCCGACGTGCTGGCCGCCAGCCCCTTCTTCGGCGACCTCTACGACACCTTCGTCAATGCGGTGGCGCGGCCGTCGAAGGTGACCGGCGAGAACTACAACAAGGTGTCCAACGCGTTTTGGAACGCGAGTCATTCGGTGTTGTCGGGCGGGGCGACGGCAGATGCTGCTCTCGCCAAGCTCGACCGCGACCTGAAGCGGATCCGCCGCAGCGGCTGGTAGCGCTCCTCCCGAACTCGGCGCTGCGCCGCCGGACGGTCTGCGCAGCGTCGCCTTTTCGCGGGGACGCCGCCTCGGCGTCCCTCCCGACACCATCGACCGGGTGCCACCGATGACGATCGAAGCGTCGACCGCGACTGCCCTTCCGGCCGTTGCCCCCGTGCGGTCCCGTCTCAGCCGGGCGCGTCTGCGCTCCGCCTGGATCTTTCTCACGCCCATGCTGGTGGTTCTGGCGCTGGTCGCCGGCTGGCCGCTGATCCGCACCATCTGGTTCGGCTTCACCGACGCCAGCCTGTCCGACCTCGGCGCCACGCAGTTCATTGGCTTCGAGAACTATCTTGCCGTTTATGACGGCGAGGCCTTCGGCCTGCTGGTTGATCCGGAATGGTGGAACGCCGTCTGGAACACGATCTGGTTCACCGTCGTCTCGGTCTCGATCGAGACGGTGCTCGGCACGGTTGTGGCGCTGGTGCTGAACGCGGAGTTCCGCGGGCGCTCGCTGGTGCGCGCGGCCGTGCTGATCCCCTGGGCGATCCCGACCATCGTCTCGGCCAAGATGTGGGGCTGGATGCTGCACGACCAGTTCGGAGTCCTCAACGACATCCTGATGGGCATCGGCATCCTGTCGGCGCCGGTCGCCTGGACCGCCGACCCGGCCACCGCGATGTGGGCGGTGGTGCTGGTCGACGTCTGGAAGACCACGCCGTTCATGGCGCTCCTGATCCTGGCCGGCCTGCAGATGCTGCCCTCGGACTGCTATGAGGCTGCCAGGGTCGATGGCATCCACCCGGTCAAGGTGTTCTTCCGTGTCACCCTGCCGCTGATCCGACCGGCGCTCATGGTCGCCGTGATCTTCCGCGCCCTCGACGCGCTCAGGATCTTCGACCTGATCTACGTGCTGACCTCGAACTCGGCCGACACCATGTCGATGTCGGTCTACGCGCGCCAGCAGCTCGTCGACTTCCAGGAAGTCGGCTACGGCTCGGCCGCCTCGACCCTGCTGTTCCTGGTTATCGCCGTCCTGACCGTCATCACCATCACGGTCGGCAAGGTGAAGCTGTCCGGGGAGGGCAAGGCATGACGATACCGGCAACGCCCAAATGGCTGAGGCAGGGCTCGTTTGCCCTGCTCGTCGCGGCGATCGTGATCTACGCGGTGTTCCCGTTCTACTACGCGATCCTGTCGTCGTTCCGCTCCGGCTCGCAGCTGTTCACGGTCAGCTACTTGCCGGAGAGCTTCAACCTGTCCAACTATGTCGCCGTGTTCGCCGAGCAGCCCTTTGCCCGCAACATCGCCAATTCGGTGATCGTGGCGACGGTGGTGGTGGCGATCTCGCTTGCCCTCGGTGTCACCGCCGCCTATGCGCTCGGGCGCATCCGGTTCCGCGGCCGCGGCCTGCTGCTCCTCACCATCCTGTCGGTATCGATGTTCCCGCAGGTGGCGGTGCTGTCGGGCATGTTCGAGCTGATCCGGGGCCTTGGCATCTACAACTCGCTGCCGGGTTTGATCCTGGCCAACCTGATCCTGACGCTGCCCTTCACCGTCTGGGTGCTGACCACCTTCATGCGCGAGCTGCCGCAGGAGCTCGAGGAGGCCGCAATCGTCGACGGCGCCAGCCCGGCGATCATCATCCGCCGCATCTTCCTGCCGCTGATGTGGCCGGCATTGGTAACGACGGGCCTGCTCGCCTTCATTGCCGCCTGGAACGAGTTCCTGTTCGCGCTCACCTTCACGCTGTCGAACGAGATGCGCACCGTGCCGGTGGCGATCGCGCTCATCACCGGCGGCAGCCAGCACGAACTGCCCTGGGGCAACATCATGGCGGCCTCGGTGATCGTCACCGTGCCGCTGGTGGTGCTCGTTCTCATCTTTCAGCGCAAGATCGTGTCCGGCCTGACCGCCGGCGCCGTCAAGGGCTGACCGCATGCTGAGTATGGGCTCAGAAGCCGGCCTTTCCGCCCCCCGTGCCGCCGTCGATCCGGACTGGTGGCGCGGAGCGGTGATCTACCAGATCTATCCGCGCTCCTTCTTCGACAGCGACGGCAACGGCGTCGGCGACCTTGCCGGCGTCACCGCGAAGCTCGACCATGTCGCCTCGCTCGGCGTCGACGCGATCTGGCTGTCGCCGTTCTACACCTCGCCGATGCAGGACTTCGGCTATGACGTTGCCGACTACCGCGACGTCGACCCGCTGTTCGGCACGCTCGCCGATTTCGATGCCCTTGTTGCAGCCGCCCATGCGAGGGGGCTCAGGGTCATCATCGACCTCGTTATCTCCCACACCTCCGACCGTCACCCCTGGTTCGTTGAAAGCCGCGCCAGCCGCCACGGTCCGCGCGCCGACTGGTACGTCTGGGCCGAGGCCAAGCCCGACGGCACGCCACCGAACAACTGGCTGTCGGTGTTCGGCGGCTCGGCCTGGGAATGGGACACCCGGCGCGGCCAGTATTACATGCACAACTTCCTCGCCTCGCAGCCCGACCTTAACTTCCACAACCGGGAGGTCCAGGATGCGGTGCTCGACGTTGCCCGGTTCTGGCTGGAGCGCGGCGTTGACGGGTTCCGTCTCGACACGGTGAACTTCTACTTCCACGATGCCGAATTGCGCGACAACCCGCCGGTACCGCCGAGCCGTGAGGCCTCGATCGTGCCGAGCGCCAACCCCTACGGCCGCCAGATCCATCTCTACGACCGCGACCGGCCGGAAAACCTCGCCTTCCTCGAGCGGCTGTGGACGCTGCTTTCGGAATACCCCGGCGCGGTCGCCGTCGGCGAGCTCAGCACCGACGAGGACCTGCACCGGATGATGGGCGAATACACCGCCCGCGACCGGCGGCTGCAGATGGCCTATTCCTTCGAACTGCTGACCCGCCAGGGCTCGGCCGCCTATATCCGCCGCTGCATCCAGGCGCTGGAGGACGGCATCGGCACCGGCTGGCCGAGCTGGGCGCTGTCGAACCACGACGTTCCCCGCGTCGTCAGCCGCTGGGGCGGCGGCGAGGATCCCGACCGCTTCGGCCCGCTCGCCGTGGCGCTTGTCACCAGCCTGCGCGGTTCGCCCTGCCTTTATCAGGGCGAGGAACTGGGGCTGACGGAGGCCGACGTGCCCTACGACCGCCTGCAGGATCCCTACGGCAAGCGGTTCTGGCCCGAGTTCAAGGGACGCGACGGCTGCCGCACCCCGATGCCCTGGACCAGTGAGGACGACTTCGCCGGCTTCTCCACGACCGAGCCCTGGCTGCCGGTGCCGCCCGAGCACCGCGCCCGCTCGGTCGCGGCCCAGGAGGCCGATCCCGGATCGCCGCTGAACCGGGTGCGCCGTTTCCTGGCCTGGCGCCGGGAACAGCGGCCGCTGACCAAAGGGGCGATCCATCTCATCGAGGCCGAGGAGCCGGTGCTCGCCTTCATCCGCAGCGAGGGCCGGGACCGCATCTTCTGCGCCTTCTGCCTCGCCCGGGCGCCGGCAACCCTGGAGGTGTCCGGCTTCGGTCCGCTCGAGCCCTTGACCGAAGCCGGCTTCGGCGGCCGGCTCGAGGGCAGCAGGCTCGTGCTTGGGGGCTGGGACGCATTTTTCGGGCGGCTGACGGGGTGAGGGGGATGCGATGAAGCGGGATTGGATCACCTCGACCAAACGCGGCGCACCAAAATAGATGGGAGGACCACATGGCCGACGTGATGCTCAATGGCGTGCGAAAATCCTTCGGACACATCGAGGCGATCCACGGCGTCGATCTCGACATCCGCGACCGCGAGTTCGTGGTGTTCGTGGGCCCGTCCGGCTGCGGCAAGTCGACCCTGCTGCGGCTGATCGCGGGTCTGGAGGACATCACGAGCGGCGACCTCTACATCGCCGGCGAGCGCGTCAACGAGAAGACGCCGAAGGAGCGCGGCATCGCCATGGTGTTCCAGTCCTACGCGCTCTATCCCCACATGACGGTCTACGAGAACATGGCCTTCGGCCTGGAACTGGCGAACGCCACGCGGGACGACATCGCCCGCAAGGTCAAGGAGGCGGCGGCGACGCTGGAGCTGACGCCGCTGCTCGACCGGCTGCCGAAGCAGCTCTCCGGCGGCCAGCGCCAACGGGTGGCGATCGGCCGTGCCATCGTGCGCAACCCCAAGGTCTTTCTGTTCGACGAGCCGTTGTCGAACCTTGACGCCGCGCTCCGGGTCCAGATGCGCATCGAGATCGCCAAGCTGCACAAGCGCATGGCCGCGACCATGGTCTATGTCACCCACGACCAGGTCGAGGCGATGACCCTTGCCGACAAGATCGTCGTGCTGTCGGCCGGCCGCGTCGAGCAGGTCGGCCCCGCGCTCGAGCTCTACCACCGGCCGCAGAACCTGTTCGTTGCCGGCTTCATCGGCTCGCCGCAGATGAATTTCATCGAGACAAAGGTGATGGCGGCCGATCCGTCGGGCGTCAAGGTCGCGCTGCCGGGCGGCGGCACGGTGATCGCCGCCGTCGACGGCGGCAGCCTCTCGCCGGGCGACAAGGTCACCCTCGGCATCCGGCCGGAGCACATCGAGGAAGCCGCCGACGGTGAGGGCCGCATCCGCGGCCAGGTCGAGGTGGTCGAGCAGCTCGGCGAGAGCCACTACCTCTATGTCCGCACCCCGAGCGGCGAACTCGTCACCGTGCGCGCCGCCGGCGACGCGCAGCTCGGCGAGGGCACCGAGGTCGAGCTCGGCGTCCCCGGCACCGCCTGCCATCTGTTCGCTGCCGGCGACCGGGCGCTGCGCCGGCTGAATTGAGGCCGCAGAGAGAGCAGTCCCGATCCAGCATGCCAGCACACCGGCCTTCGCCGCAAAGCGTGGATGGCGGCCGCCGCGGCCGCAGCCAGGTGGATGCCCGTGAGCGCCAGCGTGCGTTCCCCGCCGGCGCCGCGCGATCGCAAGGCGGCTCCGAAAGAAGCCGAGGCGCCGGCCTGGCTTCGCGCCGGGACCGGTCGCCGGTAGCGGCTTGGCTGGGGCCGAACTAGGCCGGCCGGGCTGGACCGGACGGGACTGGCCTCGACCATACTGATCTGAAGCGGACAGATCTGGGCTGGACCAAACCGAACGGAACCGGACCAGGCCGGGCCGGATTTATCCCCACCGGCGCGCCTCATTCCCCGACAAATGCCTGCGGTCGTGGTTTCGGCCTTGCACGGCCCGATTCGTTGTGGCAAAAGCGCTCGCGTCCGACGAGGCACGCCTCGGCGCGGCGCCCACCCCTTACGCGCGCGCCTGGACCCCGGCCCGACGCCGGCCTGCTGCGGTAGCTCAGTGGTAGAGCACTCCCTTGGTAAGGGAGAGGTCGAGAGTTCAATCCTCTCTCGCAGCACCATCATTTCCCCTTGCCGGGAAACAACTATCTGGTTTTTCTGAACTTTTCGCCACCTGTCTGGTACACAGGGGTGGTGCACATGAGCTTGCGAATGCCCGGTCCTTGGAAGCATCCCGACACTGGCGTCTACTACCTCCGGCAACGAATGCCGGCCGATCTGAGGGCGATGCCGCCGGTGGGCACGGTGGCGATTCCGATCAACGGTGAGACCAGGCACGTCAAAATCGGGGAGGTCGTCAAAGTCAGCCTCGGCACAAAAGACCCGAGCGAGGCACGGCGGCTGCATCGTGACGCTGACGCGGCGTTGCACGAGTTCTGGCAACGGCACAGGGAAGGCCCGCAACCGCTGACCCAGAAGCAGGTGCAGGCGCTGGCGGGCAAGCTCTATTCCGGCCTCGTGACGATGATGGACAGCGAGCCGGGGCCGGAAGGGGTCTGGACTGAGGTTCTTCGCATCAACAGCGAAGCGGCCGAACGCGGTGAGCTGGACCGGTGGTTTGGCCCTTCAGTCGACGAACTGTTCGCCACAGAAGGCGTCAATACGGATCAGCTGAGCCGCACGCGGGTGGTCCACGCCGCCTTCAAGGCAATCCAACTCGCCGCCGAGGGCAACCTCAGGAAGGCTCAAGGCGACTATTCGCCCGACGAGGCTGCGAAGCGGTTTCCCGATTGGCAGCCTCCGGCGAAGCCCTCCGCACCGCGAGCGCCGCAGCAGGCTGGACAGTTCGATTTGTTCGCGCTGCTGGACCATAAGTTCGCCACGCAGAGCCTGAAGGCGAAGACGAAAGAGGACTATGCGCGGGACATCGCGAAGTTCGTCTCCAGCAGCGGCGTCACCGATGTGCGTGAGGTGACGAAGGATCATGTCAGGCAATGGCGTGACGAGTTGATAGCCGAGGGCCTGTCTCCGTCGAAGATCAATGGGAAGTGTTTGGCCGCCGTGAGTTCCGTCCTCACCCATGCCGTAAAGGAGTTCAGCCTCCCGTCCAACGTTGCGCACGGCATCCGAGACGAGCGGAAGGGCGCGGCACCCGTGCGCAGGGGCTACACGGCCGAGGAAGCCAAGACAATCCTGACAGCCACTTTCAGCGGCACCTCACGGGCCATTTCGCTGCCCCACAGGCGGGCGCTATTCTGGGTGCCATGGATCTGCGCCTACACGGGCCTCCGGGTCACCGAAGTCACCCAATTGCGCGGCAGGCACGTCCTACAGGACGGCGAGCACCCCTATTTCCTGATCACGCCTGAGGACGGGTCGACGAAGAGCGATAAAGCGTGGATGACTGCGGTCCATCCGCACCTTGTCGAACTCGGCTTGCTCGACATGTTCAGGGCTGTGGGCGATGGCCCCGCGTTCTACGTGCCGTATCCCGATGGCACCGACCTGTCGCGACTATCGAGCAAGCACAGGGCGCAGGATGCCGGGAATCGGGTGGCGGAGTGGGTGAACGATGAACTGGGCATCTCGGCTCCCGGCGGGAAGCCCAATCATGCCTGGCGCCACCTGTTCACCACGCTGTCACGAGCGCACGGCATGGACAAGCCGACCCGCGACTTCATGCTCGGAAGCGGCCCGGAAGATGCCCGGGAAGGGTACGGCGATTGGCCCCCGATCGCCCTTGCGCGGGAGGTTGGCAAGCTGCCTCGGTTCGAGGTCGAGGAAACGGGCTACCGGCCTTCAAATGAGCGGGTGGCGGCGCAGCCAGTCCGGACGAAACGACCGGGCAGAACGGCGGGCTGACCGGCTGCGCGAGGAGAGCACGAAGTCGGTCACTGCAGTAACCATGCGCGATGGTAGGCGCATGAAGCCTCCTTGTGGCCATCTGTTATTAGTTTTGAGGCAACCTTCGCCGCAAACTCGGAGACAGATTTCCGAACGGTCTTGACGCTCTCGCCCATCTGCTCGGCCGCCACCGTCATGCCGGCGATACGCCATCCTTCCGTGGCTCGACGCTCTTCAGCCGTGAGTTCGCACATCGCCAAGGCAACAGTCATACTCCGGGCAAGATTGAACGCTTCATTCTCCATGCCCCTCCGCAACAGCTCAAATTCTCGCCCTGCAGCCGACAAGTCTTCTGCCCGGACTTCGGTTGAAGGTATTCCCATGAGCAGTAGGCACAGCGCCAAAAGCGTCTTTCTCATTCCCCAGGCCCCCTGATTGCCAAGTCCACATGCTAGCGAACCGTCGAAGCGTTCTGCCAGTTCGGTCGAAAAAGTTGGGCAAAAATTTCTGCGCGACCCATCCGATGTTTGGTATGCGCGTACTCCCCCTTCGCCCCCTCGGTTCCCGGTGATCGCATCTTTCCGTCGCATGTTTCGCAGCGGACCGGCCCGTCAGTCTCACATGACCAAGCCCACGCGAGACGCCTCCCAAGACCGCCAAACGGTCTCACACGAATAGTCTCTTGACGTTTCGGTGCCGAGTCTCATAAAGTAGTCTCACAGGAATCGCTCGGAGACTCGGCAATGGCAATGATGATCGGATACGCCCGTACCTCCACGACCGACCAGAAGGCGGGCCTTGCGGCTCAGGTTCGGGACTTGGAAGCGGCGGGCTGCGGCAAGATCTTCAGCGAGGAGCTTTCGTCGGTTTCCGACAAGCGGGAGCAGCTTGCGGCGGCACTTGACTACATCCGGCGCGGCGACGGCGACGTCCTTGTCGTGACCCGCCTTGACCGGCTGGCCCGCTCGGTGGCCGACCTCGTGGAGATCATGGCGGCCCTGAGGGCGAAGGGCGCGGACCTTCGCATCCTCTCCATGAACCTCGACACCGCGACCGCGACGGGCAAGCTCATGGTGAACCTGCTTGGGTCCATCGCTGAATTTGAGCGGGAACTGATGCTGGAGCGGCAGCGCGAGGGCATTGCCAAGGCAAAGGCTGACGGGAAGTACACGGGGCGCCAGCCCACCGCTCGGCGCAAGACCGGTGATGTGTTGAAGCTCCGGGCCGAGAACCACTCGGCGAATGACATAGCGAAGGCGCTGGGCATCAGCCGCGCCAGCGTGTTCCGCATCTTGGCCGAGAACCCGGAGGCGGCGGTATAACGGGGCGTCCCCTACCCGAACGTGAAGGTAAATGGCCTGCCGCCAATCACGCCGGTTCCAGTTCCCCGAGTCCCCGTCGACACGAACTCGAACGGGCCGCTTGAGCCGTCGCTGCAGGTGAACGTGCCTTGGCCGTTGCGGGCGGTCACGTAGACGAACGTGCCTGTGCAGCGGCGGCCTCGGCTGCTGGTGATCTCCAAGTTGCCTCCACCATCGGCATAACCCGTCGCCGTTCCAGTGAAGGTTTCACTGCCGTCCGATGCCTGGCCTTGGACCGCCAGCGTCATCGAACAGCCGGAAAGCACCAGCGCAGCCAGCATCGACGTGAGAATTGCCTTCATAGTCCCCCCAAAGAAATCCTTGTGATCGACGGCGGTCCAGCGTGAACCCCGCCGCCAATGCTTCCTTCCGAGATTGATCCGACTCGTTCGCTGTGCTCATAGACGATGAGCGCGAGCGCGGACAACCCGAACGGATAGCCGGGGACGAGGTGCGACAATTGTTCCGGTGACAACCCGTGTCGAGAACTTGTTACTGCCCGTCCCTCCGCCTCCCCGACAGTGCGGGGTGGCCATGTTTCAGGAAGCCGATGAGCACAGCAAGCTGGGTTCGAAAGCGTGAGCGCAAGGCCGAGGTGAAGGCCCGCGCCGGCGACCCGAGCCACATGTTCACGCGATGCCGCGTGGTCGGCTGCACCAAGCCCGCCCGAGCAGGCACGGAAGACGGACTGGACACAAGGTTCTGCCGCTCCCACGCGGACCGGTACGCCCGCCACGGGAGCCCCTACCGGCTCTCCTACACGGCGACTGAGCTTGCCCCGTACCGGGCAGCCGCGATGGCGTGGCTGAAGGAGAACGAGGCGAACCCCTGGGTGCGCAATGCGGTCAGCCGGGTGGAGACCCTGTTCCACACCTCAGGGCCACATATGGAGGCCTTCAGGCTGCGCGGGCTGTCCCCTGAGCAACGCGCCAAGGCGGCCTGGGCGAGGCTGCGCAAGGCTGCTGTCGATCCCGTGCGGGTAGTCGCCGCCTGGCTCGCCGTGGAGATGATCCTTCGGGACGATCCGCAGGCCGAGCGGAAGGCGGAGTTCAAGCGAGTGCAGGCGGCAAAGATCGTCCACAGGATGGCCTCGGGGACGCACAAGAGGTGGGGCGAGGGAGTCGGCGCGAAGGAGCTTCACGTCTACCCGAGGTCGCGCGGGCGGGTGCTGAGGCATATCGGCGAGGCGGTCGAGAGCGCGGTGGAACTGTTGGTGCAGCACAGGGGCGCCGACCTGCCGGGCAAGGCGGAAGTTGCAGGAGTTGCAGGTGAACGTACGGGTGAATGACAAGGGCGGATTGAACGCAGGCGCCGCCGGCGAGGCCGCGGACTACGAGCCGGCAAGGCTCCTTGCCGATCTGACGGCCGCACAGAAGGTGTCCGAGGGCAGCCGGGAGCGCCCCAGCAGGATCAACCTTGCGGACATCGTCCTGATGCCCGATCTGTTCCAGCCGCGCGGAATGAGTGAGAGGCATATCGGCGATCTTGTTCGCGCCATAGAGCGGTTCGGCGAGGTCGATCCGGTGACAGTGTTGGTCGTCGGCGAACGGCCAATCCTCGTGGACGGCCATCACCGCGTGGAGGCCTACCGGCGAGCAAAGAAGCCCGCGGAGATCCCCGTCGCGTACTTCGAGGGGACCCCTCAGGAGGCCGTTCTGGTGGCTGGAGAGGCGAACTCCAAGGCCAAGCTTCCGATGACCGCTCAGGAGCGCCAGAACCACGCCTGGCGGCTCGTCCTGCTGAACAAGCACAGCAAAGCCGATATTGCTCGCGCTTCAGGCGCCTCCGAGTCGCAGATAGGCAATATGCGGCAGGTTCGCAGGAAGCTGGGCGAGGAGGCTTTCGACTGTGGCTCGTGGTGGCAGGCAAGGAAGGCGGCCCAAGGTGACGTCGCGGAGATGAACGACGACGACCGCGAACAATGGAAGCAGGACCTAGCTGACCGGTTTGCCGATCGCCTCGCCAAGGAGTTCTCGACGAAGCTGGCTGATCGGCCGGAGGTCGCTGCGATGGCGCTCGCGGCCTACTTCGGGCGACGCCTGCCGGAACTGCTTCTGGAGCTTCGGGCGCACGTCGGGGGCGAGGAAGAGGACGATTCGGACGAGTTCTGAGCGCCCCCTATCTAACCCTTACGGCGTCTAATTTGGATAGGCGCGAGCGACCGACCTTCAGCCGACGACACGCGCTTGTCGCCGGATGGAGCAGGGAGACCGTCGAATGCGAGCCGTCGCTCCAGCCCCGAGCAGCAGGAGAGTCCCCCGGCACCGTGCAATCCATATTTGCATCCGGCGCGTTGCTCGCTAGTTTGCCACCATGGGGGACGCAGATACCGAACACGGCGCATTGGAAACGCTAATCGCCGAAGCGAAAGCCTCGGGCGGGTCGGAGCTGGCGAACTATCAGCTCTTCGTCGAGCGGCTGTGCATCGCGCTCGACCTGCCGCGTCCGTCCATGGCGCGGGAAGAGAACGACCGCAACGACTACGTCTTCGAGCGGCGCGTCGACTTCAAGCACCCGGACGGTTCGCGCACGGCAGGACGGATCGACTGCTACCATCGCGGCCGCTTCATCCTCGAAGCCAAGCAGTCGGCCAAGCGGCAAGGCGCAAAGGTCGATCCGGCCCAGCTCGCCCTCATCCCCGAGGATGCGACCCAGAGGAAGCCGGGTCAGGCCAAGCGCGGCACGCGCGGCTGGGATCAGGTGATGCTCGCCGCCCGCAAGCAGGCGGAGGACTACGCCCGCGCCCTACCCGTGGAGCACGGCTACCCGCCCTTCCTGCTCGTCGTCGACGTCGGCAACGTTATTGAGGTGTTCGCGGATTTTTCCGGTCAGGGCAAGAACTACGCCCACTTCCCCGACCGGCAGTCCTTCCGGATCGGCATGGACGATCTCCGCGACGAGAAGGTCCAGGCCCGGCTCCGCGCGATCTGGACCGATCCGCTGACGCTCGACCCGACGCGGATTTCGGCGGAAGTCACGCGCGACATCGCCGAGCGGCTGGCCAGGATCGCCCGGCGGCTGGAGAAGAAGCACGACGCGGCGGAGGTGGCCGAATTCCTGATGCGCTGCCTCTTCACCATGTTCGCCGAGGACGTGAAGCTGATCCCCAAGGAGGGGTTTCACGACCTGCTCGGGCGGATGAAGGACACGCCCGAACACTTCGTCCCGGCGCTGGAGAGCCTGTGGTCTGTAATGGACAACGGCGGCTATGCCCCGCACGTCAACGCCACGCTGAAGAAGTTCAACGGCTCGCTCTTCAAGAAGCGGAGGGCACTGCCGCTCGACCGCGACGACATCAACGAGCTGTGGATCGCGTCGGGCAAGGACTGGTCCGACGTCGAGCCGGCGATCTTCGGCACGCTGCTGGAGCGAGCGCTCGATCCTCGCGAACGGTCAAAGCTCGGGGCGCACTACACGCCGCGTGCCTATGTCGAGCGGCTGGTCGTGCCGACCATCATCGAGCCGCTGCGGGCCGACTGGGAGCTGGTTCAGGGGCAGGTGAAGGAGCTGCGTGATAGGGGCGACCACGCCGGGGCGCTCGCGGCGGTGAAGGCGTACCACCACAAGCTCTGCACCACGCGCGTCCTCGACCCGGCCTGCGGCACCGGCAATTTCCTCTATGTCAGCCTCGAACTGATGAAGCGGCTCGAAGGCGAGGTGCTGGAGGCGCTGGACGATCTCGGTGAGGATCAGGCCCGGTTCGCGATGGAAGGCGAGACGGTCAGCCCGCGGCAGTTCTACGGGCTGGAGCTGAACCCACGTGCGGTTGCCATCGCCGACCTCGTGCTGTGGATCGGCTACCTGAAATGGCAGCTCAAGACCTCCGGTCACTCCTCCATCAGCGAGCCGATCCTGCACGCCTATGGCACCATCAGGCAGCAAGATGCCGTAATCGCCTACGACCGACAGGAATTGCTGCGCGACGACAGCGGCCGGCCCTTATCGCGATGGGACGGCGTGACGAAGAAGCTGCATCCCATTACCGGCGAGGAAGTGCCGGACCCGGACGCGCGGGTGCCGCTCTACACCTACGTGAACCCGAAGCGTGCGCCGTGGCCCGAATCCGAGTTTATCGTCGGCAATCCGCCGTTTATCGGCGGCAAGGACATGCGGGCGGAACTGGGCGACGGCTATGCTGAGGCCTGTTGGAAGATACGACCGCATATTTCGGGCGGCGCGGACTTCGTCATGCACTTCTGGGACGAAGCAGCGACCCGGCTGTTGCGTCAGCCGGCGAAGGGACAGTCGAACCCACTGCGACGCTTCGGCTTCATCACCACCAATTCGATTACCCAGACGTTCTCGCGGCGCGTCATCGAGCGCCATATGGCCGCCAAGCACCCGCTGTCGCTCGTCTTTGCCGTGCCGAACCATCCATGGCTGAAGGCATCCGACAAGGCTGCGGTGCGCATCGCCATGACGGTCGCCGAGGCAGGAGAACGTGACGGGGTGCTGGCCGACGTCGTTTCGGAGGCGGGGCTGAACACCGATACGCCGCAGGTCCTTCTGGATGCGCAAGAAGGCAAGGTCAGAGCCAGTCTGATTGTAGGGGCAAATTTGGCGTCGACGCAGCCTCTGCTTTCCAATGAGGCGCTTTCGAGCCGTGGTGTCGTCTTGCATGGCGCAGGCTTCATCGTCACACCTTCTCAAGCCAAATCACTCGGTCTTGGTTCTGTCGAGGGTCTGCAACAACATATTCTGCCTTATAGAAATGGGCGCGATATCGCGCAGAGACCCCGCGGCGTGATGGTAATTGACCTTTTCCCCCTTGAGATCGATGAGGTCCGCGCACGCTTTCCTGCTGCCTATCAGCATGTACTGGACAACGTGAAGCCCGAGCGGGACCACAACAACCGTGACTACCGACGCTTGAACTGGTGGCTATTCGGGGAGAACATACCCGAGGCAAGAAAGGCCTTGTTCTCAGTGCCGCGATATTTGGCCACAGTCGAGACGACGCGGCACCGCACGTTCCAATTCCTTGACGCCAGCATCCGGCCCGACAACAAGCTGGTCGCGATCGGCATCGAAACAGCGGAGTATCTGGCGACCCTTTCGTCTCGCCTCCATGTCGTATGGGCGATCGCGAAAGGCGGATGGATGGGCGTCGGCAATGATCCAGTCTACGCCAAAAGCGAGACCTTCGATCCGTTTCCTTTTCCATTGGCGGTCGATCCGACGCTTGCCGCTCATGAACCGCTCCATGCCCAGCAGGAGCGCCTACGTGAGCTTGGTGAACGCTTAGACGCCTTTCGCAAGGACCGACTGGCGCAGCATGCCTTCCTGACGATGACCGGCCTCTACAATGCCTTGGAGCGACAGCGGGAGCTTGAGAACGGCTGCGACGTGCCGCCGCTGACCGACGCCGAGCGCGACGTCCATCAGGCCGGCTTGATCTCGGTGCTCAAGGAAATCCACGACGACATCGATCGCGCCGTGCTCACCGCCTACGGCTGGCAGGACCTGATCCCCGAGCTGGTCGGCAAGCCGGGCGCAACACTGCCGTCGCCGCACAAGACGGAAGCACAGGAACGGGCCGAGGAGGACTTGCTGTCCCGCCTCGTGGCACTCAATCAGGAGCGGGCGGCGGAGGAGAAGCAAGGCCTCGTCCGGTGGCTTCGCCCCGAGTATCAGATACCGAAGCTGGGCGCGAAGGCACCGAAGCCCGAGGCCGAGCATGTCGGCGTCCTCGACATCGTGGCACCAGACGCTGGGAAACGGCCGAAGTGGCCTTCCGACGGACTCGACCAGATCAGGCTCGTGCGCGATCTCCTCGCCAAGGCGCCCGCACCCACGCAGCCGGACGTCATTGCCAGCGCCTTCGATGGCCGCAGTACCGCCAAGCGCAAGGATCGCGTGGCCGAGGTTCTGGAGACGCTGGTTGCGACCGGGGTCGCCCGGACGGGCGAACTGGACGGCCAGCGACGCTATTTCCTGCCTAGATAGCGGGAGCTGGGGAGGTCGTCAGGTGCCGGTAAGGATCGTGGTGGCGGTGACGGATGGCGACTGGTTCAACCAGTTGCGCCGCCAGCCCGACCTTGCCGAGGTGAATTTCTGGTCGCCGTCGCCGAAGTCCTTCCGCGCCCTGCAGCCTGGCGAGCTGTTCCTGTTTAAGCTCCATGCGCCGATCAACATGATCGTCGGCGGCGGTGTCTATGCCTCCTCGTCCGTCATGCCCCTGTCGCTGGCGTGGGAGGCATTCGGGACGGCGAACGGCGTCACCAGCCTCACCGAGATGAGATCTCGTATTCTACGCTACCGGAAGATGGACGCGGCGACAGTCGGACCCGTGGAGATCGGCTGTCGGATCCTCACCCAGCCGTTCTTCCTGCCCGAGCATCGCTGGTTTCCTCCGCCGTCTTCCTGGTCCAAGAACATCGTTTCGTTCGCGTCGTACGGGACCGACGAGCCCGATGGGATGGCGCTTTGGGAAGCCGTGCAGGATGCGATGAACGTGCGGCCCACGGGCCTCGGGCTTGCCGAGGAGCAGGCACGATACGGGGCGCCGACCCTCATCAGGCCACGTCTCGGTCAAGGAGCCTTCCGGCTGGTTGTGACGGACCTCTATGCGAGGCGCTGCGCCATCACGAAGGAGCGGACGCTTCCGGCGCTGGAGGCCGCCCATATCCGTCCCTATGCCGACGGCGGGGAACACGCACCGAGCAACGGCATCCTCATGCGGCGGGACATCCACAGCCTGTTCGATCAGGGCTACGTGACGGTGACGCCGGAGCACCGGTTCGAGGTCAGTCGGCGCATCCGCGAGGAGTTCGAGAACGGGCGGCACTACTACGCGCTGCACGGAACCGAGGTCGCCGTTCCCGCGGCAAGTTCAGCCCGACCCGATGCAGAAGCGCTGCGGTGGCACAACGAGGCCAGATACCTAGGATGATCAAACCGGGAGCCTTGCCAGCGGGACACAGGGCTGGTACACAGGCTCACGAAGGCGTGTCGAAAAGACAAATAAAATCAGATCGTTGATGTGCTGCTGACCGAGTTCAATCCTCTCTCGCAGCACCATTCTTCCTGTGCTTCCTCACTCGGATCGT
>CAYXAA010000026.1:0-67549 GCA_964462985.1 uncultured Hyphomicrobiales bacterium | reverse complement strand
CCTTGCAGCGACTCAAGGAGGCCGCCGAGAAGGCGAAGATCGAGCTGTCGTCCGCGACGCAGACCGAGATCAACTTGCCGTTCATCACCGCTGACGCGACCGGGCCGAAGCACCTGACGATGAAGCTGTCGCGCGCCAAGTTCGAGGCGCTGGTCGACGACCTCATCCAGCGCACGGTTGAGCCCTGCAAGGCGGCGTTGAAGGACGCTGAATTGACGGCCGGCCAGATCGACGAGGTGGTGCTGGTCGGCGGCATGACCCGCATGCCGAAGGTCCAGGAGGTGGTGAAATCCTTTTTCGGCAAGGAGCCGCACAAGGGTGTTAATCCGGATGAGGTCGTCGCCAAGGGCGCCGCGATCCAGGCCGGCGTGCTCCAGGGCGACGTTAAGGACGTTCTTCTGCTCGACGTGACTCCGCTGTCGCTCGGCATCGAGACGCTCGGCGGCGTGTTCACACGACTCATCGACCGCAACACCACGATCCCGACGAAGAAGAGCCAGGTGTTCTCGACGGCCGAAGACAACCAGACCGCAGTTACCATCCGGGTATTCCAGGGTGAACGTGAGATGGCGGCCGACAACAAACTGCTCGGCCAGTTCGATCTCGTCGGGCTCCCCCCGGCACCACGCGGTGTGCCTCAGATCGAGGTAACCTTCGACATCGACGCCAATGGCATCGTCAACGTGTCAGCCAAGGACAAGGGCACCGGCAAGGAGCAGCAGATCCGCATCCAGGCTTCCGGCGGCCTGAGCGATGCCGATATCGAAAAAATGGTGAAGGATGCCGAGGCTCACGCCGAGGAAGACAAGAAGCGCAAGGAACTTGTCGAGGCCAAGAACCAAGGCGAGGCTCTGGTCCATTCGACCGAGAAGTCGTTGAAGGAATACGGCGACAAGGTCTCGGAGGCCGACAAGTCCGCGATCGAGACGGCCCTCGCCGCGGCCAAGACTGCTCTTGAGGGTAGCGATCTCGACGAGATCCGGTCCAAGACCCAGGCGCTGGCCGAAGCTTCGATGAAGCTCGGTGAGGCGATGTACAAGGCGCAGGCCGAGGAAGGCAGTGAGGCCGGAGCCTCCGAGTCCTCTGCCGAGAAGAAGGACGAGGACGTGGTCGATGCGGACTTCGAGGAAGTCCGTGACGAAGACGACAAGAAGTCTGCCTGACCATCCTGAAATCGGCGCGGCCTCGTGGCCGCGCCTTTTCATGTCCGGACCATGACATTCTTGCCGATCGATCCTCTGTTCGGTTTGCCACGCTACAGCCGCTCGAAACCGCTCGGGCGGCTGCTTTGCGGCTACCGTTTTGGCCTTCCAGAGAAATTGCGACATCGTTGGCCGGACAGTTTCACGCCCGCGCCTGCGTTGGGCGGTCTAGCGGCAGGTTGCTCCAGCCCGGCCACCTCCGCTGCAATGCCAGTATCGCCGAGAAAACCAGCGAGAATGATTCATGCCGCCGATCATCGGCATGTGCCCCGGATACGGCTATGGTCCGGGGCGGCGAACACGATGGAATACCGTGAGATGGGTCGTTCGGAACCGATCCTTGAACGACAGACCGGCTAAGCGGCGCGCGCAGCGTGACGCGCGCCCGGGCGGATTCGATGGGTGAATTTGATGGCCAAACGCGATTTCTATGAGGTGCTGGGCGTCGCACGGGATGCGGACGACAAGACCCTGAAAGGGGCTTACCGCAAACTCGCGATGCAGTTCCATCCCGATCGCAATCCTGGCGACGCGGAGGCGGAAGCGCGCTTCAAGGAAGTCAACGAAGCCTATGACACCCTGAAGGACGCGCAGAAGCGCGCCGCTTATGACCGCTTCGGCCATGCCGCGTTTGAGAACGGTGGCTTTGGCGGCGGCGCCGGCAGACCGGGCGATTTCGCCTCGGCAATGTCTGATATTTTCGATGAGTTCTTCGGCATGGGGCAGGGCCGGCGCTCCGGAGGACGAGAGCGTGGCGCCGACCTGCGCTACAATCTCGAAATTGACCTGGAAGACGCCTTCACCGGGAAGACGGTGGAAATCGAGGTGCCGACATCCGTAACCTGTGACGCCTGCTCGGGCACCGGCGCCAAGCCCGGCACGGCACCCATTCCGTGCCGGACCTGCGGCGGCGTCGGCCGCGTTCGCGCGGCGCAGGGCTTCTTCACGCTCGAGCGCACCTGCCCGGCCTGTCAAGGTCGCGGTGAAACCATCGTTGATCCCTGCACGAGTTGTGGCGGCACCGGCCGCAAGACGGAAAAGCGCACGCTTTCGGTGAATATTCCGGCGGGAATCGAGGACGGCACCCGCATTCGCCTTGCCGGCGAGGGTGAGGCTGGCATTCGTGGCGGTCCGTCCGGCGACCTCTACATCTTCTTGTCCATCAGGCCGCACGCCTTCTTTCAGCGAGACGGCGCGGATCTTTTCTGCCGCGTCCCGATCTCCCTGACGACGGCGGCGTTGGGGGGGCAGTTCGACGTGCCGACACTCGAGGGAGTCAGCACACGGGTCAAGGTTCCGGAGGGCACTCAGACTGGAAAGCAGTTCCGCCTGAAAGGCAAGGGCATGCCGATCCTGCGCTCACCGCAGAAGGGTGACATGTACATCCAGGTCACGGTTGAAACGCCGACCAATCTGACCCGTCGTCAGCGGGAACTTCTTGCGGAGTTTGAACAGGAATCGTCCGGCGAAACCCATCCAGAATCGTCTGGTTTCTTTGCCAGGGTGAAGGACTTCCTCGACAACCTGGGCAGTTGAGGAGTATCCGTTGCAAACAGCTTGCAGCGGTTTCCAGCCGGAGAAGGTTAGTGGGGGCCGCGATATTTGTTCCCTGACGAGGGCGTTGGTGGCGCTTGCGCCTTGAATTTGCCACTGCCGGCACCCAGGTTCAGTTGTTGATCCACGATGGGATAGGCGTATGCCCCAGCTTTCCACCGCCCGCGAGCGCGGCCTCGCTGCAAAGCTCGCCGACGAAATCCGTTTTCTGCGCAGCTGGGCCGGGAATCCGCTGACAACAGGGGCAGTCAGTCCCTCCGGCCCGGACCTCACGCGCCGCATGGCCGGTTTTGCCGAACTCGACCGCCCGGGTTCCGTGCTCGAGCTCGGCCCGGGCACGGGCGTGGTCACCCGCGCAATCCTTGAGCGCGGACTGGCGCCCGAACGGCTGATTGCGCTGGAATACAACGAGGATTTTTGTGCCTTGCTGCGACGGCGGTACCCCTCGATGGAGGTGGTACGCGGCGACGCCTACAGTCTCAGCGACAGCCTGCCGGAGGTTGCTCCGGGCTCGCTCGCCAGCATCGTGTCGTCCCTGCCGCTGTTCTCGCGGCCGCAAGCTGATCGCCGCGCACTTCTGGTCGAGGCGCTCAAGCTGCTGCAACCGGGTGCGCCATACATCCAGTTCTCCTATGCAATGTCGGCCCCGGTTCCGCCGGAGCCCGGTTTTTTCTCCGTCGAGCGCAGCGGCTGGATTCTCAAGAACCTGCCGCCCGCCCGCGTCTGGGTCTACCGTAGCGCCGCCAGCGTCTGAGCAGCGCCTGCGCCGGCATTGGCTAGAGTCGAAACGGGCCGAGGATATGCTCCTCGGCCCGATTGGGTCTGATGGCGCGCGCATCCGTCTGTTCAACGGTTGCGAACCAGATTGTGCTTTCTGATAGAAGGACGTTCGACGTCGCACCGGGCTCCCGCACCAGCGTGGCTGCCACAGGCGGGAACCCGATGTCGGCGGCCGAGCGCAATGGGGGAAGGACCCTGCTCCCGTATCGGGCGCAGGGTTTTCTGGCGACTTAGTCCTCGTCTTTCTTGATTTCCTGGCCGGTCGCCTGGTCAACAACCTTCATCGACAGGCGCACCTTGCCGCGCTCGTCGAAGCCCATCAGCTTCACCCAGACCTTGTCGCCTTCCTTTACCACGTCAGTGGTCTTGGCGACCTTCTGCGGCGCGAGCTGGGAGATATGGACCAGGCCGTCGCGAGCGCCGAAGAAATTGACGAAAGCGCCGAATTCGACGCATTTCACCACGGTGCCCTCGTAGATCATCCCGACCTCCGGCTCGGCGGCGATAGAGTTGATCCAGTTGATGGCGGCCTTGATAGCCTTGCCATCGGCCGAGGCAATTTTGACGGTGCCATCGTCCTCGATATTGATCTTGGCGCCGGTTTTCTCGACGATTTCGCGGATCACCTTGCCGCCGGAGCCGATGACTTCACGGATCTTGTCGACCGGGATCTTGATCATTTCGATGCGCGGTGCATGCTCGCCGAGCTCGGCCCGCGCCTCGGAAAGTGCCTTCGACATCTCGCCCAGGATATGGATGCGGCCTTCCTTCGCCTGGTCGAGGGCGACGCGCATGATTTCCTCGGTAATGCCGTCGATCTTGATGTCCATCTGCAGCGACGTGACGCCGTTGGCCGTACCGGCCACCTTGAAGTCCATGTCGCCAAGATGATCCTCGTCACCGAGAATATCGGACAGAACCGCGAAGCGATCGCCTTCCTTGATCAGACCCATGGCAATGCCTGCCACCGGCGCCTTGATCGGAACCCCGGCATCCATCAGCGACAGCGAGGCGCCGCAGACGGTTGCCATAGATGACGAACCGTTCGACTCGGTGACCTCAGAGACCACGCGGATCGTATACGGGAAATCATGATGTGCCGGCAGCATCGGATGGATTGCCCGCCAGGCGAGCTTGCCATGGCCGATCTCGCGGCGGCCGGGAGAGCCCATGCGGCCGGTCTCGCCGACGGAATAGGGCGGGAAGTTGTAGTGCAGCATGAAGGTCGCCTTGTAGGTGCCTTCGAGCGCGTCGATGAATTGCTCGTCCTCGTTGGTGCCGAGGGTCGCGACCGCGAGCGCCTGGGTCTCGCCGCGGGTAAATAGCGCGGAGCCGTGCGTGCGCGGCAGCGTGCCGACCTCGGCAACGATTGGGCGCACGGTTCGAAGATCACGGCCGTCGATGCGCTGTCCTTCGTCGAGAATGCGGCCACGCACGATCTCGGCTTCGAGCTTCTTGAACAGGTCGCTCACGACGGTGCCGGCTGGCGCGTCCTCACCGCCATTGGTGATGACCGCCTCGACCACTTTAGCCTTGGCCGCTTCGACGGCGGTGCGGCGCTCCGTCTTGCCGGTGATCCGATAGGCGGCCTTAAGGTCTTCCGCTGCAATCTCCTTGATCCGGGAGTAAAGTGCGCTGGTGTCCGCAATCTCGAGCACCCGCGGTTCCTTGGCGGTGGATTCGGCGAGCTTGATGATCGCCTCGATCACCGGCTGGAAGCCGCGGTGGCCGAACATCACGGCGCCGAGCATCACGTCCTCGGCGAGTTCCTTCGCCTCGGATTCCACCATCAGCACGGCATCGGCGGTCCCAGCGACGACAAGATCGAGCGCCGACTCCTGCATGTCGTCGACGAGCGGGTTGAGCACGTACTCGCCGTTGATGTAGCCGACGCGGGCGCCGCCGATCGGGCCCATGAACGGCACACCGGAGATGGTCAGTGCCGCGGACGCCGCCACCATGGCGACAATATCGGGCGCATTCTCAAGGTCGTGCGACAGCACCGTAGCGATCACCTGGGTATCGCACTTGAAGCCTTCCACGAACAGCGGACGGATCGGTCGATCGATCAGTCGCGAGGTTAGGGTCTCGTGCTCTGACGGACGGCCCTCGCGCTTGAAGTAACCGCCAGGGATGCGGCCGGCCGCGAAGGCCTTTTCCTGGTAATTGACGGTGAGCGGAAAGAAGTCCTGTCCTGGCTTCGGTTCCTTGGCGGCAACGACGGTGGCGAGCACCTTGGTCTCGCCGTAAGTGGCCAACACGGCGCCGTCGGCCTGGCGGGCAATCTTGCCAGTTTCGAGAGTCAGCGGACGTCCGCCCCAATCGACCTGTACACGATGGATATCAAACATGTCGTTTCCCAACTTCCGCCTCCGGCGCACGCGGGCGATGCCGGAGGATTAGATCAGACGCGTCGCGGCCAAACGGGGTCTGGCCGGCGCGCCACCGTCAGGACGAGCCATGGGCAAGACGACGAGAGACTCCGGCATATACTCCGTCGTTCCGGAGCCTCCGGCAATCCTGCCCCATGACCGCCTATCGGTCGTTCGGCATCCGGCTGCGACTGTCGGCCGAATGCGGCGAAGATGCCGCGTGAAGCCGGATGCGAGCACCGGCCATCGCGACAAAAGCAAAAAACGCGGCGGACGGGATCGTCCGCCGCGCATTGTTGTCACCTCAGCGACGAATACCCAGGCGCTGGATCAGGGATTTGTAGCGCTCCTCGTCCTTGGCCTTGAGATAGTCTAGGAGCGAGCGGCGCTGGCTGACCAGCTTGAGCAGGCCACGACGGGAATGATTGTCCTTGGCGTGACCCTTGAAGTGTTCCGTAAGGTTGGAGATGCGTTCCGACAGGATCGCAACCTGCACTTCCGGCGAGCCGGTGTCGCCGGCCTTCGTGGCGTATTCCGAAATCAGCTGAGCCTTGCGCTCGGCGGTAATCGACATCGGTCAGTCCTTTTCGATCACGGTTGCCCCTGCCGCGGCCGGGGCGAGGTTGAAAACGCGCCTGGGGTGGAGTTCGCCTCGTTCAATCTCGCCAATGGCCACCAGCTCACCGGCCGAGGTCACGGATACGAGGCCCTTGAACGACGGCGTATCCCGCCCGCGCAGCAAAACGCTCTGCCCTCTTCGGAGCCGAGCGGCATCTCCCCGAACAACGGCCAGCGCCGGGATGTCGTCCAGCGCGGTCGAGACGGGAAGAATGAGGGATGCATGAGCCTCGCTGAGGCCCATGCCGGGCGCACATTGCCCCAACTTTTCGATATTTTCCAGCGGAATCATGTCTTCTTCGTCGAAAGGACCGACCAGCAGGCGCCTGAGGGCCGAGACATGACCACGGGTGCCAAGCCGCCGGCCGAGGTCACGGGCGAGGGCCCGCACATAGGTGCCCTTGCCGCATTCGGCCTCAAGCACAACCCGGTCGGCATCCGGGCGCTCGAGGATGTCGAGCCGATGGATGTCAATCGGGCGGGCCTCCAGCTCGACGGCCTCGCCGTCGCGAGCGAGATCATAGGCTCGTTCGCCGCCGATCTTGATCGCCGAAAATTTTGGTGGCACCTGCAGGATTGTGCCGCGGAACGCACTTAGCGCATGAGCGATCGCCGCTGTGTCTGGTCGGACCTCGGACGTCGCGATGACAGCGCCTTCAGTGTCGTCGGTTTCCGTCTCGGCGCCAAAAGTGACCTCGAAGCGGTAGACCTTCCGCCCGTCCATGACAAAGGGCACGGTTTTTGTCGCTTCACCGAAGGCAAGCGGCAGACACCCCGATGCCAGTGGGTCGAGTGTGCCCGCATGGCCGACCTTCTCCGGATGGAGAATCTTCTTTACCCGTGTCAGCGCATCGTTTGACGACAGACCGACCGGCTTGTCCAGCACCAACCAACCGTCAATGCGGTTTCGTGGTCTTTTCCGCTGTCTGCTCATCGGACCTGAGTCCCGTCCGCATCGTCGGCCCCAGGTGCGTCGCCCCCGTCCTCATCGAGGTCGCGCCGGACCTTCGGCGTGTGCAGCAGGCGGTCGATACGGTCGTCGTCGTCGAAGCGGGTGTCGAGCACGAAACGCAGGTCCGGCATGAATTTCATTGTCAGCCGGCGCGATACCTGTCCGCGAAAGTACTTGGCACTGCGGTTCATGGCGCGCACGACCTTGTCGCCATTGCGTCCGCCCAGCGGCATCACGAGGCAGGTCGCTAGCCTCAGGTCAGGAGACATGCGCACCTCTGGCACGGTGATGATGGCACCGTCGAGGTCGGGGTCGGAAAAGCCGCCCCGCGTCAGGATGTCCGACAGCTCCTTGCGTACGAGTTCGCCGACCCTGAGCTGGCGCTGCGACGGCATGCCTGTCGTTGCGTTTCGTGACCGTGTCATGGTCCTGGTCTTGTTTAGGTCGTCGTCGGCCGCTCGGCTGGATCACCCACCCCGAACCGCGCCGCCGGGAAAAGCAAGGCGCCGGCGGATTGTCCGCCGGCGCCGCGAGCACGTCTTGCGGCAGGGTCAGAGGGTACGGGCGACCTGCTCGACGCGGAAGCACTCGATGATGTCACCGGGGCGCATGTCCTGATAATTGACAAAGTTCATGCCGCACTCTTGGCCGGAAACGACCTGGTTGACATCATCCTTAAACCTCTTGAGCGTACCGAGCTTGCCCTCGTGAACAACGACATCGTTGCGGATGAGTCGGACATCGGCTCCGCGCTCAACGACACCTTCGGTAACCAGGCAGCCAGCGACCTTGCCCACCTTGGAGATCTGAAAGATCTCGCGAACCTCAGCATTGCCGAGGAAGGTCTCGCGCCGCTCCGGCGACAGGAGGCCCGACATGGCCGCCTTCACGTCGTCCACCAGGTCGTAGATGATGTTGTAGTAGCGGATCTCGATGCCTTCGCGCTCGGCCGCCTCGCGGGCCTGTTTGTTGGCGCGGACGTTGAAGCCGATGATCGGAGCGTTCGAGGCAGCTGCAAGCGTGACATCGCTCTCCGTGATGCCGCCGACCGCCGCATGCAGCACGCGGGCTCCAACCTCCTCGTTGCCAAGACTCTCCAGCGCGCCGACGATGGCTTCGACAGACCCTTGGACGTCGCCCTTGACCACAAGCGCGAATTCCTTCTTCCCGGCCTGCTGCAGACGGTTCATCATCTGCTCGAGCGAGCCGCGGCTTCCGATCGCGCGGACCGACGCCTTTTCGCGCTTCTGACGCTGGCGGTAGTCGACGATCTCGCGGGCACGGGCTTCGTTCTCGACCACGGCGACCATGTCACCAGCATCCGGCGTGCCTTGGAAGCCAAGCACTTCGACCGGCTTTGATGGACCGGCCTCGGCCTGTTGCTTGCCGTTCTCGTCGAGCATGGCACGGACGCGGCCCCATTCGGCGCCGGCCACCAGGATGTCGCCGACCTTGAGCGTACCCTTCTGCACCAGTACGGTTGCCACCGGTCCGCGGCCCTTGTCGAGCTGCGCCTCGATCACCACGCCTTCGGCCGTCCGGTCGGGGTTCGCCTGAAGCTCAAGCACCTCGGCCTGCAGCAGCACCATCTCCAGCAGCTTGTCGAGATTGGTGCGCTTGAGCGCCGAGACCTCGACGTCGATGACATCGCCGCCCATCGATTCGACCACGATCTCTTCGCTGAGCAGTTCGGTGCGGACCTTGTTCGGATCGGCGTCTGGCTTGTCGATCTTGTTAATCGCCACGATGATAGGAACGCCAGCCGCTTTGGCGTGCGCGATAGCCTCCTTGGTCTGCGGCTTGACGCCATCGTCGGCGGCCACGACCAGGATGACAATGTCTGTCGCCTTGGCGCCGCGAGCGCGCATCGCCGTAAAGGCCGCATGGCCCGGCGTGTCGATGAAGGTGATCTTGTTGCCGTCCTTCTCGACCTGATAGGCGCCAATGTGCTGCGTGATGCCTCCCGCCTCGCCGGAAACCACGCTGGCGTTGCGGATCGCGTCGAGCAGCGAGGTCTTGCCATGGTCCACGTGGCCCATGATGGTCACGACAGGCGGACGCGGCTTCAGGGTTTCGGGTGCGTCGGCAGCCTGGAACAGGCCCTCCTCCACGTCAGATTCGGAGACGCGCTTGACTGTGTGGCCGAGTTCTTCGGCGATCAGCTCGGCGGTATCGGCATCTATCACGTCGTTGATCTTCAACATCTGCCCCTGTTTCATGAGGAGCTTGATGACATCGACGGCACGCTCGGCCATCCGATTGGCAAGATCCTGGATCGTGATCGCCTCGGGCAGAATCACCTCGCGGGAAATTTTTTCACGCACGGTCTGCTGGCCGGAGCGGCGTTCTTTCTCACGGCGTCGGCGCAAGGCCGCGAGCGAGCGGCTGCGACCTTCTTCGCTGTCGCCGGTGGCGGCCGCGATCGTCAGCTTCGAGCGACGGCGGTCTTCGCCGGTCCGGCTGGGTGCTCGCACCGGCGCGGACTTGGGTCGCTTGACCGCTTTGACAGTCTTGCGACCTTCATCCTCGTCGTCGACTTCCGGCTTGAGGCGGCTCGGCACCCGCTCCTCGATCTTCGGCGTTTCGGGCTTTCTGGCAACCGGCTGCTCGACTGCAGGCTCGGCCACGACCGGCTCGGCCTCGGCCGGTTTTGCCTCGGGTTCTGCAGTGCTTTCTTCAGCCGCACGCCGGGCAGCCTCCTCGGCCTCAAGGGCACGGCGGGCCTCTTCCTCGGCTTTGCGGCGGGCTTCCAGCTCAGCCTGACGCCGCGCCTCTTCCTCGCGCCGCTTTCGTTCCTCGACCTCGCGGATTTGGGCCTCACGCAGCGCCGCGGCCCGGGCGGCCGCCTCTTCCTCCGTCAGCGTGCGCAGCACCGTGCCGCTGCCCCTCGAACGCTGGGCAGTACCGGACGTCGACGGACGCCGGGCAGAATCGGCCCGTGGCGCCACACGATCGGCCTCGGGGCGGCGCTCCGGCTGCGCATCCGCGCGCACCGTCGTTTCCGCTTCCGGCTTGCCCTCTTGGCCCGGCAGCGTGATCCGACGCTTCTTCTTCTCCACGACGACGGCCTTCGACCGGCCGTGGGAGAAGCTTTGGCGCACCGTGCCCTGCTCCAACCCGGTCCGTTTCAGGCCCAGCGTCTTGCGTTCGACGCTGATCGTCTTGTCGCCTGGATTCTTCGTTTCGCTCATATCGCCTTCAGTCCTGAACATCCGCGCCGGCCGCCTGCCCACGGATCTGTGCCGCGGGCTGCGTCCTGAATCGTTCCAACGCATACGTGCGCGTCAGAAACCCCTCGCTCGCCCGGCCCGCGAGCAGTGCAGCATGTATCACATTTGATCGGCCCAATGCCAAATCCAATTGAGTCGACGTGAACAGACGGACGACCGGAAGTCCGCCTGCGTCGCCAAACCGTGCCGTGACGATCGCAAGGAGCTTGCGCAAGCCCTCCTCCGCTCCGTCGGAGGCATGGATCAGGCCCGTCACCGGTTCGGCCTTCAAGGCCGCTTCGACTTTTGCAAAGCCGGTCACGATCTGACCGGCCTTGCGCGTCAGGGACAGCGCACCGAGCGCTGCCCGTTCCATCAGACCGTCAACCCGATCGGCAAGGCCCGGGTCGACCCGAACCTCGGCCTTGAGGGCACGGCCGAACACCTTCTTCTTCTCCGCCCTCTCGACCGCGGGCCTGGTCGCCGTGATCCACACCCCGCGGCCTGGCAGGATGGACTTCAGGTCAGGGACGATCGACCCGTCCGGTGCCGCAACGAACCGGATCAACTCGGAGACTGGCCGCACCTCACGGGTGAGCGCACAGCACCGCTCCATAGGTTCGTTCTTTCTCGGCACCTAGGCCTCCGTGTTGCCGGGGCCCGATCCCGGCTTAACCTTCGCGGACGACACCGGTGTGAAGCGGCTCCGTCACGGCCTCCTCTTCGACCGCCTCCGGAAGTTCCTCGTCGGCCAGGAGATCCTCGGGCGTGACCCAACCCGCCTTGATGCGGGCAGCCATGATCATCTCTTCGGCGTCGGCCCGGCTTACATCGAACGCGCTGAGAGCCCCAGCGTGACGGGTGACGTCGCCGTTAGACCGCTCGGTCCAGCCGACGAGATCGTCGGTGGCGCAACCGGCCAGATCCTCGATCGTCAGCACGCCATCCTTGCCGAGCGCCACCATCATCGCGGTGGTGATTCCCGGGATCTCTCGCAGCTCGTCGGCGACGCCGAGTTCCCTGCGCTCCTCGTCGAGCTTCGCCTCGAGTTCTTCCAGATGCTCGCGGGCCCGTGCCTGGATCTCCTCGGCGGTCTCCTCGTCAAAGCCCTCGATGGTCGAGACCTCGTCGAGGTCAACATAGGCCACTTCCTCGACGGAGGTGAAGCCTTCCGAGGCAAGCAGTTGGCCGACCATCTCGTCGACGTTAAGCGCCTCCATGAAAAGCTGTGAGCGTTCGGCAAACTCCTTCTGGCGGCGCTCCGATTCTTCCTGCTCCGTCATGATGTCGATCGCCCAGCCCGTGAGCTGTGAGGCGAGGCGGACATTCTGGCCGCGCCGCCCGATGGCGAGCGACAGTTGGTCGTCGGGCACAACCACCTCGATGCGCTCGGCGTCCTCGTCGAGCACAACCTTGGTGACTTCCGCCGGCTGCAGCGCGTTGACGATGAAGGTCGCCGCATCCGGGTTCCAGGGGATGATGTCGATCTTCTCGCCCTGCAACTCGCCGACCACGGCCTGCACGCGACTGCCACGCATACCGACGCACGCACCGACCGGATCGATCGAACTGTCCTTGGAGATCACCGCGATCTTGGCGCGCGAGCCCGGATCGCGGGCGACGGCCTTGATCTCGATGACACCATCGTAGATTTCCGGTACCTCCTGCGCGAACAGTTTGGCCATGAACTGCGGATGGGTCCGCGACAGGAATATCTGGGGGCCGCGCTGCTCGCGCCGCACATCATATATATAGGCGCGAATTCGATCACCGTTGCGAAAAGTTTCCCGCGGGATCAACTCGTCGCGCCGCACGATCGCTTCGCCCCGGCCGAGGTCGACAATGACGTTGCCATATTCGACACGCTTGACGACGCCATTGATGATTTCGCCGATCCTGTCCTTAAACTCGTCATACTGGCGATCGCGCTCGGCCTCGCGCACTTTCTGCACGATCACCTGCTTGGCTGACTGGGCGGCAATGCGCCCGAAATCGAGAGGCGGCAGCGGTTCCGCGATGTAATCGCCGAGCTGAGCCTCGGGATTTCGGCGCTTGGCTTCCTCGATCCCGATCTCGGTCGAGATGTTCTCGACCTTATCGACGACGAGCAACAGGCGTTGCAGCTTGATCTCGCCGGTGCGGGAGTTGATCTCGGCGCGGACCTCCGTCTCGGTGCCGTAGCGCGACCGCGCGGCCTTCTGGATCGCATCCTCCATGGCCGCAATCACGATCCCTCGGTCGATCGTCTTCTCGCGCGCCACCGCATCCGCAATCTGCAGAAGCTCGAGCCGGTTCGCACTGATTGCCATTTCAGGTCACTCCTCGTCACGCCATGTCCATGGCGTGGTTGTCTTTGGGACCGGACGCCGTCCGGCTAGTGGCCGCGTCGATCCCCTTAACTGATCCCGCCGTCAGACGCTGTGTTCCGACCTTGCCTTGCCGCCTTGTCGGCCTTCAGTGCAGCCTCGATCAGCGCATCCGTAAGCACAAGTCGAGCCTCTCCGATATCTGCAATCGGCAGTTCGATCTCGTTCGGCTGTCCCTCCGCCGCGTCGGGCAGGCGCAGGGCCACTGCGTCCCCGCGGCTGCCGAGCACCAGGCCCCGAAACCGCTTGCGCCCGTGCTGGGCAACAGCCATCTCGATTTTCGCCTCGTGGCCGCTCCAGCGATCGAAATCGCCGCGACGCACCAGGGGCCGGTCGATCCCGGGTGATGAAACCTCGAGATGGTAGGCCCTGTTGATCGGGTCGTCGACGTCGAGCACCGGCGAAACTGCTCGGCTGACTGCTTCGCAGTCCTCCACGGACATTGTACCGTCCGGCCGCTCTGCCATGATCTGCAACGTGCAGCCATTGAGACTCGAGATCTTGATGCGAACCAGCCGATAGCCCAGGTCCTCGACCACGGGCTCCACGATCGCGGCGACGCGCGCCTCGAGCCCGTGTTCCGTCACCAGTCTCGGTTCGTGATCCTGCACCGTGTTTGTTGCCTCGGCCGCACCGGAAAGCCGGCATCGTGTCGCCCTTTGCGGCAGCCTTCGGGAAATAAAAAAGAGCGGGTCCCGGGCGGGCCCACTCTTGAACCGCTCAGCTGAGCCGCAAGAGAACTTTGGCGGCAATATAGCGATTTCGGCGCACGGTGCAAGGGGCGAGCGGCGATGAACTGGTTCGCGGTTGCCGGTCCAGCTGAGTCGAGGAAAGATGGCCTGCCGCGGTTGGCAGAACCCGCCGGATGAGTACGGCCCGCTCGTCGTCGAACAGCGAGCGGTCAATGAGGGCAAGGAGGTCGACATCGCTGCTCGGACGGAGGCCACCCGCTACCGCCGATCCATAGAGGTAGAGTGCCACAACGGAATTGCCAAGCACGCCGCGGATGACGTCGCAGCCGGCCTGGATCTGAGCGACGGTTTCCGGTTCGAGCGCGAGGGAGGGCGTTATGGGGGCCGACATGCCACTGAAATGGAAAGGCAACAATGAAGCGCGCGCCTGACGCCCGGCTATCCTCCGACCGGACCGAACTGGTCCGCGATCACGCGCAATCAGATTCTTCGCAGCTCCAGGTATCGTGGAACGCGACCCTCGCGCAGCGCCTTCTGCTCATAGCGAGTGCCCGACCACGGCTGCCACGGCGTCTTCCAATCGGCCGATCGGGTCGCCGTCCATTCAAAGGCGGGGTGATCTCGAGCGAGCACGAGGACCTGATCGACATAGCTGTCGATGTCGCTGGCGAAGCGAAACGGCGCTCCAGGCTGCATGACACGGGCCAGGCGGTCGAGATTGGCTGCATTGACGAAGCGTCGCTTCCAGTGTCGCCGCTTGGGCCAGGGATCTGGATAAAGTTGATAGACCCCAGCGAGGGAGGCCTCCGGCAGCCAGTCCAGCACGAGACCAGCATCATCGTCGTAAAGCCGGACGTTGCCGAGCTGAGCCTCATGAATTGCCGCCACGGCCTTCGCCATGCCGGCGACAAACGGCTCCACACCAATGAAGCCGGTTTCCGGCAGCCGCTCGGCTTCGTGAAGAAGATGTTCGCCGCCGCCGAACCCGATCTCCAACCAGATCGCCGAAACCGCCGTGGAGAATAACCGCGACAGTGGGACGGGAGCCGGTGCCGTGATGTCGATCCGCAGCTCGGGCAGCACGGATTCCATCAAAGTCTTTTGCCGGCTGCGGAGCGGCTTGCCGACGCGGCGGCCGAAGAAGGAGCCTTGGGGGCGGTCGGTCATGTCGATCGATGAGAATTGCGGCCGCCCGGCTGTATTATGGCGCGGGCGGCAAACCGTCGCGGATGCAAACAATCAGACGGCGTCGCGTAGCGCGTGGACGAGGTCGATCTTTTCCCAGGAGAAGCCGCCATCGGACTCCGGCTCGCGGCCGAAGTGACCGTAGGCCGCCGTCCGTGCATAGATCGGCCGGTTCAGGCCGAGATGCTCGCGAATGCCGCGCGGCGTCAGGCGCATGACACCGCGCAGCGCATTCTCCAGCTTGGCCTCCTCGACGCGGCCCGTGCCGTGGAGATCGACATAGACCGACAGCGGTTCGGCGATGCCGATGGCATAGGACAGCTGGATCGTGCAACGGTCCGCGAGATCGGCAGCGACGACGTTCTTTGCAAGATAGCGCGCGGCATAGGCGGCCGAGCGATCGACCTTGGTGGGATCCTTGCCGGAGAAGGCGCCGCCGCCGTGCGGGGCCGCACCGCCGTAGGTGTCGACGATGATCTTGCGTCCGGTAAGACCGCAATCGCCGTCGGGTCCGCCGATGACGAATTTACCGGTCGGATTGACGTGCCACACCGTCTCGCCGGAGATCCAGCCCGACGGCAGGGAGGCGACGATGTACGGCTCGACGATCTTACGCACGTCGTCCGACGTGAGATCCGGATCAATGTGCTGGGTCGACAGCACGATCGAGGTGACGCCGACCGGCCGGCCATCTTCGTAACGCACGGTGACCTGGCTCTTGGCGTCCGGGCCGAGCGCAGGCTCGCGGCCGGACTTCCGGGCCTCCGCCAGCGTGCGGAGAATCTTGTGGGCGTAGTAGATCGGCGCGGGCATCAATTCGGGGGTCTCTCTGCAGGCGTAGCCGAACATGATGCCCTGATCGCCGGCGCCTTCGTCCTTGTTTTCGGACGCGTCGACGCCCTGGGCAATATGCGCTGATTGGGCGTGAAGGTGGACGGCGATGTCGCAGGTCTCCCAGTGGAAACCGTCCTGTTCGTAGCCGATGTCCTTGATCGCCAGCCGCGCCAGGTGCGCAATGTACTCGGGCGTCAACGTGTTGGGGCCACGGGTCTCGCCAGCAATAACGACGCGGTTGGTCGTTGCCAGCGTCTCGCAGGCCACACGGGCCTCGGGCATTTCACGTAGAAAGGCATCGACGACCGTGTCGGATACGCGGTCGCAAAGCTTGTCGGGATGTCCTTCGGACACCGACTCCGACGTGAAGAGGTAATCCTGACGGGCCATTGGCGATCGTCCTTCTGGGAAGGGAGAACATAAAGGAAGCGGCGGGATGCCCGCCGCTTCCGCGGTGTTTGTGAACGAGTTGCCTACCCGACGTCAAGCCGCCAGGGAATAGTCCCTCCGGTCAGGCCTCTTCACCAGCCAGGACGCGGACGAGGTCTACGATCTTGCGGCGTACCTTGGGATCTTCGATCCGAACGAATGCCTTGTTCAGGGAGAGGCCCTCCGACGACGACAGGAAGTCCACGACATAAGACGTCGGCTGCGCCTCGGCAAATCCGCCCGCTTCTGCAGGGGCGCCCGGAGCATCCTCGAAAAAGAACGACACCGGAACCTTCAGAATCGTAGCGATGTGCTGCAGGCGGCTGGCGCCGATGCGATTTGTCCCCTTTTCATACTTCTGAATTTGCTGGAAGGTGATGCCGAGGCTTTCCCCCAGCTTCTCCTGGCTCATTCCAAGCATCATGCGTCGAAGTCTGACCCTACTCCCAACATGTATATCGATGGGGTTAGGTGCTTTTTTGCTGGCCATCGGCGGGCCCTCTTTCTCTCTTTTCTCGGTGACGTGACCAAGGTTATTGTACATGGGGCAGGCCAACGGAGCGTCGCTTCGGGGCGAGTCCGATGAATATTCAGCGGGAGACATCCGAAGCGATCGGACGACATGGCCTGTCATCCATTTATTTTTGCTTCCGCTGCGGCGCATTGCAGCGGTCACGGCCGAATGATGACGCTACTACGTAAGGCTCGTCAATCTTTACGAGCATAGACTACGTAGTATGCGGTACAGGCGACCCCGGTCAGAAGCACGAAGAGGATTGGCAGCAGAACGGCGCCGTGGCGTGCGTAGATCGTGGGAGGCAGTGCTCCCGGAAGCGTGGCATCGATCACGTCCCGCTTGTTGAGCCCTATCCGGGAGCGAACCCGCCCGTAGGGATCAATGATCGCAGATATCCCAGTGTTCGCGGCGCGCACCATTGGCAGGCCCTGCTCGACGGAACGCATTCGGGCTTGAGCAAAATGCTGGAAGGGGCCGGAGGTGGTGCCGAACCAGGCGTCATTGGTGACATTGAGCAGCAGTTCCGGCCGCCCGTCGGGCGTGACAATGGCTCCGGGAAAGATGGCCTCGTAACAGATGAGCGGCAGAAAGGAAGGCAGTCCGGGAACCTGGAGCACCCGGTGGCGGAAGCCGGCGCCAAAGTCGCCGGCACCCTGCACCAGCTTTGCGATTCCGGCCTTCTCCAACAGGCCTTCAAGGGGAACGTACTCCCCGAAGGGGACGAGGTGGGTCTTGTCGTAGGCCTCGACGATGGTTCCATCCTCGGCCACGACATAGACACTGTTATAATAGACCGGTTCGATGCTCCCGCGATCGACGCGCACCGCCCCGGTAATGAGGATATCCTGCGGCCGGAGCAGTGCGGCGATGGCCGCAAGGGCGCCCGGCTCCTCCGTCAACAGAAAAGGCAGCGCCGCCTCCGGCCAGACGACGATCCTGCCCGCAGCCGGGTTCATGCCGTTTTCCACGTCTTGGGCGCTGAGGTCGACATAGTCGGCAAAGATCGCCGCCCGACGTTCCGGAAGCCACTTTTCCGCTTGGGGAATCGAGGGCTGGACGACGCGGACAATGGTGTCTGGAAGGTCGGAAGGGGGCGCGTTCTGAAGCCTGACGTAGCCGAAGAGCGCAAGCCCCAGCAGGATCGCCGGCGATGCGGCGAGCATGAGCGTGCGGCTGCGCCCGGGGGCGTCGGCGATTACGGCGGGCGCGGCGAACGCGAACGTCACCAGGAAACCAAGCCCGTAGACGCCGACCACCGAAGCGAACTGGATCATGGGGAGACTGCCGCTCAGCGCATACCCCCAGACATTCCACGGGAACCCCGTCAGGACATGCCCCCGAAGCCAGTCGGCGGCAAAAAGGACGAGCGCCAGGGCGAGGATGCGGAGGACGCCATCATGCCAGACCAACCGGGCCACGCCCGTCGCCAACGCCGTGAAAAGCGCCAGTCCGGCGGGCATTGCAATCACGGCAAAGGGCATCAGCCAGGCATGCGCCTCTGCGTCGACGAGAAAGGCCGTACCGATCCACCAAAGGCCCGCAAGATGAAAGCCGAAGCCGAACCACCAACCAACTGCAAGCGCCGGTCGGAACCTGCGGCGGCCAATCGCATCCCTTTCCATCGCGCCATCGAGCAGCCAGACCAGGGCCGGTAAAGACAGGAACAGGACCGGGAACCAGCCGAATGGCGGAAAGGCCAATGCGGCGATCGCGCCGAAGACGAATGCCAGTCCCCAGCGTTGCCATCCCCACGCGAGCAGGAAAATATGGGAAAACTTCCGCAAGATGCGCAGACCCGCTCCGAATCACCGACGCGACGACGTTTGACGTTATACGCGAAATTCGCCGTATCGGGCCGGCTTGCGATGCCGTCTTCGCCGCGGTTTAACGCCGCGATCAGCCTATTCGGCGGCGTCAGAGCGCCGCGGCCGCCGACGACCGTCCACGGCACGCATGTCGACGACCCGACGTCGCCGAACGCGCAGTCGCTTGATTCGCCTTGGATCGGCGTCCAGGACTTCAAACTCGTATCCTGGAATTTCCTTTGGTGCGATCAACTCACCGCGTGCGGGCACGCGCCCAACGACGGAAAACAGCAATCCTCCTAGAGTGTCGACCTCTTCCGCGAGCTCGCCGAGCTTGAAATCGGCGCCGAGCTCCTGCTCGAGATCCTCGATCAGGACGCGGGGGTCGGCTATCCAGACGTTGTCGCCTGCGGCCGCGATCATCGGCTCCTCATCTTCGTCGTGCTCGTCCTCGATGTCGCCGACCACGGTCTCGACAATGTCCTCGAGCGATACCAGGCCATCGGTTCCACCGTATTCGTCGATCACAAGAGCCATCTGCAGTCGGCCCGCCTGCATTTTGGTCATCAGGTCGGTCGCCGGCATTGATGGTGGCACGAACAGCAGCGGACGAATAATACCGATCTCCGAGAGTGGGCGTTTGAGATCCACGCCTGCGAGATCGAGCTGGTTCAGGGCGCTGGAGCCTTGCGAAGCGCCGTTTTTTGCCCCATCCGCGCCGGACGCGCCTTGCCCAGAGCCGTTACGCGTCGCAGCGCTTGCTCGCTCCGCGAAATAGGCCATTAGATCCTTGATATGAACCATGCCGCGAGGGTCATCGAGGTTTTCGCGATAGACCGGCATGCGTGAATGGCCGGACTCGCGAAACGCCTCCATCAGTCGACCGAGGGAGATGGTTTCCTCCACCGCCTCGATGTCCGCGCGTGGAACCATCACGTCCTCGACGCGCACTTCGCGGAGCCGCAAGATATTGCCGAGCAGGACGCGTTCTTCGGGTGTGAAGGTGGCATCGGCCCCGGAGTCGCGGGCAAGTTCGTCCTTCAGGTTCTCGCGCAGCGAGGCGCTTGCGTTCCGGCGCAGGCCTGCAACTTTCCAGAGGGTCGACCCGATCCGGGTCATCCAGGAACCGGACCCTGCGCCGTTGGGAGAATCCGACGAATCCTCATCCGTTCCGGACCCCGCCGTGGGTTGTCCGGTTTCAGTACTTCGCGCTTCCGTAGTGTTCATCATAGTCTCATCTGCGGAGTCAATCGGCCGCGACGTCATCCCTGCCTGCGAGCGGCGCATCGGCGTAGGGGTCTGCAATCCCAAGACGGGCAAGGGCCCGTCGCTCCGCGTCCTCCATTACCTCCGCTTCGGCCTCTATCTGGTGATCATAACCGAAAAGGTGAAGAAGACCGTGTATCATCAGATGCGAAAGATGGTGTTCGAACCGCTTCCCCTGCTCTTCCGCCTCGCGAGTCACCGTTTCGAGCGCGAGCACGATATCGCCAAGCAGCGGGCCGTAGGGCGGTCCAGAGCCATTGCTGCCTTCAAAGGACAGGACGTTCGTCGGCGCGTCCCTGCCGCGCCATTCGCCGTTGAGGGTGCGCAGTCGCGCGTCATCGGCGAAGAAGATCGCGACCTCCGCTCCTGGCACGGCCTGAAGGCGGGCGGTTTCGACGGCCGCGGTGACCGCGGCTCGGGCCAGTCTGGTAAGGTCTTCCTCCGTCGGCCAGCCGGCCACCTCCACAATGACATCGATCGCAATGTCGATGTCGGCCAGGCCCGGGTCTGTCCGCTCGGCGATCATCGTCCCGTCCTTCGCTGTCCCGGCGATGCCGGCTCTTCCCCATAACGTTGGTCGGCGGCCGCTTGTTCGCGTTCCTCGGCGGCCCGGCGCGCAGCATCGTCATAGGCCTTGACGATGCGAGCGACCAGCTCGTGGCGAACCACGTCCGCCTCCGTGAAGCGGACGTGGGCGATACCTTCGACGCCGGCAAGCAGCGCCAGCGCCTCATTGAGTCCGGAGCGCTGGCCGGGCGGCAAATCGACCTGGCTCGGATCGCCGTTGACGATCATCTTCGAGTTCTCACCGAGCCGGGTCAGGAACATCTTCATCTGCATCGTGGTGGTATTCTGCGCCTCGTCGAGCAGCACCACAGCGTTGGCCAGCGTCCGGCCGCGCATGAACGCCAGCGGCGCGACCTCGATCATGCCTGACTGCAGACCGCGATCGACCTTCTCCGGCGGCATCATTTCGTAGAGCGCGTCATAGAGGGGACGCAGGTAGGGGTCGACCTTCTCCTTCATATCGCCGGGAAGGAACCCGAGCCGCTCGCCGGCCTCGACGGCCGGACGCGAAAGCACCAGCCGTGCCGCGTCACCCCGCTCCAGCAGCGCGGCGGCGTAGGCGACGGCCAGAAAGGTCTTGCCCGTTCCCGCCGGTCCCGTGCCGAATACCAGGTCGGCCCTATCCATCGCCCGGATATAGGCATCCTGGGCAGCGGTGCGTGCCACCACCGTCTTTCGCCGGGTTCCGATCTGGGCAAAGGCAAGCCGCGAGCGTGGCTCGATCGTCGGCAAGGTCAGCTGTGCCTCTGCGGTGGCCGCCATGCGTAAGGCCCCCTCCACGTCCGCGGGGTGCAGTTCGTGCCCTTGCTGCAGGCGGTGATAAAGCGATTCCAGGGCATGGCGGGCCTGATCACAGGCCGAATGCGGCCCCTTGATCGTGACCTGGTTGCCGCGAGCCACCGCGTCCACCCCCAGACGCTGCTCGATAATGGCCAGGTTTTGGTCGAACTGGCCGAATAGATCGCCGACTAGTCGGTTGTCGTCGAAGGCGAGCACGACATGGGTGATGTCGGATGCCGGCACAACCGTGCGGCCGGAGCCGCCGCGCACCGGAGGAGGGGCATTGCCCGTCAAGCAAACCTCCTGGTTATTTCAGGCATGAAGTGCGACGTCCTGGTCGAATCCGACTTCATCCTGCCCGCTCGTCAGTCGTCCTAACAAGGAATTTGTCGTGACTTCGATGATTTCCACCACCGCGATCCGGCCGATCAGATCCGCCGGTGCCTCGACATGGACAGCCTGCAGCCAGGGCGATCGCCCAGCGAGCTGCCCGGGTTTTCGGCCTGGCTTCTCGAACAGAACCCTGACCCGCTTGCCGACCAGCGAGCGGTTGAAGTCGGTCTGCTGACTTGCGAGCAGGTTCTGCAGCCGCGCCAGCCGTTCGGTCTTGACGGCCTCGTCGATCTGATCGTCGAATCCGGCTCCCGGCGTGCCAGGACGCGGGCTGTATTTGAACGAGAAGGCCGACGCATAACCGACCCGCTCGACGAGGTCGATCGTGTCAGCAAAATCGCTATCGGTTTCGCCGGGAAAGCCGACGATGAAATCGCCCGACAGTGCGATATCTGGCCTTGCCGTTCGGATGCGGTCGACGAGGCGGAAGTAATCATCACGGCTGTGGCGGCGGTTCATCGCCCTCAGCACCCGATCGGACCCGGACTGCACCGGCAGATGCAGATAGGGCATCAGCACATCGAGGTCACGATGCGCGGCAATCAGGGCGTCGTCCATGTCACGCGGGTGGCTGGTTGTGTAACGCAGCCGCTCGATGCCCGGAATATCGGCGAGACGGTGGAGCAGGGCACCGAGACCCCAGCGGCGCCCATCCGGCCCTTCGCCGTGCCAGGCATTGACGTTCTGGCCGAGCAGCGTGACCTCGCGGACACCAGCGGCAACAAGCCGCTCGGCCTCCGCGACGATCTGCGCCACCGGCCGAGACACCTCGGCTCCTCGGGTGTAAGGCACGACACAGAAGGTGCAGAACTTGTCGCATCCTTCCTGCACCGTGAGAAAGGCGGTGACGCCGCGCCCGCGGGTCGCCTCTGCGGAAGGCTTCGCCAGATGAGCGAATTTCTCGTCAATCTCGAACTCGGTCTCGACGACAGTCGCGCCGCCCTCCGCGCGCTTCAGCAGGTCCGGCAAACGATGGTAGCTCTGCGGTCCGAACACCACATCGACTACGGGGGCGCGACGAGCGATTTCCTCGCCCTCGGCCTGCGCCACGCAGCCGGCGACGCCAATCATCATCGTGCCGCCGTCACGAGCACGGCTTTCCTTCAGTTTCCGTAGCCGGCCGAGTTCGGAATAGACCTTTTCCGCGGCCTTCTCTCGGATGTGACAGGTGTTCAGGATCACCAAGTCGGCGTCGTCAGGGCTTGCGGTCGGCTGAAACCCCTCGGGGACCAACGCATCGGTCATCCGGCCGCTGTCATAGACGTTCATCTGACAGCCGTACGTCTTTACGAAGACGCGGCGATGCGGCTTTGCCGCCGTGGCGTCGGTTCCGGCCGCGGGATGCGCGGTGTCGCTCATTCGTTCCTCGGATGCTCTCCGTCCCGCCATCGCCGCCCCTCGCATTGGCCATCGTCGGACGACGCCGGATCTGCGGGACTCCGGCCATTCAGGCCGGAGCTTTAACCGGTTTTTCCCCGGATGAGAATAGCGGATCCGCCGGTGGGCCCTCAGCACGGCGGGAGCTACCGGTCAACGCGGCGACGGTCATGGCCCTGACCTCGCTCTCCAACCGCCGCGCCAACGCCTTGCGGTCGGTGTCAAGCCGGAACGGGATCGGCTTGCCCCAGCCAAGCTCCACATCGATCGCTCCCTCCTTTACCACGGCGAGGAAGTGACCGGCCATTTCCATGTCGCCGTACCAGGCGACCCGCGGCCGAAACTGGCGCCCCATTGGCAATCCTTGCAGCCGCGTGTAGGCGATTGACAACGGTTGGACCAGGACCTCGGACTTTTCGCCCGCGAGCGCATGCCGGGCGGCACCGAGCAGGGCGGAGCGGAACGGCAGCACGCCGTTGCCGTCGTTCGATGTGCCTTCAGCGAACAGCACCATGGCATCGCCATCGACCATTCGTGTGCCGATTTCCGCCGCGATCCGGCCGGTATCGGCGCGGCGTTCTCGATCGACGAACACCGAACGCTGCAGCTTGGCGAAAAGACCGAACACCGGCCAACCCGCCACTTCCGACTTTGCGATGAAGCTCAGCGGCATGCGTGACCCGAGCACCGTGATGTCGAGCCACGAGCTGTGATTCGCGGCGATCAGCAGCGGTCGCGCGGCAGACGGCTTACCGTGCTCTATAATGCGGATACCGACGAGCCTGCAAGCGATGCGGTGCCACAATACAGGCAAGCGCCGCCGAAGATCCCAGCCAGCCCTGAGCGCGATCCATTGGAACGGAATCATCACGACAGTGACGAGCGCCAATGTGGAGAGGACGAGCAGCGCCCTGATGCTGCGGATCATGGGCTAGTCTTTGTCCTCCGGCCTGAGCGGGACGGCGTAGAGTTCGAGCCGGTGATCGACAAGACGATAGCCGAGCCGGCGCGCGATCGCCTCCTGCAGCGCCTCGATTTCCTCGTTGCGGAATTCGATCACAGCGCCCGATTTCAGGTCGATCAGGTGGTCGTGATGCTCTTCGGGCGTGGTCTCATAGCGCGCGCGACCATCACGAAAATCATGGCGCTCGATGATACCGGCGTCTTCGAACAGCTTCACGGTACGATAGACCGTGGATATCGAGATGCGCGGATCCTCGGCGGCGGCGCGGCGATAGAGCTCCTCGACGTCGGGGTGATCAGTCGCCTGCTCGATCACCCGCGCGATCACGCGGCGCTGATCGGTCATGCGCATGCCCTTGGTCACGCACAGGTCTTCAAGCGATATCGTGTTTTCGGGCCCGTTCACGCCGCCTCCAGAACGTTTCGGGATATCGGCCGAAGCGCTCGTGCCCCATTTTAGTCCATCACACCGGCCTTCCGACAGGTCAGCGCTTAAGCCAGATCGACGCGCATGACAAGCGCCGTACCGTCCGCGGGGCTCCGACTGTAATAGCTGCGGCGCTCGCCAACGCGGCGAAATCCGAGACTCTCGTACAGGCGGAGCGCCGGCATGTTGCTCGCGTCAACTTCGAGAAACAGCGCCGCGATCCGTTCACCATAGAGCCGTGACATCGCCGCGCGGAGCAATTGAGCGCCGACGCCGCGTCTGCGGGCACGAGGCGCCACCACGATGGTCAGCACTTCCGCCTCGTCGGCGGCGCGCCGAACGAGGACGAAGCCGAGTGGTCTCCGGGTGCCGTAGAGATTGCCACGGCGGGCGAGCAGCAGCATGGCACCATCCTGTGCCGCCAGCGCAGCCAGTTCGTCCGCCGACCAAGCTTGCCCGAAGCTCTGCGCATGGATGGCGGCAAGCGCTTCGAAATCGTCGGCGGACGCGTCCTCGACCACCGGCTGGGCCGTCCAAAACCACCAGAACGTCATAGGAGCAGCCTCCCGTCGCGGGGCTGAGGCCTGGCGTCCGGCGGGCGCAGATAGCAGGGTTCCGGAGGATTTTCGCCCGGATCGGTTCGAGCGCCGAGACGGGCGATGTCGGCAATGTCGGGATAGGCGGCTTCGTCGATGACGCGGCTCGCTGGGAGGCCGGCGGCGATGAGCTTGTGCGCACCGGAACCCGCGATGCGTTCCCCGGGCGCGAGGCGCTGCGCCAGGACGGCGGCTTCGATGAGACCCGGCCGATCTCGTTCGGTTCCGTCGCCGGCGAAACGCTGCCAGTAAACGTCGTCGCCCCTGGCGTCAAGGACCACGCAAAGCGATTGCCGGCAGGTCGTCCGCCGCTCCACGCCGGCCGCAATTCCTTCGAGCGTGGTGACGCCGATAACGGGAATGCCAAGCACTACGGCAAAGCCGCGTGCCACAGCGAGTCCGACCCGCAGTCCCGTAAAGCTGCCGGGGCCGACAGTGACAGCGATGCGGTCGAGCGTGTCGAACGCTACACCGGCCTCTGCCATGACCTCCCCGATCATGCCGGTCAGCCGCTCGGCGTGACCGCGGCCGATATGTTCGCTTGCCGTGATCAGCTTCGACTCTGCTCCGTCGCACAGGACGGCAGCGGAACAGGCGGCAAGGGCGGTGTCGATTGCAAGAAGGCGCATGCGGCGACCCGAGGCAGAGCCGCGCGATGTCCGGGCGACCCGATGGACTTACACCGGACTTACCTTCCGAGAACGCCGTCGTCCAGCGTCGTCAGATCGACCGAACCTCCTCGACCTCGGGCACGAAGTGGCGAAGCAGGTTCTGGATCCCGTGCCGGAGGGTTGCCGTCGAGGAGGGGCATCCGGCGCAGGCGCCGCGCATCGAAAGATAGACGACGCCGTCCCGGAAGCCCTTGAAGGTGATGTCGCCGCCATCCTGGGCTACGGCAGGCCGCACCCGGGTCTCGATAAGCTCCTTGATGGTGTCAACGGTCTCGCCGTCTTCGCTGTCGAAGAATTCCTCGGAGGATTCGCCGGGTTCGTCCTCGCGAAGCACTGCGGCGCCCGACATGAAATGCTCCATAATCGCGCCGAGAATGGCCGGTTTCATATGCTGCCAGTCGGTATCGTCCTTGGTCACGGTGATGAAGTCGTGGCCAAAGAAGATGCCCGCCACTCCTGGAACGGCGAACAGCTTCTCGGCGAGCGGAGAGGCGGCCGCGTCGGCCGGCGAGCGGAAGTCACGGGTGCCTTCGGACAGCACGATTCGACCCGGCAGGAACTTGAGCGTCGCCGGGTTGGGCGTCGCCTCGGTCTGAATGAACATCGAGCGGCTTCCTTCTGTTGCGCGTCATCTCCGCCGACAAACACGGAGGTGCGATACTTCATTCGCAATTATAGAGGCAAGCGCAGCGCGCCGCCACCTTGGAATTATTCCAGACTGATAGCGAAGGTAGGCGAAGACTGCCAGCATTCAAGCCGGCTCGCGGCCACACGGTAGCGTTCCGTCAGGCCAGGGCGGCGATCTCGGCCTCATCCAGCGTGCCGGGGACGATGGTGACGGGAATCGGAAAGTTCGCCGCTGCCTTTCCGGCAATCTGGGTCACCAACGGGCCGGGACCTTCCGAGCTGGTTCCCGCCGCAAGCACGAGGATGGCAATATCTGCGTCCTGCTCGATCAGTTCAAGGATCGCCTCCGCCCGATTGCCTTCGCGGATCACCGTTTCGGGTTCCGTCCGTGCGATCTGACGCACCCGTTCTGCAGCGCGGCCAATGGCGAGTTCCGCCTCTTCCCGTGCCTCGGCGCGCATGATGTCCTCTACGCCGAGCCAATGCTGGAAATCCTGGTTGGCAATCACGTAGAGCAGGGTGACCACACCTCCGGTCCGCTCCGCCCGCTTGGCGGCATAGACAATTGCCCGGTCGCATTCCGGGGTTTCGTCTATGACGACCAGAAACTTGCGGCGGTGGCCTTCCTCGAAGCTCTTGCGGATCGCAACCATGGGCGCATGCTGCCATCAGACACGGAAGCGGACAAGCGGCCGGCGCGCCGCCGCGGCTGACGCTACAGGATAAAGCGGGATAGGTCGATGTTGCGGGCAAGCTCGCCGATATTGTCGCGAACGTAGGCCGCATCGATCACCACCGTCTCCCCGGCCCGATCCGGAGCGGTGAAGGAAACTTCATCGAGAACGCGCTCCATGACCGTCTGCAGCCGGCGAGCCCCGATGTTCTCGATGGTGGCGTTGAGGTCGACGGCGATGGTCGCGATTTCGTCAATCGCGTCCTCGGTGAACTCCAGGGCGAGACCTTCGGTGGCCATCAGGGCGACGTACTGCTTGATCAGGCTCGCCTCGGTCTCTGTCAGAATGGCGCGGAAATCATCCTTGGTGAGGGCCTTCAGCTCGACGCGGATCGGAAGGCGGCCCTGCAGTTCCGGCAGCAGGTCGGACGGTTTGGCAACGTGGAAGGCGCCGGACGCAATGAAGAGGATGTGGTCGGTCTTGACTGGGCCGTACTTGGTCGCGACCACCGTGCCCTCGATCAGCGGCAGAAGGTCGCGCTGCACGCCCTCGCGAGAGACATCGCCGCCCACCCGGCCCTCACGGGCACAGATCTTGTCGATTTCGTCGAGAAAGACGATGCCGGCATTTTCAACGAGTTGGGTCGCCTCCTCGATGATCTTGTCCTCATCGAGAAGGTTGTCCGACTCCTCGGCGATCAAAATGTCGTAGGAGTCCTTCACGGTGGTTCGCTTGGTCTTGGTCTGTCCGCCGAATGCCTTCCCGAGCAGGTCGGAAATGTTCATCACGCCGACGCTCGCTCCCGGCATGCCCGGCATTTCGAACCGGGGCATCTGCGGCTGGGCCTTGACCTCGACCTCGATCTCCTTGTCGTCGAGCTCGTTGTTGCGCAGGCGCTTGCGGAAGGTTTCACGCGTCGACGGGCTGGCGTTCTTGCCGACAAGCGCGTCGAGCACGCGCTCTTCGGCCTGAAGATGTGCCTTGGCCGCGACCGACTTTCGCTTTTCGGCTCTCACCAGCGCGATGCCCGCCTCCAAGAGGTCGCGTACGATCTGCTCGACGTCGCGACCGACATAGCCCACCTCCGTGAACTTCGTGGCCTCAACCTTGATGAAGGGTGCGTTGGCGAGCTTCGCCAGCCGGCGTGAGATTTCAGTCTTGCCGACGCCGGTTGGGCCGATCATCAGGATGTTTTTCGGAAGCACTTCCTCGCGCATTTGCCCCTGGAGCTGCTGACGGCGCCAGCGGTTGCGCAGGGCAATGGCGACGGCGCGCTTGGCATCCTTCTGACCGATGATGTGGCGGTCGAGCTCTGAGACAATTTCGCGAGGAGAGAACGTGGTCATTGTGCTTCGTTTGTTTTCGGATCGTAGTGCATGATCAGGACGTCGCCGGTGCGTCCTTCAAGATGGGGGATGGGGCGGAACCCGGCCTTCATATAGGCGCGAATGGCGCGCCTGTTGCCAGGGTCCGGATCGATGATGATCGACTTGTGTCCTTCATCGAGGAGCCGGCGCACGAAGGTGGCGAGTGCCGCGGACCCGATGCCTTGTGAAAGCAGGCCCGCCTCGCCGATCGAAAGGTCGACGCCGACCGTCTCCGCAGGCAACTCAGCCAGCCAGGGGTGGTCCCGGATCCAGCTCTCGTTCTGGTGGTGGCCGACGAACCAGACCTGGATATAGCCGACGAGCGCACCGTCGAGTGCAATCAGAAAAGGCCGAGTCGTGTCACGACCTTCCACCATGTCTCGTATAAAGCCGAGCTCCTCCTCCGGATCGCCCCACCATTCCCGCACATGTGGCGCCTCGAGCCAGCGGCTCAGGAGCGGATAATGCTCCGGAGCGACGGGGAGGAAGCTGATCTGATGCGGATCAGTCCGCATGCAGCGTCTCCACCACCACGTTCCCATTCGTATAGACGCAGATGTCGGCGGCGATCGCCATGGCCTTGCGGGCGATGGTCTCGGCGTCGGCGTCCGTGTCCATCAGAGCGCGGGCAGCCGCGAGCGCGTAGTTGCCGCCCGAGCCGATTCCCATGACGCCGCCTTCCGGCTCCAGCACGTCACCGGTGCCGGTCAGCACCAGGGTGATCGACTTGTCGGCGACCAGCATCATTGCCTCGAGTCGGCGCAGGTAGCGGTCGGTGCGCCAGTCCTTTGCGAGCTCGACACAGGCCCGCATCAGCTGCCCGGAATACTGTTCGAGCTTGGCCTCGAGCCGCTCGAACAAGGTAAAGGCATCAGCCGTCGCGCCGGCGAAGCCGGCGATCACGTCGCCCTTTGCCAACGTGCGTACCTTGCGGGCCGAGCTCTTGATTACCGTCTGTCCGAGCGAGACCTGGCCATCGCCCGCGATCACCACGCGTCCGTCCTTGCGCACCGCAAGGATGGTGGTGCCGTGCCAGCCGGTCGGGTCGTCCTGTCGGGTCATGACTCTGGTTCCCGTCCTGAAAATGAACTCTGTGCCCGGCGTCAGAACCATAGGAGTCGGCACCGGAAGCCCGCACTATGTAGAGCGTGGCGCGGCGAATGCAAACGCTCGCCCAGCGTTCATTCGCCGCGTAGCCGCGCTTCGGCGATCAGGCGGCGCACTGTTTTGTCCGCGAGCTTGGCCGCCGTTTCGTCCTTGAGGTCACCATGTTCGTCGAAGGCGGTCTTGGCATTAGCGACGGTCGACATCTCCGGAATGACGAGAGCGCCAAGCCCGATCTCAAGGATGGTTCTCAGGCCCATCAGCCCGCGGATGCCTCCGAGCCGGCCGGTCGACGCGGCGCCGAGCGCGAACACCCGGTTTTTGAAGGCGGCCGACGGCTCGCCGGGGTCCGACAGCCTTGACACCCAATCGAGCGTGTTCTTGAGCAGCGGCGATATCGAGGTGTTGTATTCAGGGCTGGCGATGAAGATGCCGGCGTGGCGTTGCATCAGCTGCTTCAGCCGGCGGGCATTTTCCGGCACGCCATCGGAGGTTTCCAGGTCGCCATCGTAGATTGGCATCGGGTAGTCGCCGAGCGAGATCAGCGACACATCGGCATCGGCGAGCGCCAGGCGCTTTGCGATGGTACCAGCCAGCAACCCGTTGTAGGAGCCGTCACGGATCGAGCCGGAAAAGACGAGGATCTTGGGGTGTCGCATGTCAAAATCCACCGTGATCGGTCTTTGAAATGTTCGCTGGGACGGCATAGTAACGCCCGAAGCGTGAAGGTGCCGTATCGGTTCCTGCCGGTTTCGCACAGGGTTGAGGAAAAGGCATGCTCGTTCGCGCGCAGTTTGATGCCGTCTAGGGCGCCCTTCCGGCACGAGCGACGTCGTGCAAACGGGCGGCTCCTCTGACCGGAACGCAGCGCCAGGAACTCGGCTTCGACAGCTTGTCAAGGCTGTGAAGCGATATCGCCCGGCTTTCCGCCGCGCGAAAAACGCGGGATGATGACGTTGGCACAATGCTCGGCACAAACTCTGGAGGCACTTGCATGGACCGCCAAAGGCTCGAGGCAATGCGTGCGATCGAAAAGAAGCTGTTGTGGCTGGCGTGCTGGATGATCCACAACGCCAACCACCTGCGCGCCAAGACCGACGGGCTCAAGGTTGGCGGCCATCAGGCCTCTTCCGCGTCGATGGTCTCGATCATGACGGCGCTCTATTTCGGTGTGCTCCGGCCCGAGGACCGGGTTGCCGTCAAGCCGCACGCGTCGCCTGTCTTTCACGCCATTCAGTATCTGGTGGGTAACCAGACCCTCGAAAAGCTCGAAGCATTTCGCGGCTACGGTGGAGCGCAGTCCTATCCGAGCCGTACCAAGGATGTCGATGACGTCGATTTCTCGACAGGCTCCGTTGGTCTCGGCGTTGCCATCACAGCCTTTGCCTCGTTGGTCCAGGACTATATCGCCGCCAAGCCCTGGGCAGACAAGCGTCCGCTTGGCCGCATGATCGCCCTGGTCGGCGATGCCGAGCTCGACGAGGGAAATGTCTACGAGGCACTGCAGGAGGGCTGGAAGCACGGCCTGCGCAACACCTGGTGGATTGTCGACTATAACCGCCAGAGCCTCGATGGCGTGGTGCGCGAGGGACTTGCCGGCCGGATCGAAGCGATCTTCGGGGCTTTCGGCTGGGAGGTGGTCCGGCTGAAATACGGCGCCCTGCAGCGCGCTGCCTTCGCCGAACGCGGCGGCGAGCGGCTGAAGGACTGGATCGACCATTGCCCCAACGCGCTCTACTCGGCGCTGACGTTCCAGGGGGGCGCGGCCTGGCGCAAGCGGCTTATGGACGATATCGGCGACCAAGGTGACGTCACCGCGCTGCTCGACCGCCGGTCGGATGACGAGTTGCAGGCGCTGATGACCAATCTCGGCGGCCAGTGCCTTGAGACGCTGACCGAGGCGTTCGAAGCGATCGACCATGACCGACCGGTGGTCTTCATCGCCTATACGATCAAAGGTTGGAACACGCCGCTCGCCGGCCACAAAGACAATCACGCGGGTCTGATGACCGTCGCGCAGATGGAGCAGTTCCGGGCGAGTATGGCCATCCGCCCCGGCCATGAATGGGACCTGTTCGAAGGGCTCGATGTACCGGCCGAGCGTCTGCGCGGCTTCATGGACCAGGCCCCGTTCTTCTCGGCCGGGCGCCGTCGGTATCGAGCAGCGAAATGCGCAACGCCGGGACCGGTCTTTCTCGACGACCGCGAGCTTTCGACCCAGGCCGGTTTCGGCAAGATCCTTGACCGTATAGCCGCCTCCGACCACCCGCTCGCCGAGCGCATCGTTACCACGTCGCCGGACGTCACCGTCTCCACCAACCTCGGTCCGTGGGTCAATCGCCGCGGCCTGTTTGCCCGCGAGGCGATCGCGGACACCTTCCGCGACGAGCGGGTGCCGTCGGCACAGAAGTGGCAGTTCTCGGCGGAGGGTCAGCACATCGAGCTCGGCATCGCCGAAATGAACCTGTTCCTGCTGCTCGGTGCCGCAGGGCTGTCGCATTCGCTGTTCGGCGAAAGGCTTCTGCCGGTAGGCACGCTCTACGATCCATTTATCGCCCGCGGGCTCGATGCGCTGAATTACGCCTGCTACCAGGACGCCCGATTCCTGCTTGTTGCGACACCTTCGGGCGTGACGCTCGCGCCCGAGGGCGGTGCGCATCAGTCGATCGGAACGCCGCTGATCGGCATGGCGCAGGACGGGCTTGCCGCCTTCGAGCCGGCTTACCTCGATGAGCTCTCTGTGCTTATGGATTGGGCATTCGACTATCTGCAGCGCGATGGCGACGGTGATCCCGACGAGCGCACCTGGCTGCGAGACGAGACCGGTGGCTCGGTCTATCTTCGCCTTTCGACCCGGACGCTGGAACAGCCGATGCGCCGCGAGGACACGGCTTTTCGCCAAGGCGTGGTCGACGGCGCCTATTGGCTGCGAGAACCCGGTCCGAACGCCGAGGTGGTGATCGCCTACCAGGGTGTCGTCGCGCCGGAGGCGATCGAAGCTGCAGGCCGGATCGGCCAGGATCGCCGCGATATCGGCGTTCTTGCCGTCACGTCGGCGGATCGGCTCAACGCCGGCTGGCACGCCGCCATGCGCATGCGCAAGCGCGGTCATCGCGTCGCTAGAAGCCACATTGAGCGGTTGTTTGAGGGCCTGCCGCGCCACTGCACGCTGATTACCGTGCTGGACGGCCATCCGGCGACACTTGCCTGGCTCGGCGGTGTCCTCGGCCATCGCACCGTGGCGCTGGGAGTCGAGCATTTCGGTCAGACCGGCACGATCGGCGATCTCTACCGGCACTTCGGCATTGATGCGGATGCCATCGTCGCAGCAGCCTCCGAGATTGCACCCGGCCGCCCGGTGCGGCTGATTGGGACGGTCGCTTGACGGCGATTGTTTCAGGCGGCGTTTGCGCGAATGGGTCAAGCTGCTATACCGCCTGACGACCCCGTTCGGCCGCCGACGGGTGGCGAGCTACCGCCAAGATGGGATGGGCTAAGTGTCATGACCGAGATGCGTCTCGTGGTCGTCGGGGCCGGAGGCCGAATGGGCCGGGTTCTGCTTCGAACTGTCGTGGAGATGGACGGTGTGACGCTCGCCGGGGCAATCGACCGGGCCGGCGCGCCCGACCTTGGGCGTGACGCCGGCGAACTGATCGGCTTCGGCCGGCTCGGTGTGACGGTGAGCGACGATGCACTCACGGCCTTTGCTGCTGCGGACGGCGTGCTTGACTTCACGGCGCCGGCCGCAAGCGTCTGGTATGCGGAACTTGCCGCCCAGGCCCGCATCGTCCATGTCATCGGCACCACGGGAATGGGCGCGGCCGAGCAGACCGCGATTGAGGCAGCAGCGCGCCATGCCCGCATCGTCAAATCCGGCAATATGAGCCTTGGCGTCAATCTCCTCGCAAGCCTTGTGCGCAAGGCGGCGGCGGCATTGGACGCCGAGTTCGACATCGAGGTCCTGGAAATGCATCACCGTCACAAGGTGGACGCTCCCTCGGGTACCGCGCTGCTGCTTGGCGAGGCCGCGGCAGCGGGTCGCGCGATTGCGCTGGCAGACCATTCGGTGCGCGTCCGTGACGGCCATACCGGCCCACGCCGCGAGGGCGATATCGGCTTTGCCACGCTGCGCGGCGGCTCCGTCGTCGGCGAGCACAGCGTCTACTTCGCCGGCCCGTCGGAGCGGATTGTCCTGACGCATCATGCGGAGGATCGGCAGATCTTCGCTCGGGGTGCCGTAAAGGCGGCGCTGTGGGCGCGCAGCCGCAAGCCCGGGCTCTATTCGATGGCCGACGTTCTCGGCCTCGCCGACTGACGGCGCCGACAATCGCGCAGGGAGAAACGTCACGATGGAACGCCTTCTGGTGCTGGTCCGCCACGGCCAGAGCGAATGGAACCTCAAGAACCTTTTCACGGGTTGGAAGGACCCTGACCTCACCGAGCAGGGTATCGAGGAGGCACGTTCGGCCGGACGCAAGCTGCGCGACCTCAAGCTGCGCTTCGATCTCGCCTACACTTCCGTGTTGACGCGCGCCCAACACACGCTCGACCTCATCCTCGAAGAGCTTGGCCAGCAGGGTCTTGAAACTATCCGCGACCAGGCGCTCAACGAGCGCGACTACGGCGATCTGACCGGCATGAACAAGGACGAGGCGCGCGAGAAGTTCGGCGCTGACCAGGTTCACATCTGGCGCCGGTCCTTCGACGTACCGCCGCCGGGTGGCGAGAGCCTGAAGATGACGGCCGAGCGCGTGCTACCCTACTATGAGGCCCAGATCCTGCCGGCGGTACTGTCCGGCAAGCGCGTTCTGGTCGCCGCCCACGGCAACTCGCTGCGCGCCTTGGTGATGGAGCTGGAGAACCTCACGCCTGCGCAGATCCTGAAGCGCGAGCTGGCGACGGGGGCGCCGATTGTCTACTGGCTCAAGGAAGACGGTACCGTCGAAAGCATGCAGGATCTTGCCGACTGACAGCTGCCGCCATCAGGCAGCGTTGGCTTTAAAGTCTGATGCCGTGCTGTTCGGCGACCTGCTTCAGCGGCCGTTCCGGTCGGGCACCAACGTGGCCGATGACTTGCGCCGCGCACAGGCAGCCGAGCTCGGCGGAGCTTGCTAGATCGAAGTCGCGGGCCAGCCCGAACAAGAAGCCCGAGGCGAACAGGTCGCCAGCGCCGGTCAAGTCGACGACCTCAGCGACCGGCTGCGCCGGGACGTGAACCGTCTCCTCGCGCGAGATCGCAATCGCGCCCTCAGACCCGAGCGTTAATGCGGTGAGTGCACAGTCCTGACGCACCGCTGCGATCGCGCTGTCGAGATCGGCGGTTTCGTAAAGGGCTTTGAGCTCGTGCTCGTTGGCAAACAGCAGATCAACCACACGGTCCCTGAGCAGGCCGAGAAACTCCGCACGGTAGCGGTCAACACAGAACGAGTCCGACAGAGTCAGGGCGACCCGGCGTTCCGCCTCGTGGGCGATCCCTGCCGCAGCCAGGAAGGCCTCCTTTGCCGCCGGCGGATCCCACAGATAGCCTTCCATATAGGTGACTGCTGAGGCTTTCACGGTCTCCGCATCGATGTCAGTTGGCTGGAGCTCGACGCAGGCACCGAGATAGGTATTCATGGTGCGCTCGCCGTCCGGCGTGATCAGGATCATCGATCGCGCGGTCGGCGCGCCGTCGACGAGTCGCGACGTCTCAAAATGGACGCCGCTGCCGCGCATGTCGTGGCTGTAGCTGTCGCCGAGTTCATCGGCCGCCACTTTGCCGACATAGGCGGGCCGGCCGCCGAGCGACGCGATGCCGGCGGCCGTGTTGCCGGCACTGCCGCCTGAGACGCGCTTCGTCTGGCCCATCTTGTCGTAGAGGCGGACCGCTTCGTCGGTATCGATCAGCCGCATCGAGCCTTTCACCAGCTTTTCGCGGACGAGGAAGTCCTCCTCCACATGAGCGAAGACGTCGCAGATGGCATTGCCGATGCAATGGGCGTCGAAACGGGGCTCGGTCATTGGGGCAGGCGGCCTTTCGTTGGAACAGCGGGCTCAGACGCTCGGCGTTGGCCGGAGCGCGCGGTTGGCTTCGGGCTCGCGGATCTTGTCGCGAAACGGGCTCGCGCGGTAAACGCCCAGCACCTTAAGTTCGGCGGAGAAAAAGGCGAGTTCTTCAAGGGCGAGCGCGACCGGGCGATCGTCGGGATGTCCTTCAACGTCGGCATAGAACATCGATGCGAAAAACTGGCCCTCCAGCTGATAGGACTCCAGCTTGGTCATGTTGACACCGTTGGTGGCGAAACCGCCGAGAGCCTTGTAGAGTGCTGCCGGAACGTTGCGGACCCGGAAGATGAATGTGGTGATGACGGGCTGGCCGTTGTTCACGGCCTTGAGGTCCTCACGCGACAGAATGAGGAAGCGGGTGGTGTTGTGCGCCTCGTCCTCGACGTCACGTGCTAGCACGTCGAGCCCGTAGGCCTCTGCCGCCATTTGCGGCGCGAGCGCAGCGGCAGTCGGATCGCCGCGCTCCGCGATCTGTCGCGCCGATCCGGCGGTGTCCGCACCGACCACCGGCGTCAGCCCAAGCTTGCGAATGATCTTGCGGCACTGGCCGAGCGCCATGACGTGGCTCTGCACGGTCTTAAGCCCGTCCAGCGTTGCCCCTTTCGGGGCGACGAGCTGGAACCGGATCGGTAGAAAATATTCGCCGATGATGTGCAGCGACGACTTCGGCAGCAGTGAATGGATGTCGGCAACGCGTCCGGCGACTGAATTCTCAACCGGGATCATGCCGAGCTCGGCGTCGCCCGATTCCAGTGCCGCGAAACAATCCTCGAACGTGGCACAGGGCACGGCCTCGAAATCCGGATAGACGTTGCGGCAGGCCATGTGAGAGTTGGCGCCGATTTCTCCTTGGAACACGATCTTTTTCATGTCGGACATGGCTGCTGAACCGGCTCTAACGATGGCTTGCGGCATGACCGACGATCGCGCGCACTGCGGCGAGGTCGGTCGGCGTATTGACATCCATGGGCTTTGTCGGCACGAGCGAGACGTCGATACGCATTCCGGCCTCGAGGGCTCGGAGCTGCTCGAGCTTTTCTCGCTTCTCGAGAGTCGAGGGTGGTAGCGAGACGAAACGTTCGAGCACACTGCGGCGGTACGCATAGACGCCGATGTGCTGATAGTGCGGTCCTTCTCCCCAGGGAGCGGTCGTGCGGGTGAAGTAGAGCGCCCGGTGGCGGGTGTCTTCGACGGGCGTGGTGACGGCCTTCACGAAGTTCGGATCCGCCCGGTCGGTCTCCGTCCGGATCTCCGTCATGATCGTGCCGATGTCGACGGCCGGATCGGCAAGGGGTGCGAAAGCCGCGCGCACCGACTCTGGATCGATGAGGGGTACGTCGCCCTGCAGGTTCAGGACGACATCGTATTGGCCGGAGGGGTCTGCGACGTCGAGCGCCTCCTTGATTCTGTCGGATCCCGACACATGGTCTGGCCGCGTCATAATGGCGCGCCCCCCCGCAGCGATGACCGCTGCTTCTATACGTACATCGTCGCAGGCGACGATGACCGGGCCGATAGCCGCGGCTTCTGCCCGGCGCAGCACATGGACGATCATGGGAAGACCGCCAATATCGGCGAGGGGCTTATCCGGCAGGCGGGTCGACGCCATGCGGGACGGAACAAGGACGAGGGCCTCTGGCAAGACGGGCTCCGAACGGGTGCGGGTATGCCGTGCAGGTCGGACATGCCGGCGAATGTGTCTCGGGTCGCCCCTTTTATACCTATGGACACGGCCGTCAAAAAATTTGTAGGTTCCTGGCGACTTTTCGGGATGCGGGTCTTGCGGCGCCTCCGGTGGGATCCGGCGCCCGGATCCGTACTTGCAGTTGGAGCCGTCAAGACATGGATTCCTTCGAGCTTAATAAGATCGCCGGCGCGGTGCTGATGGCGCTTCTCGTGGTGATGGGTGTGGGTGTCATGTCCGACATCATCTTCACCCCCCACCACCCGGAGCAGCCCGGCTTCGTCATCGCGGTCGCCACCGAGGGTGAAGGCGAAGCGGCGGGCGGTGAGCAGGCACAGGTTGCTCCGATCGGTGCTCGGCTGGCGTCGGCAACCGTCGAGGCCGGTGAGAAGGCAGCAAGGAAGTGCGCGGCTTGTCACGACTTCACCAAGGGCGGCCCGAACAAGGTCGGTCCGAACCTGTGGGATGTCGTAGGCCGCAAGCCCGGGGCGCATGAAGGCTTCAAGTATTCCGCGAGCATGACCGAATTCGGTGCCGAGCATGATGCCTGGACCTACGAGGAGCTTGATCACTTCCTCGCCGACCCCAAGGGGTATGTGAAGGGCACGACGATGGGCTTTGCCGGCCTGAAGAAGCCGGAGGAGCGGGCCGACATGATTGCCTATCTCCATTCGCTGTCGGATTCGCCCTTGCCGCTGCCGCCGGCCGAGACGGACGCCGCGCAGAGCGAATGACGCATTTCGCTGTGCCAAGAGGCACGGCAGATGGTGTTCGTGCTGCCCTGATCGCCATGAAGCCGGGCTTGGTCCCGGCTTCATGCATTTCGGTGGCTGATTTGGACAGTATGCGTTTGTTGTCGCATACAGCAGCCACGGAGTTTTCGGATTCCGGCAACTATTTTGCCCTAATCTAGCTCCGGTTCCGTATGGTCGCCTTGGCGACTTTCGGTGGACCGCGCCTGCGCCGCTGTCCGGTCGCAGGCGAATGGGGTAGTGGAGAGACCGCGAGGAACGGCTCTGCCAGAAACGGGTGTCCGAAGACCGTGTGGGTGATCAACGGCGGAGTTGGCGGCGTCCGCGGCGTCGCCCGCCAATGGAGGCAGACCGTCCTTTCCGCCGCGGCGGGCCTTGTCGTCTTTCTCGCAGGCGTCGGGCTTACCTGTCATATCGCCGGTCTCGTGGCGCAGGGGGCCATGGATCGGTCGCGCGCCGTGGCCGTGTCGCGCCTTTCAGAGGCGCGTGCCCGGCTCGAAGGCGAGATCAACGCCACGCTCTACATTGCACAAGGGCTGGTCAGCCTCGCTGCCACCACTCCGGATCTGTCGCAGGCAATGTTCCGGCGCTTCGCTGCGGAAACCGTCCTGCTCGGTCGCAACATTCGCCACGTGGCGCTCGCCCCTGGCGATGTGGTGGCCTATGTCTATCCGCTGACCGGAAACGAGCCGGTGATTGGGCTCGACTACCGGGCCAATTCCGAGCAGTGGCCGGCCGTGAAGCGCGCGTTCGAGGAAAGAGCAACGGTCATCGCCGGACCGGTCGACCTCGTTCAGGGTGGCCGCGCGCTGATCGTGCGGACGCCGGTATTCATCGCCCCAGAGGAGAATGGCACTCAAGCCGAGCGTCCTTATTGGGGGGTGGTCTCACTGGTGATCGACAGCGATGGCATGTTTGCCAGCGCGGGACTCCGGCCGCGGATAGCGGGTTACGAGTTTGCGGTCCGCGGCTCCGACGGTCAGGGGGCGGACGGCGGTGTGATCATGGGCGAACCGGCGCTGTTCGAACAGGACGCGGTGACGTTGCCCGTGGCTCTGCCTACCGGAAGCTGGGAGATCGCAGCGCGGCCCGTCGGGGGATGGAACGTCGGGACGACCGAGGTTCGTTTGACCTCGGTCTCCGGTGTCCTCGTCAGCGCGGTGCTGGCGTTCATGAGTGCTCTTCTGGTGCATGCCCAGCAGCGTGCACGGTTGATGGCGCTGCATGATGCCCTGACCGGACTTCCCAACCGCCGTCTGCTGCTCGACCGGTTGGAGCAGCTCGTTGCCCTTTCGGAGCGCACGGGAATGGGCTTTCTGGTCTATTTCGTCGACCTCAACGCGTTCAAGCCGATCAACGACCGTCATGGACATGCCGTCGGCGATGCGCTGTTGCAGGAGATCGGGCGCCGCCTGAGCGACGAGACGCGAAAGTCCGATACCGTTGCCCGCGTCGGCGGTGACGAGTTTGTGGTCGTGATGCCGGGTCTGCTCGGGCGACCTAGCGCGGCCGGCGTCGCGGCCCGGCTCAGCCGGCGTGTCAGTGAGCCGCTGAATATCGGCGGCAAAACCATCTCGGTCGAGGCAAGCGTCGGCTGGGCCTGCTTTCCCGATGATGCCGGCTCGATCGATGAAATCATGCAGCTTGCGGACAGGCACATGTACCGCGTCAAACTGAGCGAAGCGGTCTGATCGCGCCTCAAGTTTTGGTGTCCGCCGATTAAACTTTTGTCATTAAGCGTTTCGCCTGTGTCCCATCGGCTTGCCAGTCCCTAATATGATGGGACGGATCCGGTTCGATGCCGGCGAACGGTCGCGCCGCGGCCGAGCAGTGAAGGGGACGAGGACCATCATGCGGCGATACGGAAGACTGACGCGTCTTGTTGTTGCAGGCACGCTTGCTCTTGCGGTCGGCACGCAGACCCTGACAGCTCATGCCGAAGAACCGGAGTGGCGCCACGCAACGGCGCTGACGGGCGAACCGAAATATCCGCCGGACTTCAAACATTTCGATTATGTCAACCCAGATGCCCCCAAGGGTGGAACGGTTCGGCTTGCCGAGTCGCTCGGCTTTGATTCGTTCAACCCGATCCTGCCGAAGGGCAACCCGGCGCCCGGCCTCGGACTGCTTTACGACACACTGATGGAGTCGTCGCTCGACGAACTCGACATCAGTGCCGAATACGGTCTGCTTGCCGACGCACTGCGCTACCCGGACGACTATGCCTGGGTTGAATACCGCCTCAACCCGGACGCTCGCTGGCACGACGGGACTCCCATCACTGCCGAGGATGTGGTCTGGAGCTTTGACAAGCTTAAGGAAATCAATCCGAGTCAGGCCTTCTACTATCGCCACGTCACCAAAGCGGAGACGGTGGACGACCGCACGATCCGGTTTGACTTTGATGCGCCCGGCAACCGCGAACTGCCCCACATCGTCGGCCAGATACCGGTGCTGCCGAAGGCCTGGTGGGAAGGCACGGACGCCAAGGGCAATAAGCGCGATATTGCCAGCGGCACACTTGAGCCGCCCCTTGGTTCCGGTCCCTACCGCATCGCTGCTTTCGAGCCCGGCCGTTACATCGTCTACGAGCGCGTGGACGACTACTGGGCCAAGGACCATCCCGTCCGCCTCGGAACCAACAATTTCGACAAGATCCGTTACGACATCTATCTCGACGATTCCGTTGAGTTGGAGGCTTTTAAAGGCGACCAATATGATTTCCGCGTCGAGCGCAGCGCCAACGTGTGGTCGAAGGCGTATCGCTTTCCGGCAGTGACCGACAAGCGGGTCGTGCTGGAGGAATTTCCCGATCGCGCCAGAGGTGTGATGCAGGCTTATGTGCCCAACCTGCGCCGGCCGAAGTTCCAGGACCCGCGCGTCCGTGAGGCGCTGAACTATGCCTACGATTTCGAAACCACCAACGAAGTCGTGTCCGCCGGGCTGCTGAAGCGCATCGGCTCCTATTTTGCCGGCACCGAACTGGCGGCGACGGGGCTGCCTGAGGGCAAGGAACTGGAAATCCTGGAGACTGTGCGGGATGAGGTGCCGCCAGAAGTCTTCACCAAGCCGTACCAGAACCCGGTCGGCGGCAATCCTCAGAAGGTGCGCGAGAACCTTCGGCAAGCGGTGAAGCTGTTCCAGGAGGCGGGCTACAAGCTTGATGGTCGCCGCATGGTCGACTCTTCCGGCAGGCAGTTCGAGATCGAGTTCATCTACTACGACAAGTCGGCCGAGCGTGGTCTTCTCCCGTATGCCAAGAACCTGCAGAGCATCGGAATCAAGACAGTCCTGCGCCTGATCGACGTGCCGCAATACATCAACCGGATCCGCAACCGAGACTTCGACATGGCGACACTCGTGTGGGGCCAATCGCTGTCTCCAGGCAACGAGCAGCGCGATTTCTGGGGATCAGAGGCAGCCGACCGGCCGCAGTCACGCAACTATGCCGGCATCAAGGACCCGGCGGTCGACAAGCTGATCGACCGCATCATCTATGCCAAGGATCGTGAGGAACTCGTTGCGGCGACCCGCGCCCTGGACCGCGTGCTGTTGTGGAATCACTATGTGGTTCCCCAGTTCTATTCCGATGTTAATCGCACGGCCCGTTGGGATCGATTCGGCCGCCCGGAGAAGCTGCCGGAATTCTCCCACGGCTTTCCGACAATCTGGTGGTACGACGAGGCCAAGGCTGCCAAGGTCGGAGGGCGCTCATGACGAGTCTGCTTCGTCCAACACGCCGAACGGTTCTCAAACTGGCGGGCGCGACGGCCGCAGCGGCGACGCTGCCATTATCCCGGTCTCGTGCTGCCGAAGTCCGGCACGGCCTTTCGGTCTTCGACGAGTTCAAGTACGGCCCAGACTTTTCCGCCTTCGATTACGTGGTTCCGGACGCCCCCAAGGGGGGACGGATCGTGTTCACCGCACCGAGCTGGATCTTCAATCAGAATCCCCAAACGTTCAATACCTTCAACACCTTCATCATGAAGGGGGACGCGCCACCGCGCATGGAGCTGTGTTTCGACGCGTTAATGGTCAGGGCGCTCGACGAGCCCGACGCGATGTACGGGCTCGTGGCAGAGAACGTGGAGATCTCTGAGGACGGCAACACCTATATCTTCAACATCCGGCCCGAGGCCCGCTTTCATGATCAGTCGCCGCTGACGGCGGAGGATGTCGCGTTCTCGGTGATGACGCTCAAAGAGGCAGGGCACCCGATGATCAGCCAGGTGATCAACGAGGTAACCGGGGCGGAAGCGCTCGATGAGCGCCGGGTCGCGGTTACCTTCTCCGGGCGCCATACCAAGCAGCTCCCCCTGATCGTTGCGGGATTGCCAATTTTCTCCAAGGCCTACTACACGACATACGACTTCACCCAGTCGACGCTGACACCGCCTCTGTCTTCCGGCCCCTACCGGGTCGGCAAGCACGAGGTCGGCCGCTACGTCGAATATCACCGGGTTCCGGACTGGTGGGCACAAGATCTTCCCGTCAGCCGCGGCCAGAACAACTTTGATGTCATTCGAGTCGAGTTTTTCCGGGATCGTCAGGTTGCCTTCGAGGCTTTCAAGAAGGGCAACATGACCTTCTACGAGGAGTTCGTCTCCAAGACCTGGGCGACCGAGTACAATTTTCCCGCGGTTGTCGAACGCAAGGTCCGCCAGGAAGAGATTCCCGACGGACGCCCGGCGGGCGCACAGGGCTGGTTCTTCAACACCCGGCGCGACAAGTTCTCCGACCCGCGCGTCCGCAAGGCAATAGGGCTTGCCTTCGACTTCGAATGGTCGAACAAGGTGCTGTTCTACGGCCTCTATGAGCGCACTCAATCGTTCTTTGAAAACTCGGAGATGAAGGCCGAGGGCGCGCCGAGCGCGGAGGAACTCGCCCTGCTGGAGCCCTATCGAGGGCAAGTCGACGATGCCGTATTCGGACCGGCGATCATCGCCCCGGTGTCGGACGGGTCGGGACAGGACCGCAAGCTGCTGCGCCAGGCCGCGCAGCTGCTGCAGGCCGCCGGCTGCAAGCGAGACGGCGCCCGATTGCTGTTGCCGTCGGGCGAACCGTTCACGCTAGAATTCCTCTCGAATTCGCCGTCGTTCGAACGCGTCCTCCAGCCTTACGTCAGGAACCTGAAACTGATCGGCATCGACGCAACGATCCGCTTCGTCGATCCCTCGCAGTATGAATCCCGCCTCAACTCCTATGACTTCGATGTGACCGGCCGCCGCTATTCGCTGTCCCCGACGCCGAACGAGGGAATGCGCCAGATGTGGGGATCGGCCTCGGCCGCCTCGCCGGGGAATTACAACCTGGCCGGAATCTCGGATCCGGTGGTCGATGCCTTGATTGACAAGGTGATCTTCGCAACTTCTCGCAAGGAAATGACGGTCGCGGCCCGCGCCCTCGACCGGGTGCTGCGCGCCGGTTACTACTGGGTGCCGAACTGGTACAAGGCGGTCCATACCGTGGCCTACTGGGACATGTTCGGCCGGCCTCCGGCGCCGCCGACCTACAACTTTCCCATGGAGTCGACCTGGTGGTTCGACAAGGATAAGGCCGCGGCCATCGGCAGGGGCTAGGCAGAGGCCAGGAGACCGAAACAAGCAATGGGCGCCTATATTCTCCGCCGCCTGCTTCTGATCATTCCGACTCTCGTCGGCATCATGGCGATCAACTTCGTGATCATCCAGTTCGCTCCGGGTGGACCGGTTGAGCGTGTCATCGCCCAGCTTCAGGGCACCGACGTATCGGCGACCGCTCGAATTGGGGGCGGCAGCGGTGATTTCGCCGGCGGCGGCGCCGACCGAGGTGGCATGGCCGATGCAACCGCATCGAAGTATCGCGGCGCGCAGGGCCTCGATCCTGAATTCATAAAGCAGTTGGAGCGCCAATTCGGTTTTGACAAGCCGCCGCTGGAGCGTTTCGCCAAGATGTTGTGGGACTACGCCCGCTTTGATTTCGGTGAAAGCTATTTCCGGGACATCCGCGTCATCGATCTGGTGCTGGAAAAGATGCCGGTCTCGATTTCGCTCGGTCTATGGATGACGCTGATCTCATACGGCATTTCAATTCCGCTCGGCATTCGCAAGGCTGTGAAGGACGGGACTAGATTCGATGTCTGGACGTCTGCCGTGATCATCGTGGGCTATGCCATTCCGGGCTTCCTCTTCGCGGTACTCCTGATCGTATTGTTCGCAGGCGGCTCGTTCCTCGATTGGTTCCCGCTGCGCGGTCTGGTGTCAGACAACTGGGAGCAACTGTCCTGGCCGGCGCGGATCGTCGATTATTTCTGGCATTTGGCGCTGCCGCTTACTGCCATGGTGTTGTCGGCCTTCGCCACCACAACGCTGCTTACGAAGAACTCGTTTCTTGATGAGATCCGCAAGCAGTACGTCCAGACCGCCCGCGCCAAGGGCCTCACGGAGCGCCAGGTGCTTTACGGCCATGTGTTCCGCAACGCGATGCTGATCGTGGTTGCTGGTTTCCCCGGTGCCTTCATCTCGTCGTTCTTCGCCGGCTCGCTCTTGATCGAGACCATCTTCTCGCTGGATGGGCTCGGTCTGCTTGGCTTTGAATCGGTCATCAACCGCGACTACGCCGTGGTGTTTGCAACGCTCTACATCTTCTCCCTGATGGGTCTGTTGGTGAACCTGATCTCCGACCTCACATACACCTGGATCGATCCGAGGATCGATTTCGAGAGCCGGGAGGTCTGAGTATGGACACCCGGCTTGAGAAGGATCTGCAGAAGGCCGGATACGCCGAAGCACCGATCCCTGCCTCCGAGAACCAGCCGCCGCCCGGCCGGCTTGCGCTCTCGCCCATCAATCGGCGCCGGCTGCGCAACTTTAAGGCCAATCGGCGCGGCTTCTGGTCGCTCTGGCTTTTCCTTGCGCTTTTCGGTCTCTCGCTCGCCTCCGAGTTGATCGCCAACGATCGCCCGATCCTCGTTTCCTACAAGGGTGAGCTGCTGTTGCCCGTGTTCGTCGACTATCCGGAGGAGAAGTTCGGCGGCTTCCTGGCGATTACCGACTACCGTGACCCCTTCATTCAGGAAGAGATTGCCGCCAACGGTTGGATGCTGTGGCCGCCAATTCGCTACTCCTATCGCACGGTCAACAACGAGATCCCCGTGCCCGCGCCGGCACCGCCATCGTGGATGCTCGACAAGGACACGCGGTGCTCGCGCTATCCCGCCGGCGTCGACGATCCCAACTGCGTCATGGGCAACTGGAATTGGCTCGGCACCGACGACCAGGGCCGCGATGTGGTAGCTCGCCTGATCTACGGCTTCCGCATTTCCGTGCTGTTCGGCTTGGCGCTGACGGTGGCCTCTTCGATAATCGGCGTCGCAGCCGGAGCCGTTCAGGGCTACTACGGCGGCTGGATCGACTTGTCGTTCCAACGTTTCATCGAGATTTGGACCGCGATTCCGACCCTCTACCTGATCCTGATCGTGTCCTCGGTACTGATCCCCGGCTTTTGGACCTTGTTCTTTATCCTACTCGCCTTTTCCTGGGTGGCGCTGGTCGGCGTGGTGCGGGCGGAGTTCCTGCGCGCGCGCAACTTCGAATACGTCACCGCCGCCCGGGCGCTCGGCGTCGGCAATGCCAAGATCATGTGGCGCCACATGCTGCCGAACGCCATGGTGGCGACGCTGACCTTTCTGCCGTTCCTTCTCAACGGATCGATCACGACGCTTACGGCGCTCGACTTTCTCGGTTTCGGTCTGCCGCCGGGTTCGCCCTCGCTTGGCGAGCTGCTGGCCCAGGGCAAGAACAATTTGCAGGCGCCCTGGCTCGGCATCACCGGCTTCTTCGTGATCTCGATCATGCTGAGCCTGCTCATCTTTATTGGCGAAGCCGTCCGCGATGCCTTTGATCCGCGCAAGAGCTTCGCCTGAAGCGATGGGAGGGACGATGAACAGGATCGTGAAAGAACACTGTCCGGTGGAAAATCTGCCTTAGCCCTCCCGCGCATTCCGACGACGTAGAACATCATTCATCGACAACGAGGCAGCGCCCATGACGGCCTCCCCCCTTCTCTCCGTCCGCGATCTCTCTGTTGCCTTCACCCAAGACGGGGCAACCAACCTGGCCGTGGACCGCGTCTCCTTCGACGTCGCCAAGGGGGAGACGGTGGCGCTGGTCGGCGAATCCGGCTCCGGCAAGTCGGTGACCGCGCTGTCGGTGCTGAAGCTTCTGCCCTATCCGGCGGCCTCGCACCCCTCCGGCCAGATCCTGTTCAACGGCAAGGATCTCCTCGCCGCCGACGAGCGTACGCTGCGCGCGACCCGCGGCAATGACATCTCCATGGTGTTCCAGGAGCCGATGACCTCACTGAACCCGCTGCACACGGTCGAGCGGCAGATCGCGGAGATCCTGAAAATTCACCGCGGTATGGGCGAGCGCGCTGCCCGCGCCCGCGTGCTTGAGCTTCTCGACCAGGTCGGCATCCGCGAACCGGAAAAGCGCCTCGCCTCATATCCGCACCAGCTTTCGGGCGGTCAGCGCCAGCGCGTGATGATCGCCATGGCGCTGGCCAACGAGCCGGACCTGTTCATCGCCGATGAGCCCACGACCGCCCTCGACGTGACGGTGCAGGCCCAGATCCTGAAGCTGCTCATGGATCTGAAGCGTGACACCGGCATGGCGCTGCTGCTCATCACGCATGACCTTGGCATCGTGCGCAAGTTCGCTGACCGGGTCTGCGTCATGACCAAGGGCAAGATCGTGGAGCACGGCACGGTGGCGGACGTCTTTGCTGCGCCGAAGCACGCCTATACCCGGCATCTGCTTGCCGCCGAGCCCAAGGGCGAGCCGCCGGTGACCGATCTGTCGAAGCCGATTGTCGTCGAGGCCGATGATCTCAAGGTCTGGTTTCCGATCCGGCGGGGCCTCTTGCGTCGGACGGTTGATCACATCAAGGCGGTGGACGGCGTCGACGTTGTTGTCCGGGAAGGCCAGACGCTCGGCATCGTCGGAGAGTCCGGTTCCGGCAAGACCACGCTCGGCCTGGCGCTGCTGCGGATGATTTCCTCGACCGGGCGGATTGCCTTCAGCGGTCGGGAGATCCAGGCCTTCTCCTGGAAGGACATGCGGCCGCTGCGTCGCGACATGCAGATCGTGTTCCAGGATCCGTTCGGCTCGCTCAGCCCGCGCATGTCGGTCGCCGAGATCGTCGGCGAAGGGCTTAAGGTGCATTTCCCCACGCTCGGCGAACGCGAGCGCGAAGCCAGGGTCGCCCATGCGCTGAAGGAGGTCGGGCTCGACGCTGCGACCCGGTTCCGCTATCCGCACGAGTTCTCCGGCGGTCAGCGCCAGCGCATCTCGATTGCCCGTGCAATGGTGTTGGAGCCACGGTTCGTCATGCTCGACGAGCCGACCTCGGCTCTCGACATGAGCGTCCAGGCTCAAGTCGTCGACCTTCTGCGTGATCTGCAGAAGCGCCATGGCCTCGCCTATCTCTTCATCTCGCACGACCTCAAGGTCGTGCGGGCGCTTGCCAACGATGTCGTGGTGATGCGTGCCGGCAAGGTTGTGGAGGCCGGACCCTCGGCCCAGATCTTCGATCACCCACAGAGCGATTATACCAAGGCCCTGATGGCGGCTGCCTTCCGTCTTGAGACGGCGCCGGAGGGCATCGTTAGCGAATAGACTGCGAGGCGTCCTCCGAAACTGGTGATGCCCTCCCCACGCCGTGATACGCCTATGCAGTCTGCTGATGGCGCCAACCGCTCTCCGTCCTCGCGGAGGCTTTCTCGGAACGGTTCGGCAGGTCCCGGCCGGTTGCCGAAGCGCGCAGAGACAACTCTCTGGCTCGCGCGTACGCCAGTGCAGACGCGGGACGGGCTTTGATGCTCGATTCTTTCCGCTAATTCGGCGGGAGCCTTCAGGAAGAAATGGCGGAGAGACAGGGATTCGAACCCTGGGTACCCTTGCGGGTACAACGGTTTTCGAGACCGCCCCATTCAACCACTCTGGCACCTCTCCGCATGACCGAGATATAGTGGTCGTAAAGCGGCCGGAAAATAGCCAAGGCGAATGCGTCGCACAAGGGGGCGCAGGCAGGAATTTTCGCTGTGGACGGTCTGCCGTGATATGGCGGCGGCGAGCACAGCGGCATGAAGACAATCAGGACAATTCTCCTGCTGCGATTGCGTTGACTTTGCAGGTTTCATCCGTATAGTGCGACCGCTTCGTTGAGGGTCGGAAAGCCGCCCTCAGGTGCTGTCCGAGGCTTCCAGACCAGACCCTTTGCCAGTTACCGGCTCCAGAACGGGCCGGGACGTTGCAATGCTAAGGTCTGCCGCAGCTGCCGGAGCGGCTGCAAGCCCCCCGGGTCTCGGCAGATCCGGGAGGTCATCGAAGTCCGCCGACGTACCGGTCCCTGCGGCCGCGAGCCGGTGGCGCCATAGGATGCGCACGATGCCGGGTTCGCTTGTTCGGCGGATCCGTTCCAAGAACGACAAGAAGGACGTGCCAGACATGTTCGCAGTGATCAAGACCGGCGGCAAGCAATACCATGTCGCCACCGACGACCTCTTGAAGGTCGAGAAGCTTTCCGCCGAGGCCGGCGACACGGTGACCTTCGAAGAGGTGCTCGTGATCGGCGGTGACGGCAACACCACCGTCGGGGCTCCGACGATTGCCGGCGCAAAGGTCGTCGCCGAGGTCGTCGAGCAGGGCCGGGACCGCAAGATCCTGGTCTTCAAGAAGCGCCGCCGGCAGAATTCGAAGCGCCGCAACGGCCACCGCCAGAGCTACACGTTGGTGAAGATCACCGATATCGTGGCCGGTGGTACCAAGGCCAGGAAGGCGAAGAAGGCCGAACCGGCCGCCGAAGAGACCACCGCCGCCGACGCCGTGTCGGCCTGACAAGAAGACGTTAGACGAGGAGTTTCGTCATGGCACACAAAAAGGCAGGCGGTTCGTCCCGCAACGGTCGCGATTCGGCCGGTCGTCGCCTCGGCATCAAGAAATACGGCGGTGAAGCCGTGATTCCGGGCAACATCATCGCGCGTCAGCGCGGCACCAAGTGGCATCCGGGTTCGGGCGTCGGCATGGGCAAGGATCACACGATATTTGCCACCATCGAAGGCAAGGTCGCCTTCGAAGCCAAAGCCAACGGCCGAACCTTCATTAGCGTACTTCCGGCAATGCAAGCCGCGGAGTAAAGCCGACGTGTCCTTATTGAACCGCCGGCGTCCCAACGACCCGGCGGTTCGAGTGAACCGGCAAGATCGAAAAGATCGGGGGAGATGGGGCGCCATCTCCCCCTTCTTGTTTGGTCTGTCGCCGGGAGGACGTCATGGTTGCCGATTTAGAGGAGTTTTTGGACGAAGAGAGTCTGCCTGCGGCCGAAGTGCCGCAGGACACCGCGCGGCTGAGAATCGATCTGCCGCGCAAGGATGATGTCTCCGACATTGTCTTTCTCGCAGACAACCGTCGCATCGCCGCCATGTTGGCGACCTTGCCACACCCCTTCACGCTTGCTGATGCCCGCGCGATGGTCGACCGGGCGGCCGAGGGCGGGCGTGAGCGCGGCACCTTTGCGGTCAGGCTGAAGTCGACGGGCCGGTTCATCGGCTCGATCGGATTCTCGCCTCAGGAGCCCGGCGGTCCCATCCACCTCGGCTACTGGATCGGCGAGCCGTTCTGGGGTCACGGCTATGCCACTGAGGCCGTGCAGGCGGTGATCGATCGCATCTTCACGGCAACGCCGCACGAAACACTCGCCGCTTCCGTCCGGGTCACCAACCCGGCGTCGAAGCGTGTGCTCGTCAAGTGTGGATTCCAGTATCGCGATCAGGGCATGATGCTGTCGAAGGGTGCCGGCGGCGTCGTCTCGGTCGAGCGTTACGGGCTGGACCGCTCGACCTGGGCGGCGCTGAAGCGCTGGGGGAGGGCGTCGTGACCGTCCCTTACCTGACGACCCCGCGGTTGACCCTGCGTCCGCCCGAGCGCCGCGACGTCGATCGCATTGCGGCGCTGATCAGCGACTTCAAGGTCGCAAAGATGCTGGCCTTGGTGCCGCATCCCTATACCCGCGCCGACGCCGAGGCATGGTATTCGGCCGCTTTGGCATCCGATCCCGCGGAGCGGTTGGCCTTCGTGATCGACCCGGGCGATGGTGCAGCTGGTGTGTTCGTCTTGCGTGAACTGCGCCGAACGGCCGACGTGGGCTTCTGGCTGGGCAGGCCATACTGGGGCCGCGGCTATATGACTGAGGCTGCGACCGCCATCCTGTCGTGGCTCTTCGAGACCACGGACCATGACATGGTCACCGCCGGAGCCTTCGCAGACAACCCGGCCTCGATCCGCGTGCAGGAGAAGCTCGGGTTCACCGTTTGCGGCGAGAGCCGTCAAATGTGCCGGGCGCGCGGACAGGAACTGCCGCACATCGACTTGGTTTTGACCCGCGACAACTTTATGACAGCAAGAGAGCGGGCCGGCAAAGGCGTCGCCTAGGGCGCAGCAAAGAGAGCCGTAGATGAAGTTCCTCGATCAGGCGAAGATCTATATCCGCTCCGGCGACGGCGGTGCCGGAGCGGTTTCGTTCCGCCGCGAGAAGTTCATCGAGTTCGGTGGACCGGACGGCGGCGACGGCGGTCGCGGTGGCGACGTCTGGGTAGAATGTGTCGATGGCCTCAACACGCTGATCGACTATCGTTACAGCCAGCATTTCAAGGCAAAGACCGGTGGCCATGGCATGGGCAAGCAGCGCAATGGCGCCAAGGGTGCCGATGTCGTGCTGCGCGTTCCTGTTGGCACGCAGGTGCTGGAGGAGGACAACGAGACGTTGATCGCCGACCTGACCGAAGTCGGCGAGCGCGTGCTGCTCCTCCAGGGCGGCAACGGCGGCTTCGGCAACCTGCATTTCAAGTCGTCGACCAACCAGGCGCCGCGCCGTGCCAATCCCGGCCTGCCCGGCGAGGAGAAGTGGATCTGGCTGCGGCTCAAACTGATTGCCGATGCTGGTCTGGTCGGCCTGCCCAATGCCGGCAAGTCGACTTTTCTCGCCGCGGTTTCAGCGGCCAAGCCCAAGATCGCCGATTACCCATTTACCACGCTGCATCCTAATCTTGGTGTCGTCGAAATTGACGGACGCGGCTTTGTGCTCGCCGATATTCCTGGCCTGATCGAAGGCGCGCATGAGGGCGTTGGTCTCGGCGACCGATTCCTCGGTCATGTCGAGCGCACCCGTGTGCTGCTTCACCTGGTTGACGGCACACAGGACGATCCGGCGGAAGCCTATCGCGTTGTGCGTGCCGAACTCGCGGCCTATGGCCATGGCCTTGGCGACAAGACGGAGATCGTGGCGCTCAGCAAGGTCGATGCCCTGTCGGAGGAACTCCGCAGTGATCGCGCAGCTGCGCTTGCTCGCGCATGCGGCCAACAGCCTCTGCTGCTCTCCTCGGCGAGCCGGGAAAACGTCGATCGCTGTCTCAGGATGATCGTGCGTGCGATCGACCGTGACAAGGAGGAGGCCGCCAATTCCGTACCTTCTGCTCGCGAGGAGCCTTGGCGACCGTGACCGAGACGCTGACGATCCCGACCGCGTCCGCGGCCTCCCGCAGCCTCGCCGACTACCGCCGCATCGTCGTCAAGATCGGCTCGGCGCTGCTAGTTGAGGGCGGTCGGCTGAAACGGGACTGGCTGTCGTCGGTCGCCGATGACCTGATGCAGCTTGCCACTGGCGGCGCCGAACTTATCGTCGTTTCCTCCGGCGCCATTGCGCTCGGCCGCGGCGTGCTGCGGCTGCCTAAGGGGCCGCTTCGGCTGGAACAAGCCCAGGCGGCCGCTTCGATCGGCCAGATCGCTCTGGCGCGCGCCTATGCCGAGGCGCTCGGCGAGCGTGGCCTCACCGCCGGTCAGATCCTGCTCACCCTCGGCGATACCGAGGAGCGTCGGCGTTATCTGAATGCCCGCGAGACCGTGGCAACGCTGCTCAAGCTCAAGGCGGTGCCGATCGTCAACGAAAACGACACCGTCGCCACGTCCGAGATCCGTTACGGCGACAACGATCGCCTCGCCGCCCGCGTCGCCACCATGGCGAGCGCCGAGTGTCTCGTGCTCCTGTCCGACATCGACGGCCTTTACACCGCGCCGCCCGCGCAAAATCCCGATGCCGTCTTCATTCCCGAAGTGCCACAAGTCACGCCCGCCATCGAGGCCATGGCGGGGGCCGCCGGCTCGGAACTGTCGCGCGGCGGCATGAAGACGAAGATCGACGCCGCCAAGATCGCGACCTCCGCTGGGACGGTGATGGTGATCGCTTCCGGTAAGCGCCTCAATCCACTGTCGGCAATTGGCCAGGATGGCCGCGCCACGTGGTTTCTGGCTGCCTCCACCCCGGCCAGCGCACGCAAAGCCTGGATCGGCGGCCATCTTGAGCCGCGCGGGGCGCTCAGGCTCGACGCTGGTGCCGTTCGGGCGCTAATGGCGGGAAAGAGCTTGTTGCCAGCCGGTGTGCGTGCCGTCGAGGGGGCCTTTTCGCGGGGTGATGCGGTGCGCATCCTTGATGAGACCGGCCGCGACATCGGCCGCGGCCTCGTCGCCTACGATCACCCGGAAGCCCGGTTGATCATCGGCCGCAACAGCCGTGAGATCGAGGCGATCCTGGGCTATGCCGGTCGGGCGGAGATGGTGCATCGCGACGATCTGGTGCTTGGCGGTGCGTCCGGGGAGAAGTCGGTGTAAGAGGTTGGTCCGCTATGCTGGACGCTTCGGGAGCGAAGGATGGCGGCGAGGACAGGAACGGAAGCGATGCTCGAAAAGACTAGCGCCGGTACGGTCGAAATTGGCGATCTGATGGCGAATATGGGCGCGCGGGCCCGCGCGGCGGCGCGCCGGCTTTTGACAGCGTCGCGCGCGGAGAAGGACGCCGCGCTCCGTGCCATGGCCGCCGCGGTGCGGGCAGCGGCGCCGGACATTCTCCTCGACAATGCTGCTGATATCGCCGTTATGACTGACAGCGGCCAGACCTCCGCCTATCTCGATCGCGCCCGGCTGACAGAGGAGCGCATCGAGGCGATTGCCGCCGGCCTTGAGGCCATTTCCGAGTTGCCGGATCCGGTCGGATCCGTGATGGCCGAGTGGGACCGGCCCAACGGCCTGCATATCGAGCGCGTGCGCACCCCGCTTGGTGTCATCGGCGTGATCTACGAAAGCCGGCCCAACGTCACCGCCGATGCCGGCGGTCTCTGCCTCAAGTCCGGCAACGCCGTGATCCTGCGCGGCGGTTCTGACACGATCCGCTCCAACCGTGCGATTCACGCTGCGCTGGTCAAGGGTCTCGTTGCCGCCGGCCTACCCGAGGACGCAATCCAGATTGTCCCGGTTGCGGACCGTGCGGCGGTGGGCGAGATGCTCTCCGGCCTCTGTGGTGCGATTGACGTCATCGTGCCGCGCGGCGGCAAGAGTCTGGTCGCACGCGTCCAGGATGATGCGCGAGTGCCGGTTTTTGCCCATCTCGAGGGCCTTTGCCATCTCTACGTCGATCGGGCGGCGGATCTCGACATGGCGGTGAAGATCGCCGAGAACGCCAAGATGCGGCGCACCGGGATCTGTGGAGCGCTGGAGACGCTGCTGGTCGACCGTGCGGTGGTGGACACACATCTCGTGCCGATCTGTTCCGCGCTGACCGCCCGCGGCTGCGAGATCCGCGGCGATGCCGAGGTCGTTGCCCGCATCCCGAGCGCCCGGCCGGCCACCGACGAGGACTGGCGTACCGAATATCTCGACGCGATCCTGTCGGTGAGGGTCGTCGACGGCCTCGATCAGGCGATCGATCACATCGAAACCTACGGCTCGCACCATACCGACGGCATCGTCACCCACGACTCAGCGGCGGCCGAAGCCTTCCTCAACCGCGTCGATTCCGCCATTGTCCTGCACAATGCTTCCACGCAGTTCGCCGACGGCGGCGAATTCGGCATGGGTGCGGAGATCGGGATCGCCACCGGCCGCATGCACGCGCGCGGCCCTGTCGGGCTCGAGCAATTGACCAGCTTCAAGTATCGGGTCCGCGGCGCGGGGCAGACGCGGCCGTGACGTTGCCCTCGCAATGAAGCCTTCCTGCCGGCGCGGCAAAGCCGGCTGTTCAGGGGGCGTGCTCACGCCCGGGACAACCTTCTGATGATCAGATCACCATTCACCGCCGCCGTGCCGGACTGGATGCGCCTGCCACATGCTGAACCGGGCAACCGCATCGGCCTGTTCGGCGGATCGTTCAACCCACCGCATTCCGGCCATCGTCTGGTGGCGGAGGTCGCATTGCGACGGCTCCGGCTGCACCAGGTCTGGTGGCTGGTAACCCCTGGCAACCCGCTGAAGTCCCATAGTAGTCTCGCGCCGCTGGAGACACGGGTACGCCAGGCGGCCGCCTTCGCCAACAATCCGGCCATGCGGGTCACTGCCTGCGAGGCGCTGCTCGGCAGCACCTACACGGCCGAGACCCTTGCCAGCCTCCTGGCGCTGCGGCCGCACCTGTCCTTCGTCTGGGTGATGGGTGCCGACAATCTCGCGACCTTCCACCAATGGCAGGACTGGCGCGCTATCATATTGGCCGTTCCAGTGGCCGTCGTCGACCGCCCGGGCGCCTCCCTTGCCGCCCTTCAGGCACCGGCAGCACGGGCCTTCGCGCGCTATCGGCTCGATGAGGCCGATGCACCTGCCCTTGCAACGATCCGGCCGCCAGCCTGGGTCTTCCTCCACGCGCCTTTGGATGCGACCTCCTCTACGGCTCTTCGCACTCGGGGGTGAGGGGTTGTTCGGCCGAGAAATGCTAACGCCGAACGCAGCCTCCGTCTTGAAATCGTCAGCCTGCCGCCCTTATCTTCTCTACAAGGCGTATGTTCGATTGGCGGGCCGATCGCTCGCTCAAGCCGAATGCCGCCGAGATGCGGTCCGCCGGGACCCTGCTGCCGGTGGATCGGTTGGCGCCTTTAGTAGGCTGTGGCGCCAGCACTTCCGGTGGCCGGGCCACCGATGCTCCTCGGGATGTGGCATGGAACACCCGAGCCGAGAAGAAAGGCAAACCTTCTGAGTATGACCTTTGACACCGAGGGGTCAGTCAGAACCGCTCCTCAATCCGCAGCGATCGCCGCGACTGAACGCCGGGATCTGCTCGCCACTGTCCTCGCCAGCCTCGATGATTCCAAGGCAGAGGACATCGTCTCCATCGACATAACCGGGAAGACCACCCTGGCCGATACGATGATCGTCGCGTCCGGCCGGTCGCATCGTCATGTTGGCGCAATAGCCGATCATTTGCTGCGCGACCTCAAGGAGGCCGGGTTCGGCAATGCCCGCGTCGAGGGCATGCCACATTGCGATTGGGTGCTGATCGACGCCGGAGATGTTATCGCTCACATCTTCCGCCCCGAAGTCCGGGGGTTCTACAATATCGAGAAGATGTGGTCGGCCGATGTGGCGACCCCGACGCAGTACTATGGCTGAGGTCAGCCGCCGGACCCGGCGTTGATCCGAAGACGTTGAGACGCCTGTCCGCTGCGCAGGGAACTCCCTGGCGAGCCGGGATCTGCCCGGAGGAGAGGATGCGTGTAATCTTCGCCGGGATCGGGCGCCTGAAGGCCGGTTCCGAACGGGCCCTGTTCGACCGCTACGTAGAACGGATCGGCAAGGCAGGACGTGCACTTGGCGTGACGGGGGTCGACGAGATCGAGATCGTCGAGAGCCGCGCACCGGCACCCGATCAGCGCAAGGCGGAGGAAGCAGCAAGCCTGCTCGCCGCGCTGCCAAGGGGCGTGCTGCTCATAGCGCTAGACGAATCCGGCAAGGCACCGACGAGTTCGACCTTCGCCAGAAGTTTCGAGACATGGAAGGATACCGGCGCGCCGGCCGTAGCGTTCGCGCTCGGCGGGCCTGATGGCCACGGACCTGCGCTGATTGCCGCGGCGCACGCCGTGCTCGCGCTCGGGCCGATGACCTGGCCGCACCAGATCGCCCGTGTGCTGATCGCCGAGCAGGTCTATCGGGCAATTACGATCCTCAGCGGCCATCCGTATCATCGCAATTGAGGCCAATTCTCGGCGGTGGTGTTCGATAATACCCTCCCGCGTCGGTGAGAAGTCGCAAGAATCATTTCGACCGGCCCGCGAATCGGCCCAATGTCGAACCGGCTGTGGTCGTGGAAATCGCCCGTATTCCGCCGTATTTCTACAGTAGCCGTGTTCGTTGCCAAGGGTTGGGCAGGTCGGGCTCCGTCATGGTTGACGATTCGTTAAGACGCGTCCGCCATCCTTGAAGACATCACGGTAGAGTCGGGTTGGTTCGGCGGTCCGGGCGGCCGGCAAATGTCTTTGAGGGTCACAACGGTGAGCAGACGTGCGCGCGCGCTGCGCGCCGCCGGGATCGCGATCAGGTTCGCTCTGGCGGTGGGCTTGGCAGCCGCCACGGGCGCGAGTGCCGCGGCCGAGGATGCGGCAGCGGCAGGAGCGACTGGCGAAACCGGGCCTGATGCGCGCAAGGCACAGCGCGAGGAGGAGCTGGCCACTCTGACCCGCGACATCGAGATATCGGCCGACCGGCAGGCGGCCATCGCCCGTGAGATTCGTGCGATCGACCGGGACAAGGACGCCCTGAATGCGGACCTCCTGCGCACGGCGCAGCGGATCAGGAATCTGGAAAGGCAATTGTCCGCGACCGAAGACCGGCTGCGGAGGTTGGTGGAGAACGAGGACACGGTGCGTGCATCACTGGCCGAACGGCAGGATGTTCTTGCGGAGGTGCTGTCCGCGTTGCAGCGGATCGGCGGCAACCCGCCCCCCGCGCTCGCGGTTCGGCCGAGCGATGCCCTCTCTGCCGTGCGCGGTGCGCTGCTGCTCAACGCCGTCATGCCGGAGATCCATGTCGAGGCACAAGCACTCGCCAGTGATCTTGCAGAATTGCGCCGACTCAAGACGTCAATCGCCGCTGAACGTGACAGGCTGGCAGCCGACGCCACGCGCCTTGAGGAGGAGCGCTCTCGCGTCGAGCTGCTGATTGCCTCGAAGAGGCGCCAGCGCGAGACTACCGAGGCCGGGTTGGAGCAGGAAAGACAAAGGGCCGCCGAGCTCGCCGAGCGCGCCACGACACTCAAGGCATTGATCGCCTCGCTCGAGGAAGAAATCTCGGCGGCGAAGAAGGCGGCAGCCGAGGCCGAGAAGGTCCGCGCCGCGGCGCCTTCTGCGGACCCGTTTGCGGATCCGGGGAGACTCGCTCCAGCCATTGCCTTCGCCGACGCCAAAGGCCGCCTGGCGTTGCCGGTTGCGGGAACGCCGATCCGCAGCTTCGGCGAAGACGACGGCTTCGGCGGTATGACTCAAGGGGAGTCGATCGGGACACGCAGCGGAGCTCAGGTGGTGGCTCCCACCGACGGTTGGGTTGTCTACGCCGGTCCGTTCCGGTCCTATGGGCAGCTCTTGATCCTGAACGCCGGCGATGGATATCATGTTCTTCTAGCCGGCATGGAACGGATTGACGTAGAACTGGGACAGTTCGTGCTCGCCGGAGAGCCGGTGGCGGTCATGGGCGAGACCCGCCTTGCCAGCGCCGCCACATTGGATCTTGGCGCGACGCAGCCGGTGCTCTACGTCGAATTTAGGAAAGACGGCAGCGCGATTGATCCCACGCCTTGGTGGGATCGGGCCGACAACGAGAAGGGCCGCGGATGATTCGGAAAGCTTCGCTCTTGCTGGTTGGCGTGGTGGTCGGTGCGACCGCGGCGACCACCCTTTCGCAGGTGCCGGTGAGGATGGGCAGCGAGGCGATTGCCGCCGCCTCCGATACCTACCGGCAGCTCAATCTGTTCGGCGACGTGTTCGAGCGTGTCCGGTCCGACTATGTCGAGGTGCCTGACGATGCGGCGCTGGTCGAGTCGGCGATCAACGGGATGCTTTCCTCGCTTGACCCCCATTCGAGCTATCTTTCGCCGAAGAGCTTCCGCGACATGCAGGTGCAGACCCGCGGCGAGTTTGGCGGTCTCGGCATCGAGGTCACGATGGAAGACGGCCTCGTCAAGGTCGTCACCCCGATCGACGATACACCGGCGGCCAAGGCAGGCATCCTGGCCGGTGACATGATCACCCATCTCGACGGCGAGCAGGTACAGGGTCTCACCCTGTCGCAGGCCGTCGAGAAGATGCGTGGTCCGGTCAAGACCGACATCGAGTTGACCATCCGTCGTGAGGGCGTGGCCGAACCCATCAAGGTCAACATCACCCGGGACGTGATCCGCATCACCTCCGTGCGCAGCCGCGTCGAGGATAACGTCGGTTACATCCGCATCACGCAGTTCAACGAGCAGACCTACGACGGGCTGAAGCAGGCGATCGAGTCGCTTTCGAAGGAGATCGGCAAAGACAAGCTCAAGGGCTACGTGCTCGATCTGCGCAACAATCCGGGCGGCCTGCTCGACCAGGCGATCTCCGTTTCCGACGCTTTCCTCGAGCGCGGGGAGATCGTTTCGACCCGTGGCCGCAACGCCGACGAGACACAGCGTTATAACGCTCGCAGTGGTGACTTGACCGGCGGCGCGCCGCTGATCGTGTTGATGAACGGCGGCTCGGCCTCCGCATCGGAAATCGTCGCCGGCGCTCTGCAGGACCATCGCCGCGCCACGATCCTCGGTACCCGGTCCTTCGGCAAGGGATCGGTGCAGACGATCATCCCACTGGGAGCCAACGGGGCCATTCGTCTGACCACGGCGCGCTACTATACGCCGTCAGGTACCTCGATCCAGGCCAAGGGTATCACGCCGGACATCGAGGCGCTGCAGAAGCTGCCCGACGATTTCAAGGGCAGGGCCGAAACGGATGGCGAGGCGGGCCTCCGCGGCCACCTGGAAGGTGACGGCGAAGAGGGTTCGGGCAGCCAGGCCTATGTGCCGCCGGATCCAAAGGACGACACCCAGCTCAAGCTCGCGCTCGACCTGCTGCGCGGCGTTCAGGCCAACAGTGCGTTCCCGCCGAATGGTGGCAAGAAGGCCGACGTGCAGAACAACTGACGGTGCCCCCGCGCCCCGGTTATGAAGCCGGAGCGCGGGGTTTCCTTGCCGAAACTATCCTGCCGGACCTCAAGGGAAGGAGCGGCGCAACCGGGGCTTGATGATCGACAATGGCGGCGAATGATCTTTCCGCTCCGCTCGGATTGGGCAAACGGAAATTTCTGCGGCTACCGCTCGGGCTGATCGGCGCCGGATTCCTAGCGCTTCTCGTGACCACCCCGCTGGTGTGGATCAGTCTTGTCGACGATCCGCTCGGTGGTGAGCCGACGGCCGTGGTGCGTCTTGAGCGTTCGTTAGAGGGTGTGACCGCCCGCGACATCGGAGTTGTCGAGATCCGGCCCTCCGTCGGCGCCGATGATCCCGTCGGAGACTCTGACGGCGACAGGGCTGCTGCGCTCGGTCCACGCTTCGAGATGGCGCCGTCCGAGGGCGGGGAGGCGGAAGCAGAGTCACTCATACGGCCATTGTCCCTGTCAATCCGACCCGACGCCAGGGTCATCGAGCCTGGCCCTTACGGGCCGCTCCCGATCGTTTCGGACCGCGGCCTGCGGCCGCTCGATGTTTACGCTCGCCCGGCCGACAGTTCCTATGTGTCGGTACCGAAGATCGCCATCGTGGTCGGAGGCCTCGGCCTTTCGCAGACCGGTACGCAGAACGCCATCGAAAGACTTCCGGCCGACATGACGCTCGCCTTTGCACCCTATGGGGCGAGCCTCGATCGCTGGATGCAGCGTGCCCGCCAATCCGGCCACGAATTGCTGCTGCAGCTGCCGCTGGAACCGTTCGACTTTCCAGACAACGATCCGGGACCGCACACGCTTCTCGTCAATCTCGACCACAACCAGATCGAGGACAGGCTCGCGTGGCTGCTCAGCCGCCTGACCAACTATGTCGGTGTGGTCAACTACATGGGTGCACGCTTCACCTCGTCTGAGGACGCAATGTCCGGGCTGCTTGCCGAGCTCAACCGCCGTGGCTTGATGTTCCTCGACGACGGCTCATCGTCGCGCAGCCGCGCCGGAGCGCTGGCCGAAGCCAGTCAAACGCCATTTGCCAAGGCGGACGTCGTGATAGACGAAGTGCCTCGACAGGAGCAGATATTGTCACGATTGCTTCAACTCGAGGGCATTGCCCGCGCCCAGGGAGTAGCCGTAGGTGTAGCCTCCGCGCTCCCGGTCACTGTCGATCAACTCGCCGATTGGTCACGGGACCTCGAACAGCGGGGACTGCAGCTTATTCCCGTCAGTGCCTCGATCGATCGCGCCGCCGCACCGCGGTGATCTGTCGGCGGGCCGCCGTCGCTCGGGCAAGCGTCACACGCTCGGGGGCGGCGTGAACACGGCATCCGGATCCTTGGCCAAGGTTTCTGCGCAGTGCACCCGCAGTGCGGAGGTCAACTCGGCGAGATCGCCATCCAGCGTCTCGGGGGCGATCGGTTTGCCGAAATTGACCGTGAACGTTGCGTTGCGCTTGTTGAGCAGCTCGTTGAACACGGTCATGTCGCGCAGTTCGGTCGATACCCGGGCAAGGAAGTAGAACAGCCCCGAGTTGCGCCCTCCCATGTGTATCGGCACAATCGGGGCATCATATTTGCGGGCAAGCGCCAGGGCCGACGTCATCCAAGGCCGTTCGGTAAGCCGGCCTTCGTGCCAATAGGCGAGCCGTCCGGAGGGAAACAGTGCGACGGCACGCTCGGTGGCAAAGGCACGTGAAGACAGCCGCAAGGTTTCCCGCGTTTTCTCACGGCTCTTGAAGTCGTCGCGCCATTCAACCGGAACAATCATGTCGGCGAAGCGCGGATTGATCCGGATGGCGTCGCGGTTGGCGAAGATCGAGAGGTCGCGCCGACGCGGCTTCACGGCATCGAACAGGGCAACGCCGTCGGCAATTCCGGTGGGGTGATTGCTCACGATGACGACCTTGCCGGTCTCCGGCAGGCGGTCGGCATTGCGGGCGACAACCTTCAGCCTGAGAAGCTCGCTCAGATAGGTGAAGGCATCTTCGGCCGACATCGGAGCGATGCGGTCGGCCATTGCCACGGCGTCGTGATAGCGCAGCACATAGTTGGCCAGAGGCCGCACCAGTGGCCACCAGGGCGTCGACATCACCTTCCGGCCCCGCTCGGCGATCAGCTGGTCGACGATGTGCAGCGTCGGCGCATCTGCGAGGTCGGTAACGGAAGACCGCCGACTCAGGACGTCAGCGAAACTTCTGGCGCTTGGCTTCACTTTGCGCTCCGATCCGTTGCGACGGTCAGGGACGCGGCGCCAGTGGCGACGCGATGTCGGATGTTTCGCCGGGCGATGTCATCCTTGAACAAAGTTTCCGGCATTTGGATGACGGTTGCCGAAGTGGGGTCGGCGGGATCTTCCGTATAGTGTGAGCCGAATGAGCCGGAGGCCGTCAAGGCCCCTTTGACCAGTCGTCTTGCGCATGACGGCTCTTGGGACCCTGATCCGAACTCCATCAGGGTCAGCTCCACACCGGACTGGAGAAAATCGCCAGCGTGGTCAGGAAGGCCAGCGCCCAGACCAGAGACCGATGCGACGGCCGGTTGGTCCAGTAACAGACGATATAGATGACGCGAAGACCGATGAAGAGCCCGGCGAGCCGATCGATCCAAGCAGGGTCGCCGCCCTGGCCGAGGCCGACGATCACCGAGATCGCGAACAGTGGGAAGGCTTCGAACCCATTGGCCTGAGCGGCCGCGGCGCGCGCCCGGAAGCCGCTCGCCCAGAACGCCGGGTCGCGCGGATAGGCATTGGAGAAGTCTCGCGAGAACTTTGCTGGAGCGGCCGCCAGGATTGGCAGGACGCCGGCGGCAAGAATGCACCAAACGGAGAACGGCACGTGGAGCACCCGGTCTGGCAGGTTGCGAAGCGCGGCTGGTTTCTACTTAAGCCGTTCTCCGCGAAGGTCAACTCCGTCTCCTCGTAGGTCAGGCTCCGCCCCCCTCACGGACGCGGCCGTTCCCCCCATGCGGGGCGCGCGGTAACGCTGCGGCCAGTTCGCGCGGTTAATGCGCCCTTCGACGCCTGTTGGACTTCGCTTGAAGTCACGATCAGACCCCCGGGAGGTGAGGCCTGACCGCGATCATCCTGCAGATCAGGGAAAGCCCGCAACTGGCACTCGGCGGCCCGTCCGATCACGTAAACGGCCCGTCCTGAAGGAATTGATGATCATCGCGTTCAATGTCGCAATTCGGCTCATTCGGGGTGCTATGGCCGGTTTCGCGCGTTATTCGGGCTGCAGACCGGTAAGCACGTGTCTTCCGCTCCGATGTTGGCCGGTCCGGGCGGAATTCTGCGTTCGCCGGCTGTTCGCGGCGGGTCCGATCCCGTAACTTGACAGGATGCGGCATTCGTTTCTACCCGAATAGGGGCACACGGACGCCGCGCCGGAGGAGAGGAAGGGTATTTCCATTATGAATCGGCACATTTCTTTCGCGGTCCTTGCTGTTCTTGCGGTCTCGGCCGCCGGCTGCCAGCGCTTCGGCTACAGCCGGCCAGCGCCCCTGCCGGCGACGCCGACGCCTCCGGTCGCCAGCGGACCATTGCAGCCGCTTGATCTGCCCGCCACGGAAACCCCGGTCGAGCAGGAGCCGCTGGAGCAGACGCAGGTCGCGAATGTCCCGGCCGCGCCCGCGAGTCCGCCACCCGACGCGAAGGAAATTGGCCGGTCCGACATGCTCGGCGGCTGGACTGTCGTTTCCGGCAGCGACAACTGCAAACTGTTCATGACGCTCACGACGTGGAGCGGCGGCTATCGGGCAAACTCGCGGGGTTGTGGTTCGCCGGCCCTGCAGAAGGTCTCCGCTTGGGATCTGAACGGCAAACAGGTTGTGCTCAAGGACGACACCGGTGCCACGATAGCGCAGCTTTACAATTCTGCGCCGGAGAGGTTCAACGGTCAAACCACGACCGGATCGGCGATCTCAGTGTTTCGTTAGGCGCGCCGTAAGCCGCCGCTCCGCGGCAATGTGATCGAAATCCGAAGCTGTCAGATCAAGGGGATGGTGATGTCGGTTTGGCCGGTGCTCAGCGACGGCGAACTGCCGGAGGCGGCCGCGCGCGTTGTCGCGGATATCAGGACGACGCGCGATACGGAGTTCGTCAACAATTTCTGGCGTGTGCTCGCCAATGACCCCGCCTTGATGGAGCGCACCTGGGAAAGCCTCAAGGCGGTCATGGCGCCGGGCGCTCTCGATCCGTTGGTCAAGGAATTGATCTATGTCGCCGTGTCCATCGTAAACGGCTGCGACTATTGCATCCGCTCGCATATTGCGGCGGCTCGGGCCAAGGGTATGACCGACGTGCAGCTCGGTGAACTCCTGGCGGTCGTTGGAATGGCGAGCGAGACCAATCGCCTTGCGACGGGCCTGCAGGTTCCGGTAGACGCCGCCTTTCTGGAGCCCGCCGCACCGGTGTCGCCGAAATGAGCTGCAGGACTCCATGAGCCATCCTCCGCATCCGGACGGCTCATCTGCGTTCGCTCCGCCTCAGCCATCGCGGGCACAAAGATCTCTCGGATGATCGAACGTTCCACCTCACTGGCCGGCACGCCCGTCGTGCCGCTCGTCGCCGACCACTACCGCCAGCTCGTCGCCGACGGCGAGATCGAGTCCGACCCGGCGCAGCTTGCGGTCGTCGGGGCGCTCGACCGGCTCAATGCGAGGCTGGTCGAAACCCGGCTCGCATCAAAGAAGAGCGCGCTCGGCTGGCTGTTCGGCAAGCGCCGCGACGCGACCGCACCGGTAAAGGGCCTATACATCTGGGGCTCGGTCGGCCGCGGCAAGACGATGCTGATGGACTTCTTCTTTCAGGTCGCTGCGCCCAATCGTAAGCGGCGGGTCCACTTCCACGAGTTCATGGCCGATGTACACGAGCGGATCCACGCCGCCCGCCAGGCGATCAAGACTGGTAGGCTCAAGGGTGACGATCCGATTCCACCGGTCGCGGCTGCGATTGCCGAGGAGACTCGGCTGCTGTGCTTCGACGAGTTCTCGGTTACGGATATCGCCGACGCTATGATCCTTGGCCGCCTGTTCACCCGGTTGTTCGACGCCGGTGTCGTCGTGGTGGCCACCTCAAACGTCGATCCGCAGGATCTCTACAAGGACGGACTCAACCGCAGCCTGTTTCTGAGTTTCATCGAGCTGCTGCGCTCGCGGGTCGATGTGCTGAAGCTGGATGCCCGGACCGATTTCCGGCTGGAGAAACTCGCCGGTGCTCCGGTCTATTTAACGCCGCTTGGTCCTGAGACCGATGCCGCGGTCGATCGGCTCTGGAAGGCACTCACCCACGGAATGCCGGTGCGGTCCGAACACCTGGAGGCGAAGGGGCGCCGGATAGACGTGCCGCGCACCGCCGCCGGTGTTGCACGATTTACCTTTGCGGAACTCTGCGAGGCGCCCCTCGGCGCCGCCGATTATTTGCGTATCGCGCACGCCTACCACACACTGGTGCTGGAGCATGTCCCGATCATGAGCTTGGCGCAGCGTAATGCCGCCAAGCGGCTCATCAACTTGGTCGACACGCTCTACGACAACCGCAACAAGCTGGTGGTTTCGGCAGCCGCTGAACCCGATGAGCTTTATCAGGCGACCACCGGGGCAGAATCGTTCGAATTCGCCCGCACCGCCTCCCGTTTGATGGAAATGCGCTCAAAGGCCTGGATTGCGGGCGCAGAGGAGTCGGGGCCGGGATAAGGCCGGCGCCTCCCTGAACCGGGGGGCAACGCGGCAAACAAGGCGCGCATACGTTTGAGCCGGGCGGAAGCACCCTGCCTCGTTGCGTCACCCGGAAACCTCCTTCAAACCCTTGTCGAGGTTGCACCCGCTGCGTAAAGGGAGTAGTGCCATCTCGGTCATCGCGTAGGGACGCATGCTCCACTTTACGTAAAGGGAACGGTCGGACATGGCTCGTAACAAGATCGCGCTGATCGGCGCAGGACAAATTGGCGGCACGCTCGCTCATCTCGCCGGTCTGAAGGAACTCGGTGACATCGTTCTGTTCGACATCGCCGAGGGTACGCCCCAGGGCAAAGCGCTCGATATTGCCGAGTCGTCTCCGGTAGATGGGTTCGACGCCAAGCTCGCCGGCACCAACAGCTACGAGGCGATTGCCGGGGCCGACGTGGTGATTGTCACCGCCGGCGTGCCGCGCAAGCCCGGCATGAGCCGCGATGACCTGCTCGAGATCAATCTGAAGGTGATGGAGCAGGTCGGCGCCGGAATCGCCAAGCATGCTCCCGACGCGTTCGTCATCTGCATCACAAATCCGCTCGACGCCATGGTCTGGGCGCTGCAGAAGTTCTCCGGCCTGCCGGCGAACAAGGTTGTCGGCATGGCAGGCGTGCTCGACAGCGCCCGGTTCCGTTACTTCCTCGCCGAGGAGTTCAACGTCTCGGTCGAGGACGTCACAGCTTTTGTGCTCGGCGGCCACGGCGACACGATGGTTCCGCTGACGCGCTATTCCACAGTTGCGGGAATCCCGCTGCCCGACCTTGTGAAGATGGGATGGTGCACGGCCGAGCGGCTTGCTGAGATCGTGCAGCGCACCCGTGACGGCGGCGCCGAAATCGTCGGCCTGCTCAAAACCGGCTCCGCCTTCTACGCCCCTGCGGCTTCGGCGATCGCCATGGCCGAAAGCTACCTCAAGGACAAGAAGCGCGTTCTGCCGTGCGCAGCGCATCTCGATGGCCAGTACGGCTTGACCAACACCTATGTCGGCGTGCCGGTCGTCATCGGGGCCGGCGGTGTCGAGCGCGTGATCGAGATCGACCTCAACGGCGAGGAAAAGGCGATGTTCGAAAAGTCCGTCGCCGCGGTCGACGGTCTGGTTCAGGCCTGCAAGAAGATCCAGCCGGCGCTGGGTTGATGTGGCGGAGGGACGGCATGGTCGTCCCTCTTGCCGTTCTGTCGAGATTTCCAGCCGAGTGGGGGAACGCCCGCGATGAACATCCATGAATACCAGGCCAAGGCGCTGCTGAAGGAATACGGCGCGCCGGTTGCCGACGGTGTCGCCATCTTCGCCGCGTCCGAGGCCGAGGCTGCCGCCAAGGCGCTGCCGGGGCCTCTCTATGTGGTGAAGTCCCAGATTCATGCAGGCGGCCGGGGCAAGGGCAGGTTCAAGGAACTCGGCGCCGATGCAAAGGGTGGCGTTCGCCTCGCCCGGTCGGTCGAGGAGGTGGTGGCCAACGCTCAGGAAATGCTCGGCAACACGCTTGTGACCAAGCAGACCGGTCCGGCCGGCAAGGTCGTCAACCGACTTTATATCGAGGACGGTGCCGACATCGATCGGGAGCTTTACCTCTCGATCCTGGTCGACCGTTCCGTTGGCCGTCCGGCCTTTGTCGTCTCGACCGAGGGCGGCATGGACATCGAGGCGGTCGCAGAGCACACGCCCGAGAAGATCCTCACTCTTGCGATCGACCCGGAGGCCGGCGTTACCGCCGATGACGCCGGCAAGCTGTGCGACGCGCTGAAACTGGAGGGCGCGGCCCGTGACGACGGGCTCCAGCTGTTTCCGATCCTCTACAAGGCCTTCGCCGAGAAGGACATGAGCCTGCTCGAGGTTAACCCGCTGATCGTGATGAAAAACGGCCGGCTGCGGGTGCTCGATGCCAAGGTTTCCTTCGACGGCAATGCCCTGTTCCGTCATCCGGAGATCGTGGCGCTGCGCGACACGACAGAGGAGGACGAGAAGGAGATCGAGGCCTCCAAGCACGATCTCGCCTATGTCGCGCTCGATGGCGACATAGGCTGCATGGTCAATGGCGCCGGTCTCGCCATGGCGACGATGGACATCATCAAGCTCTATGGTGCCGAGCCCGCCAACTTCCTGGATGTCGGTGGCGGCGCCTCGAAGGAAAAGGTCACGGCCGCCTTCAAGATCATCACCGCCGACCCGAACGTGAAGGGCATCCTGGTCAACATCTTCGGCGGCATCATGCGCTGTGACGTCATCGCCGAGGGCGTGGTTGCGGCGGTTAAGGAGGTTGGCCTGAAGGTGCCCCTGGTCGTCCGCCTCGAGGGCACCAATGTCCAGCTCGGCAAGGACATTCTCAACAACTCGGGGCTGAACGTGATTGCGGCCGATGATCTGGATGATGCGGCGCAGAAGATCTTCAAGGCGGTGAAGGGAAGCAACTGATGTCGATTCTCGTCAACAACGCCACCAAGGTCATCGTCCAGGGCCTGACCGGCAAGACCGGCACATTCCACACCGAACAGGCTCTTGCCTATAACAGCACCAAGATGGTCGCAGGCGTTCATCCGAAGAAGGGTGGCGAAACCTGGACCAGCGGCATCGAGGGCTATGCCGAGCTTCCGATCTACGCCACGGTCGCGGAAGCCAGGGACGCGACCGGGGCCGATGCTTCGGTGATCTACGTGCCGCCGGCGGGCGCGGCCGCCGCGATCGTCGAGGCGATCGAGGCCGAGATTCCCCTCATCGTCTGCATTACCGAGGGCATTCCGGTCATGGACATGGTCAAGGTCAAGGCGAAGTTGGAGAAGTCGAGGTCACGGCTGCTCGGTCCGAACTGTCCTGGGGTACTGACGCCAGACGAATGCAAGATCGGCATCATGCCCGGCTCCATCTTCAAGAAGGGGTCGGTGGGCGTCGTGTCCCGCTCCGGCACGCTGACCTATGAAGCAGTGTTCCAGACCACCAATGCCGGCCTCGGCCAGACCACGGCCGTCGGCATCGGCGGCGACCCGGTCAAGGGCA
>CAYXAA010000025.1:0-69541 GCA_964462985.1 uncultured Hyphomicrobiales bacterium | reverse complement strand
CGCTGGGTCCTGGATCGCGCGATGCCGCTGCGCGGCACGCGGTCCAGGATGACGCGAGTGGCGAGCGGCGGAGTGGGGGAGCCGCGGCGAGGGCTTCACCTCAAGGATCAGATGTAGCGGGCCAGGCTCAGGCTCATGGTGATGCTGGTTGCCTGGTAGCTTGCTTCCATCAGGGTCTGCAGCCGCAGCAGCTTGGCCGCGACTTCCTCGAGGTCGACGCCCTCGATGTCGTCGACAACGGTCTGAAGCGTGCCGGCGGCGACCTTGTGGCGCTCCTCGGCGCTCGTCACCGTCGACTGGATCACGGCAATTTCCATGTGGTTCTTGACGATGCCGGAATAGTCCGCGCCATCCGGCGTCAGGAGGCCGTTGGTGCGCTCTGCCATCTGCTGATAGAACAGCTGGTTGTTGGGCACCGTGGACGAAAAGTCGGACGCGACAAAGGCCGCCAGCGCCTCGACCACCTCGCGGTAGCCCCGCTCGTTGGCCCGCGCGCCGTAGGCGACGGTAAGGTTTTCATCGACCTGCGCCCGGGCGTCGTGGCGCGGGTTGCCGTCGCTGTTGTCGCCCTGGTACCAGGCGACGGTGTCCGCGGTGCCGTCACGCAAGGTGGTGGCCGCAGTGAAGTCGCCGGCAACCGGCTCGACCCGGGCGAGCGGCATGGATTTGGGCGGCGCGGTGTCGAAGAACGCGTTCGACGCCCGCATCGTCGAGGCGGCCTTGAGCTCGGTCGCCGCCGCCATTTTCAGCGCCTCGTCTAGGGCGGCCTGGAAGGCCTCCGCCGTCTCGTCCGGCGTATCGCCGATCACAAACGCGAACTTGGGATCGGCCGAACCGCCCGGCGCCACTGCGCTGAGCTTGATCTCACTCTGCGTGCCGTCCGGCAGATCCAGGAAGATGCGGACCGTCTCTCCGGGTTCGGGCTGGCCCGTGAAGTCGACGGTCATCGACGCCGGCGGTCCGGCAGCATCCGTCACCGTGACGTTCGACAGGATCGACTTCGTCTGGCCGATCTTGAAGCCGAACGAATGGGCGCCGTCCTCGGCCAGCGTCACCGCCGCGCCGGACCGCTGCGTGGTCATGCGGCCGTTGCCATCCGCGCCGAGGTCGGCCTGGTTGTATTCGCTGATCACCGTCTTCAGGCCGTCGTGGGTGCCGTCGCCGTTCATGATGTAGTCGAGGTCGACCACCGGCATCGTGTCCGACGTCTGGCCCGAGAACAGGTAGCGGCCGCCGACATCGGTGTTGAGGTGCGACATGAACTCGACCAGCGCGATCTCGGCCGCCGACTGCGACGAGGTGCGGCCGTTGTCGAACAGCTGGAAATTGTTGCGGTCGGCCGCGCTCTTTCCCTCCATGCGGATCGCTTCGAGCCGCTCATGGGCCGTGTCGAGCACGCTGAGCCGCAGGTTCGTGACCGAGATCGTCTGGTTGTAGACGTCGATCCTGCTGAGATTCTGCTTCAACGACAGATCGAGCACGCGCTGGCGCCCGAGCCCGCCATAGGTGTCGGCCTTGCGGCTGCTGGCGAACTGCTGCTGCAGGGTATCCATCTGCCGGCGCAGATCGGTGAGATAGCGGATGTGCTTCGGTGTGGAGATGCCGCTCACGCTCATGGCTTTGTCCTCTCCGGGCCCGTTAGAGGCGCATCAGGGTATCGAACAGGTCGCGCACGACCTCCATCACCCTGGCGTTGGCGGTGTAGGCATTCTCGAGCTGGATCAGCATCCCGAGTTCCTCGTCGACGTCGACCTTTGAGGAAGCGTCGAGCCGGGCCTTGAGGTTGTTGGTGGCCACCTCCTGACCCGTCGCTGCCGCATTCGCCTGCGAGGCGCGACCGGTCTGGAAGGAGACGATCGCGGTCACGTAGTCCTGCAGCGAGCCCTGGAACACGGAATTGCGGCCGCCGACCCTGGCGGCCGCAGTGTAGGACGAGGACGGGCTCGTCAGCTTGTCGAGAATGGCCTGCGGCCGGGTCGGGTCCCCGGCGGCGATCCCGGCCGTGTATTGCACCAGCAGCGAGGCGTCAGCCAGAAGGTCGGCGTTGACCCGGATGCTGGCGGCAAAGCCGTTGATCGCCGGCCGACCATCCCGAAGCCCGGAGAAGATTTCGCCGCCGTCGCCGACGAACATCGGAAACGCATCGCCATGGTCCGACAGACCGGTGGCGTTGACGTTGGTCTGTGCCGACTTGATCGCGGTCGCGGTCGGGTTGGCGCTCTCGATGCGCAGGGTGGTAGAGCCGGCCGGATGGCTCACGGCGAAGGTTCCCGACCCGACCCGGCTGTCACCGTTGAGCGCGCTCTGGATCGAGGCGGCGATGGCGTCGTAGTCGCCGCTGGAGAAGTCGACGGCGAGGAAGATCCTGTTCGGGTCGCGGGAGGCCGTCAGCTCCGGCGGCTCAGCACCGTCGCTGCGGTAGATCGTGACCTCCTTCGTCCTGCCGGTGGCGGTATCGAGATAGCTGAAGGACAGGCTGTCGCCGTTCTTCACCGCGGCAAGATCAAGGTCGTAGCCGACTTGGTTGCCGCCGTCGACATAGGGCGTGCCGGCTTCCTTGTGGGTCGAGAACGCCAGCGCCAGGTTGGCCGCCATCTCGTCGAGCTGCCGCTGGGCGTCGACCAGGGTGCGGTCGCGCATCTCGACCAGGCCGGCGATGCTGCCGGAACGCAGGCCGCCGACCGACAGGAGGTCGATGCTGTGGCCCTCGCTGTTCTTGAGCAGGATCGTGCCGACGCCGCGCTTTTCCGGGTCGGTGTCGTAACGCGAGGTCGGGCCGATGCTGCCGCGGCCGTCGAACTCGAGCTTCAGCACGTCGACGTCGTAAAGCATCAGGCCGGAGGCGGTCATGACCCGCACCCCGCCCTGCTCCGTCGGCTTGACCTCGATGTCGAGATATGTCGCCAGTTCCTCGAGCCAGCGGTCGCGCTCGTCGAGCATGGCGACCGGATCCTGGCCCGTCGAACTCTGGGCGATGATCTTCCTGTCGATCGACTGGATGTCGGAGAGCAGCGTGTTGACTCGGGCAACGGCATCGCCGATCTGCTGCTCGACCTCCTGGCGCATGCCCTGGATGTCCTGCGACATCGTGTTGAGCTTGGAGGCGAGCGTCTGCGCGCTGGTCAGCGCCTCGAGCCGGGTCGAGTAGTCCTCCGGCGTGGCAACGAGGCTGGCGAAGGCGCCGACGAAGGCGTTCGCCACCGTCGACAACGATCCCGGATCGCCGATGGTGCCGAACAGCTGGTCGAGCCGGCTGGTATAGTCGCGGGCGATCGAGGCGTATTGCTGCTGGCTGAGCGCGGTCCAGTACTGGCGCTGCGTCGCGGTGTCGAGCGCGCGGCGCAGTTCGTCGGAGCTGAGGCCAATCGGGCGGCCGAGCCCATCGAAGGCGACGGAGGCCGTCAGCGACTTGCGGGTGTAGCCCGGCTGGTCGGCGTTGGCGATGTTGGACGCCGTTACGTCAAGCTGGCGCTGGTTGAAGCCGAGCCCGATCAGGGCGGTGTTGAGGGCGCTGCTCAGTCCCATCGCGCGGGTCTCGTCCTACCGGAATGCACGGGCGGAATGCGGAAAGGAGGGCGAAGGCCCCACGCCGGGCCTTCGCTTGACATCAGGCCTAGCGGACCATGTTCACCGCTTCCTGCAGCAGTTCGTCGCTCGAGGAGACGATCCGTGCGTTGGCGGAATAGGCCTGCTGCGTAATGATGAGCTTGGAGAACTCGTCGGCAATGTCGGTGTTGGATGCTTCCAGCCGCTGGCCGACGATCGACCCGGTGGCGCCGGCGATCGGCTGGCCCGATTCCGGGGTGATGCCGAAGGTGCCGCCGTCCTTGCGCTCCAGCCAAGCCTCGCCCGAGAAGCTCACCAGCGAGATCTCGTAGAGTTCGCGGGTGCGGCCGTTGGAATAGGATGCGACGATGCGGCCGGCCTCGGAGATGGTGATGCCGGTCATGTCGCCGGAGGGATAGCCGTTCTGCGTCAGTTTTGAGGTCTTGAAGGCGCCGTTGGAGTCGGCGAACTGCGTCAGCGCGTTGGCGCCGAAGTCGAGCGTGACGTCACCGACCGAGGCGCCGTCGACCGAGAGGCCCGTGATCGTCATGGTGTTGCTCACCGGCACCACGAGCTGCCCGTCGGAGCCGAACTGAGCGTCCTCGATCTTGGTCCACTTGGTGCCGCCGCCCGTCGCCGTGGAATCCGACAGATAGTAAAGAGCCCATTCGTCGTTGCCAGACCCGCTGGTGGCGGCATCTTCGATCTTGGCCCAGCGCATCTGCACGTTCACCGGCGTGCCGCTGTCGTTGTAGACCGTGATAGCGCCGCCGGCGATCGAGGAGTTGAGGAAGCTCACCTCCTGCGCGGCGGAGATCGTGGCCGGAGATGCCACCGTGGTGGTGTCGCTGTCGCCGCTGGTAAAGCCGAGATTGGCAACCGCCGAGGTGCCCGACGTCGGATCGGCGATCGTCACGCTGGAGCCGTCGCCATTGTGGTTGGAAGTGATCTGCAGGTTGTTGTTGACGTCGAGCGTGACGGAGACAGTGGCGGTCTGGCCGGCGGCGGCGAGCGCCGCATTGATCCGGGCTTCGATCTCGTCGGCGGTGTAAATGTTGTCACCACCGGAGTCGGCCTGGGTCAGGTCGACCTGGACGGGAGTGTCGCCATCGACCGCGATGTTGAAGCTCTCGTCGCCGAGGCTGACGTCGAGGCCGGCGGACAGGTCGAGGCTGCCGGTGATGACGCCGTAAGGCGCCGAGCCGCTCAGCGAATAGGCCAGCGTGTCGCTGCCGCCGTCGAGATAATCCTTGGTCTGCGGCACGGTCGGCAGGTTGCCCTCGTAGCGGATGCGGTCGGTTACGACGGCCGGAATGACCGAATTGTCGATCCTGATCAGCTCTGGCACGCTGCCGGTCACGTTGTTCGTGACCCGGTCGATCGGCTGGCCCATCAGGTAATAGCCGGCGCCGTTGACCAGGCGGCCCTCCTTGTCGAGCTCGAAGTCGCCGCGGCGGGTGTAGAGATCCTGGCCGCTGAAGATCGAATTGCCATCGACCTCGCCGATCTTGCTCTGCACCACGAAATAGCCGGAGCCGTTGATCGCCATGTAGGTGTTGACCTGGGTCTGCTGCAGGTCGCCCTGGATGCCGTTGGTGGCGCGCGACCGGGCATTGACGGTGCCGGCGAGCTGGCCGGTCTGAGCACCGATGCCGCCGCCGACCAGATCGGAGAACGAGGTGTCGAGCCGCTTGTAGCCGGTGGTCGACGCATTGGCGATGTTGCCCGAGATATTTTCGAGCGCGTAGGACTGGGCCGCGATACCGGACACGGCCGCGTTCAAGGCACCAAAGACACCCATCGAGATCCTCCGAAACGGAATCCAACAAAAACGGCAGGACGCACGGCGGCGCCGCATTCGCGAACGAAGGAGCAAGCGCCATGCCACCGGACCAGCCATTGACGAACAAGGGGAAATCGCGCCCCACCCCGGCGAGCGCCACGTCCGGCCGGGCAGATTCTCGCCGTCCCTCGGCAAAGTCTGCCCACCTGCCACTGCCGGCCGGCCGATCTTGCACGGCTCACGGGTGCCCCCTACTGTGCCCGCAGTTGCAGTTGACAAAGAGGATTTCATGCGGTTCGAAGGCACGCCCGACTATGTCGCTCCCGAGGATCTCAGGATCGCCGTCAATGCCGCGATCGCCCTGGAGCGGCCGTTGCTCGTCAAGGGCGAGCCGGGCACCGGCAAGACCGTTCTTGCGCAGGAGATCGCCCGCGCGCTCGGCGCGCCGCTGATCGAGTGGCACGTAAAGTCGACCACCAAGGCGCAGCAGGGACTTTACGAATACGATGCCGTCTCACGCCTGCGCGACAGCCAGCTCGGCGACGAACGCGTCCACGACATCCGCAACTACATCCGCAAGGGCAAACTTTGGGAGGCCTTCGTCTCCGAGACGCGGCCGGTGCTGCTGATCGACGAGATCGACAAGGCCGACATCGAGTTTCCCAACGATCTCCTGCTCGAGCTCGATCGCATGGAATTCTTCGTCTACGAGACAGGGGAGACCGTGCGCGCCCGCGTGCGCCCGATTGTCGTCATCACCTCCAACAACGAGAAGGACCTGCCGGACGCCTTCCTGCGCCGCTGCTTCTTCCACTACATCAGCTTCCCCGACCCGGAGGCGATGCGGGCGATCGTCGCTGTGCATTTCCCGGGCCTCAAGGAGCGGCTGCTCAATGAGGCGCTCCGCATCTTCTACGACGTGCGTGAGGTGCCGGGGCTCCGTAAGAAGCCGTCGACCTCGGAGCTGATCGACTGGATCAAGCTCCTTGTCAACGAGGACATCGATCCGGCCGTCCTGTCGGAGCGCGACCCGAAAAAGGTGATCCCGCCGCTGCACGGCGCGTTGTTGAAGAACGAACAGGACGTCCACCTGTTCGAGCGGCTGGCCTTCCTCGCCCGCCGCGATGCGCGCTGAGGACGGCGCCTTGAAGCCGGCGGCACGATCCTGGCTGCTCGCCCTGATGGCCGGGCTCGGGACCTTGGTGGCCTCTGGCGCGCAGGCGCAGGTCCAGATCGACCGCAGCCCGGAGACCGGATGGCAGACGGACACGCGTGGCATGCGGCATTTCACCGGGCTGAGCTGCCCGGACCAGGTCGGACGCCTCAGCCGCGTCGGCGTGCTCTCGAGCGGGCCGGACCGCATTGCCGGCTGCATCTATCTCACCCCCGAGGGCATCAGCGCCGTCTTGCGCAGCCACCCGCACGGCAGCAGCGAGCGCACCGCCACCGCCTTCGTCGAGCGCTATACCAAGGCCGGCTTTCAACGGATCCAGACCAGCGGTCCGGCGGCCGCCGGCGTTTCCTTCGGCACCGCCTCCGACGGCGCTAGCCAGCGCTGCGAGACCCTGTGGCGCTTCACCGGCAGGTCCACGGACTTCACGCTGTGGATGGCCTATTCCCTGCCGGCTGAGGGAGAGCTGATCGCTCCGCTGCTGAATGCGTTCGTGGCCCAGATCGCGGCAATGCCTTAGACGCCGTGCGACAGCAGAGGGTGAGGCGATGTGCAGGCTCGCCAAAGGTCGGAAGGCTTACGTCGCTCGCCGCTGCGCCGGTCCCTCGACCGGGCTACGGCTGGTCGGGACCGGGAACCCTCACGCCGACCGGGACTGCAGCCGTGATCGCCACTCGTCCACCGTATCGAGCGCCCGCAGCCGGTAATACGCAAGCTGCGTCGCCACCCGGCCGAGCGGTCCGCCGCCCCAGCGCACCTTGTAGGGTGCAAAGCAGCGCCAAGTGTCGTCACCCTCGGCGATTGCCCTGGCCACCAGCTCACCGACCGTTGCGGTCGTATTGAGACCGTGGCCGCCCAGCGCCGTGGCCACCCAGAGCCCGCGCTGGACCTCGCCGACGATCGGCATCTTATGGATCGCGTAGCCCATCAGGCCGGACCAGGCGTAGTCGACTCGGAAGTCGCCGAGCTGCGGATAGATCTTCAGGATATCGCTCTTGAGCATCTCGGCGAGCCGCCGAGGCTCGGAGCGCCGCGTGGTGATCCGCCCGCCCCAGAGCAGCCGATCGCCGTCGACGATGCGGTAATAGTCACCGGCGCGCCGCGTGTCGCCGATGCAGCCGCGGTAACGGATCGCATCGGCGAGCCTGTCGCCGAGCGGCTCGGTGGTGACGACGTAAGTCGCAACGGGAAGCACGGCGCGATCGACCGGCGCGAACAGCCTGGCGGCGGCGCCATAGGCGCTGGTCGCCAGCACCACGGTTTCGGCGTGGACGGAGCCGCGCGGCGTGTCGATCCGCCAGCCTGCACCGACCGGGCGCAGCCGCTCGGCCATCGTACCTTCGAAGATGGTCAGCCCCTCCATCTCCGCCTTTTGTGCCAGCACCTCGGCATAGGCGAGCGGATTGATGTGAAACGGTCGCGCGTCCTGCAAACCGTAGTAGTAGGTGTCGGTCGACAGGTGTGAACGGATCTGGTCGCGGTCCCAGAACTCGAGCTCCACGCCGTAGGCTCGGGCGAGCTTGTCGCGCCGGCGGCGCAGGGCATCGGCGTTGTCGTGGCGGATCAGTTTCAGCCAGCCGGTCCCGCCGATCAGGTGCTGTGCATTGGTCGCGGCCAGCGTTTCGCGAACATAATCGACCCCGCGGATCGACAGGGCGTAGAGCACCTTGGCATCGGCACTACCGAGACGCTTTTCGATCGCATCGATGCCCTCGGCGTAGCCTGGAGAGACGAAGCCGCCATTGCGGCCAGAGGCCCCCCAGCCGACCCGCTCCGCCTCCAGGAGCACGACGCGGCGGCCGCGGCGGGCGAGCTCCCGCGCCGCCGTCAGCCCGGCCAGCCCACCGCCAATCACGCAGGTCTGGACGTGAATGCGTCCCTGGAGGTCGTGGCGAGCCGGCCGACTCGGAATGCGGTCGGCATAGAAGGACGCAACGTGCTGCGGGCTCGAGATCATGACCCTCGGACTGTCCGGACTGGCTCGATGCCCCAAGAACACATTGTCGTCCGAAACTCAATCACCAGACGGGACCTGCCGTAACGACAGAACGGCGATTTGTTTCGCCAGCCTTGACAGATCGTCATTTTCAACGCCCGCAGCGAGGACGCCAGCCCGATCGATCAGCGCTCGCCGCGTCGGATCGTCGCGCTATAGTGAAGCCACATCCGATACCGTGCGCCTGCTCGGCCCGGTGAGGACAAAAGAGGCTGGTGCCGCTTCGGCCCGCAAGCCCGTAGGGAGGAGAGGCGATGTTGAGACTCCTGCTGCTGCGTCACGCCAAATCCGACTGGACCAATCCGGGCCTGTCCGACATCGACCGTCCCCTCAACGCCCGCGGCCGGGCAGCGGCCCCTCTGATGGGCGCCCATATGGCAAGCCATCAACTGCAACCGGACCGGATCCTGTGCTCCGTCGCCCGGCGCACGCGCGAGACCCTGGCCCTGCTGCTGCCGCACCTAGCCAGCGACGTGGACATCCGTATCACCCGCGATCTCTACGGCGAGGCGGAGGACGACTACATCGACACGATCCGCGCGCTCGGCCGCGCTGCGCGGAAGCTTCTGGTAATCGGCCACAACCCGGGCCTCCAGGCTACCGCGCTGGAACTGATCGGCAACGGCAATCCGGCGCTGAAGGAGGAAATCGAGAGAAAGTTCCCGACCGCGGCGCTCGCCGTGGTCGACTTTCCGCATCATCGCTGGTCAGAGATCGGGCCCCGGACCGGCCGGGTGGTCGCATTCTTCCAGCCGAAGCTGCTGGAAGAGGAGACGGTGGCGGAACCGAACGCGGCGGGGAGCGGTTGCTGACGTGCTTGCGCCTCCTGCCGCCAACGCCTACATCCGGGGATGCGACCGGGCACGGTCCCGTTTCACCGCCAAGAGGCCGCCAGGCCCTCCGTCCCCGCCAAGGATGATCCGTGGCCGACCGCAACTTTCTGACCCGTATTGCCGACGAGGCCCGGCTCACCCTCGACAATCTGGCCGATGTGGCGACGGATTTCGCTGTTCCGACCGTGCGGCTCGGCGTCACGGGGCTTGCCCGCTCCGGCAAGACGGTGTTCATCACCGCCCTCGTCCACAATCTGATCCACGGCGGCCGGCTGCCGCTGTTCGATGCCGTCGCCTCGGGGCGCATTGCCGGTGCCGAACTGGAGCCACAGCCGGATGATGATGTGCCGCGCTTCGACGTCGAGGCCCACGTCGCGGCCCTGGTCGGTGAGCGGATATGGCCGGAATCGACGCGCCGGATCTCGGAACTCAGACTGACGGTGGAGTTCGAGTCGGCCCGGTTCTGGAACCGAAGGTTCGGGCGCGGCCGGCTCCATCTCGACATCGTCGACTATCCCGGCGAATGGCTGCTCGACCTGCCGCTTCTCGACAAGGACTACGCCGCCTTCAGCCGCGACGCGCTGGCCGGGGCCCGCAACCCGTCACGCGCCAAACTCTCGGCCGATTTCCTCGGACTTCTCGCCTCGATCGATCCTGCGGCCCCTGCCGACGAGACCACCGCACGGCACCTTGCCGCAAGCTTCACCGCCTATCTTGCCGCGTGCCGCGATGACGAGCATGCGCTCTCCATGCTGCCACCCGGCCGGTTCCTGATGCCCGGTGACCTCGAAGGCTCACCGGCGCTGACCTTCGCTCCGCTCGACCTCGACGCCTCATCCGGCCCACCGCGCGGAAACGCCCTCGCCGCCATGATGGAGCGGCGTTACGAAGCCTATCGAAAGCACGTGGTGCGGCCGTTCTTTCGCGAGCATTTTGCCCGGCTCGACCGCCAGATCGTCCTGGTCGATGCACTCCACGCTGTCAATGCCGGGCCTGCCGCCCTCGCCGACCTGCAGACGGCGCTCGCGGAGATCTTGACCGCGTTCCGCCCCGGGCGGGCCTCGTGGCTCGGCTCGATCCTGTCCCGGCGCATCGACCGCATCCTCTTTGCCGCTACCAAGGCCGACCATCTACACCGCGATGACCACGACCGGCTCGAGGCAATCCTCGCCCGCCTGGTCGCCAGTGCCATAGACCGTGCCGCCTTCCACGGCGCAGAGGTCGATGTGCTGGCCCTTGCCGCGGTGCGCGCCACCCGGGAGGCTACCGTCACCCAAGGCGGCGAGACTTTGCCGGCGATCCTCGGCACGCCGCTTCCCGGCGAGACCGTCAACGGCGACACTTACGACGGCCGCACCGAGATCGCCTTCTTTCCCGGCGACCTGCCCGACGATCCGGAGGTGCTGTTCCGCACCGACGCCGCGGTCGCAGATGCCGGCCTGCGCTTCGTGCGCTTCCGGCCGCCGAAGCTCGAACGGACGGCCGAAGGCGTCACCCTGTCGCTGCCGCACATCCGTCTCGACCGCGCCCTGCAGTTCCTGTTGGGAGACCGCCTCGCATGACCGGTTCCGATTCAACCCGTCCGAGGCGGCGCCCTGCCGCCTTCCGCCTTGACGACCAGCGCGTGCGCACAGACGACGGGGTCGGCGGCCTTACCAGCGGTGAGGCGCGCATCATGCCGGAGCCGGATGATGCCCCGGCCGCCCTGCCCGCCCCCGCAGTTCCCGGCCGCCGGCCGGCGCGCTGGGGACGGCTGCTCGCCATCGGGCTCGGCGGCTTGGTCACCCTGGCAATCGGACTTGCGGTCGATGCCCTGATCCGGGATCTGTTTTCCCGCACCGACTGGCTCGGCTGGCTCGGCGTCGTGCTTGCCGCGCTGGCAGCGCTTGGCCTGCTCGGCCTCGTCGTGCGCGAGGTCGCCGCCCTGATGCGGCTCGGGCGGATCGACCGACTGCGCGACACGCTGGCGGCGGCCGCCGCGGCCGACGACGCGCGCAAGGCCAAGGTCGGCTTGACGGAGCTCGTGGCGCTCTACAGCAACCGGCCCGAGACCGCCCATGGCCGCCGGCAGCTTGCCGGCCACATGCGCGAGGTTATCGACGGCCGCGACCTCATCGTCCTGGCCGAGCGCGAACTGCTGCGCCCCCTCGACCAGCGCGCCCGCCGCATCGTCATCGATAGCGCCAAGCGGGTTTCTGTCGTGACTGCGGTCTCGCCCCGCGCGCTGATCGACCTCATGATTGTGCTGTTCGAGAACCTCCGCGTAATCCGCCGGCTGTCCATGCTCTACGGCGGCCGGCCCGGCTTCCTCGGCTTCCTGCGTCTCGCCCGTGAGGTTGCGGCGCATCTTGCGGTCACTGGCGGCATGGCGGCGGGGGACAGCCTGCTGTCGCAACTGCTCGGCCACGGGCTCGCTGCTCGGCTGTCGGCCCGCCTTGGCGAGGGAATTGTCAACGGCCTGCTCACGGCCCGCATTGGTATCGCCGCGGTCGATGTCTGCCGTCCTGCCCCCTTCGTCGGTGGCCATGGTCCCACCATCTCGGACGTCATGGCCGAGTTGTTCAAGAACGATCCCGAAGCGGCGGCGATCATCGAGAAGGCGAAGTCGGCGGCGTCCTGACTCGGCTCGCGGCAATTCGGCGGGGCGCACTCGACAAGGATTTTGCTGCCGCCTAGGCTTCGCCCATGTTCGTCACATTCTTTCACGCCCTGAAATCCGCCGGTGTTCCGGTCTCGCTCAGAGAGTATCTGACGCTGATGGAAGCCCTGCAGGCCGACCTCGCCGACAAGCGGGTCGAGGATTTCTATTATCTGTCGCGCGCCTGCCTCGTGAAGGACGAGGGCAATCTCGACAAGTTCGACCGGGTGTTCTCCCACGTCTTCAGGGGCCTGGACCTGATGAACCCGGTGGAGCCGGCCGAGATCCCGGAAGACTGGCTGCGCAAACTGGCCGAAAAGCACCTCACCGACGAGGAGAAGGCGGAGATCGAGGCGCTCGGCGGCTGGGACAAGCTGATGGAGACGCTAAGGAAACGGCTCCAGGAGCAGAAGGGGCGCCATCAGGGCGGCTCGAAATGGATCGGCACCGCCGGCACCTCACCGTTCGGGGCCTATGGCTACAACCCGGAGGGCGTGCGCATCGGCCAGGACGGCTCGCGCCACCGCCGCGCCGTCAAGGTCTGGGACAAACGGACGTTCAGGGATCTCGACGACACGGTCGAACTCGGCACCCGCAACATCAAAGTCGCGCTGAAGCGGCTCAGGAAATTCGCCCGCCAGGGCGCGGCCGAGGAGCTCGACCTCGACGACACCATCCGCTCCACGGCGCACAAGGGCCTGCTTGACCTCAAGATGCGGCCCGAGCGGCGCAATACGGTGAAGGTGCTCCTGTTCTTCGACATCGGCGGCTCGATGGACGACCACATCAAGGTCTGCGAAGAGCTGTTTTCGGCCGCGCGCAGCGAATTCAAGGTGATGGAGTATTTCTACTTCCACAACTGCCTTTACGAGTTCGTCTGGAAGAACAATGCCCGGCGCCACTCCGAGCGGATCGCCACCATGGACATCCTGCACAAATTCCCGCACGACTACCGGATCATCTTCGTCGGTGATGCCGCGATGAGCCCATACGAGATCGCCTATCCCGGCGGCTCGGTCGAGCACTGGAACGAGGAGCCCGGCGCCACCTGGCTGAAGCGTGTGATCGACCTCTATCCCAAGGCGGTCTGGCTCAATCCGACCCCGGAGCGGCACTGGGGCTTCACCCATTCGATCGGGATGATCAACGATCTGATGGGCGGACGCATGTACCCGCTCACGCTCGATGGGCTCGAGGCGGCGATGAAGGACCTGGCCCGGTAGGGATGGCGCCAACCGCGTTCAGGCTGAACGGACGGGCGCGCTTGCGACAAGTACGCTCCCTGTCCTACGTCGCGCTCGGATTCTCCGGCGCCCACAGCGCACTCTAGCCCCGGGCCGCGAAGTAGCGCCCGGGCGTCACGCCGAAGGCCTTTTTGAACGTCGCGACGAAGGCGCTCGGGCCCTCATAGCCGAGCCGGTCGGCGACCTCGCCGACCGAGGCGCCTAAGGAAAGCCATTCGACCGCCTTCATCAGGCGGGCCTGCCGGAGCCAGGCCCGGTAGCTCAGGCCCGTCTCGGCGGAAAAATGCCGCTCGAACGAACGCTGCGACATCGCCGCCGCCGCCGCGATCTCGGGCAGGGATGTCTCCCGCGCCGGGTCGGCGGCCAGCGGTGCGATCGCACGCTTGAGGCGCGGCGACACCGGCATGGGCAAGTGCAGCGGCGCCGCGCGCTCGGCTGCAAGCTGATCGAGTATCACCGCCACGATCCGTCCGGCGGCGCCGTCGGGATCATAGTCGCGCGGATAGGCCATGAAGGCGCTGATCAGCTCGCGCAGCAGCGGCGACAGGCGGATCACGGAGGGCGTCTTCGGCAGGTGCGGCACCACATCGGGCCGGAAGTAGAGATAGCGCAGCGAGGTTTCGACGTGATAAAGGCCCGCATGCGTCATGCCCGCCGGCATCCACAGTGCCCGCTCCGGCGGCACGACGAAGCTGCCCCGCTCCGTTGTCACGGTCACCGACCCCGACACGATATGGAACAGCTGCGCCCTGACATGGGCATGCGGCACGTTCCGCGAGCCCTTCGGCTGGATGCCGGCATAGGCGACGACCGGGGCCGGATGATTGCCGTCGGGCTGGCGGCTGTAGAGATCGGGGTGAATCACTTGGCGACCCGGCAACAGTCATTGACGAAATCACGCTAACACGAAATGCGGGCCAGGCGGTAAGAGAGTGCGCCTTCTTCCTCTCGGCAGTGGTTGACATGACCTATTTCACCATCTCCACCGATCCCGCGAAGGCTACCGGATGGCGCTCCCCCGCTGTGCTCCTGATGATCATGGCCGGCGCGATGCAGCTTTCCTTCGCGGCCTGGTGGAACCTGATGAACAATTTCGCGGTCCATGAGCTCGCCTTCACCGGCCGCGAGATCGGAATTCAGCAGTCGATCCGCGAGATCCCAGGCTTCCTCTCTTTCGTTGCCGTCTATTTTCTGCTGGTGATGCGCGAGCAGACGCTGGCGTACTTGTCCCTTCTCTTCCTTGGCCTCGGCGTCGCGGCGACGGGCTACTTCCCGACGACCTGGGGTTTTTACATCACCACCTTCGTCATGTCGGTCGGGTTTCACTACTACGAGACGATGAACCAGTCGCTGTCGCTGCAGTGGCTGCCCAAGGCGACCGCCGCCGCAAGCATGGGCAAGATCATCGCCGTCGGCGCCTTCGCCCAGCTCATCGCCTACTGCCTGATTTTCGTCGGCTGGAAGGCCTTCGACCTGTCCTTCACGACCGTCTTCCTGATTGCAGGCGCCCTGACGCTGGTTGTCGTCGGCTTCGTGCTGGTTGCTTTCCCCTCGTTTCGCGAGGGCGTGCCGCAGCACAAGAAGCTGATCCTGCGCAAGCGCTATTGGCTCTATTACGCCCTCACCTTCATGGCCGGCGCACGGCGCCAGATCTTCACCGTTTTCGCCGGCTTCCTGATGGTCGAGCGATTCGGCTACGAGGTGCACGAGGTCGCGGCGCTGTTCTTCATCAACGGCGCCATCAACATGCTGCTTGCGCCCAAGATCGGCGAGATGATCGTGCGCATCGGCGAGCGCCGGGCGCTGACGATCGAGTATGTCGGCCTGATCGGCGTGTTCTCGACCTATGCTTTCGTCACCAATGAATACCTAGCCGGCGCGCTTTACGTGATCGACCACGCATTCTTCGCCATCGCTATCGCGATCAAGACCTACTTCCAGAAGATCGCCGACCCGGCCGACATTGCGCCGACCGCCGGCGTCGCCTTCACCATCAACCACATCGCCGCGGTCATCATCCCGGTCACCTTCGGTCTGATGTGGCTGTGGTCGCCCGCTGCCGTTTTCCTGTCCGGTGCGGCCATGGCCGGCTGCAGCCTGGTGCTGTGCCGCCTGATCCCCAGCGCGCCGCAGGAAGGCCGGGAGATTGACTGGAGTTTCGGCTTTGCCACCCTCGCCGCCCGGCGCAGGGCGATCGAGGAAGCGGCGGAGTAGTCGGAGAGCGCGGCTCTTGGAGCGCCCTCCGACGACCGCCTTGACGGCGAGCCACCGTTTCACCTGTCATGGCGCACGTCCCGATTTTCGACACGGGATAGCCCTGCCCAAGGAGCGCGTCATGACCATCCCCAGTTCCCGTGAGCCGCTATCCGCGCACACCCCGCGCGATGCGTCCGACGCCGTCGACTGGCTGCGCGGCCTCAGGATCGACGAGGTCGAATGCATCGTCCCGGACATGAACGGGATCATGCGCGGCAAGATCATCCCGCGCGAAGATTTCATCCGGGTCATGGGCGAGGGCCTCCGCCTTCCGGAGTTTCTGTTCTTCCAGGCGGTGACCGGCGACACCGCGGATGACAGCAAGGTTGTCAATCCGCTCGACCGCGACATCCGCGCGGTGCCCGATCTTGCCACGCTGCGCATTGTGCCCTGGTACGAGGAGCCGACGGCGCAGGTGATCTGCGACTGCTTCTTCATGGATGGGCGGCCGGTCGACTTCGCGCCGCGCCAGGTGCTGCGCCGGGTGCTCGGCCTTTACGCCGACAAGGGCTTGAAGCCCGTCGTCGCCCCGGAGCTGGAGTTCTATCTCACCGACCGTAACGACGACCCCGACCTGCCGCTCGCCGTGCCCAAGGGCCTGTCGGGCCGGCAGGAGTCGGGCCGCCAAGCCTATGGCATCGAGCACGCCAACGACTATGACCACGTCGTCAACCTGCTCTACGACTATTGCGAGGTCAGTCGGATCGAGATCGCCACCATGGCGCACGAGGCCGGTCCGGCGCAGCTTGAGATGAACTTTCGCCACGGTGACCCGATCGAGCGCGCCGACCAGACCTTCCTGTTCAAGCGCACCGCCCGGCTCGCTGCCCGCAAGCACGGCATGGTGGCAACCTTCATGGCGATGCCGCACCAGGACATGCCGGGCTCGGCGACCCACATCCACCAGTCGATCGTGACCGTCGAGGACGGCCACAACATCTTCGCCGAGGCCGACGGCTCGGACGCCCCGGCGCTGCTGCACTACATCGGCGGCCTGCAGGCCTATGTGCCGGCGGCGATGTCGCTGTTTTGCCCCAACGTCAATTCCTACCGCCGCATTCGGCTGGAATCCGACGCGCCGATCAACGTCCACTGGGGCCGCGACAATCGTACCTGCGGCCTGCGCGTCCCGGACTCCGGTCCGGAGGCGCGCCGCGTCGAAAACCGGGTGATCGGCGCGGACTCAAATCCCTATCTCGCTATGGCCGCGACGCTGGCCTGCGGCCTGATCGGCCTTCAGGAGCAGAAGGATCCCGATCCGGTGGTCGAGGTCGACGCCCATACGCTCGGTGTGTCCCTGCCTTGGCATATCCACGAGTCGCTTTCGCTGCTGGAGCACTGCCACCCCCTACGCGACACGCTCGGCCATCGCTTCGTCGACGCCTTCGTCGACGTCAAGCGGCTGGAATGGCGGCTCTATAACAAGGTGATCTCGTCCTGGGAGCGCGAGTACTTGCTGCTGAATGTGTGAGGAGGGTTGCGATCGAGCTGGAGCCCCCGCCGCCATCGGTCGTCCCCCTCGACGACCTGCGCAGCCCCCGCCGCCCGCCACTCCCTCCGCGTCATCCCTGACTTGTTCGGGGATCCATTGGCGCTTCGTCTTGGACGGCGCCTGCGGAAAGACGCACGGCCGGCGCCAACCCGCAATGGCAGCACCTGCCGCGCCGTGGAATGGATCCCCGCACGGAGGCGGGGATGACGGCAGAGGGTGGGGCAACGTCGGACATACGAACGGGCGAAGGTCGATAGCCCCCACCACTCTCGGCCCTCATCCTCTCGGCCGCCTAACTTTTCCTCGACCGTCCTCCCCTTTCCGCCCTCTTTCCGTCCCCTCACCCCCTCGCCGCCATCAAGGCAGGTTGACCGAAGTGACTCGGATCCCTGTGTTGCCGCCCCGCTGGCCGCCACTCCACTCGCCGTCATCGGTGACCTGCCGGAACGCATCGCCCTACGCCACCCCGAGCTTCTTCTGCAGGCTGGTCGAGGATGTGGTGTACTGGAACACGATGCGCTCGTCCGGCGAGACCACGCGCTTGGCGGCCTGGGCCATCAGTGCGGCCTCGTGAAAGCCGGAGAGGATCAGCTTGAGCTTGCCGGGGTACCAGTTGATATCGCCGATGGCGAAGATCCCCGGCTCGCTCGTCTCGAACTTCGCGGTATCGACGGCAATTAGGTTCTCGTGGAGATTGAGCCCCCAGTTCGCCACCGGGCCGAGCTTCATGGTCAGGCCGAAGAACGGCAGCAGCCGCGTGCAGGGCACCTCGATCTCCCCGGTCTCGCCCCTGACCACCGCGGCCGTCAGCTGCGCCCCCTCACCTTTCAGCCCCATGACCTGGCCGATCAGGAAGGAAATCTCCCCCCGATCGACCAGCGCTCGCATCTTGGACACGCTGTCGGGTGCGGCGCGGAACTCCGGCCTGCGGTGGACCAACGTCAGGCTCCTGGCGATCGGCTGCAGGTTCAAGGTCCAGTCGAGGGCACTGTCGCCGCCCCCGACAATGACGAGGTCGTGGCCGCTGAAATCCTCCATCCGGCGCACCGAATAAAACACGCTCGTGCCTTCATAGAGCTCGATGCCGGGAATCGGCGGCCGCTTCGGCTGGAACGAACCGCCGCCGGCAGCGATGACCACCACCTTGGTATGGAATGTCTCGCCCTGGTCGGTGCCGACGACAAAGCCACCGTCGGGTCGCCGCTCGAGGCCCGTGACCATGGAGTTGAAGTGGAACGTCGGCTCGAACGGCCGGATCTGCTGCATCAGCTTGTCGACCAGTTCCTGTGCCGAGATCTCGGGCCAGGCCGGGATGTCGTAGATCGGCTTTTCCGGATAGAGCTCGGCGCATTGGCCGCCCGGCCGGTCGAGGATGTCGATCACATGGGCCTTGAGATCGAGCAGGCCGAGCTCGAATACCGCGAACAGGCCCACGGGGCCCGCGCCGATGATGACGACATCGGTCTCGATCGCAGCGCTCATCGTCCTCTCCCGGCCCATGGCGGTCGCTGCAATCGCGACACGGCCGGCGGGCAAGGTCAAGTGCGGTCCTTTCCCGACCGTTTCGACCTGGAAAGGACGCGCTACTCGTTGATGTCCGGCTCGACGAGCCTTGCCAGGTTGCGCAGCGACTCCTGCCATCCGAGATAGCAGGCCTCCGGCGGAATGACATCGGGCACGCCGGACTGCGTGATCTCCACCTCGGTCCCGACCAGAACCTTCTTCAGGTTCACGACAACCTCCATCTCGCCGGGCAGGCTGGGATCGTCGAACGTGTCGGTGTAGCGCAGGCGCTCGCCCGGGACGAGCTCGAGATACCGGCCGCCGAAGGAATGGCTCTTGCCAGTCGTGAAGTTGCGGAAGGACATCTTGTGCGTGCCGCCGACCGCCGGTTCGAGATGATGGACGGTGCAGGTGAAGCCGTTGGGCGGCAGCCACTTGGCGAGCGCGTCAGCCTCCAGGAACGCGCGATAGACCTTCTCCGGGCTGGTTGCCAGAACGCGGTGCAGACGGACGGTGCTCGGCATGGTCGCTTGTCTCCTGACTTGACCCAATGGACGATCAAAGGACGAGCAACACGCGGCCGATCCGACACCGGATCGCGCTCACTTCGAAGAAAAGCGCCTTCAGCTCGCGCCGGAGCAATGAAGGCCGCCGGCGAGACCGTCAGGCCTGGCGCTCGGGAATGCGCACCACGAGGCCGTCGAGCGCCTCCGACACCTTGATCTGGCAGGACAGTCGCGAGGTCGGCTTCACCTCATAGGCGAAGTCGAGCATGTCCTCTTCCATCGGCTCCGGCGAGCCGGTCTTTTCGGCCCAGGCCTCGTCGACATAGACGTGGCAGGTGGCGCAGGCGCAGGCGCCGCCGCACTCGGCCTCGATGCCCGGCACCATGTTCTTGATCGCATTCTCCATGACGGTGGAGCCGACCGGAGCGTCGACGTCGTACTGCGTTCCGTCGAACGCGATATAGGTGATCTTCGGCATGAAGCGGCGGTCTCGGATGTAGGTGTCGGGACGGTTTCCCCCGACATAGCCAAAAGCCGGCAAAGGTCAACCGCCACAATCATCGCACGTCACGATTTTTGCGACGGCTGGTCCTCGAGCAGCGCGCCGATGAAGCCGATCGTCTCCTGCACGGCTGCACGCAGTTCCGAAATCGAGGTGGCACCGCCGAGTTCGGCTTCCGCCTGCACGAGTTCTGCTGCCTGCGCGACCTTCCAGGCGCCGATCCCGCGTGCGGAACCCTTGATGGTGTGGGCCTGTTCCGACACGGCGCGGGCACTTTCGGCCGAGTCGAGCCGGTTAAGCACGATCGCGCTCTGGCGCACGAAGAGCTGCAACACCTCGCGTTCGAGACCCTGGTCGCCCAGCGTGTGGCGGGCGAGATGGGTGAGATCGACGGGCGCCCCGGTCGGGCTGATACCCATTGTGTCGCTGGTTTGGACCGCTGCGCGTCCCATGGCCTGTTCCTCGCTCCGGGCCGGCACGCCGAAAACCCCGGCGGTTGTCGAACGGCTGGTAACCGGCCTTGCTGTTTCGTTCCCGGTTTCGGTCGATACAAAGCGCCTCGACCGCACCGCAACCGCGCCGGCCGGTGGGTGTCTGATCTCATCGGCCCGGATGGCTGCCTGCATCAGGATGGGAGCGGTTCGCGAAATCAGGGTTAACGAAACCTGAGAAAACGCCTGACAAGGCCGTCTGCATCCAAAGAAAGTGAATCTTTGGTTAACGGCCGGTGCGAAGCGCCGTCCCGGCGGGCGTCACCGATCGCCGGACGTCTGCCCGCCGCCGCCGGTCGCCGCACGCCGCGGCTTGGCAGGCCGACGCGTCAGTCGCTGTCACCCGGTGCTCCGCGAAGGACTCGAACGCCCCGCTCCGTCAGTCGGCAGACCAGCCAGTCGGGCTTGATTGGGTTGGAAAACCAAGGCTCTGCCCAGCCTGCGGCAATGCAGGCGCGCACCGTGCGCTCGGACACTTCCCGCCCGTCGGCGTCGAACAACGGCAGCTTGCCGCCGGGCTGATCAAGCCCGCGGATAAGCCAAGCCCGCTGGACCGGGGTCGGTTTGCGGCCACCTGGCGCGGCTGCGCGCGCATCGGTTTCGTCCGTCCGTGTCTGCCTGGAGTCCTTGCTGGGTGCCCGCGCCACCGTGTTCGCCCCCTGTCTCAAGGAGTCTCAATTCCTTGTTCCGCCGGCATGATTGTGTCATTAGCTTTAGGGATGCGGCAAGGTGGGAGAGGACTGTTCCGAAATCCTGTAACCGTTTCGGACCAGCGCGGCATTCTTTCCCTCTCGATGAGCGGCAGCGGCATCCTTGACGCACGGTATCGCGCAGCGACTTGTCCAAGCTGCGGCGACCGGTGAGTAGTGAGTACGGACGCGAGGCGAACAAGATGGCGAATCCCCCCAAGGTGAAAGATCCGGCCGAAGCTGCGCTGTCAGCTGTCGAGGAAGCCCTGAAGCTCGACTTCGGCGGTCCGAACGACACCGAGGAGCCTTCAACCGGATCCGCTGCCGATGCCACACCGGCGCACTCCACGGATGCCGAAACCCCGGTACCGACCGAGGGCGCGGAGGTTTCGACGGCACGGCGCCGCCGCACCGGCAGGGGTGCCCGTCCCGCCGCCGCCAACGACGACCGCCGCAGCATCGGCAATCTCATCTATGCGCTGCAGCGCCGGCCGTCGAACGCTCCGTTCTGGCTGGCCCTCGTCCTCTCCGTGATCTGGGGCGGTATTGGCGGCATGCTGGCCTATTCCGCCTTCGGTCCCGAACTCGCTGCTGTCAGGTCCTTCGAAGACGTCGCACGCTCGCCAAGCCTTGTCCTCGCCGTGGTCGGCGTTGCGGTGCCGATCGTGTTCTTCTGGGTCATGGCGATGATGATCTGGCGCGCGCAGGAGATGCGCAACGTCGCCCGCGGCATGACCGAGGTGGCACTGCGTCTCGCCGAGCCGGAGGATATGGCCAAGGAATCGATCCTCAGCGTCGGCCAGGCCATCCGCCGCGAGGTCGCCGCCATGGGCGACGGAATCGAGCGGGCCATCGCCCGCGCCAGCGAGCTCGAGGTCCTGGTTCACAATGAGGTCTCCGCGCTCGAGCGGTCCTACAACGACAATGAACTCAAAATCCGCTCGCTGATCGAGGAACTGGTGTCGCAGCGCGAGGCCGTGGTGACCAACGTCGACCGCGTCCGCGACGTCATCACCGGCGCCCACGAGACCCTGTCGGCCCAGCTCAGTGCCACGTCCGAAACCCTGAGCCTGTCCGTCTCCGAGGCAACCGATCGCCTCACCGGCGCCGTCGACGGCCGCATCGACGAGCTGACCTCGACCGTGACGGCCCGGGTCCAGCAGATTACCGAGACCTTCGACAGCGCCGGCTCGGAGCTGGTGAACGCGCTGACGACGCAGGGCGATGTCTTTGTGCGCAACCTGAGCTCGACGGGGACCAACCTCGTCGACACCATGGCCCGCACCGGCTCGGAGCTGGCGGACTCGCTCGGCCAGCGCGGTCAGGAGATCAACGACCGGTTCGAGGCTACAGCGACCGGATTCATCGAGAGCCTGTCGCAGCGCGGCGAGGACATCACCACGCTGATGTCGTCCACCGGATCGTCGATCGTCGACACGCTTTCGGCCCGCGGCGAGGAGATCACCACCTCGATCTCCAGCACCGGTCTGTCCATCGTCGATACCCTGTCGGCACGCAGCACCGAGATTGCATCGACGCTTTCCTCCACCGGCGCCTCGCTGATCGAGACGCTGTCGGCCCGCGGTGACGAGATCACCGGCGCAATTTCGACCACGGGTCAGTCGCTGGTCGAGTCGCTCGCCGGTCAGGGCGAGGAGATCACCAGTTCGATCTCCACCACCGGCCTGTCCATCGTCGATACTCTGTCGACCCGCAGCACCGAGATCACCGAGGCCCTGACCCATGCCGGCAACGCGGTCGGCGAGTCGATCGAGCGTCGTGCCGAGGACCTGACCGCCAACCTCTCGGCGACCAGCGAGCGTTTGATCGACACCATCAGCGCGCGCACCGAGGACCTGATCGGCACCATCGACGGTCGCGTCACCCACCTCGACCAGACACTGTCGGAGACCGGCACACGTGTTGCCGACGCGATCGCCCAGCGCGGCGACGAGGTCGGCGCACAGCTGTCGCTGACCAGCGGCCGCCTGATGGACACCATCAGCGCCCGTACCGAAGAGCTGATCGGCACCATCGACGGTCGCGTCACCAACCTCGACCAGTCGCTGGCCGCCACCGGCGAGCGCGTGGTCGAAAGCATTTCGTTGCGCGGCCAGGAGGTCACCGACACGATTTCGATCAAGGGCTCCGAGATCGTCGAGACCCTGTCGGCCCGCACCAACGAGGTCGCGGAAATCCTGCGCGGCACCGGCGAGTCGATCGTCGTCGACCTGTCGCTGCGTGGCGGTGAAATCGCCTCGCGTCTGGACGAGACGGCGTCGAGCCTCACGGAGACGATCTCCGTCCGCGGCGGCGAGCTGGCGGAGCGCCTCAGCGTCGTCGGCGAGAAGATCCACCAGGCGATCGACGTCAACGGCGCAGACCTGGACGAGCGCCTGGCCGCCCGCGGCAAAGAAATTGCCGCCATCCTCGGCACCCAGACCGAAGGCTTCCGCGAAACCCTCGAGCAGGCCGCCTCGTCCGTCACCTCGGCGCTCGACCAGCGCACTTCGGAGATGGCGCATCGCCTTGCCGAGACCGGCACCGAGCTTGCCCAGCTTATCGGCGGTCGCGGAGAGCGGGTCGCGACCGACATCTCCGCGGTCGGCGACCGGATCGCCGCCACTCTGGAAGGCCGCGGCGACGCGCTGCAGCAGGGCCTTGCCGACCGGCTCGACCGGCTCGAGGCGATCCTCGGTGAGCGCGGCGACGGCCTGATCACCGCCTTTGACGCCCGCACCGCGGTGCTCGGCGAAACCATCGACAGCCGGATCGAGACCCTCGAGCACGCAGCGTCCACCGTGACCTCGGCACTCGACCACCACACCTCAGAGATGGCGCATCGCTTTGCCGAGACCGGTACCGAACTCGCCCAGCTCATCGGCAGCCGCGGCGAGCGGGTCGCGGCCGAGATCACTGCGGCCGGCGACCAGATTGCAGCCGCTTTGGAAGGCCGCGGCGACGCTCTGCAGCAGAGCCTTGCCGACCGGCTCGACCGGCTCGAGGCGATCCTCGGTGAGCGCGGCGACGGCCTGATCTCCGCATTTGACGTCCGCACGGCGACGCTCGGCGACACGATCGACAGCCGGATCGAGACCCTCGACATGACGCTGAATGCACGCACCTCGACCTTCGAGGCGACGCTGCAGTCGCGCACCGACGCCTTGTCGAACGTCATCGACGCCCGCACCGATGCGCTGTCCAACGCGCTGGAGGCAAAGAGCCAGACGCTGGCCGAGGTGCTGGAAAACCGGACCGAGGCCATCGCCGACCGTCTCTCCGGCAAGGTCGACGAGATCGGTATCTCCCTCGGCGAGCGCGCCGAGGACATCGGCCGCGGCCTGTCCGATCGCTCCCGGGCCATCGGCCAGGCGATCGAGGACCATCTCTCCTCGTTCGAGAAGAGCATCGGGGAACGGGTCGAGATCGCCACGGCCTCGATGTCGGAGAAGGCCGACCATCTGGCCGAAGCCATGTTGGTGGGCACCCAGCGCATCGATGCGGCGCTCGACGCCCGGGCGCGTCAGATCAGCGAGACCCTGATCGCGCGCACCCGCGAGATCGCCAAGGCCTTCGTCGACGGCCAGAACGAGATGTCCGGAGCCCTCGACCAGCGCCTGGCGGAAGCCGGCTCGGTGCTGTCACGCCAGAGCCAGGAACTCACCGACACGCTGTCGGAACGCGTTGCCGAGATCAACGTGGCACTGGGTTCCAAGATGTTCGAGGTTGCCTCGACGCTGGACCAGCGCGCGAGCGAACTGGAGCAGATCCTGTCGGAGCGTCTTGCGGCGATTTCCGGCACGCTGACCTCGGAAAGCGAGAAGGCGCGCGTCGCCCTCACCGACGTGCTGTCGCTGGCCGGCGACACCGTCGACCGGATCTCCGGCTCGCTGTCGGGTGAAGGCGAGCGGCTGCGCGAACTCGTCACGGCCACGCTCGAGGAGACCACCGGCCGCCTCACTGGCGAAGGCGACCGCCTGCGGGAGATCCTGCTGTCGGCGCTCGACGAGGCCACGGGCCGGCTCTCCGGCGAAAGCGAACGCATGCGCGACCTCGTCGCAACAACGCTCGACGAGGCTGGCAACCGCCTCAGCGTGGAGAGCGAGCGCGTGCGCTCCATCGTCTCCTCCTCCGTCGACGAGGCCACCGGCCGGCTTTCGAGCGAAGGCGAACGCATCCGGGATATCGTCGAGACATCTCTCGTCCAGGCATCCGAGAAGCTCGGCGGAGAAGGCGGCCGGCTGCGCCAGCTGGTCCTTGGCTCGGTCGGCGAGGCCCGTGGCGTCCTGCAGAGCGAAAGCCAGAAGGCGGCCGAGACCATTGCCGAGGCCATCGCCCAGGCGACCGGCTCCCTGTCAAGCGAGAGCAATCAGATTCGTGAGTTGGTCTTCACCGCGGTGAACGAGGCGGCGCTTTCGCTCGCCGCCGAGAGCGAGAAGGCGCGCGCCGCCTATCTTGGCGCCGTCGCCGAGATGTCGGGTGCGCTGACGGGCGAGAGCGAGAAGGTTCGCGAGGAGATCGGTCGCAGCGTGGCGGACGTTACCGCCACGCTCTCGACCGAGAGCGAGCAAGCCAGGCTCGTGCTGGCCCGCACCGCCGAGGAGATCCGCAACCTCATTGCCGGTGAATCCGACACGGTGCGCTCGCGCGTTGCCGCGGCAGTCCGCGAGGCGGCCGACCTTCTGTCGGAGCGCGGCAATGCGGTGGCTGGCGACCTTCTTGCAAGGGCCGATGCCCTCAATCAGGCGCTTGGCGAGCGCTCCGAGGAGCTGGCGAAGCTCATCGGCAGCGACGGCAACGAACTCGTCCAGGCCATCGAGGCCCGTGCCGAGGATCTCACCGGGCGTGTCTCGGAGGTCCACAATGCGATCCTGGAGGCAATCACCGTCAAAGGCCGCGAGGTTGCCGACGACTTCGCCCGCAAGGGCCTCGACGCGACCCGCTCGCTGGTGGAAGCCGGCGATCGGCTCGTCGCAACGCTCGAGGAGCGGAGCAGCACGGCAGCAGAAGTGCTGTCGTCAACCAAGGACAAGCTGGAGTCCGATATCAGCGGTATTCTCGAGCGGCTCGACCATTCCAACGCGATGCTCAGCGGCGTGCTGGAGACGGCCGGCGAGAACCTCGCCCGTGTCGAGACCAATCTGGCGCGCAGCGCCGGCGAGTTCCGCACGGCGGTCGACCGCGCCGTCGACGAGACCGGCACTGCGACCGGCACGATCTCCGAACAGGCCGGCCTGCTGAAGGAGGTCACCTCGTCCGTACTCGGCGACATCACCAAGCTGGCCAACCGGTTCGAGGACCAGGGCCGACAGCTCGCCGAGGCAGCCAAGCATCTGGAGGAGACCAACCGCTCGGTCGAGAGCCGCATTGCCGACCGCCGCACGGCGATCGAGGAGGTGGCGGACACCCTGCTTGCCAAGACCGAGGCGGTCGACACGCTGATGCGCAGCTTCTCCGATCAGCTGTCCAGCACGCTCGAGGCGGCCGACGACAAGGCCCGCGAGGTCACCGGCATGCTGACGGCAGCCGCCGAGGCGGCAACGCGAGCCGTTACCGAGCAGTTCGAGTCCATGCGCATGGCGGCCGGTATCGAGGGCCAGAAGGCCCGTGAGGCGGTGCGCTCTGCCCAGGACGAGATCGTCTCGGAGATGTCGCGCACGCTGGAACAGGCGTCGACGAGCTTCACCGAGGCGACCACCCGGATGCGCGACGTCGCCCGCGAGGTCCACCGCGAGCTCGAAGCGACCCGCGCGGAGCTCAAGCGCGGCATTCTCGACCTGCCGGAGGAGGCGGAGGAATCCGCGGCCGCCCTGCGCAAGGTCGTCAGCGAGCAGATCCGGGCGCTCAGCGAACTGTCGGCAATCGTTGCCAAGCAGGCGAACACGCTCGACGTCTCGCGCGCGAACGAGCGGGCGCAGGTCGCGGCCGCTGGAGCGGTCCGCGCCATGACGCCGCCGCCCGTCCCTGCCCCGGCACCCGAGCCGGGACCAAGGGCGAGCGCGCCGCAGACCTCCGTTCGCAATGAGCTTCGCCGCACCACGCTAAGTGACTTCGAGACGCCGAAGCCGGCGCCGGAGCCGACCTCACAGCCGCAGGGCAAGGGCTGGGTGAGCGACCTGCTGCGCCGGGCCTCGCGCGATGAAGCAGCCGGCGACGGGGCCCGCCCGACAGCACGCGATGCGGGCGGCCGGACGCCGCTCAACATGGCAGAATCGCTCAACTCGCTGTCACTGGACATTGCGCGGGCGATCGACCACGACACGTTCCTCGACCTTTGGGAACGCTACAAGCGGGGCGAGCGGCACGTCTTCACCCGGCGCCTCTACACGCTGCAGGGCCAGCAGACCTTCGACGAGATCCGGCAGAAGTATGGACGCGACCCCGAGTTCCGCGGTGCCGTGGACCGGTACGTCCGCGACTTCGAGCAGCTTCTCGCCCAGGTCTCGCGCAACGACCGCGACAGCATGTTGAGCCAGACCTACCTCACGTCGGAAACGGGGAAGGTCTACACCATGCTCGCTCACGCCAGCGGGCGGCTCGACTGACGCCAGGCACCCGGACGCACAAAGGGGCGGATCGACCGATCCGCCCCTTTTTGTCATTTTCGCTTGCCCGGCCGCGACCTCCTGTCGAACGCGGCCCGTCGATCCATCTCAGATCTGCGTAACGACCCAGCGTGCCAGTTCGGTGAGCAACTGGGCCATGGCCGTGTCGAGCGCCTCGACTGCCTGGTCGACGCTGTTGCCGCGCGCCGGCGCCTCGGCACGGAACACCCGGCTCGCCTCGGTGCGGCCGTTGCGGTCATTGACGAGGCGCGCCATCAGCTCGATCGCGGCACGATCCTGCCCATCGACCCGCAACTCGAACGCCCGCAGCTCGGTCTGGAGCTGGTAGTCGATCAGGAGGCCCTCGCCGGGAACGCCAACGCCTCTGAGCCGGCCGGTGCCTTCCAGCGTCTCGATGATCTTGGCCTGCACCACCTTTGGCAGCGAGTCCGCCCAGGCCGCCTTTGGAAAATAGGTATAGACCGGCCCTGCATCGGCGACGGCGATCGCGCTGGTATCGAGCGCCTGCAGCGCCCGGGGGACCGGCACAAGCACTTGCCGCCCGGATGGCCGGGCCGTAACGGTGCCGATCTGCGGCGCGTTGAGGCCGTAGAGCGCCTCCGGACCGCTGCTGGCGCAGCCGGCCAGTCCCCCGCCGACCAGAAGTGTCAACGCGACCGTCGCCGCAAGGTTTCGAGTGCCCCGAGGTTGCCCCATGTTCCGTCCGTCGCCTTCCGCCGTCACCACGCTCTTCACCGTCTCTGGGCTCCGTTGTAGGTCGGAAGGTCGGAGCCTCCGAAGATCACTCTGCTCGGATTGCGGTCGAGATTGTTGACGGTGCGCTGGATCGCGATCAGCGTCTGGTTGAGCTGCGCCATCGCGGCCGAAAAGTCGGCCGAGCCGCGGTCGGTAAACTTGGTCAGCCCGTCGGTGATGGGGCCGATCCGCTCCGACAACACGTCAGCGACCTTCCGGATCGAGCGTGCGGCCGCGGTCGCCTCGGCGACGAGCCCCTCGCCCTGTCCTTCGACCATGGCGTCGGCCCTGTCGAGAATGCCCTGAACCTTCACGCTTGCGGTGGTGAGGTTCTCCATCGTCTGGCGGGCATCGGCAATGATCCTGTCCACATCCGGCTTCTTCGCGGCGAGGTCGTCGGCGAACTCCCTGGCGGTAGCGGCGGTGACCCGCACATCATCGATGGTCGCACCGATGCTGTCGGCCTTGCTGGCGACCTCCGTGGTCACGGTTTCGATCGACGTAACGATGCGGCGCACGGCCCCGGTGTCTACGGCCGCGATGATCTTGTTGATCTCGTTCAGGCTGCTGTTGAGCCCGGTGGAGAAAGTTTCGAGCTGACGGGCGGCGTCGCGCGCATCGTCGACCAGCGCGGTCAAGCCGTCCATGGCTCCGCTCGCCTTCTCCGTGATATCGGCGGCGTTGTCGACGATCTGCGTCACCTTCTCCGGCGGCACCGCCGCCAGCAGTGTCTCGGCCCGGTCGACAAGGCCGCGCAGCCGGCCGGAGAGATCGGTCAGGGCCTCCCCGGTGACGGAAATGCTCCGCATGAAGGTCTCGATGCCCGCAGAGTTCCGGGCCAGGGCATCGGAAAAAGTCTGGATATTCTTAATGGTTCGGTCGATCTCGTCTTCGTTCGACGCCACGACATGCTCGATCGTCGCCAGGGTTGCGTCCGCGCGCTTCAGTACGTTGCGGGCGCCCTCGACAATATCGTCATAGGCAGAGCGTTCGGCGTAGATCACGGGGGACTCGCTCGCCCCCTCCTTGAAAAGGGGCGGCGCCGAAGGCGTGCCGCCGAACAACTCGACATAGGCGACGCCGGTCAGGCCCTGGAAATTCAGCGTGGCGGTCACATCCTCACGCAGCGGCGCGTTGGCGTCGACCCTGACGGTGGCGATCACCACTTTCGGATCGTTCGGGTCGAAGTTGAGCGCGGCGACGTCGCCAATCCGGATGCCGTTGTAAAGCACCTGGCCGCCGATCGACAGGCCGGTCACGGCGCCGGGAAAGACCACCCTGATGTCGCTGCGTTGAACCCGCTCGGCACCACCGCCGAGCCACAGGATGAAAAGGAAAGCCCCGATGAGAACGACAAAGACGAAGGCGCCGATCGCAACGTAATTCGCGCGGGTTTCCATAAAGTCCTCGCCTTTCTCAAACCCGACGCAACGCGCGCTCGCCCTTGAAGTAGGATTGCACCCAGGGATGCTGAACCGTCAGCATGTCCTCGATGGTGCCGGAGACCAAGACCCTGCGCTCCCCTAATACCGCGATGCGATCGCAAATGGAATGCAGGCTGTCGAGGTCATGTGTAACCATATAGACCGTCAACCCCAGCGTGTCGCGCAGGTTGGCGATCAGCTCGTCGAAGGCGGCTGCGCCGATCGGGTCGAGGCCGGAGGTCGGCTCGTCGAGAAACAGGAGCTCGGGATCGAGTGCCAGCGCCCGGGCCAGGCTCGCCCGCTTGATCATGCCGCCGGACAGTTCCGAGGGCATCTTGTCGGCGGCATCGCGCGGCAGGCCCACCATGTCCAGCTTCAGCAGCGCCAACTCGTCCATCAGCCGCTGCGAGATCCGCAGGTGTTCGCGCATCGGCATCTGGATGTTCTGCCGGACAGTGAGCGAGGAGAACAGTGCGCCCTGCTGGAACAGCACACCCCAGCGCCGCTCGACCCCGGTCCGTTCGGTGGTCGACGCCGTGTCGAGATCGACGCCGAAGACCTCGATCGTTCCGGACCGCCGCGGTGTCAGACCAAGGATGGTACGCATCAGCACCGATTTGCCCGTGCCCGAGCCGCCGACGAAGCCGAGGATCTCGCGTCGGTAGACGTCGAGATCGAGATTCTCCAAAACGAGCTTCGACCCGAAGCCGACGGTCACGCCGCGTACCGTCAGGATGACGTCGGACGGCTCGCGCCCGCCTTCCTCGGCGGCACCGTTGCCGAGCCGGCCGGTTCCATTCGGGCTCTGCGATCCGTTTCCTCCCACCATGGTCAGATCCCGATCGTCGCAAAGAAGATGGCGAACACACCGTCGACGACGATCACCATGAAGATCGACTTCACCACCGACATCGTGGTGTGCCGCCCAAGCGATTCCGCCGATCCCTGCACCTTGAGCCCCTCGACGCAGGCGACCAGCCCGACGATGAGCGCCATGAACGGCGCCTTGACGATGCCGACCATCGCCGTCTCCAGCGTCAGCACCTCCTGCAGCCGGCTGAGGATCACCGGCGGGGGAATGTCGAGATAGAACCAAATCGTCAGACCGGCGCCGAACAGCGCCGCCAGATCGGCGAGGAAGGTGAGTACCGGCACGGCCAGCATCAGGGCCAGAAGGCGCGGCAGGATCAGCACCTCGGTTGCGCGCAGTCCGATCACGTGGAGGGCGTCGATCTCCTCGCGCATCTTCATCGAGCCGAGCTCGGCGGTGAAGGCGGATCCGGAGCGACCCGCGACCATGATCGCCGTCAAGAGGACGCCAATCTCGCGCAGCACCAGGACGCCGGCGAGATCGATGACGAAGAGGTCTGCCCCGAACTGCCGGAGGTAAAACCCGCCCTGCTGGGCGATGATGCCCCCGATCAGGAAGGTCATCAGCGCGACGATCGGCACCGCACCGAGGCACGACTGGTCGAACTGCACCGCGATGGAGATCGGTCGCAGGCGGCGCGGACGCAGGATGACGGTCGACAGCACCGATGCAAGCGCGCCCACGATATGAAACACCGCAAGAACGTCCTTGCCGGACTCCACGATCTGGCGTCCGGTTGCCTCGAACAGCCACACGAGGGACACAGGACGGCGCTCGGGCTTCCAGGGCGGCGGATGGTGCCGTTCCACCTCCTCCAGCAGAAACCTGTGGATGTCGCGCACACCCGTCAGCTCGACCCGGGCGCCGTGAAATTCGAGGCCAGCCTGGAGCCGGTGCAGCAGCCACGCGCCGGCGGTGTCGAGCACCGACAGGTTCGACAGATCGATGACGGCCCGGCTCGGCCGGCCAAAGTCGTCCTGTTCCACGAGCCTTTCGAGAAAACCTCCGTCGCGGATGGTCCAGGCACCGCCCACCACCAGCCGTACGGTATCGCCGTCGGTCTGCACCGACAGCGTCGGCGTGCTGCGTGTCTGCGGGATTGTTGTGGCCGTCACGCCGCCGCCTCTTGCCGGACTTCGGGATTGCCCCGTATACCTGACCCCAACCGCCACCGTCCAGAGCAGCCTCCCTCTCGCACCGGCCCCGACCGGGATGGCCTTGGGCTTTTCACATCAGGATCTTGAACGATGGAAATTCGCCAGCCCTACCTCCTGTTCCTCGGCGACGTGCCCGACGCGCTTGCGGCAAAGACCGGGCTCGGCATCGTCGACTGGCGACGCGACTGGTGCCTTGGACAGCATCGCTTGCCTGGCTGTGCCGCCGACGCCGGCCTGCCGGAGATGACGCCGACCGAGGCCGCCAGTGCCGGCGTCAAGACGATGGTGGTCGGAGCCGTCAACGCCGGCGGCGTGCTGCCGGAGCACTGGGTGGCATCGATCGTGGCCGCGCTCGACGCCGGCCTCGACGTCGCGAGCGGCCTGCACATGCGCCTTGCCGAGGTGCCGGAGATCCGGGAGGCCGCCGACCGCAACGGTGGTGAGTTGTTCGACGTCCGCCACTCCAGCGAGCGCTTTGCCACCGGCAAGGGCAACAAGCGGCCTGGCAAGCGTCTGCTCACGGTCGGCACCGACTGCTCGGTCGGCAAGAAATACACCGCTCTTGCCCTCGAGAAGAGCATGCGTGAGCGCGGATTCGACGCAGATTTCCGCGCCACCGGCCAGACCGGCATCTTCATCTCCGGACGCGGTGTTGCGATCGATGCGGTCGCCGCAGATTTCATCTCCGGGGCGGCCGAATGGATCTCGCCGGCGGCCGCGGACGACCATTGGGATCTCGTCGAGGGCCAGGGCTCGCTGTTCCACCCCTCGTTCGCCGGTGTCAGCCTCGGCCTCTTGCATGGTGCGCAGCCCGACGCCTTCGTCGTGTGCCACGAGCCGACCCGGGCCACGATGCGCGGCGTCAGGACACCGCTTCCTTCGATCCAGGACGTGATCGACCTGACGATCCGCTGCGGCAGCCTGACCAATCCGGCGATCCGCTGCGTCGGGATCGCCGTCAACACCGCGGCGCTCGCCGAGGAGGCGGCAAAGGCGTTTCTCGACGAGACGGCCGCCGCCCACGGTCTGCCGGCGAGCGATCCGGTTCGCTTCGGCGTCGAGACGATCGTGGACCGGATCGTTGCCGAGTTCGGTGGGCCGGCATGATCGAGGTCGTGATCGAGCGCGAAAGCTGGCCGATCGAGGGCGGTTTCACGATCTCCCGAGGCAGCCGGACCCATGCCAATGTGGTGGTCGTCACCCTGGCCGACGGCCCGTTCCGTGGTCGCGGCGAGTGCGTTCCCTATGCGCGCTACGGTGAGAGTGTCGACGGCGTCTTCGCCGATATCGAACGGCTGGCACCCGATCTCGCCCACGGACTCGATCGCGCCGGACTTCAGGAGGCCATGCCGGCAGGGGCGGCGCGCAACGCCATCGACTGCGCGCTGTGGGATCTTGAGGCCAAGCGCGCCGGCACCACGGCCGCGGCGCTGACCGGGCTTGACCAGCTCAAGCCGCTGATCACCGCCTTCACCATCAGCGTCGGCACACCGGAGAAGATGGCAGCCGACGCAGCCGCCGCCGCGGAGCGCCCCCTGCTCAAGGTCAAGCTCGCCGGCAGCGGCGACGACGCCCGCATCGCCGCCGTGCGTACAGCCGCGCCGTCGGCCACGCTGATTGTCGATGCCAACGAGGCCTGGGACCGCGACACATTTGCCGCAAACATGGCCGCCTGCGCGGCTGCGGGCGTGAAGCTGATCGAGCAACCGGTCCCGGCCGGCGACGATGCCTGGCTCGAAGACGTCGCCCGCCCGGTTCCGATTTGTGCCGACGAGAGCATGCACACTGACGCGGAGCTGGCCGGGCTGGTTGGCCGCTACGACGCCGTCAATATCAAGCTCGACAAGACCGGAGGCCTGACGGGGGCACTGAAAGCCGCCGCAGCGGCCAGGACCCATGGCTTTGCCGTCATGGTTGGCTGCATGCTCGGCACCTCGCTTGCCATGGCACCGGCCGTGCTGGTCGCCCAGGGTGCCGACTACGTCGACCTCGACGCTCCGCTGCTGTTGTCGCGCGACCGCGAGCCCGGACTGCGCTACCACGGCAGCACGCTGTTCCCGCCGGAGCCGGCGCTTTGGGGTTAGGAAGTCAGGCCGACTCGGCCGCCGCCAGCAGCCGCGTCAGGGGCGTGCGCAAAACGATGATCAAGAGGCAGGCCGCAGCGGCCATCGCCGCCATCGCAAGAAAGGCGCTGCCCGGGGCGGCGGCGTAGAGTGGCCCGGCCGCCATGGTCGCCAGCGCGGAGGCCAGACTGATCGCCGTCGTCAGCATGCCTTGTCCCGTGCCGGACCAGCGTGCGGGCACCACCCGGGCCAGGTAGCCGACGGCACCGAGGTGGGTTGCGCCGAAACTCAGTCCATGCAGCACCTGCAGGGCGGCAATCGCCGCCGGGCCAGTCGCCGCGGCAAACAGCGCCCAACGCAGGCAGCCGGCGATGCCGCCGATCAGCAGGAAGCCGATCGGACCTACGAACGGTGCCATCCGGCCGGCGGCGAAGAACAGCAGCACCTCCGTCACCACACCGATCGCCCATAGCGCCCCGACCGTGGTTTCCGAGATGCCGTGTGCGATCCAGTACAGCGAGCCGAAGGCGTAGTAGGCGGCGTGACTTGCCTGGATGAGACCGGCGGCGGTGAGCACCACGAGCACGGCGGGCCGGCGGAACACCTTGAGGCCGCCGCCGGCCCCCGCTCCGGCCTGTGCCGCCGGAGGCTCCGGCGGCAGCGTGAAGGCAATCGCCGCCACCACAACAAGGCCGGCGGCCATTGCTGCCAGGATGCCGCGGCCCGAGGTGGTTTCGATCAGCGCGCCGCCGGCCAAGGTCGCAGCAACGAAGGTGAGCGAGCCCCAAAGCCGCATCCGGCCGTAGTCCCCTCGGCCGAGCCTGACCAGGCGCAGGGCCAGCGCGTCGCAGAGCGGCAGGATCGGTGACCAAAGCGCGGCAAACACCGCAAGCAGCGCCGCGGTCAGCCAGAAATTCGAGACCGCCGCGACCGCGCCAAGCGCCAGGGCTGCGAGCAGCGGATAGGCGATCAGCGCACCGCGGCTCGCCTGCCGGCGCTCGACAAAGGTCGACATCACCGGATTGGCGACGATCCGCACCACAAGTGGCACGGCAAGGAGGAGACCGACTGCGGCCGGACCGTGTCCCGCCTCGGCAAGCACCACCGGAAAGAACGGCAGGTACAGGCCGAGTCCGAGAAAATAGGCGCCGAACAGGCCCGCGGCCTTTGCTGTGCTCTCCATGTCCGCCATCTCCGCCGGTCACCGCCGACTTAAACCGATTCTAAGGAATTCCCGCTTAACCATCGCTGGAGAGCCGTCGCCGGCAGCCTGTCGGCGCAACAAGATCGAAGCCGGGACAAAGACATGGCAGCAGACGGTCACTCGAGCCGGTTCCAGGACGCTGAATACGAGGCTCTCCATCAGGCCTTGACGGAATCGGAGCGTGGCCGTTGGTTTCTCGAGGAATACCTGCGCCGCAACCTGGCTCCCGAGACACGGATCGTGCTCGATGCGATCGAGCGGCTTGAGAAGGTGATTGTCCGCGAGCGGACGGTCCCCGACATCAACCGCATTCGGCTTTCGATTGCCGACATGCAGGAGGCAATCGAGCGCACCAAGCGCGAGATCGCCAACATCAAGCACGAATCGGAATACGGCAACCGCTTTACCGAGGCCTCCAGCGAGCTCGACGCGATTGTCACGCAGACCGAGGGCGCGACCCAAGAGATCCTGGCGGCGGCTGAGGCGATTCAGGAGCTCGCCTGGACCCTGCGCGAGCAGGGAGCCGACGAGGGTGCCTGCGACGATATCGACGCCCGTGCCACCGAAATCTTCATGGCCTGTTCCTTCCAGGACCTCACCGGCCAACGCACCCAGAAGATCGTGCAGGCGCTCCACTATCTGGAATCGCGCATCAATCTGATGGTGAGCATCTGGGGCATCGACGACATCGAAGTCGACACCGATACCGACGCAGCCGAGCTGCTCGACACGCGTCCCGATGCCCACCTGCTCAACGGCCCACAGCTCGCAGGCAAGGGCGTGGATCAGAGCGCCGTCGATGCGATGTTCAACACTGACGGCGACACCGCCATCCCTGACAATCCCCCGAAGGAGACGGACGAGGCGGCGCCCGAGAACGAAGCCGACGTCTTCGCCCCCTCCCCGGTTGCCGCGACCAGAACGGTGGATTTCGACTTCGACAGGATGGCGGCCGACGACGGCGAGGCCGACGTGTTCGCCCGCCCGACCGGCAAGACGGCGGCCCGCCCCGCAAGCGACATCTACACCATCGTCGACGACGTAATGATGGTCGACGCGGATGGTCCCTCCGAAGACGAGGCTGCAGCCGATGCCGCCTGGGAGGCCGAGCTCGGCCGGGAAGCGCTCGAGGACGACAGGATCGAAGACCCGTTGAAGCGGCTGTCGCCGGGGGAACGGCAGTCGCTGTTCTCCTGACCGGCGGAGGCCACCGGACCCTTGTCATGGCCGCACGGCCGGATGCGCTGGCCTAGCGGATATGACGGGCGTTCCGCGCAGGAGGAGCGATGCTGAGGCAGCGCCTGGAGGATCTGGCGCGCATTCGCGAGCCGTCGGCACGATCGGAGCTCGTTCGCCTGATCGGTGCGCAATACGCCGAATCCGGGACGCACGAGCCGACGCCGGTCGAGCGCAACCTCTTTTCTGCGCTTGTCCTCGACATCTTCGACCAGCTTGATCATGCGGCGCGGATGGACATCGTCGTTCGCCTGGCCAAGACCGCCAGGATCACGACCGCGCTTGCCGACAGGCTCGCCAAGGAGCCATTCGAGCTGTGCGAGCCCGTGCTTCAGCATTCCCCGGTCATCAGCCTGGAGACGCTGCTCGAGGTTGCCCGCAACCGGACCGACCGGCACCGGCTCGCGATTGCCCGACGCGCCAGCCTTCCCAGCCGCCTCGTTGAACCGCTGGTGGCACGGGGTTCCTTTGCCGTCGTGAACGCCGCCCTGCACAATCCTGGGGCGGATTTTTCCGTCCGTGCCATGCTGGCGCTGCTGATCATCGCGAATTCTGATCCACGGCTTCTCGGCGCGATGGCCAAGCGTTGCCGCGAAGACGGCCAGTTCCACGACGATGTGACGCTGATTGCGGAGTCGAATTGCCCGTTGCTGCCCCCCGTCCTGGGACAGGCTCTTGCAGACGACGGTGCTCTTGCGCAGCTTGCCGGCCGCGCGGTCGCCGATGCGCGGGACACCGGGCTTGAGGTCGGCGGCAAGCTGCTCACCAAGCACGAACTGTGCATTCAGATCGTCTCGGGTGAGCTGTCGTTCGAGAACATCCTGCTCACCTTGGTCGAACGCGGCGACATCGACGGCTTGGTCTGGCTTGTCGCCCGCCATCTCAGGCTGCGCGAGGCTTCGGTCCGCGACACGTTCCGCTCGGACGCTGATGGCGCGGTGGCGATGCTGATGAAGGAAACCGGAATCGGGCCCTACGCGTTCGCCGCGTTCTTGAAGCTGCGCTATCGCTGGCTCGGCCGCAATCCGAATGGCATTCCCGACGAAGTGCTCCGCTACCGCGCGCTGCGTGGCGCACGCAAGCGCTCTCGCTTGAATTGAGTCGTCCGGCCCGGTCGGGCGACAAGAATCACCTTTCTCCGCCCCTCCCGACTCAGCGGTCTCGGCACAAAAGACAGGTTCAACGTCGAAAATGCGCCAGCCCTACGTTGCAAACACGCAACAATACCGGAAATTCCTCTGCCGCTGCATCCGCGGGGACGCTTGCTCAAATTTTAGGCAATTGATCTTGAACGGGTGCCGCACAGCGTGAAACCATCGAAAATTCGGCGGTGTCAGTAACGTAAGCTGGCCAACCCTCCCTCGCTGTGTAGCCCCAGAGTATTGATTTTTGGCACCTGCCCACCTTTTCGAGGCTCTACCTGCAGGAAACAGCAAATTGTCTGAACGTTCAGCTTGTCGCATGTTGGTGGCACGAAGCACGCCAATGGACAACACGCCAGCAATTGCGTTGGGAGGAAATGCAGGCATGTCAAAAAAGACAAGGATACTGGCCTTTACAGTGACCGCACTTGCTGGCGCGCTGTATGCCACCCAGACACTGGCTGGTGCCTTTGCCTTGCGCGAACAGAGTGCGTATTACCAGGGAATGTCGTTCGCCGGTAACGGTACGACGGGACCGTCCGTATCATCGGTGTTCTGGAACCCGGCCACGATCACCGGTGTGAGCGACGGTCTCACGATCGAGGCGCATGGATCGCTGATCATTCCGGAGTCCGACGTCACCGGCACGTTCACGTCGAACGGCCTCGTTCCCGGCGTCGTCACCAGTTCGGCTCCGGCCGGCGACATCGCCATCGACGCCTTCGTGCCTTCGACCTATGCCGCCTACAAGTTCAACGAGAGGCTCTATTTTGGCCTCGCGGTGAACTCACCCTTCGGCCTGGCGACCAAACCGGACCAGAACTGGGCCGGCCAGTTCTATTCTCGGTCGTCGGAGGTGTTTTCGATCAACGCAAACCCGATCGTCGGCTACAAGATCAACGAGATGTTCTCCGTCGCCGTCGGGCTCCAGGTGCAATATCTCGAGGTCTCGCTGAAGCAGGCCTTCCCGAATGTCCTGCTCGGTTTCCCCTCGGCGATCCTCGACGGTGACGACATCGGCGTCGGCGCGACCGCGGGTGTGACCTTCACACCGTTCGAGGGCACCGAGATCGGTCTCGGCTACCGGTCGGCGATCGGATATAAGCTCGAGGGGGACCTGCACGTTCCGGGTGCCCCGGGCACGACCACGCCGATCACCGCCAAGTTGATGACGCCGGACGTGGTCACCCTGTCTGCCAAGCAGCGCATCACCGACAAGTTCCGCCTGCTCGGTACGGTCGAATGGACCAACTGGAGCCGGCTCAAGAACCCGGTGGTGCGGGCGGCTGCCAACGGCGCACCGCTGCAGACACTGCACTTCAACTACGATGACGCTTGGTTCTTCGCGCTTGGTGGCGAGTATGACTTCAACGAGCGGCTCACGGTTCGCGCCGGTGTCGGCTACGAGCTGTCGCCGATCGATGACGACATCCGCTCGACCCGGCTGCCGGATACCGACCGCTTCTGGCTGTCGGCGGGCCTCAGCTACAACGTGATGGACAACCTGTCCTTCGACCTCGGCTACAGCCACATCTTCGCGTCCGACGCCGACATCGACATCGTCCCGGGCCATCAGGACTATAATCCGCTGCTCGGTTCCTTCGTCGGCAGCGCCGAGGCCAATGTCAACATCATCAGCGCTTCGCTGCGCTATCGCTGGGGCGGCCCGAGCGGCATGCTGGAAGAGCCGATCGTCGCCAAATACTGACACGCAGCCATAGCCGGGACGTGCCGAGGGCGGGAGCGATCCCGCCCTTTGCTTGTGGCAGATCGGCCCCTCAGAACGCCGTGGGAATAAGGCCTCCGTCGACGAGAATATTCTGACCGGTGACATAGCCGGCATGGGCCGAGCAGTAGAACGCGCAGACCTTGCCGAATTCGTCCGCCGTTCCGTAGCGGCGGGCGGGAATTTCCTCCGCTTGCTCGCGCCTGATCTCGTCGATCGATTTGCCGGTCTTTGCAGCCGCCCGCTCAAAGCCGCCGCGCAGCCGGTCGGTGTCCATCTTGCCCGGCAGCAGGTTGTTGATCGTGACGTTGCGATCGGCGACGGTGCGGCAGATGCCGGCAAGAAATGCTGTCAGGCCGGCCCTGGCACCGCTGGACAGGTCGAGACCGTCGATCGGCATCAGCACGCTGAGCGAGGTAATGTTGACGATACGGCCGAAGCGGCGATCCGCCATGCCGTCGATCACCCGCTGTACCAGCTCGATCGGCGTCACCATGTTCTGGATCACGCCCTCCACCATCGCTTTGCGATCGAGCTCGCGGAAGTCGCGGCGCGGCGGTCCGCCGTTGTTGTTGACGAGGATGTCGGGCTCCGGACAGGCGGCGAGGAGGTCGGCCTGCCCCTCCGGGCTCGACACGTCGGCGACGACGGCCGTGACCTTGGCGCCGGTCTGTTCCCGGATCCTTGCCGCCGCTGCTTCAAGACGTATGCCGTCGAGACCATTGATCACGACGTCGCATCCCGCCTCCGCAAGCGCGATGGCGCAGCCATAGCCCAATCCCCGGCTCGAGGCGCAAATGATGGCCCTGCGGCCCGCTATCCCGAGATCCATGCCTAGTCTCCACTGTTGGAAGGTTGCCGACCAATCCGTGGGCCGGTGTGTCGACGCACGGTGGCAAAGGCCGGTCGACGGCGCAAGGGCAAGGCTGCCGTTCCACAACACTTCCCGATCATGCGCATTTCCCAAGCGCCAACGCGGCATGCGTACACACGCTGCCCGGATCGATGGTGCCCGCCCGCTGGCAATGGACTGTCATACTCCTGAGATTTGAATCGCGTTTATGGTGCCGGCATCTTGCAATCCGGAGTTTCGCCATGTCCGCGAGGCCTGAGCCGCAGCACCATCGGGCCCTGTTCCTCTCCGACATCCATCTCGGCACCAGGGGATGCCAGGCCGACCTGCTGCTCGACTTCCTCAGATACAACGATGCGGAGACGATTTACCTGATAGGCGACATTGTCGATGGCTGGAGATTGCGCCGCTCCTGGTACTGGCCCCAGACCCATAACGATGTCATCCAGAAGCTTCTGCGCAAGGGGCGAAAAGGCGCCCGGATCATCTACACGCCGGGCAACCACGATGAGTTCCTGCGCGGTTTCCTCGGCACGCATTTCGGCGGCGTAGAGGTGGTCGACGAGGCGATTCACACCGCCGCCGACGGTCGCCGGTTCCTGATCATCCACGGCGACCGGTTCGACGTGGTCGTTCGCCACGCCCGTTGGCTCGCCTTCTTCGGCGACTGGGCCTATGTCACCGCGCTCAACCTCAACACCGTCGTCAATGCCCTGCGGCGCCGGGTCGGCCTGACCTACTGGTCCCTGTCGGCCTGGGCCAAGTTCCGGGTCAAGAACGCGGTGAACTTCATCGGCAAGTTCGAGGAGACGCTTTCCACTGAGGCAAGCAGGCGCGATGTCGAGGGCGTGATCTGCGGCCATATCCATCATGCCGCCAACCACCGCGATTGGGGCATCCAGTATATCAACACCGGGGACTGGGTCGAAAGCTGCACGGCCGTCGTCGAGCATCACGACGGAACCTTCGAGGTGATACGATGGGCGGACCAGACGAGGCCGGAGGAGGTTCCGGCGCCGGCGGCGCGCGCCCAGGCCGCCGCATGACATCCATCCTTATCGTCACCGACGCCTGGCATCCTCAGATCAACGGCGTCGTGCGGTCCCTGGAGCGGACGGCGGCCGAACTGATCAGGATGGGCGTAAGTGTCGAGTTCCTGACGCCGCAGGCGTTCAGGACCCTGCCCTGCCCAACCTATCCCGAGATCCGGCTGTCGCTGACGACCGTAGCCGCCGTGCGCCGCCGAATCGACCAATGCGGCTGCGATCACCTGCACATCGCCACCGAAGGGCCGCTGGGGCTGATCGCTGCCCGCGTTGCGCGCGGGAGAGGCCGGGTCTTCACCACGAGCTACCACACCCGCTTTCCCGAATACGTCTCCGCGCGGTTCCCGATCCCGAAGGCCTGGTCCTACGCCTGGCTGCGTCACTTCCACAACGCCGGCCAGGGCTGCATGGTGGCAACACCCTCGCTCGAGGCCGACCTCGCCGCGCATGGATTCACCAACCTGATGCGGTGGTCGCGTGGCATTGACCACGACCTGTTCCGGCCGCACGAGGGTTCTGTGCTGCCGGACAACCTGCCGCGGCCGATCTTCATCTATGTCGGCCGCGTCGCGGTGGAAAAGAACATCGAGGCTTTCCTCGACCTTCCCCTGCCTGGCTCTAAGGTGGTGGTCGGCGACGGACCGCTGCTCAAGGCGCTGAAGAAGCGCTACCCGGCAGTCCATTTCACCGGCGCCAGGACCGCAGAGGATCTTGCCCGCCACTATGCCAGCGCCGACGTTTTCGTGTTCCCAAGCCTGACCGACACCTTCGGCAACGTCCTTCTGGAGGCGCTCGCCTGCGGCGTGCCGGTGGCCGCTTTCCCCGTGACGGGGCCGCTGGACATTATCGGCAGCACCGGCGCGGGCGTCCTTAACGCGGATCTCGGCCGCGCCGCGCTCGCAGCCCTCGACCTGTCGCGCGAACGTTGCCGGGAGGTTGCGCTCGGCTACACCTGGACCGAGAGTGCCCGGCAGTTCCTGGCCAACTGCACCGCGGCATACGACACGGGGCGGCAGGCCGAGGCGGCTTGAGACCGAGTAAAGGCGCGCTGTCACCGGGACAATCTTTGCGTTGCCGAGGGACGGATGCCCCTGCTATCGGACGAGGGAAGCAGGAGGCCTTTCGATGCAGCACTCGCTCCCCCCGCCCGTGTTCGACGACGTCGCTGCCGCCCGCGCCCGGATTGCCGGTGTCGCTAGCGTAACGCCGCTACTCCGGTTTCCCTTCCTTGACGACCTCACCGGCGGCACCGTTCTCATCAAGCCCGAGACGCTGCAGCGCACCGGCTCGTTCAAGTTCCGCGGCGCCTACAATCGGCTGTCGCTGATTCCCGAAAGCGAACGGAGCAAGGGCGTTGTCGCTTGCTCCTCGGGCAATCATGCCCAGGGCGTTGCCGAGGCGGCGCGGTTGATCGGCATGCCGGCCACCATCGTCATGCCCTCGGATGCGCCAGCGCTCAAGAAAGCTCGCACCGAGCGGTCCGGCGCCGCAGTGGTGACATACGAACGCGGCCGCGAAGACCGCGACGCGATCGCCGCCGAGATCTCCGCCCGCACCGGCGCCACCCTTGTCCATCCCTATAATGACGCGGGCGTCATCGCCGGTCAGGGCACGATCGGCGTCGAGATTGCCGAGCAGGCCGCCGCCCTCGGGCTTGAGCCCGAAGCGATGCTGACCTGCTGCGGTGGCGGCGGCATGACCGGTGGCATCGCGCTCGCGCTCGAGACCTTGCTGCCCGACTGCGCGATCTATCCCGTCGAGCCTCAGGGATTCGACGACTATGCCCGCTCGCTCGCCGCGGGGGAGAGGCTCGGAAACCCGGCCGAGGGCGGCTCGGTGTGTGACGCTCTGATGTCCCCCTCCCCGGGAGAACTTGGTTTTGCCATCACCTCGCGCCGCGCAAGGGAGGGCCTCGTCGTCAGCGACGCGGAGGCGCTTGCAGCGGTCGCCTTCGCCTTCAACGAACTGAAGCTGGTGGTCGAGCCGGGCGGCGCCGTGGCGCTCGCGGCCGTGCTCACGGGCAAGCTGCCGGTCAAGGGCCGCACCGTCGCCCTGATTTTGTCGGGCGGCAACATCGAACCGGCAATGCTGATGCGGGCGCTGGGAAGCTGAGGACGAGGACCGGGCGGATCCAGGCGGCGCGGCAAGGAACGCTTCCCGGTCGGGTGTTGCACCCGACCGGGAAACGTCCTTGGCCCGGACCGCGGGGCGAGCGCCCGGGCCGCGGCCAGCGGCGAATGGCGTTACTCCGCCGCCTGCCGTATCGGGATCACCGAAGTCCGATGATCGTCGTCCTGGGTGGGGTTCGGTGCCTCTGCAGCATCGGCGGGTTTGCTCTCGCGCTGATCGAGCCGGCGACGGAACCACAGTGCATAGAGCGCCGGCAGGAACAGCAGCGTCAGGAAAGTGGCCACGGTGAGACCGCCGATCATCGAGATCGCCATTGGCCCCCAGAAAATGTTGGTGGTGAGTGGCAGGAAGGCGAGAACCGCGGCGAGCGCCGTCAGCACCACCGGCCGGGTCCGGCGCACCGTGGATTCGACGATGGCCTGGCGCATCGTGGCACCGGCCGCGAGGTCATGATCGATCTGATCGGCCAGGATCAGCGTGTTGCGCATGATCATGCCGCCGAGCGCGATGACGCCGAGGATCGCGACGAAGCCGAACGGCGCATCGGCAATGAGCAGCGCCGCAACGGCGCCAATCAGCCCGAGCGGGAAGGTCAGGAACACGATCACCGTCTTCGAGAATGACTGCATCTGGATCATAATCAGCAGCAGCATGACGCCGATCATGACCGGAAACACCTCGGCGAGCGCGACATTGGCCTTTTCCGATTCCTCGGCGGCGCCGCCCGCCTCGATGCGGTAGCCCGGCGGCAGCGTCTGTTCCAGCGCTGCCATCAGCGGTGCGAGCTCCGCCGTCACGTCCGGAGCCTGAACGCCGTCCAACACATCGGCCCGTACCGTCAGCACCGTTTCCCGGCTGCGGCGCCACAGGATCGGCTCCTCGGCGGTGTAGCTCACCCGCGCCACCTGAGCGACCGGAACCGGCCGGCCGTCTCGCACCGTCAGCACCAGATTGCCGAGATCCTCAAGCTGCGACCGCTCCGCCTCGGTGGCGCGCACGACGACGCCGACGGAGTGCCGCCCGTCCCTCAAGCTCGTAACCTCGTAGCCGGTGAGCAGTGCCTGCAGCGTCTGCGCCACCTCCTCGGTGGTGAGGCCGAGTGCTCTTGCGCGATCCTGGTCGACCTCGAGTCGTACCGACTTGACCTTTTCGCCCCACTGAAGCTCGACATCACGGATCTTGGGATTGGCCTCCATGATGTCACGCACCTGAGCCGCGATCCTCCGACTCTCCTCCGGATCGCTGCCGGTGACGCGGAACTGCACCGGATGCCCGACCGGCGGCCCGAGCTCCAGCCGCGTGGCGCGGCCGCGTACCGGCCCCTCCTCGGCGGCAAAGCGCGCACGAAGCTCGGAAAGCAGCCTCTCGCGATGCTCGCCGCCCTTGGTCTGGATCAGGATCAGCGCATAATTCGGGTTGGGCAGCGCCGGGTTGTAGGCGAGGAAGAACCGCGGGGCGCCGGCGCCCACATAGGTGGTGAAATAGTCAAGGTCGGGGCTCTGCTCGAGCCAGACTTCGAGCTTCCTCGCCTCCCGGTCGGTGAGCTCGAACGAGGCACCCTCCGGCCCGCGCAGTTCGACCAGGAGTTCCGGGCGCGAGGAGTTCGGGAAGAACTGCTTCTGCACCATCGTCATGCCGAAGCCGCCGGCAACGAGCAGTCCGACCGTCGACAGCACCACCAGGAGGCGGCGACGCACTGCCCAGGAGATGACAGCGCGAAGGCGGTTGTAGACCGGCGTGCGGTAGATCGCATCTTCATCCTTGCCACCATGGGCGGCGGCGCGGCGCTCCAGCGACGTCGGCAACAGCTTGAGTCCAAGATAGGGCGTGAACACCACGGCCACGATCCAGGAAATCAGCAATGCGATCGTCACCACCCAGAAGATGCCGCCGGCATATTCGCCGGCCGACGATCGGGCAAAGCCCACTGGCAGAAAACCCGCAGCCGTCACCAGGGTCCCCGTCAGCATCGGAAAGGCGGTCGAGGTCCAGGCGAAGGTCGCGGCGCGGAACCGATCCCAGCCCTGCTCGATCTTCACCACCATCATCTCGATGGCGATGATGGCGTCATCGACGAGAAGACCCAGCGACAGGATCAGCGCGCCGAGCGAGATCCGCTGCAGATCGATGCCCATCTGCAGCATCACCAGGAATGTGCCGGCAAGCGTCAGCGGCACCGACAGTGCCACGATGATTCCGGTACGGAAGCCGAGCGATAGAAAAGAGACGAGCAGCACGATCGAGATCGCGACCACGAACTTGAAGACGAATTCGCTGATCGCCTCCTCGACCACCGCAGGCTGGTCGCTGACCTGGTGCAGTTCCACGCCGGCCGGCAGCTGGTGGGTGAGGATCTCGGCGCGGTGGTCGAGCGCCTCCCCAAGTTCCATCACGTTGTGCCCGGTCGCCATCGCAACGCCAACCATGATCGCCGGCTCGCCGTTGTAGCGCGTGACGTAGCTCTGCGGGTCCTCGATGCCGCTGCGCACCGTCGCGATGTCGCCAAGCCGGAAGGTGCGGCCGCCGGCCTCGATCGGCACTGCGGCCACCGCCTCAACACCATCCAGCTTTCCGGTGACGCGAACCTGAACCCGTTCCGTCGGCGTATCGACCTCCCCCGAGGGCACGACCGAGTTCTGGGCGCTGAGCGCCTGGAAGATGGCATCGGCGGGAACGCCCAAGGTGGCAAGCTTGGCGTAGGAAATCTCGACGAAGATCTTCTGGTCCTGTTCGCCGAAGAGCTGCACCTTCTCCACGCCGGACACGGCAAGGAAGCCCTGGCGGACCTTCTCGGCGAGATCGGAGAATTCACTCCAGGTCGTGTGCGGTGCCGTGAGCGCATAGACCTTGACGAAGACATCGGAATATTCGTCGTTGAAGAAGGGGCCGAGAACGCCGGATGGCAGTTCCGACCTGAGATCTCCGACCTTCTTGCGCGCCTGGTACCACAGATCCGCAACCACCTCTGGCGGTGCCGAATCAGCGAGAATGACCTGCGACGCCGTGAAGCCGGGGCGGGAATAGGTGTCGATGCGGTCGAGATAGGGCAGCGTCTGAAGCCGGGTCTCGATCCGGTCGGCCACCTGCTCCTGCATCTCCTCGGCGGTGGCTCCGGGCCAGGCGGCGGTCACCACCATGACCTTGACGGTGAAGGTCGGATCCTCGTTGCGGCCGAGCTTCATGTAGGACCAGGCGCCGACCGCCGCCAGCGACAGGATCAAGAACAGCACCAGTGCCTGGTGGCGCAGCGCCCAGGCGGACAGGTTGAAGCCGCTCATTGCAGCGGACCTTCCGCGACCTTGCGCTCGCCCTCGCGCTTCTGAAGGAACACCGTCTGCGTTTCGTCGAGCCGGTGGACGCCCATGCTAACCACGAGGTCGCCGGGCTTGAGCGGGCCGGAGACACGGGCGCGGCTCTCGCCGTAGCGTCGGATGGTAACGGGCACCGCCTCCAGTTGGCCCTTCCCGGCGCGGCCGCGCCAGACGAAGGCATCGTCGCCGCGGAAGAACACCGCCGAAAGCGGCACCTCAAGGCTGTCGTCCTGCTCGCCGAGGGTGATCTCGACCGTCGCAGACATGCCGAGCCTGGCGAGTCCACCGGGATCCTCTAGCGTGAAGCGCGCTGTGTAGGATCGGCTGGCGGCATCCGCCTCCGGGGACAGTTCACGCAGCCGCGCGAGGAGCCTGGCATCGGGCCGCGCCCACAGCGTCACCGTGGCCGGCGCGTCGCCGAGCCGAGCGACATAGGCCTCCGGAATTGCGACCTCCGCCTCGCGCGTGCCGGCATGGGCGATGGTGACGATGGCCTGGCCGATCTCGACGACCTGGCCGGGCTCGGCCGCAACAGACGTAATGACGCCACCTGCGTCGGCGCGGAGCGTGGCGTAGGCGAGTTCGTTCTCGGCGATCTGGCGCCGTTCAATCGCAGCCTTCAGTGCCTCTGCGGCAGAACGCTCCTCGGCCTCGGCGGCGTCCAGTGCGGCCTGGCTGACATGGCCGCGCTGCTTGAGACTGCGGGCGCGCTCAAGGTCGGCCGCAGCCTTCTTGGCGGCGGCTTCTGCGGCGCGCTCCTGCGCCTGCGCTGAGGCAAGTGCGTGCTGGAAATTTCTGTCATCCAGTGTCGCGATCACCTCGCCCGCGACAACGCGCGCCCCAACGTCGACAGCGCGGCTGGCGATCTTCCCCGCAACACGAAACCCGAGCGGGGTTTCGAACCGCGGCTCGATGGTACCGGAGAGCCGCACCACCCCATCTCCGGTTGTCGAAACCACCGGATCGGCCCAAACGGTCCGCGGCTTCACCGGCGCGCTCTCCTGGCTGGCCTCGGGCTGGCAAGCGGCCAGCGAAAGCGCAGCGAGCCCCGCAAGGACTGCCGCCCAGCCGGATCCGCGAACGGACCGGACCGCTCCCGCGCCGTGAGCCGGCTTGTTCAAAGGGAAGGCTCGGTCCACGGCACTCATGGCTGATCTCCTCGGGCGCGCCTGGCGGCGTCAGTAGATCCGCATATATTTGGTGACGTGTGACGATTGTCAATAATCGTCATTGATCATATTTTCAGCTGTGAGCGGGATCGTACGGCAGGTCGGAAGTCGTGGCACAAACACCGCCGTCACCGGTTGGGGGATGGCGGATCTGCTGCGATGAGGCAGCTCGTCAGGCAGGGATCACAACCCTGTATGAGTGGGGCAGAATATTACATATCAGGGTTGTAAAGCCGACTCGCTTTCGCGCGCATGGTTGATGCGGCCTTAACGGTTCGGCGGGCAGCCGTGTCTGCGAGGAAGAATCTTGGTAGTGTTATCAGCGTGATCGTCGGCGAAGAACCGACGGAACGGGAACGACAGGGAAGCGTAAGATTGATGGACGGACCCACCGAAGCCGCCGCGTCGAGCGGTGCGGACCTTTTGCCGCGGGATGGCGTCATGACGCCGCTTGCTGCCGAAACGAGGCAGCGCATCGTCGAGGCCGCCAGCCGGCTGTTTCATCTCTATGGCTTTCAGAAGACCACGGTTGCGGACATTGCCAGAGACCTCGGGATGTCGCCGGCCAACGTTTATCGGTTCTTCTCCTCGAAGACCGAGTTGGTCAAGGCCGTTACCGCGGAGGTAACGAAGGGGCTGATTACGGAGATGAAGGCTGCGGTGGCCGCGGCCGGTCCCTCGGCGGACGAGCGGCTCAAGACGGCGATACGCAGCCATTTCGAGATCATGCGGTGCCGATACACCTCTGATCGCAAGATCCATGATTTGCTCGAGGCCGCCATGGACCAGGCCTGGGACGAGATCGAAACCCACAAGCGTGACGTCCGGATGCTGATCGCCGAACTCATCGAGGACGGCATTGCCGCCGGCGAATTCCCGCCGCAGGACGTCGGCTCTGCCGCCCTCCTCTTCCAGCACAGCCTGGTGATGTTCCTGCACCCGATGCTGATTTCGCAGGCGCTGCGCTGCGTGCCCGACGGACATCACGAGGCCATGTTCGAACCGATGGTCGAGTTCGCCCTCGCCGCGCTGCGCAACGGCCGCTATTCCGAGGTGCCGACGGACCTGCGGTAACCTCCGATCGACAGCGTTCAGGCGTGCCGAGCGTTGAGGTAAAGCCGCGTCGTCACCGCGCTCCACGGCGCAAGACGCGCCATCGCATCGCGGTAGCTGCGATGGATCTTCGCAGTGATAGCATCCTCTTCGGCGAGCGCTGCCACCACTTCCTCCGATGTCACTCTCAAGGCGGCGAGTACCGGCTCCGGATAGGTGCGCACATCGACGCCTTCCTCTTCCTTGAGCTTGGCGAGCTGCTGGGCGTTCATCCATTCACTTTCGGCAAACGAACGCGCGTTCTCCGAGCGGCACGCCTCGACCACGATCGTCTTCAGATCCTCGGGCAACCCGCCGAAGGCGACCGCGTTGAACAGGATCTCACCCGTACCGTTGGGCTCGTGGAAGCCTGGTGCATAGTAGAGCTTGGTAACGCTCTGGAAGCCCATGGCCGCATCGCTCCACGGACCGAGAAACTCGGTCGCATCGATCAATCCAGATTCCAGCGCGCTGAACAGCTCGCCGGGCGGGATCGACACAGGCGTCGCCCCGAGGCGCCGCATCACCTCGCCGCCAAGGCCGGGCATGCGGATCTTGAGGCCCTTGAGATCGTCAAGACTATTGATCTCACGCTTGAACCAGCCGCCCATCTGCATGCCGGTGTTACCGCCCATCAGCGGCTTGACGCCAAAGTCGGCATAGAGCTGGTCCCACAACTCCTGCCCGCCGCCTTGCTCGATCCAGGTGACATGCTCGAACGGCATCAGGCCGAAGGGAACGGTGGTGAAGAACACCGTCGCCGGCATCTTGCCCTGCCAGAAGAACGAAGCGGAATGGCCGACCTGTGCGGTCCCGGACGACACGGCGTCGAACACCTCGAGCGCCGGCACAAGTTCGCCAGCCGCAAAAAGACGGATCCGCAGCCGGCCGCCGCTCATCATCTCGACGGCATCGCAGATCCGCTGGGCAGTGACGCCAGGGCCCGGCAGATCCTTCGGCCAGGACGTCGCCATCTTCCATTCGATCGTCGCCGTGGCCTGGGCGATTGCCGGTGCAGCGAGCGTTGATGCCCCGGCCGCACCTGCGATGGCGCCGAGCACACGCCGCCGCGATGGAACGGCGTCGGGAGCCGCATGCTTGCTCGTGTCGTCGGTCATCCTGCGTCTTCCGTCCAAAGCCGATAGAAATGATGCACTGGACCATGCCCTGTGCCGATCGAGAGGGCGTCGGCTGCCCGAATCGCGCCGGTGATATAGGCCTTTGCGTCTGCAACAGCGTCCGTCAGGGGCTTGCCCTTGGCAAGCCCCGCGGCCACGGCCGATGAGAGCGTGCAGCCGGTTCCGTGAGTGTTCCTGGTTTCGTGGCGCGGCGCGACGAACCAAGCGTGCCCGTCCCGGGACATCAGCAGGTCGGCGGCTTCCGCACCGGTGCCGTGCCCTCCCTTCAATAGCACGGCACCGGCACCGAGTTGCAACAGCCTCTCGGCTTGGTCCTGCATCTGGGACCGATCCGTAGCGGGCTCGCACCCGAGCAGCCGCGCCGCCTCGGGCAGGTTGGGCGTGATCAGCATCGCCTTGGGCAGGAGTACGTCCGTCAGCACGGCAACGGCCTCCGGGATCAGCAGCGGATCACCCGACGCCGCGATCATCACCGGATCCACCACCACCGCGCTCACGCTGTGGCGCGTGAGCCCACGCGCGACGGCTTCGATCGTCTCGGGCCGCGACAGCATGCCAACCTTCACCGCCCCCACGGCGAGGTCGGAAAGCACGGCATCGATCTGTGCGGTGACGAAATCGACCGGAACGTCGTGGATCGCCGAGACGCCCCTGGTGTTCTGCGCCGTCAAGGCGGTCAGCACGCTGGCGCCATAAACGCCGAGGGCGGAGAAGGTCTTGAGATCGGCCTGGATACCGGCACCGCCGCCGGAGTCCGATCCCGCAATCGTCAGCGCAATCGCGGTCATGATGATGCGGCCTCCTGAGTAAGAAACGGCGACAGGCGGCTGAAATCCGCACCATCGAGCCGATAGAGCGCGTCGAGGAAGGTGGGCACGAAGCTGCCGGGGCCCACCGCCTCCCGCCCTGCGCGATCACCGGCGAGTGCCATCGTCGCCAGCGCGGCGAAGGCGGCCTCGAGCGGATCCGGTTCCACCGTGAGAAAGGCCGCCACAACGGCCGAAGTGGCGCAGCCCATCGCCGTCACCCGCGCCATCAGCGGATGGCCACGCTCGAAGCGCAGAGACCGCTGCCCGTTGGTGACGACGTCCGCAGCTCCGGTCTGCGCGACGACCGCTGCCGCCCTGGCGGCGAAGGCGGCCGGCTCGTCGTCACCGGAGAGCGCGGCGCATTCCGCGCGGTTGGCGCGAATCACGGCCGGACCGCGAGCCACGAGCTGCTTGGCAAAGGAAAGCCTCAGCGGCGACCGCTCGACGAAGACCGGGTCAAGCACGAAGCGCCGATCGTCGGCCAACGCGGTGTCGACCGCAATGGTCATCGCCTCGCGGCGGTCGCGATCGAGGGTACCGAGATTGACGAGAAGGGCATCTGCGCCGGCCACGAAGGCGGCGACTTCCTCCGGCGCGGCCGTCATCGATGGTACGGCGCCAAGCGCCAGCAGGACGTTAGCGGTGAAGCTCTGGGCGACCGCATTGGTCAGGCAGTGTATTCTTGGTGCGCGCCTGCGAAGGCGCTCCAGCGCGCCGGCACCGCGCTCGGCCAGGTCCGGGTCCAAAGCCTTTGTGTTGCCAAGAAGATCTCCGGTCATCGGCCGGTCCCCAACCTTGCGGCGGCCAATCCGCGACAATCAGGATCCAACCCAGATCCCTCCACCGGCACGATCCGGATCAGGTTCGAGGGGTCGGCGTTGTCTCTCAGCCCGGACAGGCACCGGCCGGGCGGTTCTTGAGATGGCAGAGAGCTATCAATCCAGCCGTGGAAATACAAGCCGGTCGCGGTAGATGCACAGTTCAAGCGCCGGCCGAGCAGAAACGCTTGCCCGGGCCCCATGGTTCCTATTCACTGGCGCCGATCCGCGGCCCTCGGCCAATCCATCCCGCCCCACCCATCGGGGCAGGGCCGAAGTGGTTCGCACCCCGATCCGGAGGACAGAATGAAGCCGTTTTTCGTCATGATCAAATGCCAGCTCGGCAAGGCCTACGAGGTCGCCAATGCCATCGCCGACGCCGAAGTCGCTTCGGAAATCTATTCGACCGCCGGCGACTACGACCTGCTGGTCAAGGTCTATGTCGAGGACGACGCCGACATCGGTCATTTCGTCAATGAGAAGGTGCACTGCTTCGACGGCATCCTCGATACCAAGACGATCATCACCTTCAAGGCGTTCTGATCCCAGCGGGCAAACGGGACAATATCCGGGACAGGTCGGCTGGTGCCTCCGCTGAACTCCTGCCCTACAGCTTGGACGGAGACACGGCGCGGCGCGATTTCGACCGGTCGAGCCCGAGACGGCGTTCGCGGTAGATGACAAAGATTCCGGCGCCGATCACGATCGCGGAGCCCGCGATAACCTCCGCGACCGGAGCCTCCTCGAACACCAGCCATCCAACCAGGATCGCCCACAGCATCGCAGTGTATTCGAACGGTGCGATCGTCGCCGCATCTGCATAGCGGTAGCTCTGAGTGAGCAGGATTTGGCCGACACCGCCAAGCAGGCCGAGCGTGACCAGCATCACCGCCTGCTCCAGGGTCGGCATCACCCAACCGAACGGCAGCGTCAGCAGCGACAACAGCGCGGTGGTCCCGGAAAACCAGATGACGATGGTCGCGGTGCGCTCCGTATTGGTCAGCCGGCGCACGGTGATCTGTGCCAGGGCCATGAAACAGGCCGACAGGAAGGCAAGTCCGGCACCGAGCCGGGCCGCGTCATCGACCCCGCCCTTGCCCAGATGCGGCGAAAGGATGATGAGAATGCCGAGAAAGCCGATGACGACCGCCGTCCAACGATAGATCCTGACCGTTTCACCCAGGATGATCGCCGCCAGCACGACCGTCATCAGCGGCGCCGAAAAGCTGATCGCCGTGGCGTCCGGCAGCGGCATGTAGCCCAGAGCCGCAAACCAGAGCGCCATTGCGGTGCCGCCGACCACGGCGCGAGACAGGTGGCCCATCGGCCGCCGGGTCGCAAAGGCGGTCACGAGTTCGCCGCGCCAGCCAACCACGATCAGCACCGGAATCAGGCCGAAGAAGTTGCGAGCGAACATCACTTCGCCGATCGGCACCTCGTCCGAGGTGATCTTCACCAGCGTGACCATCCCGGTGAAGATCAGCGCGGACACGACCTTCAGCGTGATCCCGAGCAGCGGACGGTTGCGGTTGAGGTCCACGACCGGCGGCGCGCCAATCGAGGTCTCTGCGCTTTGACGCGCCATTGTTGTTCCTTCCCAAGGGGCCCGGCTTGGTCTTCCTGGCAGGGTGCGGGGGATCCGCGCGGAAGCGCGTTGTAGGACAAGCGCCGGCGACGATAGCATTCGCCACGAGCATGGCACCATTGCGTTTCGCGAATGCCTGCCAACGGCCGTTGTCAAAGCCGCTTTGCAAACTCCGAAAAGCCCATCGGCCGACCGAAATAGTAGCCCTGGCCGAAGTGGCAGCCGATATCGTCCTTGAGCATCCCCATTTGCTCTTCGTTTTCGACGCCTTCGGCGATCGTCATCATGTCGCAGGCACAGCCGAGGCGATGAATGCTGCGGATCACTTCGCGCGCACGGTGCCCGACATCGCTGCCCCGGTCGATGCCGGCAACGAAGCTGCGGTCGATCTTGAGGCAGTCGAATGGCATAAACGAAATCATTGAAAGCGACGAATAGCCGGTGCCGAAATCGTCGATCGCAACGCGCGCGCCGAGCCGCTTCAGTTCACCCAGCACCTTGGACGCCTCAACGTGGCTCTCCATCAGCTGCGTCTCGGTCAGCTCGAAATCGACCCGCGCGGGATCGGCTCCGGCAGCGCGGAAGATCTCGCACACGTCCGCCGGAAACGAATGGTCGCGGATGTTGGACGTGCTGATGTTGATGCTGAGGCGAAAGTCGTCGACCTGGTCAACGAAGGCAGCCAGATCGTTCGCGGCCCGGCGCATTACCCAGCGGGTCAGGCCGTGGATCGCCCCGGTCTGCTCGGCCCGCGGGATGAAGGTCGCCGGCGGCACCTCTCCGATCTCTGAATTCGTCCAGCGCAGCAGCGCCTCGGCCCCGATGATCCGGCCGTCGCGCATGTCAACGCGCGGTTGATAGACCAGTGTGAACTCGTCCTGCAGCGCGGCATCCAACAGCAGCCGGTCAATCTTGAGCCACTGCCGGATCGCGGCGACGTCCTCAGGCGTCACCCAGAACCACCGCGCGCCGTGGACCTGATGATTGCGATCGATCAAGGCGTTGACGACCTTCCCAACCTCGTGCCGATCCTCGAGGTCGAAGCCGTCCATCGGATAGGTGAAGATCAGCGTGCGGCACGGCAGGTCGAAGGTTCGCCCCTCGTCCGACACGTACGGCCTGTCGAGGAGCCGGGCCAGATCGGCGACCATGTCGGAGGAATCGGTGATCTGCGGGATCAGGCAGATCAGCTCGTTGAGGCCGCGGCCAACCAGGCTCTTCCCCGGCATGACGGCGCGGATTCGCCGCGCAATCTCGGCAAGGCTCCAATCGATCTCCCTGGCATCGAGCAGCGCCCGCATCCGAAGCAGCGGGGTCAGATCGATGACGATCAGCAGGCATGGCGCGATCGCCGACGCCGCATGCAGATGCTGCAGCGCCAGATCGTCGAATGAGTGGCGGGTCAGAAACCCGGTGTCCTCATCGTAGCGGCTCGCCATATCGCACCCTCGACACGCCCCGAGCCCGCGAAATTGACGTGGCTTCAGCGATTCCGCTCAAGGTGGAATGGCCGGTCGAACGTCGAGCCCAGATGCAGCGCCAGCGGGCGCCCGCTCAACATCGAGGGACCGTCCGCTGACTACGTCGAAATACTAAGGCAACTCTGTTGCCGGCGATAGGGCGGGCTGCGCCGGATCGCGCCTAGAGCCGTTCCCTGCGAGTGTCGGCGTGCCGAACGCCCTGATTCGTGCCCGCGCTCTGGATCGCCTGCCAGACCCTGAGGGGCGTCGCCGGCATGTCGATATGCTCGACGCCGACCCCGCGCCTCAACGCATCTTCAACCGCATTCATCACCGCCGCGCAGCCGCCGATCGTGCCGGCCTCGCCGGCACCCTTGATGCCGAGCGCATTGGTGGTCGAGGGCACGTTGCGCGTCTCGAAGTGGAACGGCGGCAAGTCGCCGGCCCGCGGCATCCAGTAGTCCAGGAAGGAGGCGGTGACGAGCTGGCCGCTTTCATCGTAGACCGTGCTTTCCATCAGGGCCTGGCCGATCGCCTGGGCGGCACCGCCGTGGACCTGACCCGCGAGCAGAATCGGGTTCACCACCACTCCGAAGTCATCCACGATGACGTAGTTCACGACGTGGGTGACGCCGGTCTCCGGGTCGATCTCGACCTCGCAGACATGCGTGCCGTTCGGGTAGGTGCATTCGGCCTGCTTGACCTCGTCGCGCGCGCTGAGCGGACCGGAGGAGGCAGCCGCAACCTCAGCGAGCGTCATCGCCCGGTCGGTTCCCACGACGCGGACCTCACCGCCGGCGAGTTCGAGATCGCTGGCGCCGACCTCCAGACGATCGGCCGCGACGTCCTTGATTTTCTTGACGAGGCTCTTGGATGCGCCGAGCACCGACGGTAGGCCGAGCGGGATCGAGCGCGAGCCGCCCGTGCCGCCGCCGTTCGGTACGCGGTCGGTGTCACCCTGGACCAAGTTGATCTTGTCGAGGTCAATTCCCAATTCCTCGGCCACGATCTGGCCGTAGGCGGTGGCATGGCCCTGCCCGTTCGTCTGCGTACCGATCAGCAGCGTGACGGAACCGTCGGTGCCGAGCTCAACCGTCGCCTCCTCGGAGCCGGGAAAGGCGCAGGCCTCGACATAGCAGCACATGCCGATTCCGCGGTAGCGGCCGTTCGCCTCGCTTTCCCTGGCACGCGCCTCGAACCCGGCCCAATCCGCCACCTCCATCGCCTTTTGCATGTGACCCTCGAACTCGCCGGTGTCGTACATGCGACCGGTCGGGGTGGTGTAGGGCAGCTTGGTCGGCGGGATGAAGTTGCGACGGCGGATCTCGTCGGATGAGAGGCCCAGGTCGCGCGCCGCCTTCTCCACCAGGCGCTCGATCAGATAGGCCGCCTCCGGCCGCCCGGCACCGCGATAGGCATCGACCGGCAAGGTGTTGGTAAAGACGCCGTCCACGGTGACGTGAAGCGCGGGAATGTCGTAGAGGCCGGTCGACATCGTCGTGCCGACCCAGGGAATGAACGGGCCGAACTGGTGGAGGTAGGCGCCCATGTTGGCGATCACGTGGACCCTGAGGCCGAGGAACTTGCCGTCGGCGTCGAGAGCCACCTCTGCCGTCGTCACATTGTCGCGCCCCTGGGCGTCTCCGAGGAAATGCTCGGTGCGCTCAGAAATCCACTTCACCGGCCGGCCGAGTCGCTCGGCCGCGATCATGCACAGCGGGTATTCGCGATACACGAAGATCTTGGTGCCGAAGCCACCGCCGACATCCGGCGTCACCACACGTAGCCGCGCCGGATCGATCTTGAGGATATCCTCGGCAATGACGTCGCGAATGCCGTGACCGCCCTGGGTACCGACGGTGAGCGTCCAGCGGCCGGTGGACTTGTCGTATTCGGCAACCGAGCCGCGCGGCTCCATGTAGTTGGCGACGAGGCGGTTGTTTGTCACCTCGATGCGGCTGACCCGGGCAGCGGCCGCAAAGGCGGCGTCGGTCTTGTCCTTGTCGCCGTGCCCGAGCGTAAAGGCGCGATTGGTCCCCATCTCCGGCCATACCAACGGCGCACCGGGCTCGAGCGCACCGGCCGTCGACACCACGACGTCGAGCGGATCGTAGTCGACCTCGATCAGCTCTGCTGCCGATTTGGCGTCGTTCAGCGTCTCGGCCACGATGAAGGCGATGCCGTCGCCGACGTGGCGCACCGTGTCGCTGCACAGGACCGGGCGAGGCGGCACAGCATGCTTGGTGCCATCGACCTGGGGCATCACTGCCTTGGTCGGCATCTGGTTGGTGTCGGCGATATCCGCCGCCGTCAGGACCAGCTTCACGCCCGGCGCCTCGCGCGCGGCCGTCAGGTCGCCAAGGGTAAATCGGGCATGGGCGACCGGCGAACGCAGCACATAGGCATAGAGCGTGCCTTCGGGCCGGTAGTCATCGACATAGTGGCCGTGCCCGGTCACGAAGGCGGCGTCCTCCTTGCGGCGGACCGGAGCGCCCATGCCGAACTTCTTCTGCACCATCTCGTTCATCTGCTTGGCCTCGTATGGGAATCCCGTCGGGTCGGGATGGTTCGAAGAGCGTGTCCGACCGCCACAGCGCTGGAAATCCTGTGCGAACCGGCCGACAGGCGCGGCCGGAATCCGGGGCGGTCAGGACCGTCACTGTGGACCTTAGCCGCATCGGCCGCCGGCCGCCAAGGGGGCTTGCGGTTACAACTCCCTTTCGATCATGACCCGGAGCGGCGACGGATGGCCGGTTCGTACATCCGTTGCGCGCGCTAGGCGCCATTGAAGTGTGGCGTGCCGAGGCCATCGATGCGATAGCCGCCGAGCTGCTCCGCCATATGCTGAAACGCCTCGCCGCGGCAAAACCGCAAAAGCGCCTGCAGCGGCGGATCGAACCAGTCGCGCCGGCCGACAAGCAGGTCGAATCGCTCCTCACAGACCGGAACGAAGTCGAGCCTGAACTGCCGTGCCGAGGCAAGGAGGCCGAAGGCCACGTCCGCGCCGCCGGACAGAACCGCAAGCGCCGCTTCGCGCTCGTCTCGCGCCAGGCCGCCGTCAACGATGCGGCTGCCGAGATTGCGATCGTCCTCGGCAATCAGGCGCTCGAGCAGGAGCTGGCTGCCGGACTGCGGCTGGCGCCGGACCAGACGCTTTCCCGCCAGATCGGCCAGGCTGCGGATCCCGGCGGGATTGCCGGCAGGGACGATGAAGCCACGGCTACGCCAGGCCCACTCGACGAGGACGACCGGTCGGTAGCGGAACCGTGCCTTGACGGTCTCCACGTTCCAGCCCTCGGTCTCGACCACATGCACCCCCGCCGCAAGCCCTTCGTGCGCCTCATAACGGGTGAGGCCATCGAGGCTGCCATCGAACAAGGTCGCCAATCCGGAGCCCGATTCGCGCGCCGCCCACTCCAGCAGCGGATCGTGGCTGCCGAGCAGGACCAGCGGCCGCGCCGGCTCGCCAGTGGGGGTCTCGCTGGCGTTGGCGATCCAGTTCAGCACGAGGTCGCGGGGAAACAGCAGCTTGCCGGTCGCCCGGGTATGGGGGATCTCGCCCGCCGCTGCCAGGTCGTAGATCTTGCGTTCCTTGACCCGGATGAGGTCGGCCATCTCACGGGTGGTGAGATAGGGGGGCAGATCGACGGTCATGGTCATGTCCTCATCGCCAGGTCGGGGCACGACGATGGCAAGTCAGCGGCGGTCGCTCAAGCGGGACGTGACCGCTCCGATCTCGACCGTCAACAATCCGGTTGGGCAAAGGAATGTGCCGCCCGGGGAACATGCAATCCCTACAACGGCCCTACTCCACCGCAACCGCCTCCTGCTTCGCCCTTTCCTCCTCCTGCAGTTCCTTCTTGGATAGCTTGCCGACCATCGTCTTTGGCAGCGATTCGCGGAACTCGATCTCGCGCGGCCGCTCGATCGGCGACAGATGCTCCTTCAGGAACGCAGACAGTTCGGCCGCATCCGCGGATGCGCCGGCCTTCAGCTTGACGAACGCTTTCGGTGCCTGGCCACGGTAAGGGTCGGCGACCGCGATCACGATCGCCTCCTCGACAGCCTCGTGCTGATAGAGCGCTTCCTCGATCACGCGCGGATAAACGTTGTAGCCGGAGCAGATGATGAGGTCCTTGATCCGATCGACCAGATAGATGAAGCCATCGGCATCCTGGTAGCCGACGTCGCCGGTGTGAAGCGCGCCGTTCTCGATCGTGCGCGCGGTCTCCTCTGGCCGGTTCCAGTAGCCCTTCATCACCTGCGGACCGATCACCACAAGTTCGCCCTTCTCGCCCTGGGGTACGGTCTCGCCCGGCGTTTCCAGCGAGCGGAACTCGACGCTCGTGCCGGGCACCGGCTTGCCGATCGAGCCGGCCCGCGCGGTGCCGTCGAGAGGGTTGCATGACACCACCGGGGAGGCCTCCGTCAACCCGTAGCCCTCGACGAGCACGCAGCCGGTGATCGCCTCGAACCGCGACTTCACCTCGACCGGCAGCGGCGCGCCGCCGGATATGCACAGCTTGATCGTGGTCAGGTCGTAGTTCTTGGCCGCCTCGGCGTTGTTGATCGCGGTGTAGATCGTCGGCACGCCGGGGAACAGGGTGATCTTCTTGCGCTTGATGGTGTCGAGCAGCGCCTTCAGCTCGAAGCGCGGCATCAACACCATCTCGGCGCCGAGAACGATCGAGAGATTCTGCGCCACCGTCATCGCGAAGACGTGGAAGAATGGCAGCACGCACAGCATCTTCTCGCGCCCCTTGTCGGCCTGGCCAAAGAGGCATTGCATCTGCTCGATATTGGCCGACAGGTTCGCGTGCGTCAGCATCGCCCCCTTGGGAATGCCTGTCGTGCCGCCGGTGTACTGCAGCACTGCGACATCCTCGTCGGGATCGATGTCGACCGGTTTGGGCCGTGCGCCGTGTGAGAGCAAAGAGGCAAACCGCGGATGCGCCGCGTCGTTCGGGATTTTGGCCCGCTCGCTGCCCTTGAACAGCATGAACAGCAGCTTCTTCGGCTGCGGCAGGATATCGGCCATCGGGCAGACGATGATGGTGTCGAGGATGCCCTCGCGCCGCACCTGTTCGACCTTGTCGTAGATCACCTTGAGGTCGAGAGTCACCATGATGCGCGCCTCGGCGTCGCGCGCCTGGAACGAGATTTCGCGCTCGACGTAGAGCGGGTTGAAGTTGACGACCGTGCCCCCCAGCTTCAGCACCGCGAAGTAGAAGATCGTGAAATAGGGCGTATTCGGTAGACAAAGCCCGACCTTGACGCCCTTGCGAACTCCCATCGCCTCCAGTCCGGCCGCCGTACGCTCGACCAGAGTGCCGATCTCGCCGTAGCTCCATGTCCGGCCGAGGAAGTCCACCGCGGGCCGATCGCCGTAACGGCGGACGGACTCGTCCAGATAGAAGGGTGTCGGCTTCGGTTCAAAGCCCGCACGCCAGGCTTCGGCCTCGCTGGTCATCGTCTGGTTTCCTCCCGTTCGGCCGCCGCAGCGTCCGGCATTGTCGGCGGTCCCCCACACCGCGCCGCCTCCATCGGATCCGCGCCGCAGGCAGACCGACCCGCTGTCTGCCGCTCACCAGACCAGCCCAACCGATCATCGAGATCGCGCCTGCCACGCAGGATCCTGCCGGAAGATGCGCGGGCCTTCCGTGTGCGTCAATCAGTGACCGAACGGCAACCGCGCAACTTTTTCTCCATTGGATCAAGATAAGGAAGCTGGCGAATTTGGCCAGCGGGTCCGGGCGCGGCCGGCTGTCGGCGCGTCTCAGTCAATCAGCGCGAACCGGTCAACGTCGAACATGCCGCGGTCGGTGATCTTCAGATGCGGGATCACCGGCAGTGGCAGGAACGCCACCTGCAGGAACGGCTCCTGCAGGGTGCAGCCGAGCGACATTGCGGCAATGCGCAGGTGCTCCAGACTTTCCCGCACCGTCTCGAACGGCTCGAGGCTCATCAGCCCGGCGAGCGGCAACGCGAGCTCGGCGAGGACCCTTTCGTCGTCCGCAACCACGAAGCCGCCCTTCAGCGCCGCCAGCCGCGCCACCGCGGTTGCCATCGAAGGGTCGTCGGCCCCGACGACGCAGATGTTGTGGCTGTCGTGGCCGACCGAGGCGGCGATCGCCCCTTGCGTCAGCCCGAAGCCGGCGACGAAGCCGACCCCGATGTTGCCGTTCTTGCCGTGACGCTCGACAACAGCGACCTTGACCACGTCCTGCGTCGGATCGGCCGTCACCTGCCCGTCCGTCACCGGCAGCGACCGGCGGAGATGCTCGGTGATGATCCGCCCTGGCACCACGCCGATCACCGGCCGCTCGTTTCCGCCGACTGCCGGAACGGCGAAGGCGTCGGTTGTCAGCGGCGGCACATGGACACTGTCGAGCCCGACCGGCGCCACTGGTTCTCGCGCATCGAATGCCGCCCCGGTGGCAGGTCGGCCGCCGGCGATCACGCTGTGAACCCGACAGTCCCGAAGGTCGTCGAGCAGCACCAGATCGGCGCGCCAGCCGGGCGCTATGAGACCGCGGTCGCGCAGGCCAAAGGCGGTGGCGGCCGACCAACTCGCAGCCCGATAGGCGTCCTGTGGCCTGATCCCCTTGGCGATCAGCCGGCGGATCATGGAGTCGAGATGACCTTCCTCCGCGATGTCGAGCGGGTTCCGGTCGTCGGTGCAAAGACACATGAAGGAAGCGGTATCCGGGGTCAGCACTTCGGCGAGCGCGTCGAGGTCCTTCGACACGGATCCCTCGCGCATCAGGATCGTCATGCCCTTGGCGAGCTTCTCCCGTGCCTCCGCCGCGCTGGTCGCCTCGTGATCGGTGCGGATCCGGGCGGAGAGATAGCCGTTGAGGCCAAGGCCCGACAACAATGGTGCATGGCCGTCGATGTGGCCGTCCTGGAAGGCGGCAAGCTTGGCAAGGACAGCCGGGTCGCGGGCGACGACGCCGGGAAAATTCATGAACTCGGCGAGACCGATCACCTTCGGATGGCCGCGGAACGGCTCGAGGTCCTCAATCTCCAGCCTCGCACCCGCCGTCTCGAATGCCGTCGCCGGCACGCAGGACGACAGGTTGACGCGCAGGTCCATCACCAGGCGCTCGGCGCAGTCGAGGAAATAGCGGATCCCCTCGGCGCCCAGCACATTGGCGATCTCGTGCGGATCGCAGATCGCCGTCGTCACCCCATGCGGCAGGACGCAGCGGTCAAATTCGAGCGGCGTCACCAGCGACGATTCGACGTGGAGATGGGTGTCGATGAAGCCCGGAACGAGCACACGCCCGCCGGCGTCGATCTCCTCGGCGCCCCTGTAGCGCGCATGGGTGCCGACGATCCGGTCGCCGACAATAGCGATGTCGGTCTCTGTCATCGAGCCGTCGATCACGCTGAACAGCCGGGCGTTCTTGATAACAAGATCGGCCGGCCGCTCCCCCGCCCCGGCGGCGATCGCCCGGTCAAGGAAGGCAGCGGTCTTGGTAGCGTCGGTCACGGCGAATTCCTCGGTGAGGTTTCGGTCAGCGGCCACAAGTGAGGACACCGCAAACCGGAATTAAAGCGCTTTCAACACCTTCAACCCCAGTTTGCCGCATTGGCACGATACGGCAAGGGCGAACCTTTCCCTTCTGTCCGACGGATGCGGCCGCCCCGTTGACACAGCCGCACCACCGTGCATTATTAATTAAATCAAGTAAAATTAAGGGTGTGTCCCACGGCGAACAGTGGTGTCGATGCGGGACGTGCGAGAGGGGCAGGCGACCAGGGAAGGGAGCGACGTGGCGAAGCGGCCTCGCAGCGGACGCGGTTCCAATTCCGTCCAGGTCAGACGGTACAACGAGCGTATCGTGCTTCAGGTCATGCGCCGGGTCGGCGAGGCTTCGAAGGCCGATCTTGCTCGCCTCGCCCAGCTAACCAACGCGGCGATCGGTGGCATCATCCAGGATCTTGAGGCCGAGGGTCTGATCGAGACGATCGGCAAGCGTCACGATGGCGGCCGCGGCCAGCCCGCGACCATGCTGCGCCTTGCTGCCGGCGGCGCGTTTGGCATAGGCATCCGGCTCGACCGTACCTCGATCGAGACGGTTCTGGTCGACTTCTCTGGCCGCGTCATCGGCCGCAGCACCCATGACATGATCCTGCCGTCGCCGGAAAAGGCCCGCGACGTGATCGCGCGCGACATCACCGCGCTGATCGAACTGCTCGATCCTTCCCAGCGTCCGCGCATTGCCGGCATCGGGCTCGGCATGCCCTTCAATCTTGGCGCCTGGCTGCGGGAACTCGGCTTGCCCGGAGAGACTTTCCGCTTGTGGGAGGAAGTTCATTTCGAGACCTTTCTGGAGGAGGTGGTCGACTTTCCGGTGTTTTGCGAGAACGACGCCACGGCCGCGGCGATTGCCGAGCTGTTCCACGGTGTCGGCCGCTGCAGCGACGATTTCCTCTACCTCTTCCTCGGAGCTGCGATCGGTGGCGGCGTGGTCTGCAACGGCGACTGTCTGCGCGGCGTCAGCGGCAACGCCGGCCATTTCGCCGTCATGCCCGTGCCGCCGAGCCGGCTCGAATCCGCCCCGCCGCCGGCTGGTCCGTTCGAACTGCTGATCGCCCGCGCCTCGCTCGCCGCCCTCGATCGCCATCTCGCACATCACGGCCGCCGCACGAGCGACCGCGCCGACCTCGAAACCGTCGTGGAGGCGGGACATCCCGCCGTCGATGAATGGCTCGAGGACTGTGTCGAGGCCCTGGTGCCGGCGGTGTGGTCGGCTCATGCCGTCGTCGACGTCCCGATGCTGGTGGTCGATGCCGATATCGATGGCGGCCTGGTCGACCGGCTCATCACCCGTCTCGGCGAATGCCTCGCCGCGACAGCGCCGGAGGCGCGGCAGCCGCCGCGGATCGTGCGCGGCTCCTTCGGCCAGGACGCCGGCGCGATCGGCGCCGCCAGCCTGCCGATGTTCTTCAACTTTTCACCGCGCGCATCGATCCCGTCCGCAGAAGCCGGGAACGAGCGCGCAATCGGACCGGCCGCAGCAGCGGCCCGGCTACACCCCGGAGCAGAACTGGTCGGCTCCAGGGCGTCGAATCACTGAGGACCAGGGAGGAACCCAACAGATGATCCGCAAGCTCGCTCTGACCTGCTCGTTGTTTGCGCTGGTCGGCGCCACCCCGGCGCTGTCGGCCGACATCTCCGCCTGCCTTATCACCAAGACCGACATCAACCCGTTCTTCGTCAAGATGAAGGAAGGCGCCACCGCCAAGGCCCAGGAGCTCGGCATCGAGCTGCAGACCTACGCCGGCAAGATCGACGGAGACCACGAGACCCAGGTTCAGGCCGTCGAGACCTGCATTGCCTCCGGTGCCAAGGGCATCCTGATCACCGCCTCCGACACCAAGGCGATCGTGCCGGTCGTCCAAAAGGCCCGCGATGCCGGCATGCTGGTGATCGCACTCGACACGCCGCTGGAGCCGATCGATTCGGCCGATGCCACCTTTGCCACCGACAACTTCAAGGCTGGTGAACTGATCGGCGCCTGGGCCGCCAAGACCCTCGGCGATGAGGCGGCGAACGCCAAGATTGCCCTGCTCGACCTCTCGCCCAGCGCCCCGTCAGTGGATGTGCTGCGCGACCAGGGCTTCCTCAAGGGCTTCGGCATCGACATCAAGGACGAGAACACGATCGGGGACGAGGACGACCCCCGCATCGTTGGGCACGACGTGACCTCGGGCAACGAGGAAGGCGGCCGCAAGGCGATGGAGAACCTGCTGCAGCGCGATCCGGACATCAACGTCGTCTACACGATCAACGAGCCGGCGGCCGCGGGCGCCTACGAGGCGCTGAAATCCTTCGGCAAGCAGGACGATGTCCTGATCGTTTCCGTCGACGGCGGCTGCCCGGGCGTGGAGAACGTCAAGGAGGGCGTGATCGGGGCGACCTCGCAGCAATATCCGCTGCTGATGGCTTCTAAGGGTATTGAGGCGATCAAGGCCTGGGCCGACTCCGGCGCCAAGCCGGAAAACACCCCCGGCCTCGACTTCTTCGACACCGGCGTCACGCTGATCACCGACAAGCCGGTGGAAGGCGTGGAGTCGATCGACTCCGCCGAAGGCCTGGAGAAGTGCTGGGGCTGACCGCAGCCGGATGAGACTGCGCTCGACTGCGCTCCGCCCGCCGGACACCCGGCGGGCGGGGACGTGCGCCGGATCCGCTGGTACACTTCGGCGACGGCAAGAGACGGGACATGGGCCTGCGAACCGATAACAACGATAACAAATTGCCGATGCCGGCGACGGACAGTGAGGATGTCCGGTGCCTGACACCGGCCACAACAGGCGTGAAGCGCGCAGGTACCGTGGAGACAAGCATGGCACCGGGAGGACGGGCATGAGCGAAGCGACCGAGGCCGCACGCGGCCATCAGGACTTCGAGCGCGCGCTCGACAACAGCGACGATCGCGTCGCGGAATTCGAAAGCCACGACAAGACGCTGCTCGACAAGGCACAACACTTTCTGCACGCCAATCCGACGATGGTGCCGGTGATCGTGCTGCTGATCAGCATCGCCGCGTTCGGCGTGCTTGCCGGCGGCCGCTTCTTCTCCGCCTTCAACATGTCGCTGATCATGCAGCAGGTCTCGATCATCGGCATTCTCGCAGCGGCGCAGAGCCTGGTGATCCTGACAGCGGGCATCGACCTGTCGGTCGGCGCCATTATGGTGCTGATGTCGGTGGTCATGGGTCATCTGGCCGTCTCCGTCGGCCTGCCGACCCCGCTCGCCATTATTGCCGGCTTCGTCGGCGGCATGGCGGCAGGCGCGCTGAACGGTTTCCTGGTGACGAGAGTGAGGCTGCCGCCCTTCATCGTCACCCTCGGCACCTGGAACATCTTCTTTGCGCTCAACCTCTGGCTCTCCGGCGCGCAGTCGATCCGCAGCCAGACGCTCGACGACCAGGCGCCGCTGCTGAAGCTCTTCGGCGAGGGAGTTGCAATCGGCGGCGCACAGGTGACCTACGGCTCGATCCTGATGGTGCTGATCTTCGCCGTGCTGTGGTACTGCCTGAACCGCACCGCCTGGGGGCGCCACGTCTACGCCGTCGGCGACGACAAGGAGGCGGCAGAACTCTCCGGCATCCGCACCGACCGTGTGCTTGTCTCCGTCTACATGCTCGCCGGCCTCGTCTGCGCCATCGGCGCCTGGGCCGCGATCGGCCGCGTCGGCTCCGTCAGCCCGCAGAGCTTCCAAGAAGCCAACCTTCAGTCCATCACCGCCGTGGTGATTGGCGGCATCTCGCTGTTCGGCGGCCGCGGCTCGATCATCGGTCCGCTCATGGGGGCGCTGATCGTCGGAGTCTTTAACTCCGGTCTCCGCCTCGTTGGCGTCGACGTGCTGTGGCAGGTCTTTGCCATCGGCTGGCTCACCATCATCGCGGTCGCGATCGACCAATGGATCAGGAAGCTTTCGGCATGACCACCCAGGAACCGATCCTTTCCGCCCGCGGCCTGGTCAAGCGCTACGGCCGCGTCACGGCGCTCAACCACGCCGACTTCGACCTCTATCCCGGCGAGATCCTTGCCGTGATCGGTGACAACGGCGCCGGCAAGTCCTCGCTGATCAAGGCGTTGTCGGGCGCGATCCGCGTTGACGAGGGCGAGATCCGGCTCGACGGGAAGCCTGTCCGGTTTGCCTCACCCATGGAAGCGCGCGAGGCCGGCATCGAAACCGTCTACCAGAACCTTGCCCTGTCCCCGGCATTGTCGATCGCCGATAACATGTTCCTGGGTCGCGAGATCAAGCAGCAGGGATTGCTCGGCCGTCTGTTCCGGCGGCTCGATCGCAGGAAGATGCAGGAGATCGCCCGCCAGAAGCTGTCCGAACTCGGGCTGATGACGATCCAGAACATCAATCAGGCGGTGGAAACCCTTTCCGGCGGCCAACGCCAGGGCGTTGCCGTTGCCCGCGCCGCCGCCTTTGGATCCAAGGTCGTGATCATGGACGAGCCGACCGCCGCCCTTGGGGTCAAGGAGAGCCGGCGTGTGCTGGAGCTCATCAAGGACGTGCGCGCCCGCGGCCTGCCGATCGTGCTGATCTCCCACAACATGCCGCACGTGTTCGAAGTCGCCGACCGGATCCACATCCATCGACTCGGTCGTCGTCACGCCGTGATCAGACCGGGCGATTTCTCCATGTCGGACGCGGTGGCAATCATGACCGGTGCGATGGAGCCACCCGAGCACGCCCGCGCGGCGTGAAGGAGAAGTTCACGAACCATGATCCTCGTTTGCGGTGAAGCGCTTTACGACCTGTTTGGCGAAGAAACCCCGTCCGGCCTCGCCTTCGACGCGCGGATCGGCGGCTCGCCGTTTAACGTTGCCGTCGGCCTTGCCCGGCTCGGCCTGCCCGTCGCCTATTTCGGCGGTCTGTCGCGGGACATGCTGGGGCGCAGGCTCCAGGCGGCGCTCGCCGCCGAGGGCGTCGATCTTACCCATGTGGCGCTGAAGGACGCGCCGACAACGCTGAGCCTCGTCGGTGTCGGGCCCGACGGATCGCCGGCCTACTCCTTCTACGGCATCGGTGCCGCGGACCGCATGGTCACCAGCGACGACCTGCCCGATCTCGGCGAGGACTGCGCCGCGGTCCATATCGGCTCTTTCTCCACGCTGGTCGAGCCTGTCGGCGACAGTCTGCTCGCGCTGGTGAAGCGCGAAAGCAGCCGGCGCGTGATCGCCTACGATCCCAACGTGCGCCCGACGGTGGTGCCCGAAATGGAGCGATGGCGCGCCCGCCTCGATGCGCTGCTGCCGCATGTCCATATCCTGAAAATCAGTGCCGAGGACATGGCGAGCCTTTATCCCGGCACTGATGCTGCCGCCGTCGCGACGGACTGGCTCGACCGCGGCCCCCGGCTCATCGTCGTCACCCGCGGCAGCGAAGGCGCGGAGGCCTTTGCCGGCGGACGGCGGGTCGCGGTGCCGGGCCGGAACGTCGCCGTGGTCGACACCGTCGGTGCCGGCGACACGTTCCAGGCCGCGCTCCTGACCGCGCTCGCCGACCGGGGGCTGCTTGCAATCGAGGCGCTATCGACCCTCGACGAGGCCACACTTGCGCAGGCGTTGACCTTCGCCGCCGCAGCAGCAGCGATCACCTGCGCGCGCCGCGGGGCGGATCTACCCACGCGCGCCGACCTTGCCGCCACCACCTCTGCCGCTTGAGACTCGACAACAAGGACCGAAACCATGGCCGTTCGCGTCATCGAGGTTGCCCCGTTCGATCTGGTGGTATTCGGCGGCACCGGCGACCTTGCCCATCGCAAGCTGCTGCCCGCGCTCTATCACCGCGATCTCGACGGTCAGATCCCGGATCACGCGCGCATCATCGGCTGCGCCCGGCGCGCCATGGACGAGAACGAATACCGGGCCTGGGCCGAAGCCGCCGTCCGCGAGCACGTGCACACGATCGACGACGCCGTGCTCGATCGGTTTCTGGGCCGCGTCTGCTACGTGGCCGTCGACGCCGCCTCCGAGACCGGGTGGGACCGGCTCACCGCCCTGCTCTCCGAGCGTCCCGAGGTCGTGCGTGCCTTCTATCTCGCCGTATCGCCCGACTTCTTCGGCGCGATCTGCAAGCGGATCGGCGCGGGCGGCCTCGTCACCGACCTGAGCCGCGTCGTCATCGAGAAGCCGATCGGCAAGGATGGGGCCTCGGCCAAGGCCGTCAACGCCGCGGTCGGCCAGGTGTTTCGCGAGGATCAGATCTTCCGCATCGACCATTATCTCGGCAAAGAGACGGTGCAGAACCTGATGGCGCTGCGCTTCGCCAATGCCCTGTTCGAGCCGCTGTGGAACGCCGCACACATCGACCACGTCCAGATCACCGTCGCCGAATCTCTCGGCGTCGAAGGCCGCGCCGGCTACTACGATACCGCCGGCGCCCTGCGCGACATGGTGCAGAACCATATTCTCCAGCTGCTGTGTCTCGTCGCCATGGAGCCTCCGGAGTCGATGGACGCCGACAGCGTCCGCGACGAGAAGCTCAAGGTCCTGAAGGCATTGCGGCCGATGGACGCCGATGCCGTCGAACGTTTCACCGTGCGCGGTCAGTACCGTGCCGGCGCTTCGTCCGGCGGCGCCGTCCCCGGCTATCTCGACGAGCTCGGGCGCGCGGATTCCGACACCGAAACCTTCGTTGCCATCAAGGCCGACATCGCCAACTGGCGGTGGGCCGGCGTGCCCTTCTACCTGCGGACCGGCAAGCGGCTCGCCGCCCGGGTGTCGGAGATCGTCGTCCAGTTCCGCCCAATCCCGCATTCGATCTTCCCGCCCGACGCCGGCACCATTGTTGCCAACCGGCTGGTGATCCGGCTGCAGCCTGACGAAGGCGTGAGGATGCAGATCATGATCAAGGATCCCGGCCCCGGCGGCATGCGGCTGCGCCAGGTGCCGCTCGACATGTCCTTCGCCGACGCCTTCAAGGTCCGCAACCCGGACGCCTATGAGCGCCTGATCATGGACGTGATCCGCGGCAACCAGACCCTGTTCATGCGCCGCGACGAAGTTGACGCGGCCTGGGCCTGGATCGACCCAATCCTGGAGGCCTGGTCGGCCGTGAAGCAGCAGCCAAAGGGCTACACCTCCGGCACCTGGGGGCCATCGGCCGCCATCGCCCTGATCGAGCGGGACGGACGGACTTGGTTCGAGGATCTGATCTAGGGACGGCAGGCGGATGGAAGCAGGACCACCCCGCACCTGTGCCCTAAAACCTTGTCAGATGGCCTTTACTGAAGCCGATTAAATCGATTTAAGTCCGCCTGAAACGAGGCCACGCAGACACCGAGGGAGTGCCAGCCCATGACCCTTCATGCGCGCATCGGCGACGTCACCGAACGGATCATCAAGCGCAGCCACGACGACCGCGCCCGCTATCTCGACCGCATCCGGGCCGCGGGGGAGAAGGGGCCGCGTCGCGCCGCGCTGTCCTGCGGCAATCTCGCTCATGGTTTCGCCGCCTGCGCCATGACCGACAAGGAGCGCCTGTCCGGCGACGTTGTCCCGAACCTGGCGATCATCACCGCCTACAACGACATGCTGTCGGCGCACCAGCCTTACGAGCGCTTTCCGGACCTCATCCGCGCGGCCGCCCGCGAGGCCGGCGCCGTTGCTCAGGTCGCCAGCGGCGTGCCGGCGATGTGCGACGGCGTCACCCAGGGACAGGCCGGCATGGAGCTGTCGCTGTTCTCGCGCGACGTCATCGCCATGGCCGCCGCGATCGGCCTGTCGCACCAGATGTTCGACGCTGCCGTCTTTCTCGGTATCTGCGACAAGATCGTGCCGGGCCTGATGATCGCCGCGCTGTCGTTCGGTCATC
>CAYXAA010000024.1:0-70774 GCA_964462985.1 uncultured Hyphomicrobiales bacterium | reverse complement strand
GATAGAGCGCTGCCCTCCGAAGGCAGAGGTCACAGGTTCGAATCCTGTCGGGTGCGCCAATCTTTTCAATGACTTAGGCAGGTAGCCATAGAGGCGAAAAGGCTCCGGGTAGCACCGGGGTAGCACGCTCTATCGGTAGATTCCGACCGGTGTTTTCCACAACTTCTGCGCCCGCCCGTGGTCAACGGCCTATCCCTATAGAGAGTTAGTCGACCGTGAACAATCAGCCGGTTAGGCGGCGAGGTGCTTCGGCGGGAACAGCGTCGCGATGACCAGCAGGGACAAAAACGCCTTCGGCCACTTGAGCAGGAGCGAGAAGTTGTAGCCGGCGGCGGCCAGGATGGCGTTGATTGCGTCGCCCTGGGCGTGGTCGAGATAGTTGCGTCCCATCCGGTGTTCGCCCTTGATGTGGCCGATCACCGGCTCGACCGCCGATCGTCTGCGCATCTCGCGCTTGATGGCCGGCGTCATGCGGCGCTTCTGGCCTGCGGTGAAGACCCTGAACTTGTGGCTTTGCGGGGCGTTGTGGCCGCGATAGCCGGCGTCGGCGAGGATGCGCTCGATCTCGGCGCCGATGGTGCCTTCCATCGCCGGGATCATCTTTTCCAGCGTGTGGCCGTCGTACGGGTTTCCCGGCAATGCCGCGGCATGCAGGGCGAACTGACCGCCCTTTGAGCGCTTGAGCGTGGTGGCCACGGACACCTTCACCCCGAATTCGTAAGGGGCATGCGCCTTGCCCTTTCCGATGCATTCCACCTCGCGGGCATGCAGGCTGTAGATCTTGCGGCCGCGCTGGCGTTGCCTCTGCTCCAGCACGGTCGCGGCCTGGTGCAGCGGCCAACGGAAGATGGCTTCCAGATCCTCCTCGCCCCGGATCTGGCGCCGGATGTCGCGAACGACCCGGCCGAGATAGGTCCTGAGCTTGCGCAGGGCCTTGCCCGCCCGCTTGAACTGCTTGGCATGGGCGTAGCGCTGGTGGCCGACCAGCGCCCGTTTGCCGACCCGGACATAGGACTGGCGCAGGTCAAGGCCCACTTTCTTCGCCAGCCGGACCAGCCGTTCCCGCGCCCGGTGGATCAGCTTGGCGTCGGTCGGGAACATCACGTTCTTCGGCTGCACCGTGGTGTCGACGATGACGCGGCGGGTGTCCTGCGGCTTCATCGCACCCGTCTTCACAGCCACCGCCAGGCTTTCCTGCAACAGCGCGGCGATCCGCTCCTCGCCCATGCGCTGGCGCCAGCGCGTCATCGACGAGCGGTCGAACGACAGCTCATGGCGGAAGAACTCCTCGCCGGTGAGATACTGGAAATACGGGTTCTCGATCCAGCGCTCGCACAGCGCCTCGTCGGACAGGTTGAAGGTGTGCTTGAGGATCGCCAGCCCCGCCATCAGCCGGGTCGGCAGCGGCGGCATGCCCGGTCCGTCGGAATAGACCGCGCCGAAGCGGGCCTCCAGCGCCGGCCAGTCGATGGTGCGGGCGAGCCGCACCAGCTCGTGGTTCATGTTGAGGATCTGGTCGAGCCGGGCGCGGAACAGATCCTGCTCTCCCGTCTCGCGCCGCTCGCGGGGCTTGCCCATCGCCTGGCTCCAATTCACCCCCGAAGACAGGGAATCACGCTTCGCCGCGCGAAGAAATCCAAAATGATTTTGCAAGAAAACCGCCCCCGATCAGACCGTTGCCTGCAAATCCGAGATCCGACAATCCAACGATCTTTATGCCATATCAGCCACTTGCGAATTCTTCACGGCCGACCAGTCAGCACGGGCTCGGCTATGTGGCACGCTCGTCGCCTCCCGCCCCTCCTGGACGCAGCGGCCAATTCAACCGGTTGCTCATCCGGGCAGTCCGAAGGCTTCTTCCTCCTGACCATGCTAGAACGGTATGCTACCGCAACGATGCAGGCGCTTGCTACGTTAGCACACACGCTTGCCAGGACAGGCAGTGGTAGCTTTGGATGAAATCAAACGCGAGGCCGGCAGCGCTCGGACCAACACCCTAGCATGCCGATCCTAGGCCCAAGTCAGCGGTATCGAGCGGATGCATAGCTTTGATTCCCGTCACTGATGCCGATCAGCCGATGATATTGAAACTCAACAACCATCGAGCGACTTGATGCGCCGGATATATTCCTTGCCGCCCCTGTTTTCGGTTCTCACTTCAGCCCGCCCCGAGCATGCCTTGGCACCTTTCCTGAAAGCGTAGCTGACGAGAAATGTGTTATCCGATTTCTTCCGGAGGCTGAGAAGTTCGAGACGCTCTTCCATGTTTCCGTAGTAGCTGCTGAGCGCCGCGGCAGACAGCGGACCTTTGATAGCCTTCTCGGGAACCACGAACCGTGCCGCCTCGACACCGTTTCCAGCGCCCAAGGCCAGATAGAAGGCCCGCACGACAGTAGCCGCAGTGCCGTACTCGGACGTGATGTCCTCCTCGGCTGCGATGCTTCCGACAACGGCGACGAGCGGGGCACGATGGTGTACGGTGTGGGCTGCCCAGCGGTCGACGATGCTGACGATTACACGGCTCCCGACGAGCGAGGCCATGGCGTTATTCACGCCGTCGCCCGGCACGATGTGGACTCGCCTGAACCGAAGCTCGGGGTCAGCAAAATCCTCGTCTCCCTGCAGGCAAATTTCCGCGTCGAGTTCCAGAAGGTATGTCGGCTCGGGGTGGTCTCCGGCTTGCACGTCTTCATAGTTGGGAGGTCCTGGAAGGATGCGGTGGTGGAGCACGCCAGTCAGAGCCGACGGCTGATCCTTCAAGAGATCGTAACATGCGTCCTGCGCGGCATTGCCGACAACAGTGGCAGATAGAGTCAGCACACACGCCAGAAGCCATTTCATGGATCCCACCTGTGCCTAACGCCGAACCAGCATTCGGACCGGATCATTGATCGAGGTCGTCGGCCATCCAAAGCCAAAGCGTCCGATGTATGACCTGTCATGCAGAAATTCCAAGTCTTGCTCCCAGTGCCGATCGCTTCCTCGAGTCGGTCCTCGTCGCTCCTCCTGGAGTTCCGCACAAACGCAGCCAGGGATTCGGCGAAGGCGCGCGGCAGTTTCCTTCGAACACGTGTGCCAAGATCGACTGGAGGACGACAGCGGGCGATCTGTTCCGGATCCTGTACGCCATCGGTCATTTCGGCGCGCTCGGCTTCGGCGTCGCCATGGTATCGCTGTTTCTCGTCAACCCACATCGCCTGGTCCCCGTTCGCGTCCTCTGGCTCATGCCGCTGGTCTTCGGATCATGGTGGCTGGCGTCGGACGTGGGACAGGTGCTTTCCGATAATCGCCTCGCTCCCCTTCATGCCCCGGAGTGATTATTTGCGTGACGGTCGAACAATACAACCTAAACTGCACGAGCGCCGCTGACGTGTACCTGTCATCCCGCTTTGGCAGCGATCGGTATGCGATCCATTGCACCGACACGGGGAACGAACCTTGAACATGCCGCCGTTACACGCGGCAAGACGGCAAATCAGCGTGGAGAAGCGGAGGGGACGGGCACCCCTCGGCGTAGCCGTCCCGACGACAATCGCATCCGATTGCTATGTTTATGACACGCCCTTCCCTGCCCGGCTCGCGGCGCGACGGCGGGTGAAGTCTGCGGCCAGCTGGGCAAGTGTGATCTTGGAGAAGCGTTCCAGCAACAGCGCCTCCGCCTCTTCGAACGCGCACTCCAGCGCGGCGTTCACCGATTGCTCGACGAGGCAGTCCGGCGTCGCGTTGCGGTGTCCGATCGCGAAAACGGCAGGTTCGCCAAGCGCTTCATGCAGTTGGCGCAGCGTGACCGCCGAAAGATCGGCCATCAATTTCCAACCGCCGGCATGACCGCGATCCGAAGAGACAATGCCGGCCTTGCGCAGTAGCCCCATCGTGCGTCGGACGACGACGGCATTCGTGTTCAGACAGCTTGCAAGCGCTTCGGACGTCGTGGGGTGGTCCCGCTCCGCCATATGGAGCAAGGCATGAAGGACTGTCGAAAGACGGCTATCCCGTTTCATGTAATGACAGTCGTTACATGTCGGAGAGCATGTCAAGGCCATCGCGCCGGAGCGTATCCGGGCTTCGTGATCCGTCTTGGCCGTGACTTGCACGCCGGGGCACCAGAAACGTGTCCAGTGCCCGCGCTGCGGCCGCTCCGCGATGATGACGGGCGAAGAGATCGACGAAGGATCACCAACTCCAGCTTGCGTGGCCGGGCGGCGCCGCTTTCCATCCGGCGCCACATGGAAGTCGGTCCTGGAGTCAGGAGGCCCGCAGAACGAGTGTCCGCAAGGCTGAGAGCGCGACAGCAGACCCGTTGCCAACCGAAGGACTATGAAGGGCAGTCCTCTCGTTGTCCTCGAGGCTAAAACAGCGTCGTCGCCGCGCGAGAACCGATCAAAGCTACGTGTTGCTTGCCGGTCAGCGAATCCCTCTCCTGCTCAGCGGCGCCAGCGGTCCGTCGCCCGGATCCATGCGCGCGTTTGCTCCTCCGGGTTGTCGTTTCGCATGATGTCGGTCACCACGGCAGCAACTTGCGCACCAGCCTCAAAGACCCCGGACAGCCGATCCAGCGTCAGGCCACCGATCGCGACCAGCGGCAGCTCGCCGATCCTTGCCTTCCAGATGCCGATCCGTTCCAATCCCTGGGGTGCCCATTTCATCTTCTTGAGGATGGTCGGATAGATTGGTCCGAGCGCCACATAATCCGGCCCTGCGGCCAGCGCCGTCTCGAGCTCGGCCTCGTCGTGGGAGCTGACGCCGAGCCTCAGTCCGGCCCGCCGGATGGCGACAAGATCGGCCTCGGCAAGGTCCTCCTGGCCGAGATGGATGAAGTCGCAATGTTCCTCGATTGCAAGCTGCCAATAGTCATTGACGACTAGCTGGCATCCGTGACGTGTACAGAGATCCCGCGACGCGGAGATCTCGCGGCGGAGCGCCTCATCGTCCGCGGTTTTGATGCGCAGCTGGATCAGCCGTACGCCGAGCGGAACCAGACGCGCAACCAAGGCGGCGCTGTCAACGATGGGGTAGAACGGGTCAAGCTTCATTCAAAGACGGCCTTTCCGATCACAGGCGTTGACGGCACCGCGACATCCCTCGGCTCGAGCGGTTCGGCAATATGGGCCTGCCGCCCGGATTCGACTGCCTTGGCGAAAGCCTCGGCCATCACCACCGGATCGCCTGCCTTGGCCACGGCGGTGTTAAGCAGGATGGCGTCGAAGCCGAGTTCCATCACGGTGACTGCATGGGACGGTCGTCCTATCCCGGCATCGACGATGAGCGGGATCTCCGGAAAGTAGGCCCTGAGTGATCGCAGCCCATCCAGGTTGACCGGTCCGCGCGCCGAGCCGATCGGCGCGCACCATGGCATCAGCACACCGCAGCCGGCCTCGACCAGGCGATCGGCGACAACGAGATCCTCGGTCGTATAAGGAAACACCTTGAATCCCTCTTCGTTCAGCACCCTTGCGGCTTCGACCAGGCCAAAGACGTCGGGCTGCAGCGTGTCGTGGTTGCCGATCACCTCCAGCTTGATCCAGTCGGTTCCGAACAGCTCCCGCGCCATCTGCGCCGTGGTGACGGCCTCTTTCACGGAATGGCAGCCGGCGGTGTTCGGCAGAACACGGACGCCGAGGTCCCGGATAAGGTCCCAGAACCCGCCGCCCGTCTTGCCGCCTGCCGTTTCCCGGCGCAGCGACACGGTGACGAGACCTGTCCCGGAAGCCCGGACGGCATCCGCCATGACAGCTGGCGACGGGTACTGTGCCGTGCCGAGGATGAGGCGAGAGGGCAAGGTCTCGCCGTAGAGGGTGAGCATCCGTCAGCCTCCCTGTCTCGGCGACAGGATCTCGATCCGGTCGCCATCGCTCAGCCGGCAGTCGCCCCGTTCCTTCGCCGGAACGAGATCGCCATTGCGGGCCGTGGCCAGGAACTCGGTGTCGTATTCGAGTTCTTCGAGCAGCGCGGCGAGCGTCTCGGCCGCCACCTCGCAGCTCTCGCCATTGATCGTCAACCTCATCGCTTGTCTCCAGGTTCTTCGTCCAGGATCATGGTCGCGGCTCTTCGCGCCATCGCCGGCGCCAGAAGAAAGCCGTGCCGATAAAGCCCGTTGATGCGGATCATGTGCCCTGATCGCTCCACCTTCGGAAGGTTGTCAGGATAGGCGGGACGGATCCCGACGCCCGTCTCCACGATCTTCGCCTCGGCAAAGGCCGGATGCAGTGCATATGCCGCGTTGAGCAGTTCCATCGTCGAGCGGGCAGAAATCGGACCCGCATCGGTGCTTTCGATCATTGTGGCGCCAACCATGAAGTGGTGATCGGCGCGCGGCACGATGTAGACAGGAATGCGCGGATGCAGCAGCCGCACCGGCCGTGACAGCGTCACCTCGGGCGCGAGGAGGATCAGCATCTCGCCGCGAACGCCCCGCAGCCGGCCATCCGCCGCGGCCATTCCGGTGCATTCGGCTTCGAGATCCGCCGCCGGTGCCTCGTCCGCGGCAAATTGGAAGCCGACCCCTTGATCCTCCAGCATCGCCTGCAGCGCAACCATCGCCTTGCGCGGATCGAGATGCGCCTCGCCGGGGAAATGAAGACCTCGAGCGAAGCGGCCCGAAAGATCCGGTTCCAGAACCGCAATGCCATCGGCGCCGCACCACTCGTAGCCGCTGGTCCGGGCGGCGAAACGGTTAAGTTCACGGCTGTCGCGAGCTGGCGCAACGACGAGCGTTCCCTTGCGCTCTACGTGGCCGGGCAGGGCTTCGTCCCACCAGTCCACCGCCAATCGGCCCTCCGTCAGAACGGCCTCCTCGGCACTCTCCCGCTCGCACCAGGGTGCCAGCATACCGCCAGCGAACCAGGAGGCGTTGCCGGCGATCCCAGCCCGACGATCCAGCACAGTGACTTTCACGCCTTGGCGAACCAGTTCGCGGGCAAGCGTAAGACCGGCCACGCCCGCCCCGCGGATCAGCACGTGCATCGCCTCAGCCCCTTTTCCCGCCGGCGGCCGCGCAATTTGCAATTAGGGCCCGCCAGACGTGGCGAAAATGTCTCAATTCCGGTGCAGTCGCAGCCATCGCGTGAGTCTCCTTTGCTCGAAGGCAGCAGAGACCCAGTTTTCCGGCCAGAGGAGGAAGGGCTTCGAGGCCTGTGCGGAACGATCTGGTTCCGTGATGAGATCGGTGATCTCGAAGCGCACCGTCCCTACGCCAGCATGAACTGGATCAGGTTCACGGGTAACTGCGCTGCGTGGTGCGCTGACCGCACACGCGAGCAGACTCTCAGCCCCTTGTCGGGACTCCCCGGGTGAGCCTCAAACGTGGGACAAGGGCGATCCCGTTGTCAAGCCGGTGAATCCGCAGCGAGCGTGCGAACCGTACCCCGCCACGAAGGGCGCATCATGGTTGCGGACTGTTTTCGGCGCTTTGCGCCGCGCCGCTTTCGATGCCGAGGATCAGCTTTCGCAGCAACCTCGCCAACATCGCACGCTCTTCCACATCGAGGGCGCTGAGAAACTTGGCCTCATTCGCCATGTCCTGACGGAAGGCCTGTTCGGCGCGTTCGACACCGGTTTCGGTCAGTGCCACCAGCACGCTTCGCCCGTCGTGTGGCGACTTTTCACGCCGAATGAGCCCCGCCTTTTCCAGCCGGTCCAGCCTATGTGTCAGTCCGCCCGAGGAGATCATCAGCGTCGAATAGATCGCCGTCGGCGTCAACCGGTATGGCGATCCGGCGCGACGCAGCGTGGCGATCACGTCGAACTCGCCGCGGTCCAGCCCGAACGCCGCGAATGTCGCCTCGATACTGCCGCGAACCAGGTTCGACAGCCGAAAAGCCCGCCCCAGGACGGCCATCGGCTCCGTATCGAGGTCCGGCAACTCGCGCGCCCACTGCCGGCGCAGCCGATCGACATGATCGCCGTCCTCGGATTTTCCGACGATGTCCCTTCCGCCTGCCATTCCTGCCCCGGAGCCTGAAGCCGCCTGTCACACATACATGCTTTGGAACCTGCGACCAAGCTATCTTGGCGAGAAGACAATTATCTTGACAAGAAGATATTTCGGGGATATATCTTCTCGTGAAGATAGCTCATGCTGGCGAGGAGGTTCTCAAATGCTCAGAATTCTTCGTAGTCACGCGTCGGTGCCCAGGCCGGGCCGAACGGTTCGGTTCGAGGGGCGGGAACTTGGCGGTCCAGTTTCGGTCTTCCTTGTCAATACCGAGCCGGGTCGCGGCTCCGGCCTGCATGTGCATCCCTATTCGGAGACGTGGATTGTCCGAAAGGGTGAGGCCGAGTTCACCGTGGGCGACGACACGACGCGAGGCTATCCGGGAGACATCGTCGTTGCCGCCGCCAATGTGCCGCACCGCTTCGAAAATGTCGGCAAAGACCGGCTCGAATTGGTCTGCATCCGCCCGAACGACACCATCCTGCAGCAGAACCTGTGAAGTGTCCTGACCCATCCCCGAGGGAGAGCCGCAATGCCCAAGATGATTTTCCTCAACCTGCCGGTGCAGGATCTTGCCGCGTCAGTTCGCTTTTACGAAGCGATTGGCTGTAGGAAGAACGACCAGTTCAGCGACGAAAATGCCGCTTCGATGGTCTGGTCGGATACCATCACCTTTCAGTTGTTGAGCCGTGACTACTTCAGCACATTCGTGCCGCGGCCGACCGCCCATGCCCGCGAGGCTGTCGGCATGCTGATCGCTCTTTCCCGTGACAGCCGCGAAGAGGTCGACGCGATCACCGAGGCCGCGGCCGCTGCGGGGGGCAAGGCCGACATCCGCGAGCCTCAGGACATGGGGTTCATGTATCTTCGCACCTTCGAGGATCCGGACGGTCACATCTTCGAGCCGGCGTGGATGGACGTATCAGCCTTCCCCGCAACAGGCGGGCAATAGACGGACCGAATCCGGCCCGGCAGCTGCCCCACGAAGGCAAGGCGTGAACTATTCGAACATGCCTTTCGGGGTCTCGCCCCGCAGGAACGGCTCGATGAATCCGAGCAGAAGGTCGACCTGATTGATGACGGCGGTGTGTGACGTCGCCGGAAGGATGGCGAGGCGGGACGCCGGCAGTGGCTTACCCATGTCGCCCATAACGCCACCGCCGAGCAGACGGAACATTTCCACGGTATGCTCCAACGTCGTCACATCGGCATCCCCTGCGATAATCAGCACCGGGATCGAAAGGGCCTTGACGTCCTCCTTCCAAGCCATTGGCTCGTGTTCCAGCGCGATCAGCTTCTCGACCAGAGCCGGGAATCCATCGGGGTTAGCGGCAAGCTTGCGGTAGTCTTCGGCGAACGGCATGTTCAAAAACATGTCGACGGTCATCTGCGGGATAAACGCCTTGAACTCCGGCTGCCAGCCCTCGGCATCATAGGAGACGGAGGCAGCCACGAGCTTGTTCACCTTCTCCGGATGTCGGATGGCGAGTTGCAACCCTGCTGCGGCGCCCATCGAATAGCCGACCACGTCCACCTTCTCGAGGTCCACCGCGTCCATGAAGGCCGCCACATCATCCGCGAGGTTCGGATAGGTGATCGGCCGGTCGATATCCGTCGTGCGGCCGTGACCCTGCAGTTCTAGCGCGTAGACCTTGTGGGTCTCGGCCAGCCTTGGAATGATCGCGCCCATTGACGGGATGTTCATGTAGGCGCCGTGCAGCACGATCAGCGGGTCGCCTTCTCCCGAGACCTCGTAGTACATCTGCATGCCGTTGACCTCGACGCGGTCGCCGACAGGTTCGGAAAGAGCGAGCGTGGTGCCGGCGACAAGCAGAAAACCGGCAATTAACCCGGAACGGACCATCGAAAATCCTCCTTGGTGGGCGTGGCATTTGCTGACGTCATCCAAGGACGAGTTGGGCCTTCGAGGTCCGACAAGGGTGTAGCAAAAAAGGCGCGAGCGCTCAGGGCGGACGTCGCAGCTGCCATGCGGACACGCTCGCGCCTCGCAGTCTCCCGTTCCACCGAGGCGTCACGAGCTACTCGGTCGCGAAGGATGCCATTGCCCGCGCCAGTAGGTTGGCTCCCTGTTCGATGTCGGCCCATTCGGTCCGCTCCGCCGGCGCGTGACTGACCCCGTCGATGGAAGGCACGAAGATGAGGCCGACGGGACAATGACGGGCGAAGGTCTGGGCATCGTGACCAGCACCCGAGGACATGACACGCGCGCGCATTCCCGACGCCTCTGCGATCGCCGCCAGCCGATTGCGAACGCCGCGATCGAGCGGCGTCGGCGCCAGCCAGCTCTGCTCAGTGATTGCAACAGCCAGGTCATTGCCGTGTGCGGCCCGTTCAATCTCGGTTCGGCAGGCCGACGCCAGCGACCGCATCACTGCCTCGTCGCCATCGCGACCGACGATTGAAAACTCCGCCTTACCCGCCACACTGTGCGGAAAATTCGGGCTCAGCCTCACCTTGCCGACCGTCAAGCGGCTGTCGGGGCCGCCGGCGCGCGCGAGGATATCGGAGATAGCGGCACCGAATTCCGCAAGCCCGCGAAAGGCATCGCGGCGGCCCTCCATCGGCGTCGTGCCCGAATGGTTCGCCTCGCCGCAAAGGGTGACTGTCCAGTTGAACACGCCGGAGACGGCGTCGACGAGACCGATCGTCTCGCCGGATCGATGAAGCACCGGGCCCTGCTCGATGTGAAGTTCCAGGAAGACCGCGACGTCCATAGCATTGCCCGGAACGAAGTGCTCCGGATCGAGTCCTTGAGCGCGCATCGCGCCGACAAGGCTTTGGCCTGTGTCGTCGACGGCGGCGGCGATCCACTGCGGCCCGATCTCGCCGCAGATCGCCTGGCTGCCCAGCATTCCGCCAAAGCGCCCCTCCTCATCAGCCGTGCAGACGACCTCGATCGGCCGGAGCGGCTCCAGCCCCGATTCCTTCATACTGCGCACCGCCTCGAGTGCGGCGCAAACGCCGAGCGTGCCATCGAACCGGCCGCCCTGCGGCACGGTGTCGAGATGCGAACCGGCAAGAACAGCGGGCCCTTTTCCGACATCCCACCGGCCGCGAACATTGCCCACGGGGTCCATCCTGGCACGCAGGCCCGCCTCGGACAGCCGGTCCATCAGCCAGCGCCGCCCCGCCATGTCGGCATCGGAAAAGCTGACGCGATTTATGCCCGGAACGCCGTCGATCTGACCGATCCGATTGACCTCGTCGATATCGGCTCGCAGCCGGTCGAGATTGATCGTCAGTCGATTGGCCGCAGTTGTCACGGTTCCTCCGTCATCCTGCCCTCGGGCAGCCGTTGGGTTTGGGCGCGATTTATAATGATCAATCTTTGACTGAGGGTGATTTATCATGAATAATTTGCCGAGGCCAACGAGGATCCCACCTCTCGACCGGAGGACTGCCGATGCTCCCACCCTTCCGTTGGATTGCCGCCGCGACGTTCGCCCTCGTTGCACTGAGCGGAACAGCGACCGCGCAGACGCCTCCCGGCGTGCTGGTGGTAGCGCAGATTGCCGAGCCGAAATCGCTGGATCCCCACGCGGTCACTGCCGTGAACGATTTTCGCATCCTGATGAACGTCTATGACGGGCTCGTGCGCTACAAGCCGGGCACCCTGGAGGTCGAACCGGCTCTGGCGACCGAATGGACGATCAGCGAGGATGGCAAGACCTACACCTTCACACTGCGTGAGGGCGTGACGTTCCACGATGGGTCGCCGTTCAATTCGGAGGCGGTCAAGTTCAACTTCGAGCGGATGCTGGACGAAAGCCATCCGCAGCACGATACCGGCCCGTTTCCATTGAGCTTCTTCTTCAGCGCGGTCGAAACCATAGAGGCACCCGATCCGCAGACGGTGGTCTTCAAGCTGAAGGAGCCCTACGCACCGTTCCTGTCGAACCTTGCCTATCCGACCGGGCTGATCGTTTCCCCGGAAGCGGTGATGCAGCATGGCCAAGATTTCGGCCGCAATCCGTCTGGCACCGGCCCGTTCCGGTTCGCAGAATGGCAATCAAACTCCCGGGTCGTGGTCGAGGCGAACCCCGATTACTGGGATGGTGCGCCACAGCTTCAAGCTGTGGTGTACCGACCGATCACGGACGCCAATACCCGGGTCGCCGAGATGCTGTCGGGGGGTGTCGACGTGATGGTCGAGGTGCCGCCCGACAACGTGGCAAACTTCCGGGACGACGGGGCCTTCAAGGTCTACGAGCAGGCCGGCCCCCATCTGTGGTTCCTGATCCTGAATGCCAAGGAAGGCCCGATGGCGGACAAGCGGGTGCGCCAGGCGGTCAACTACGCGATCGACAAGACGGCGCTGGTCGAGAATGTGCTGCAGGGTACAGCCGAGGTGGCGGCTGGCCCCACGCCGCCGGCCTTCGCATGGGCGCACAACGATGCGCTCGAGCCCTACCCGCACGATCCGGAGAAGGCAAAGCAGCTTCTCGCCGAGGCGGGCGCCGAGGGCGCGAGCTTGACCTTCTACGTCACCGAAGGCGGCTCGGGCATGCTCGACCCGGTAGCCATGGGCGCAGCGATCCAGGCCGATCTCGCCAAGGTTGGCCTCGACGTAAAGATCGAAACCTACGAGTGGAACACCTTCCTCGGCAAGGTGAACCCGGGCCTCGAAGGCAAGGCCGACATGGCCGAGATGGCGTGGATGACCAACGATCCCGACACCCTGCCATATCTCGCGCTGCGCACTGATGCCTTCCCTGACCAAGGAGGCTTCAATTCCGGCTACTACTCCAATCCCGAAGTGGACAAGCTGCTCGAGGAAGCGCGGCGGGAAACCGACCAGGCCAAGCGGGCCGAGCTCTACAAGCAAATGCAAGAGATCGTCTACGACGATGCGCCCTGGGCCTTCGTCGCCAACTGGAAACAGAATGCGGTGACGAGCGTCCGCGTCGAAGGCTTTGAGCTGCAACCCTCGTTCTTCCTGCTCCTGCATGACGTGGTGAAGAACTGAGCTCTGCAATGGATGCGCCCGTCTCGCGGCCCCGTGTGATCGGCCTGACGCTTGCCCGCAGTCAGGCCGGCATTCGGGTTGTCAAGAACCCGGACTGGCGCGAGGTCGCTGCCCACGCGCGGTTGCACTGCCGGCTGACAGCGACAGGTGAACCCGCTGCGGCGATGGAGTGATCGGCGTCATGTGGGTCTATATCGGCAAGCGCCTGATCGCGACGATCCCGATCCTGTTCGGGCTGTCAGTCATTGTCTTTGCCATGATGGCGCTGATTCCGGGCGATCCGGCCACCGCCATCCTCGGCAGCTATGCAACACCGGAGAATGTCGAGCGGCTCAATCGTCAGCTTGGCCTCGATAAGTCGCTTTTCGAGCAATATGTCATCTGGCTCGCAAACCTGCTGCAGGGCGATATGGGGCGCAGCTACGCGCTCAATCGCCCGGTCGTCGATGAAGTCTTCGAACGATTCGGTGCGACGCTGATCCTGGCCGGAGCCGCCCTTGTCCTGTGCTCGATCCTCGGCATCGTCGCAGGGATCGTTTCCGCCGTCCGTCAGTTCGGCTGGGCCGACCGGATTGTCACATTCCTCGTCCTCATCGGCATCTCGACGCCGTCATTCTGGCTCGGGCTCCTGCTGATCATGCTGTTTGCCGTGCAGCTGCGCTGGCTGCCGCCGTCTGGCATGTACGCGATCTACGGCGGCGGAGACCTGCCCGACCTGCTGTCTCATCTGGCAATGCCCGCCTTCACCCTTGCGGTTGTGGCGACGGCGGTCATCGCCCGGCTGACGCGCACCGCCATGCTCGAAGTTCTACGCCAGGACTACATTCGCACGGCGCGCGCAAAGGGTGTATCGGAGCGGCGGGTCATCTACCGCCACGCCTTCAAGGCGGCGCTTGTCGCCGTCATTCCGGTCATCGGTATTCAGGCCGGCTTCGTGCTTGGCGGTGCGGTCTATATCGAGACCGTCTTCCAATGGCCCGGCATTGGCCGAATGCTGGTCAACGCCATCTCGACCCGCGACCTTCTGCTCGTGCAAGGCGGCGTCCTGGTGGTGGCCGCGAGCTACGTCCTTTTCAACCTGCTGGCCGACGTCGCCCAGACGATCGTCGATCCGAGGCTGCGCTGATGGTCTCGGTCGCTGTTCCGCAAAAAAAGCCTGCCGAACGCAGCGGGCGCCCCTCGCTGCTCCGGCTCCTGGTGGCGAACCGCCTTTCGGCCGTGGGCCTCGTGCTGCTTACGCTGATCGTCGTGCTTGCCGCTGCAACGCCGATTCTGCCCCTGGCGGACCCAGATGTCACGAACCCGGCGCAGCGCCTACTCGCGCCTGGCGCGGAAGGGCACCTTCTTGGAACCGACCATCTCGGTCGCGACCTGCTCTCGCGGTTGCTGTGGGGCACCCGGGTCTCGATCGTCATCGGCCTGTCGGCGACGTTGATTGCGGCGCTGGTCGGCTCGCTGATCGGCCTTGTCGCAGGCTACGCAGGCGGGACGACCGACAGTGCCCTGATGCGCGGCATCGATCTCGTCATGGCCTTTCCCTACATCCTGCTTGCACTCGGAATCGTGGCGGTGCTGGGACCAGGATTGATCAATGCGCTTTACGCAATTGCGATCGTCAACATCCCGTTCTTTGCCCGCAACATTCGTGGCATCACGCTCGGCCTGTCGCGCCGCGAATTCGTCGATGCCGCACGGCTCTCCGGTGCGTCGCATACGGTGATCCTGTTCCGGGAGGTGCTGCCGAACGTGCTTCCCACCATCGTCATCACGATGTCGACCACTGTTGGCTGGATGATCCTGGAAACCGCCGGCCTTTCCTTCCTCGGCCTCGGTGCACAGCCCCCGCAGGCGGATCTCGGCTCGATGCTAGGCGAAGGCCGCAAGCTGTTGTTCACCGCGGCTTTCGTGTCGGTGATCCCCGGCCTAATGATCTTCATCCTGGTGATGAGCATCAACCTGGTGGGAGATGGCATCCGCGATGCGCTGGACCCACGGCTGAAATCAGGAAGTCTTGCCGCGCCGGGCCCTATGACTGCCGTTCGGCGCGAGGCCCCGCCGGAGGCGCCGAAGTCCGAAGCGGTGCTTGCCGTCGCAGATCTCCACACGGAATTTCGCATCGGGCCCCGCGTCTACAAGGCAGTGGGAGGTGTCGATCTCACGCTCTCTCCCGGCGAGCGGGTCGGGCTTGTCGGGGAATCGGGCTCTGGTAAATCGGTGACGGCCTTGTCTCTGTTGAGGCTGGTTCCATCGCCGCCGGGGACGATCACCGCCGGCCGCGTGCTGATCGATGACCGCGATCAGCTTGCTGCATCATTCAAGGACCTCCGGCGGCTGCGGGGCGGCCAGGTAGCGTATGTCTTTCAGGATCCGCTGACCACGCTGCATCCGCTTTTCCCGGTCGGCGCCCAGATCGTGGAGGCCTTGCAGGCGCACCAGCCGCTGTCGCGCCGCGAGGCGGAAGCTCGGGCGCTCGACCTTCTCGAGCGCGTCCAGATCCCGTCTGCCCGGGCCCGATTCGATGCCTTTCCACACGAGCTCTCCGGCGGCATGCGCCAGCGCATCTGCATCGCCATGGCGCTGGCCAACGATCCCAAACTCATCATCGCCGACGAGCCGACGACGGCCCTCGACGTCACCGTACAGGCACAGATCCTCAAACTGCTGCGCCAATTGTCGCGCGAACGCGGCTCCGCAGTCCTCTTTATCACCCACGACCTCGGCGTCGTTTCAGAACTCTGCGACCGGATCGCGGTGATGTACGCCGGACGTATCGTCGAATCCGGTCCGACCGAACAGGTTCTGGCCAATCCGGCGCATCCCTACACCCGTAAACTGATCGACTGTGTTCCCGTGCTGGGCGCGCCCGACCGCCGGCTTGATGCCATCGAAGGCCTGCCGCCGCCGGTCGACCGACTGCCTCCCGGCTGCGCCTTCGCCGACCGCTGTCCCATCGTCGAGGCCCGCTGCCGGGAGGGCGAGATATTGCTTGATGCGGTTGCCGAGGACCGAAGCGCCCGCTGCATCAAACCGTTCTGGAGGCAGGCGTGAGTGTCGCGATCGTCGCCGAAAACCTGACGCGGACGTTCGGCGGGGGCCGCTCACTGCTCGGCGCGCGGCGACCTGCCGTCCACGCCGTCCAGGGCGCCAGCCTGGCTGTTGCCAAGGGCGAGACGCTGGGCATCGTCGGCGAATCCGGCTGTGGGAAGTCGACGCTCGCCCGTATGCTCGTCGGACTGGACCAGCCCACCGCGGGCACGATACGGCTTGATGGTCAGGAGGCGACGGAGCTCGCACGGCGCGATCACCGCATACTCGCCAGGCATATACAATATGTGTTCCAGGATCCGGTCGCCTCGCTCAATCCACGCAAGACCATCCGCCAGACACTCGAAGCGCCGATGCACCGGCTGCTGGGGCTCGATGCGGCGATGCGGCACGACAGGCTCCAGGACCTTATGGAGGCTGTCGGGCTGCACCACGAATTTCTTGATCGCTATCCGCACGAATTTTCCGGTGGGCAGGCGCAACGCATCGGAATCGCCCGGGCCTTGGCCGCCGAGCCAAAGGTCATCGTTCTCGATGAGCCGGTCTCGGCGCTGGACGTGTCGATTCAGGCACAAGTTTTGAATCTTCTCCAGAAATTGAAGCACCAGTTTGGGCTGACCTACGTCTTCATCAGTCACGACCTCAGCGTCATCGAAAGCGTCTGCGATCGCGTTGCAGTGATGTATTTTGGCCGGATCGTGGAGGTCGGGCCAGCGCGCGAGGTCTGCTCGCGACCGCTTCATCCCTATACCGCGCTTCTAATGCGCTCGGCGCCGGTCCCTGGACGGCGCAGGATCGATGCGGAGGAGGGGCCGACCGATCTGCCTGACCCTATCAATCCGCCGCCGGGCTGTGCGTTCGCGTCCCGCTGTCCACGCGCCGATGAAATGTGCAAAGAGAAATTGCCCCCGCTCACGTCAGCAGGCAGCCACCTGGCTGCGTGCTTTCATCCTCTGAACCAGAATGACTGACATCACCACCCAAGATCCGCTGAGCACGTCGCCCCTGCGCCGACGACGAAAGGAGAGCATCAGCGAACAGATCAAGGACATGATCTACGAAAGGGGTCTGCGCCCAGGGGATCGCCTCCCCGCCGAGCGGGAGCTGATGCAGCTTTTCCGCGCCTCGAAAGGATCGGTACGCGAGGCGCTCAGTGCACTGCGCTCGCAGGGCCTGATTCGCACCCGCACCGGCCCGGGTGGCGGTGTCTTCCTCAGCGAGATCGACCCGCAGCGGGCGATGGCGCTGATGTCGAACTACTTTCTGTTCCGAACGCCAACCATTACCGACATCTACGAAGTGCGGTGCGAGCTTGAACCTGAGCTCGCCGCAACACTCGCCGGACGGCTCTCTGAGGCCGACTTCGCCCGGCTGGAACGGACCATGCGCCTCTACGATGCGCCTCCTGCGACTGCAGAAGAGGAATACGCCCAGCGTCTCGCCGAGCTCGACTTCCACAGCGTGCTCGCGGATCTTTGCCCCAACCCGGTGCTGGGCCTGTTCTGCCGCTTCCTGCAGACCCTGCTGCGTGAGACAGTCGTATGCAGGCGAATCTACGACACACCTCATCCCGTTCTCCGGGACACGGCCATTCATTACCAGATCCGGCTGCTGCGCGCGTTGAGAGCAGGCGATTCCGCGGCTGCCCGCGAGATTATGGCCGGGCACATGGCGGCAGCTCAGGAGTACATGGTGCGCATGGAGGCCAGCATCGCCGGCCGGTTCCTCCGGGTACAGGACTCGCCGGGCTGAAGAGGGGGGCGCGGTCCGATCGCCGGCACGCGCCGACTTCTCGGCGAGGGCGATAGGCGCGGGTGATCATCTCCGAACCGGACAGAGCGAGTTTGCAACACCGTTCTCAAGAAATTCACCGTCGGGCCGACACAATGTCGTCACAGGTTGACCTTGCGAGGGACTTGAAACGTAATACGCAGCACTGCCGTACCCTCGACTTCTCGGAAACGACGGGGTGTGGAAGGGTGGCCGCCTCACGCCGGAATCGAGGGAGGCCGGCGGAAAGGGAGGAGTTCGGATGGAATTGACGCGCAGATCGTTGCTGGCGGGCGCAGGCTCGGCTGCAGCCGCAGCGATGCTGCCCCTGCCGGCATTGGGCCAGGGCGCGGCCTCGAAATGGTTCTCCGGGGTTGCACAGGACACCGGGTACAGCTATCGGCTCACCAACTTTGCCGCGATCAAACCGCAGTGGAAGCGGCAAATGGTCAAATACTTCAGCACCGAGCCTCCCGGCACGGTGGTGATCGATACCCAGCACCATTTTCTCTACTGGGTATGGGAGAACAACACTGCCCTGCGTTACGGTGTCGGGGTCGGCAGGGAAGGCTTCCAGTGGTTCGGCCACGCCCGAATCGACCGCAAGGCGTTGTGGCCACGTTGGGTTCCGCCCCCCGAAATGCTGAAGCGCCAGCCAGACCTGCCGCGACTGGTCGAAGGAGGCGCCGCCAACAACCCTCTGGGTCCGCGGGCGATGTATCTTTACCGCGACAAGCGGGACCTGGGCTATCGAATCCACGGCACCCTGGAACCGTGGTCGATCGGCAGCAACGTCTCATCCGGCTGCATCCGCATGTTCCCGGAAGACATCATCGACCTCTATCAGCGCTGTCCGATCGGCACCCGCGTGCTCGTCCTCGAGCACCTCGGCGCGCCGGCGGAGGTGATCGAGGCGAGCGCGGGATGAGCGCGGAGGCGGAAGGGCCATCGCGCGAATCAGGTTGGGAACGTCGGCGAGCCCGGGGGAGGCGTATGATCCTATCGAGTAATGCCGGTCTGCGGACCGGTTTCCTGGCGGCAGCCCTGGCGCTGACCGCCCTAGTCGGCGGCTGCAACACAGCCGAGATCGCATCGACGCCTGATGTCACGAATGCACCGGCACCTGGTTTCGAAAAGGTCGTCGCAGGCAGCGAGCAGGACTTCATCGTCAACGTCGGCCGGCGGACCTATTTCGCGCAGGGCTCGGCCGAACTGGACGACACCGCGAAGCGGACCCTTGACGCCCAAGCCGCTTGGCTTCAGCGCTATCCGAGCTGGTTCATGAAGCTACAGGGCCACGCCGACGATCCCGGCAGCCTGGAGGCCAACCGGGCGCTGTCGCAAAGGCGTGCCGACGTCGTGATGGCTTACCTCGTCTCCCGGGGCGTAGACGCAAGGCGACTGTGGGCCAAGGGCTACGCCAAGGAACGGCTGGTGCGGGACTGTGCCGATATCGAATGCAAGGCACAGAATCGCCGGGTGGTCTCAAACCTGCGTAAGGAGAAGGACGAAAGCGCCCCCGACCCTGCTACGGAAGGACCGTGAGAACCAATCTCGGCAAGCCGCACCAGCGGCTTGCCGCCTTCCCTCCGGTTTTGCGGCAACAATTCACACCAAGCCTGAAAGGCGCTGGACAAACGCCGGCCCGCCAGACTGATCGCGACAATCCTTTGAGGTTTTCAAATCCAAAGGCCGGATTTCGTCGACGGCTGCGGCGTGGCGCCGTTTGATGAGGCGGGGGTTTCTGATCTCCGACGGGGGTGCGGCGGCCCGAGTTACTGTGCCTTGCCTGACGATCCGCTAGAGCCGCTGGCCGGGCGGGGCGGCATCTCGTCGAACAACCACCTCGTGGCGATCAGCGGCTGATGCCAGCAGAAGCGACGGGCACATACCCGCAGAAAGTGCGTTCTACTCTGCATCACTGAGATCGATTTCGGCCATCAAGTCGCCGGCGAGCGCTTCCAGCGCACCACGCAATTCGTCCTCGGCCACGCCGGGCGGCAGGATGATATCGGCTTCTGCGCCGAACATGCGTTCGCCGCTCATCGAGCCGGGGAAGACTTCCGTCGCAAGCTCATCGATGCTGACGCCATGGCGGGCAAGGGCGGCGGCGACCGCATGGACGATACCGGGATGGTCCTGGCACACCAGCGACAGATGCGCGACACGACCTTCCGCCTCCGATGCAGCCGGGGTTATCCCGTGGCGGATGGTGACAGAGATGCCGTCCCGAGCCAACGCGTTGAGAGCACTTTCGAGTGGGGCAAGGCGGGCTTCGTCGACCTCGATATGTACAATTCCAGCAAATTCTCCCCCGAGCCGCGCCATAGAGCTTTCAATCCAGTTGCCGTCCTGGGCGGCGACCACGTTCGCAAGACGCTCGACCAGACCCGGTCGATCCTTGGCGATCACGGTCAGAATGAGATCCGTCGGCATCGGCGTGTCCTCATACTCGGGAGAAGCAGGCTACTCCTCGGCACCTGCCTTGAACAGCCCGCCCGCGACTCGGCCGATCAGGCGGCGCCGCGATCCTTCGCCTCGGACACCGGTGGAAGCACGTCGCCGAACAGCTTGCGGCCTATCATGTCGAGCTTGCGCAGCACCTTGACGGGCAGGCGGGCCACGGGCGGCAGCACATCGTGGCAGAAGGCCACTTTGCGCACATAGGCGGGCACGTTCCAGACGAACCAGGTTCCGGCAGGGAAATAGGCAGTATCGCCGCCGCGGAGCCAGCGGGATTCGCCTGTCGGCGCGGTGACAACAACCTCCCCCTCCAGGATGTAGACCGCCTCGTCGCCGCCAAAGTACCAGTTGAACCGACCGGCGGTGCAGTCCCACACCGCGGTGGAAGCATAAGTATCACTCCCCGTGGCAAGCGGCGCGTAGCGTGCGACCGGCGTGCCTTCTATGATCCAGCTCGGATCGATCGGCGCCGGCTTCATGGCAAGTTCATCGACATGCACCGGTGAAAAGGACGTGCTGCCAACCGCCTCCGCGCCACCGGATTTTGCGGCGATCCCGGACAGTCCGATTGCTCTCGACATTCGCGGCTCCCTTCCGACCTGAAGCGGCACCCTGGCGGGAAAAGGTGAAACGCCGGTTTCGTCGAAGCGTTAAACTTCAGTAAATCACCTCCGTTCGCGCGCTGCCGCGCCCATTGCCGTGCAGGCAGGGCGTCGCTTTGCCTCTCTCCTGACGTCGGAATTCGGCTTGCCGGCGCCGGTGCGGTAAACTAGCGTGCCCGACCAGAGACGGCGTCCCGACGAGGGGCTGAAAGCGAGTCCGGTGGCGGCCGACCCAAGCCGGGGGCCCAGTCCGGAGCTGTCCGATCCGCGGTAGTCCGCCCCACCGAGGCGGGCCGAAGCCGTGCTTGGCCGGTTTTTCCCTCGCCCGAGCGAATCGTCGCGCCGAAAGACGAGGGAGAAAAGCCATGGCAATCGGTGCGAGCGAGACCCGGACGGCCGTCCGATGAGGGGCGCCAGTGAAAAACTCGGATTGATGGTCTGCGGCCACGGCAGCCGCAACCGCGGTGCGGTGAAGGAGTTCGCGCGTCTGGCCGAGGGGCTGCGCGCGCGTTTTCCCAAGTGGCCGGTTGACTACGGCTATCTCGAGTTCGCCGAGCCGGTGATCCGTGACGGGCTCGACCGGCTGCGGGAGGCGGGCTGCACCCGTATCCTGGCCGTGCCAGGTATGCTGTTCGCCGCCGGCCATGCCAAGAACGACATCCCGTCGGTGCTCAACACCTATGCGACCGAGCATCCGGACGTGACGATCGACTACGGCCGCGAGCTGGCGATCGATACACGCATGGTGCGCGCCGCCGGCGAACGCATCCACGAGGCGCTGGAACGTGCAGGCGACGACATCCCGCGCGCCGAAACTCTGCTCGTCGTGGTCGGTCGCGGCGCATCGGATCCGGACGCCAATTCGAACGTGGCCAAAGTGACGCGGCTGCTATGGGAAGGCATGGGCTTTGGCTGGGCCGAGACTGCCTATTCTGGCGTGACCTTCCCGCTGGTCGAGCCGGCCCTGGAGCACGCGGCCAGGCTCGGCTATCGCCGCATCGTCGTGTTTCCTTATTTTCTCTTCACCGGCGTCCTGGTCAGCCGGATCTACGCCTACACCGACGAAGTCGCCGAGCGGCATCCGGAGATCGAGTTTATCAAGGCTGGCTATCTGAACGACCATCCGCTGGTGCTCGACACCTTCGAGGAGCGGGTCAACGAGATCCTCGAAGGCGCCAACCTGATGAACTGCCAGATGTGCAAGTATCGCGAGCAGGTGCTCGGCTTCGAGGCGGAAGTCGGGCTGCCGCAGGAAAGCCACCACCACCACGTCGAGGGCCTCGGTGCGTCGGCCGAATGCCATCTATGCGAGGAGGTTTGCACCGGCGCCTGCGAGCGCCAGAAGGTGGCGGGACACCACCACGATCATCATCAGCATGGCGATCACCACACTCACGATCATCACCACCATCACCATGGTCATGGCCATCACGACCACGGTCATCATCACCACCCTTATCCGCATGCGGATCATCCGCTCGGACCGAAATCGATGCGGCGATGATCGAACTGCCGCCCCCCGGCCGACGCTACGAGTACGAGCGTGATCCTGCAGCGATCTACCGGCGGTCTTTCGCCATGTTGCGGGCCGAGACGGATCTCACCGCAGTACCGGCAGACTTGCGCGACATTGCGGTGCGCCTGGTCCATGCCTGCGGCATGCCTGATATCCTGCCCGACCTCGCCTGGTCCGACGGCGCCGGGGAGCGGGCGCGGACGTCGCTGGCGGATGGCGCCCCGGTGCTGGTCGATTCACGGATGGTGGAGCACGGGATCAACGCAGGCCGATTGCCGCAACAGAACGAAGTGATCTGCACTCTCGACGCCCCCGGCATCGCCGAGCACGCCCGCCGTCTCGGCACCACCCGTTCCGCTGCCGCCGTCGACCTGTGGCGGGATCGGCTCGACGGCGCGGTCGTGGCGATCGGCAATGCGCCGACCGCACTGTTCCACCTATTGGAGCGGATCGCCGAAGGCTTTCCAAAGCCCGCCGTCGTGCTCGGCTTTCCCGTGGGGTTTGTCGGTGCTGCCGAGTCAAAGCAAGCGCTTGCGCAAAATCCCTTCGGTGTCCCTTTCCTCACGCTGCGCGGCCGACGCGGCGGCTCGGCCCTCGCGGCGGCGGCCGTCAACGCCCTTGCGGCCGGCCTGCCCGAGGAGACGACCCCGTGACCACGCCTTGGCTCACGGTGATCGGCATCGGCGAGGACGGCCGCGGCGGGCTTTCCGCCGTCGCCCGCCGCCTGCTCGACGAGGCGGAGATCGTTTTCGGCGCTGCGCGGCATTTCGATCTCGCCGGGCCGCTTTCCGCCGAGACCGTGGCCTGGCCCTCGCCGCTTCCTGCCGGAATCGAGGCGCTGGCGGCGCGCCGCGGCCGACCGACCGTGGCGCTCACCACCGGCGACCCGATGTGGTTCGGCCTCGGCGCGACCCTAGCGCGCCGGTTCCCGGCGGAGGAGATGCTGGTGCTGCCGGCACCTTCCGCCTTTTCGCTCGCCGCCGCACGACTGGGCTGGCCGCTGCAGGACGTGGATTGTCTGTCACTGCACGGCCGGCCGGTCGATCTGCTTCGGGGTCACCTTTTCCCCGCCGCCCGGCTGCTCTGCCTGACCGGGGGAGCGGAGGCGCCGCAGCAGGTGGCGGACCTCCTTGCCGACGAGGGTTACGGCGCTAGCCGTCTGACTGTCCTGGAGCATATGGGCGGGCCGCGCGAGCGCGTCATCTCTGGTACTGCGGAGCGCTGGAACGCAGCGGTCAAGGCTTTTCATCTTATCGCGATCGAGGCGGCGGCCGTGCGCCACACGCCGCTCCGGCCGCGCGTGCCCGGACTTCCCGACGAGTCCTTCCGCCACGACGGCAAGATCACCAAGCGCGAGATTCGCGCCGCAACTCTCGCCAAGCTGCAGCCACTGCCAGGAGCGCTGCTCTGGGACGTCGGCGCAGGCTCGGGCGCGGTCGGTATCGAATGGATGCGCGCCGCGCGCGGCGCTCGGGCCATCGGCCTTGAGCCCCGTGCCGACCGCCGCAGCGCGGCGCTGGCAAATGCTGCAGCCCTTGGCACTCCGGGCCTAGAGCTGATCGACGCCGCCGCGCCGGACGGATTTGGCGGCCTCCCTGCCCCCGATGCGATCTTCCTCGGCGGCGGCCTGACGGCCGCCGGGGTCATCGATGCCGCCTGGGCGGCCCTGAAGTCCGGTGGCCGGCTCGTTGCCAATGCCGTGACGGTAGAGAGCGAAGCGGTGCTGCTTGCGGCCTTTCGTCATCGCGGCGGCGAACTCTGCCGTCTTGCCGTCTCTCACGCGTCGCCCGTTGGCGAGTTTACCGGCTGGCGTCCGCTGATGCCGGTGACACAATGGAGCGTGGTAAAGCCGTGAGCACGCCGGGCACACTCTACGGCATTGGCCTCGGCCCCGGGGATCCGGAGCTGATGACGGTCAAGGCGCACCGGCTGATCGCCTCGGCGAGGGTCGTGGCCTATCCCGCGCCCGATACGGGTAAAAGTTTCGCCCGTTCGATTGCTGCGGCGATCATCCCGCCGAACGCTCGAGAGATTCCGATCGTCGTGCCGATGCGCATCGAGCGTCATCCGGCGAGGGCCGTTTATGACGCCGCGGCCGAGGAAATCGCCGCGGTGCTCGCGCAAGGCTGCGATGTCGTCACGCTTTGCGAAGGAGACCCGTTCTTCTACGGTTCCTTCATGTATCTCTACGAGCGCCTGTCGGAGCGCTTCCCCTGCGAGATCGTGCCGGGTGTCACCTCACTCACCGCTTGCGCCTCCCGGCTTCGCCGGCCACTGACGTCACGCTGCGATGTGCTCACGGTTATTCCGGCCACCCTGCCGAACGAAGTGATCCGCGCTCACGTCGAGCGGGCCGAGGCGGTCGCCCTCATGAAGGTGGGACGCCACCTCCCACGGCTGAAAGCGCTGCTCGCCGCCATGGGGCTGCTTCGCCATGCCGGCTATGTCGAGCGCGCCACGCTCAACAACGAGCGCGTTGCGCCGTTGGAGCACGTCGAGGCGGCAATGGCTCCTTATTTCTCGATGATCCTGATTTACAAGGGAGACGAAGCTTGGATGCTTCCCCCGCCGTCCTCGTCCTGACGCCGGCTGCGCGTGCGACAGCCGAGCACATTGCTGCCGGCGTCCCGCGCGCCCGGCTGCACGGCCTCGCGCACCGGGTTTCCGGCACCGACGTCGCCTTCGCCGAGACGCTCGACCATATCCGGGCACTCTATCAGGCTGGAGCGCCGATCATCGGTGTTTGCGCAAGCGGGATTCTTATTCGAGCGCTTGCCGCTGTGATCACCGACAAGCGTTCGGAGCCGCCCGTAGTTGTCGTCTCCGAGGACGGCACCAGCGTTGTGCCGCTCCTTGGCGGCCATCGCGGTGCCAACCAGCTCGCCCGCGACATCGCCGCACTCACCGGCGGCCATGCCGCCGTTACCACCGCCGGCGACACCGCACTCGGCGTGCCCCTCGACACACCGCCCCGCGGGTGGCGACTGCAGAACATCAACGACGCCAAGGGCGTGATGGCACGGCTGCTCGCCGGCGAACCGGTCATGATTGACGGCACCGCCCCCTGGCTACCGACGACACGGCTGCCGGTGGTGCCGGCGGCCACGCTCCGGCTGGTCTTCACCGAGCGGGCAGTGAAGGGCGATGCCGACACACTGGTCTACCATCCTTGCCGCCTCGCAATCGGCGTCGGCGCCTCCCGCGGCTGCCCGCCCGAGGAGCTGATCGCTCTTGTCCGCGGCGCGCTTGCAGAGGCGGACCTAGCCGAGGGTGCGGTGGCGGTGGTGACGAGCCTCGATCTTAAAGCCGACGAGCCAGCAATGCAGGCGGCGGCGGATACGCTCGGCGTGCCGTTCCGGGTGTTCTCTGCAGAGGCCCTCGAAGCTGAGACTCCGCGGCTCGCCAATCCGTCCGGCGTCGTCTTTGCCGAAGTCGGCTGCCATGGCGTGGCCGAAGGCGCCGCACTTGCCGCCGCCGGCCCGGAAGGATCACTTGTCGTGGGGAAGCGCAAGTCCGCCAACGCCACAGTCGCGATCGCGCGCGCGCCGGCTCCGCTGGATCCAAAGACGGTCGGGCGGTCGCGAGGACGGCTTGCGGTGATCGGCATTGGTCCCGGCAGCGACGCCTGGCGCACACCCGAGGCCTCGCGGCTGCTGCTGGAGGCCGAGGAGGTCGTCGGTTACGGCCTCTATCTTGACCTGGTCGCACCGTTGATCCAAGGCAAGCCGCGCCATGCTTACCCGCTCGGCGCCGAGGAGGGGCGGGTGCGGTTCGCGCTGGAGCGGGCGGGTCAGGGCCGCAGCGTTGCGCTGGTCTCCTCGGGCGACGCTGGCATCTACGCCATGGGCGCTCTGGTTTTCGAACTGCTGGATCGGGCGGAGGAGGACGGCGGCGTGTCGGCGCAAGCCAAGCGCATCGAGGTCGTCGCAGCACCGGGCATTTCCGCCCTGCAAGCGGTGGCTGCGAGAATCGGCGCGCCGCTCGGCCATGACTTCTGCGCCATCTCGCTGTCGGACCTGCTGACGCCGTGGGAAACGATCGAACGCCGCATCAAGGCCGCGGCAGAAGGCGACTTCGTCATCGCCTTCTATAACCCCGTGTCGCAGCGCCGCCGCAGTCAGCTTGCCGCCGCCCGAGAGATCCTGCTCCAGCATCGGCCGCCGCAGACGCCGGTTGTGCTCGGCGTCAATCTCGGGCGCGTTGGTGAGACCGTGCGCGCCACGACGCTTGAAGCGCTTACCGTGGAGGAGGTCGACATGCTGACCACCGTCCTTGTCGGCTCCTCTCAGTCAAAGATGGTGCCGACCGGCTCTGGAAAGCCGTTCGTCTACACACCGCGCGGCTATGCCAAGCGGATCGAGGGGCAAGAATGACCGTCCATTTCATCGGCGCCGGCCCAGGCGACCCTGAGCTCATCACCGTCAAGGGCCTGAAGCTGATCCAGTCGTGCCCGGTCTGCCTCTACGCCGGCTCGCTGGTTCCGGAGTCCGTGGTCGCGGCGGCACCGGACGATGCACGTGTGATCGACACGGCATCGATGACGCTCGACGAGATCCTGGCGGAGATGGAAGCCGCCGAGGCGCGCGGCGAGGACGTGGCCCGGGTCCACTCCGGCGACCCATCGCTCTATGGCGCGATTGCCGAACAGATCCGGCGACTGAAGGCGCTCGGCATTCCGTTCGACGTCACGCCGGGCGTTCCGGCCTTTGCAGCGGCGGCCGCGGCCCTCGGCCAGGAACTGACAGTGCCGGAGATTGCCCAGACCGTCATTCTGACCCGCACCGCCATGAAGTCCTCGGCGATGCCCAAGGGCGAGGATCTCGCCACGCTCGGTCAGTCGGGTGCGACACTGGCGATCCACCTCTCGGTCCGCAATCTGCGTGAGATCGAACGCCAGCTCATCCCGCTTTATGGCGCTGACTGTCCTGTGATCGTCGCCTACCGCGTCGGCTGGCCCGATCAGGCATTCCTTCGTGGCACTTTGGCCGACATCCGCGAAAAGGTGCGCGTGGCCAAGATCACGCGCACGGCGTTGATCTTCGTCGGCCGGGCGCTCGAGCCGGACGAGGATTTCCGCGATTCGGCGCTTTACGACGCGGCGCACGCCCATGTGCTGAGGCCGGTGCGACGGAAGGTCGGCTAGCTTTCGGCGGCTGTCGGCCCAACCTACAAACGGTCGATCACATGGGCGAAAGATCCCATCACCCGGCCGATCCTGAGCCCCATGTCGGGCAGTACGGCGCCGAGAACGTCCCGGACAAAGAACAGCCGCTCCGCCGCGCCTTCCGCCTTCACTGTCGCATAGTGAAACTCGTGGGCGACAAGGTCGCCGCTAAACGGCAGGCCGGAAAAGGCAAAGATCCGGCGGTAGCCGAGGTGGAGCCGGCGCTCGCGAAAGCTGGTTTCGAGGGGCAGCAGGCCGAGCATGAAGTGGCTCCTGCCCTCGGTGTCTGTCAGTTCGTCGCCGAGTACCATGTAGCCGCCGCACTCACCATAGATCAGCGCGCCGCGCGCCGCCGCGGCGTGCATGGCATTGCGGAAGCCTGCCGCGGCGGCGATGCGTCCGGCATGAAGTTCGGGATAGCCGCCGGGAAGAAACACCGCATCGGCCTCGTCAGCCGGTCCTTCATCGGCAAGCGGCGAAAACGGCAGGATCTCCGCGCCCAGGCGGCGCCAGCCGCCGAGCAGGTGCGGATAGGAAAAGGCGAATGCTTCATCCGTGGCAACAGCGATGCGCTGTCCGAGCGGTGGGAGTCTCGGCGCCTCGCCAGCACCCGCGATCAGTGGCGGCCTGGCCAGCGCAGCGAGGCCGTGGAGATCAATGTGCGCGGCGACGAGATCTGCCGCGCCATCCAGAAATGCCTCCAATTCACCGTGCTCCATCGCCTGCACCAGGCCGAGGTGGCGTTCGGGGAGGTCCAATGTCTGGTTGCGCGGCACCGCCCCGAGGACGGGGATTTCGACGAATGCCAGCGCCGCCTCGATCATCCTGGCGTGGCGCTCGCTGCCGACGCGGTTGAGCACGACACCGGCGATCGTGACGTCGTCGCGGTGGTCGCGGAAACCGCGAACGAGGGCGGCGGCCGACTGCGCCTGCTTGGCTGCGTCGACCACCAGCACGACAGGCAGACCAAGGTAGGCGGCAAGATCGGCGGTCGAACCGCTGCCGTTGGCAGCGCCGTCGAAGAGCCCCATCGCGCCTTCGACGATCAGGAGATCAGCATCGGACGCCTGCTCGCCTGCAAGATCCGCAAGAAAGCCAGGCCGCATGGCATAGGCGTCGAGGTTGACGGAAGGTCGACCGCTGGCAGCAGCATGGAAGACGGGATCGATGTAGTCGGGCCCGGCCTTGGCGGCCGCCACCCGGAGCCCGCGCCGCCGGAAGGCGCGTAGCAGCGCCAGCGTCGTCACGGTCTTGCCGCCGCCGGAAGCAGGCGCCGCGACCACCAGCCCCGGTGCCACAGGTGTGCTCATCCAGCCTCCGCCGACTGCCCGAGCTTCAACGGATCGGGGTCGAGCTTGCGACCGCTCAGCGCTCCCAACCAGTCGAGCCCGGCCCGCAGCCGAACCACTTCGCCGATGCAAATGATCGCCGGCGGTTCCAATGCGGCCCGGGCGGCATCCTCGGCGGCGCGGCCGAGCGTCGTTTCAAGAACCTTCTGGTCGGCAAGGCAGGCATTGCAGACAATGGCCACGGGTTCGTCCACCGCCCGTCCCCCGGCGATCAGTTCGGCAGCGATATGAGCGAGGTGCTTCATCGCCATATACAGGACGATGACGGGCGACCCCTTGGCAATCGCGGCCCAGTCGATCGTCGACGGTGCCCGACCTGTCTGGTCATGTCCGGTGAGGAAGGTAACAACCTGGTTGGTGTGACGGTCGGTCGCCGGAATGCCGGCGTAGGCGAGTCCGCCGATTCCCGCAGTAACGCCGGGGATGATACGAAAAGGGATCCCGGCAGCGACCAACCCCAGAGCTTCCTCGCCGCCGCGGCCGAAGACGAAGGGATCGCCACCCTTGAGTCGGAGGACGCGCTTTCCCGCACGGGCGTGCTCGATCAGCTTCAGCGTGATGTCGCGCTGGGTCGGGCTCGGCTTGCCGCCGCGCTTGCCGGCGTACTCGAGCTCGGCGCCTTCACGCGCAAAGGCAAGCACGGCTGTGTCGACCAGCGCGTCATGGACCACGACGTCGGCCTGGGCGAGGCCGTTGAGGACGTGGAGCGTGGCCAGCCCTGGGTCGCCGGGGCCTGCGCCGGCGAGCCAGACGGAACCGGGTTCGAAGGTCGGCAGGTCGGCAGCGCGAACTGCCTCCGCCAAGGCTGAAGAAACGGTGGTCATCGCCCGGTTTTAGTCCGCGCCGTCGGCAAGGCCAAGCGGCCGTGCGAAGCCGGATGGCGGATTCGCGACCAATGGACGTTCGCTCTACCCGCCGAAAATGCGCTCCAGCAGATTGAGCGGACCGGTACCCCCGCCCGGGGGCGGAGGAATCGGCCGACCGTTGTCCCCGGCATCGACGGGGGGCCCCCGAGAACCGCTTTCAGCGGACGGCGTCGCCATCTGCACAGGACGCGGCGTGATGCCCGGCAGAGCGACCACGGGCAACCCGGCGTGGTCCGCCATCATCACTGTCTGCCAGATCTCTGCCGGCAGCGAGCCACCGGTCGCGCGCTTTGTCGGCGAATTGTCGTCGTTGCCGAGCCAGACGGCCGTCGTCAGATTGCCGGTATAACCGATGAACCAGCCGTCGCGGAAATCCTGGCTGGTTCCGGTCTTGCCACCGGCCGGACGGCCCGGGAGTCGCGCCTTGCGGCCGGTGCCGGTTTCGAGGGTCTCTGCCATCATCAGGTTCATCGCACCGAGCGCATCCGGATCGATGACCCGCCCTGGCCCATCACCCCTGCGGGCGTAAAGCACCTTTCCGCCGACGGTACGGATGCTGCGGATTACATGCGGGACAACGCCGTAGCCGCCATTGGAGAAGGGCACATAGGCGGCCGCGAGTTCGAGTGGCGTCACCTCCGAGGTGCCGAGCGCAATCGACAGGTTCTTGGTCAACGGCGAAACGATGCCGAGTCGCTTGGCGGTCCGGATCACGGTTCCGACGCCGACCTCGTGAGCAAGCCTGGCCGCAACCGTGTTGAGCGACAGGCTGAGCGCCTCTGTGAGAGACACGGGACCGTGATATTTGCCGGTGTAGTTCCTCGGTGCCCATCCGCCGATACGGACCGGTTCGTCAATGCGTCGAGTTGACGGCTTCAGGCCGCGTTCCAATGCGGCGAGGAAGACAAAAGGCTTGAATGCCGAGCCCGGCTGGCGCTTGGCATGAACAGCGCGATTGAATTGGCTTTTGGCGTAGTCGCGCCCTCCGACCAGGGCCTTCACGGCACCGGAGGTGTCGAGGGTGACGACCGCTCCCTGACGGACGCCATACTCGCTGCCGTGCTCCGCGAGCGCCTGGCGCAGGGCGGCTTCGGCGGTACGCTGCATCTCCGGATCGATGGTGGTGTCAACCACTATGTCCTCATCGATGGAGCCGATGAAGCTCGGCAAGAGCTCCATCACCCAGTCGGCGACATAATTCTCACTCGCCGAGGTATGCCGGGTGACGACTTGGGCCGGAGAAGCGAGCGCGGCCTTGGCCTCATCCGCCGAGATCACGCCCGTCTCGTGCATGGCGGCGAGCACCGTTTGCGCGCGTTCTTCGGCGAGTTCTGGATTGTTGAGCGGCGAATAGCGCGACGGCGCCTTGAGCAGCCCGGCGAGGGTTGCGGCTTCCGCCAGCGTCACCAGGCGGGCCGATTTGCCGAAATAGCGCCTTGCAGCGGCGTCGACGCCGTAGGCACCGCCTCCGAGGTAGACCCGGTTGAGATACATTTCCAGGATCTCGTCCTTGGAATATTTCGCTTCCAGCCACAATGACAGCACCAGTTCCTGCATCTTGCGGCGGATGGTGCGCTCCGGCTCCAGGAACAGATTCTTGGCAAGTTGCTGGGTCAGCGTCGATCCGCCCTGGACGAGATGACCGGAAGCAAGGTTGACCACGACCGCACGGGCGAGGCCAATTGGGTCCAGGCCGAAATGCGATCGAAAGCGGCGATCCTCGATCGCGATCACCGCCTCGGGCAGATAAGGCGGAAGTTGTTCAAGACGCACGGCCTCACCACCAGTGTCGCCACGATTCGCGAGCAGCTGGCCCGATGCAGAAACGATCTTGACGTTGGGGGGGCGCTTGGGAACCTGCCATTCCGAGGTCGGCGGCAGGTGCGCGGCATAATAGCCAAGGACGCCAACTACCGCCACAAGTCCCCAGATGCCGAGAACAGTGCCCCAGTAGAGCCCGCGGCGCAGCAACGCGCCGAAGCGGCGAGCAAGACCCGGCCTGCGCTTGCGCTTTTTGCTTCGCCTTCGGCTACGCCGAGCCGGCCCTGCAGGCGATGGCTTGCCCTTCTGCTTGGCGCCGGAAGCCGCCCGCCGCGGGCCGGATGGGCGGTCGTTGGGCGTCAATCCCAACTCAAGCGCGGCCGACGCGCCGCCAAGACGCGGTTCGATTCGCCTCTTGTTCTGGGGGCGCCGTGCCATGGGTCCTCGATACACATCCCGACGGGCGGGCGCGGTAAACGCCCGGTTGCTCCCGGCGGAACCTTGCGACCGTGCTCTTTAAGACCGCGTTAAGCGCGAACCGCTTCCCGGAAATGAAATGGACTTAAGGAGTTACGGTTCCTGACGCTCGGCCCGTTCTGCGTCCGGAACAATCCAGTGGCGGGATCTACACAACGGACATGCCGACAAACTCCGGCAGCGTCCGCGACCAAATCGGCAGGGTCATCTCGTTCGGACATACAGTCCTGGTCGGACCTTCAAACCGCACAGTCTTGCGCAATCCGCCGCCGAACTGCGTCTGAATTCCGGCGGACGCGGGAACGCCGGTGTAGTCGACCACCATCCGCAGGAAGGCAAGACCGTCGCGGCCCTGGGCAACATTGCAGTGCATGAACTGGATGCAGCCATAGGGACCGAAGCATCCCCTAAGGCCAGCGAGCGCGGCGCGCGTGGCCGCATCGTTGCGAAAGGTCGAATGATCCTCGAAATCGCCGTGGCCGTCGGAGACGCCGGCAGCGCCCGGAGCCCCGTGACCGTGGAAGCGCAGCAGGAACAGATTGCTTGCCACACGCCGCACCTCTTGAATCGCCTGCTCGATACCGTTGCACATGCCGCCGATCGTGATCGGCCGGGCTCCAGACCGGGTCAGGTCGCGGACTTCCATTCGGAACAGGTCCGGGTCGAACACGTCGATGCAATCGATGATCTGCAGCCGCTCATGGGCATCCAGCCGGGGCCAGGTCTGTTCGCCGATAATGCCGTCAACGGCAAGGTTGCGCTCGCGCTGGAATGCTCGGACGGCCTGGTCGGTTTTGTCGCCAAAGATGCCGTCGATCACCAGGCCATGACCGCTGCGCTTCAATAGAAGCTGGGCGACAGCCACTGCCGGAAGCCTGTCGCCTTTCTGTAGCCAGACGAATTCCGCCATCCTGCAAACTCCTCCAGATCCGCCCGTCGCGACCTTCACCAACCGAACGGGCGCACATCAAGTGCTGCCGTGCTGCGCTCAAGGCGCCATGGTCCCGACCGTTGCGCGGCTCGAGCCGAGAATCTGTGCCGCCCAACACATTTCCGCTGCTAGCCTATATGCAGATCGAAATGCCGGCGTGGCAAATCGGGGCTGGTGCCGGATCGTGTCGCCGGATACTGGTTGAGGATCGATGGAGTGGAGGAATCATGGCCAAGGGATACTGGATCGCGCGGGTCGACGTTAACGACCCCGAGGCCTACAAGGCCTATGTGGGCGCCGCCGCCGAAGCCTTCCGCAAGTACGGCGCGCGTTTCCTGGCTCGCGGCGGACGCTACGAGGCCTTGGAAGGCCAAGCGCGAGCGCGCAACGTCGTCATCGAATTCGACAGCTTCGAGAAGGCGCTCGAGTGCTACCGCTCACCGGAATATTCCAGGGCCGTTGCACACAGAAAACCGGTATCCGTCGCCGAGCTGGTGATCGTGGAGGGATACGAAGGGCCGCAGCCCTGACGTCGAACTTGACCCATCGCTTGAGCGGCGCGCCCCTGGCGGGCCGGTTGGGCTCAGGCGTCAGGACGCGTAGCCATCAAGACGCATAGCGGCTGGCGTCGGCACCGTAGTAATTGACATAGCGGCTGTTCAACGCCGAGACCGGGATAATGATCAGGACGTCGGTTGTACCGAACTGGTGATCGATCACCGCGCCGTCGCCGATATAGGCACCGAGGCGAAGATAGCCCTTGATCAGCGGCGGCAACTCGCGCAGGGCGGCGCGCTGGTCAACTGTCTCCTTCGGCAGACGGTTCATGTCAACGAAGCGCCCATCGAGCGCCCGGACCCGCCAGGGCTCGGGGGCCCGGGCAAAATGGTGCAGGAACGACAGCTGCAAGGCCAGCCGGTCGGGATCAGTACCTTCAATCGAGGCGCAGCCGATCATCACGTCGACGCCATGCATGAGGACGTAACTCCAGATGCCGTGCCATAGCAGCTCGACGGTTCGCTTGTTGCGGTAGGGCTTCAGCACACAGGAGCGGCCGAGTTCAAGGAACCGCAGCCCCGGATTGGCATCGACCAGCGGCTGGATCTCGTACTCGCTTGCCGAATAGAAGCCGCCGTGGCGATCGGCCACCTCCTGGCGGAGCAGCCGGTAGGTGCCGACCACCTCCGGCTTCTTGCGCGCGAACGGCTTGGTCCGCCGGGTAAGATCGTGATCGACGACGAGCATGTGATCGCAGACGGCATCGAAAGCGTCGAAATCGCGCCGTAGCGCCTGGGTCTGCGCGTCGGCAATCGCCGACATCTCCTCGTAGAAGACGTGATAGCGCAGTTGCTGCGCGCGCTTGATCTCCTGCGCCGTCCGGGCGAGCCGAACCTCAAGCGGGCCAATCCGGCCGAGCGAGGAGAATGCCGGCGTCGTCGGGCGCAGGCGCGCGCCGGGCAGCCAGCCGTTGATCGCACCACCCGCGCGGGAAATCGGCACGAACTTCCGAACAAGGTTGCGCGGCGACAGCAACCCCGGCCCCGGCATGGCTCTCACGCGCCCTCTCCCCGTGTTCGCGCCGGTCTGGCCGGCGTCTCTGGACCTCTTAGCACAGCGGCAACCGAATCAGCTTGATTATCCGGCATGCCTCGCCGTGCACCCGCAAGGTAGATAGGCCCGCCCCGTAACGGCGCAATTCTGGGCCGTCGTAGAGCATACTTTTCCAACTGGTGCGTGACAATCTGAAGTCGTTTGATTTTGCAATGCAAAACGACGCAGGCAGTGGGGAAAATCAGACGAGCCGCATCAGGGTATGCTTCAACCGTTCCGGATGAAGCGGCTTCGTCAGCACGAGGTCGGCTCCGGCAGCGAGCGCGCGATCATGGGCGTCGGACATGATGTCGGCGGTTACGGCAATGATCGGGGTCCGCGGCCAATCGAGTCGGCATTCGAGCTCGCGCAGGCGGGCGATGGTGGCGGTACCGTCGATGCCGGGCATGTGCAGGTCCATCAGTACGGCGTCGAACGGTCCAGTTGCAGCGGCCTCGAGCGCCTGCTCACCGTCGGCGACGACGGCAGGCTCGTGGCCGAGCTTGCGCAGCAGCGCTTCCGTCAACAGGCGATTGATGTCGTTGTCCTCGGCAACGAGGACTCGGAGCGGCCTCGATGCCTGGTTGGCCGCTGCCGCTTCGTCCTGAGCCGAATCCTCAATTTCGTCCCAGACCGCCGAGGGTCGATGGGGGTCGAGAAGGGCCGTTACGATGCGCATGAGGGAAGCACCGCGGACCGGGCGCACAAGGTAGGAATCGAATCCGGCCTCCCGAAGGCGTGGCAGGCGATCGCGCTCGTTGGGTGTAAGCAGCACGCCTGCGGGCGCAGCAAGACCGGCGACGCGGGCGGCGGCAAGCCAGCCGGCGGCGTCCGCGACGCTGCCGTGGTCAAGAAGGACCAGATCGGAAACGGCAAGCAGATCGGTCAGTCGAGGATCGCCTGGTGCACAGATATCGGCCCGAAGACCTGCTTCGAGGAGTTGGGCGGCAAGAAGCGGTGCTTCGATCTTGCCGGAGGAGACGAGCACGACTTGCTTGCCCGAGATGGCTGCTTTCGTCCGAACCGGGGATTTGGCGCCGGCGACGGTCACCGGCAGCACAACGCGAAAGACGGCGCCGGCCCCGGGCGCCGCACTCGCGGTAACGGCTCCGCCCATCAGGGCGACCAGACGCTGCGAAATGGCGAGACCCAGTCCGGTCCCGCCGTAGCGACGGGCGGGGCCATGGTCGATCTGTTCGAACTCACGGAACAGCCTGTCGGCCTCCTCGGGCGAGAAGCCGATACCCGTGTCGCGAACCGCGATGTCGAGCTCGACGGACCCGTCGTCCGGTCCCTGCCGCGCCTCTACCTCGATCGCGACACCGCCGGTCTCGGTGAACTTCAATCCATTGCCGGCCAGGTTGAACAGGACCTGACGCAGACGCGTGCCGTCGACGACAACCTGCAGCGGGACCGCCGCTTGGATCCGCCCGGCGATCTCGAGGCCCTTGGCCTGGGCGCGAGGGGCAAGAAGTTCGACAACGCCCTCGACAAGCGCCCTGATGTCGGTGGGTGCCGGCGAAAGGTCAAGCCGGCCCGCCTCGACCTTGGAAAAATCGAGCACCTCGTCGATCAGAAGCAGCAACACCTCGCCGGAACTCAGAACCGCATCGGCATAGGAGCGCTGTTCGGCCGAAAGCCGCGTATCGCGCAGGAGACGGGCCATCCCCAGTATGCCATTCAGCGGCGTCCGGATCTCGTGACTCACCATGGCCAGAAAGCGGCTCTTCGCGGCATTCGCATTCTCCGCGATATTGCGGGCGGCAACGAGCCCCTCCTCGGCGGCACGCCGTTCGGTGACGTCGCGCAGTATGGTCTGCAGCACCGGACGGCCGTCGGGATCGCGCGCGTTCGCATCGATGCGCGAGAACCAGCGCGGACCGTCCACCGTCTCCAGCAGCAGATCGGCGAAGCGGCCGTCCGCGTCGGGTGCAGCGGCGGCGCTGAGGGGCAGTGGCAGCGGTCGCCCCACCACAGGCGCCACATCCGCGGGGAAGATCCGCATTGCCGCGTCATTGAGATAGGTGACTTCGCCGGTGTCGCGCCGGCGGATTACGACGTCTCCAAGCGTGTCGAGAACGCTGCGATGGCGTTCCTCGGCCTCCTTGAGTTCCCAGAGTCGGTCTTCCAGCACTTCTCGGTCTCGGCGCAACCGGTCACACTCCGCGACGAGATCGCGCCGCGATGCAAGTGCCCGAACGAGATCACCTCCGGTCAGCCGCCACGCGGCCAGCGCTCCGGCCAGGAAAGCGATCGCCACGGCAAGTATCCTGGCGGAGGGTGAGCCGTCGATCAGGGTGAAGGCAAGCAGGGTTCCGGTCGCGGTCCCGCCCGCCGCGAGGGCGAGCGCGGTTGCTTCCCGGCCGACTGCACGGCGTCGAGGCATAGGGGAAGATTGGGAAGAGGACCGTGCCGGGTCGTCATCGCTCCTTTGCGCACCGATGTCCTGCTTCAGGCTCGCACCCTTGCTGCTACCGTCCAATGAGTCCCTCCGGCGCCGACGCGATCGCAATCGGACAAGCCTCGCAAAGAGAGTTTGAGAAACCCTTGAGCCGATGAACTGAATTTCGCAGATGCGCGCAATCTTGCACTTACCAGCGGCGCTGTCTTCGGCAATGCGGCCTTGGAAGCGACAGCGAAAGGGCCCGGAGGGCCCTGCCTGCGTCTTCTAGTGCCGGCTGGGAACTGAAGAACGAGCCGACAACTCCGATATCGGCAAGTCAGGGTCAGCCTTCGCTGTGGTGGCGGAGCCTTCCCATCCATATTCGACTTCGCGCCGCGGGCCGTTCAGGCAGCTCCGCTATCGTCGATCGTCGCAGCGGCAGCCTCCGGCGGCCGTCAGGCCGGGGCGACCGCGCTGTCGGTGCCGCGATAGCTCAAGGCTTCGGCAAGGTGCAACCGGCCGACGGTTTCCTGCCCATCGAGGTCGGCAAGCGTGCGCGCCACCTTGAGCACACGGTGATACCCTCGCGCCGACAGCTTCAGGGCGTCTGCGGCATCCTGCAGGAGCTGAACGCCAGCGACATCGGGTGCAGCGACCTGCTCGATCAGCCGGGCGCTGGCCTGTGCATTGGTGCGCGCTTCGGCGCCCAGCCGGCGAAACCGCTCCGTCTGCCGGTCGCGGGCGGCAGCGACCCTTGCCGCCACCGCGGCCGAGGGCTCTCCCCCTCCGGGGCGGATGAGATCGGACGCATTGACGGCCGGCACTTCGATGCGCAGGTCGATCCTGTCGAGCAGCGGCCCCGAGATCCGGGCTTGATAGTCGGCAGCGCAGCGCGTACCGCGGCGGCAGACATGGCCTGGCGCCCCGGCGTGTCCGCAGCGGCAGGGGTTCATTGCCGCAATCAGCTGGATGCGCGAAGGGTAGCTGACGCGGTGGTTGGCGCGTACGATCACAGTCTCGCCGGTCTCGATTGGCTGGCGCAAACTATCGAGGACCTGGGGCTGGAACTCCGGCAGTTCGTCGAGAAAAAGCACGCCATTGTGGGCAAGCGAAACTTCGCCGGGCCTGGCCCGAATGCCACCGCCAACCAGGGCCGCCATCGACGCTGAATGATGTGGGGCCCGGAACGGGCGACGCTCCGAAAGCCGGCCATCGGCAAGTTCACCGGCGACGGAGGCGATCATCGATACTTCGAGCAACTCACGGGGCGACAACGGCGGCAGGATCGACGGCAGACGCTGCGCCAGCATAGACTTGCCCGCGCCCGGCGGTCCGACCATCAGCAGATTGTGACCTCCAGCGGCGGCGATCTCCAGAACGCGGCGTGCGGTCTCCTGGCCGCGGACTTCGGCAAGGTCCGGCAGCTCGCTGGGGCCGCCGCCGAGCTTAGGCTGCGGACGTGACAGCAGCTGGGTGCCCTTGAAATGGTTTGCCAGTTGGATCAGCGAACGCGGCGCCAGGATCTCCATCTCGCGGTCCGCCCAGGCTGCCTCGGCACCGCAAACCGATGGGCAGATCAGCCCCTTGTCGATGCGATTGGCGCCAATCGCGGCCGGCAGCACGCCCGTTACCGCGGAAATCGTGCCGTCGAGGGCAAGTTCGCCGACGACGAGGAAACGGTCGAGCTCCTGGCCCGGCACCGCGCCGATCGCCGCCATTAGCGCTAGGGCGATCGGCAGATCATAATGAGAGCCTTCCTTCGGCAGGTCGGCGGGAGCGAGATTGACCGTCACGCGCTTGCCCGGCAGGGCAAGCCCCGAAGCGAGCAAAGCCGATCGCACGCGCTCCCGGCTTTCGCCGACGGCCTTATCCGGCAGGCCGACGATCGTGAAGGCGACGTTGCCAGGACCGATCTGGACCTGAACGTCAACCGGGACGGCCTCAATGCCCTGAAATGCAACGGTCGTTACCCGCGAGACCATGCTTGCCCCCAACCGCCCGACATGAGGCAAAGCATAATACAACCTTTACGCGCATTCAAGAACGAAAAGAGAACAGACGGCGTCGCGGACGGTGTTCATCTTTCGAGCGACCGGATCCGGACATGGAGCAGGTGCCGAGCAGGCTCGACGGTCCGAAGCACCGTCATCATGTTGGCCCGCAAGCCCGGATCCTGGGTCGTTCGGAATGTTCGACCCGCCGTGAATTGTCACGGAACAGCGGTCAGAACACCGCCGTGCGGATGAAGAAGAACGGCGCCACAGTCAGCGCCGCATAAAGCACCGGCACAGCGAGGAAGGGCAAGGATGCTTGAAGCACAGCTGCCTCCGCTCCTGTCGTTCGTCGGTGAGTGCGCAGCTCACATGGTGCGCCGCGCAACAGCTGCCAAGAGGTCGGCGATCCTAGGCTCGTGAATATCGAAGCACTCACACGTTTTCCTGACGTACCGCTCGCCCGAACCGACCGCCGGGACAGGCATTAGCGCGGGATGACCGTGTGGCCTTCCGCGGTGATCTCCCAGAACGGATTCAGGGCCCCTTCCCACAGATTGTCGTCGGGGTCGGCAAAATAGCCCGAATAGCCTCCCCAATGCGTTGCCTCTGCAGGCTTCACCAGCTTGCCGCCGGCCGCAACACCACGGGCCAGAAACGCATCGACCTCCTCGCGCGAGGAGAAATTGACCGCAAGGCAGGTCGGTCCGAGGAACGGCCGGCCGAGACGCTCGTCCTTCCAGGTTTTCGGAGTCATGAAGCCGAGCACGAAACCGTTCATCCGGTAAAAGGCGATGTCCTCCATGACAGTAGCCGGCTCAAAGCCGAGGCCCTTCTCGTAAAAGGCACGAGCCTGGGCGAGATCACGGACAGGAATGTTCACAAGGCTGAGGCGCTGCCGATCGAAATCTTCGGTCATTTGCTCCGCTCCTAGATGGTCAATGAGAACATAACAGGAACATTAATTGACGGCAAGGAGCATGTATATGCCGAGGCGCGTCGTTCTCCGCGGCCGGCCGTCTCACGATAATCGCTGGCCGGCCATACGGACGCGAGGATCGCAAGGCTGGCGTGCCCGCCTTTCGGCCCCTCAACCCTTCGAACGCAAACCACCAGGTGTGAGCGCGTAGTGGCTGCGCGCCAGGGCCCGAGCCGACTGGCGGGTCAGTGCCTGAATGCCGGTCGGCGGGCTGACAAACGAAACGCCCGCCTCGTTGCCGCGGCGCCAGGCCAATCTGACCTGCGCCAGGAGGCCGTCGGTCTCGAAGTAGATCTGAAACCGGGCCGGCAATCTGATTTCGGCCCGCACGGCGATGCGGGCACCGGTGGCGCTGAGGTCGCGCACGATGCCGTCGCACAAAAAGTGATCGTCAAGATCGGCAATGCGGGCCGGCCGCAGCCTGGTGCAGCGCCGCGGGGCGTTGCGACGTTCGTTGCCGTCTGTTCGAGAATTCGCCACCGCCGTCCCACTCCCTGCTGCGCGCGTGACCGCACCACGGTGTCGGGGGCAGCTTGCGTGAAGCTGTCGCGCCTTTACGCCGATCGGCACAGCTTCGGGCAAGCTTGCGCTTCGAAGATCCGAGGCGATCGTTACGACGGAGGAACGCCGTGGATCCCGTCTATCTGACTGCACTCGCCTCACGGCACGCCGAATGGCTGACCGTGCGCCAGACGTTGGTGGCCGAGAACATCGCGAACGCCAACACCCCGGGCTTCGCCGCCCGCGACATCGAGCCTTTCGCCAGCGTGTTCAACCAGACCCGGCTCGCCATGACGGCGACGCATGCCGATCATCTCGGCGCCGGGATGGCCCCACCGGAGCCCAGTGAAGTCGAGAAAGACGAGACCTGGTCGGTGACCGAGTCCGGCAACACCGTCTCGATGGAGCAGGAGCTGATGAAAGCCGGCGAGATCAACCGCGACCATGCGCTCAACGCCGGCATCGTCAAGGCCTTCCACCGCATGTACCTCGCCAGCCTGAAGGGATGACGCGATGATCGACCCGATCGACGCAACGATGAAGATTGCCGCCTCCGGCCTTAACGCCCAGTCGCAGCGGCTGCGTGTCGTGTCGGAGAACATCGCCAACGCCAATTCCACCGGCGAGACGGCCGGCGCCGATCCCTACCGGCGCAAGACGATCGCATTCGACAGCGTGCTCGACCGAACCATCTCGGCTTCCCTGGTCGAAGTAAGGAAGATCGGATCCGACACCTCGCCGTTCCGCGTCGAGTACGATCCGGGCAATCCGGCCGCAGACGAGAACGGGAACGTCAAGCTGCCCAACGTCAACATGCTGATCGAGATGGCTGACATGCGGGAAACCAACCGCTCCTATGAAGCCAATCTCAAAATGATGACGCAGGCGCGCACTCTCGCCATGCGCACCATCGACCTCCTGAGGACTTCGTCATGATCACGTCGATTTCAAGCGTCGACAGCGCTGCCGGGTTTGACGGCGGCGTGCTCGACACTCTCCAGGAGACTCGCTTCGGCTCGACCGCCAAGTCGGCGGATGCCACGTCGCCCAAAGCGGCCGACGGGCCGACCTTCGCCGACTTGCTCGGTCAGGTCTCGATGGAAGCCGTCGAGAGGCTCAAGACCGGTGAGGCGGCCTCGATCGCCGCAATCGAGGGCAAGGCATCGACGCAGCAGGTGATCGAGGCCGTGTTGACAGCCGAAGCCAGCCTGCAGACCGCCCTCGCAATCCGCGAGAAGGTCGTCGCCGCCTATCAGGAAATCAGCCGGATGGCGATCTGAGGCGCTAGCGAAAAGGAGATCGACACGATGAAAGCCCTGGCCATTGCGGCGACCGGCATGACCGCGCAGCAGCTCAATGTCGAGGTGATCGCCAACAACATCGCCAATATGAACACCACCGGGTTCAAGCGGGCGCGGGCGGAGTTCTCCGACCTGCTCTACCAGACCGAACGACTGCAGGGCGTGCCGAATCGCACCGGGGAGGATCCTATCCCGGAAGGTGCCCGGCTCGGTCTCGGCGTCCGGGCGGCGGCGATCCGCACGTTGCACAGCCAGGGCGCTCTCACCAATACCGGTAACAAGTTCGACCTGGCGCTCGACGGCCGCGGCTGGTTCCAGGTTGAGGGCCCAGACGGCGAGACGCTCTACACGCGCGCGGGCGCCTTCAACACCAATGGCGACGGCGAACTGGTGACGGTCGACGGTTATCGGCTGTTGCCAGGTATCGCCGTGCCACAGGACGCGATCGACGTCGCCGTCAATGAAAGCGGGGAGGTGTTCGCCCAGATTGAAGGGGAACCGCAGCCGCGCGCGCTCGGGCAGCTGGTTCTGACGATTTTCCCGAATGATGCCGGCCTCGAGCCGACTGGTGCCAACCTGTTCCGCGAAACCGTCGCCTCGGGCGTCGGTGTCGACGGGATTGCGGGCACGCCAGGTTTCGCCCGCATTCGCCAGTTCTATCTGGAAACGGCCAATGTCGACCCGGTCAAGGAGATTACGGAGCTGATCACCGCCCAGCGCGGCTACGAGATGAACTCCAAGGTCATCCAGGCGGCCGACGACATGGCCGGCACGGTGACCAAGGGCATCAGGTAGCGGAGGCGCACCATGAACTCGCGGCGTTTCAGCGGTCTCGCGGCCCGGATCTCGCTCGCCTTCGGCCTTCTCGCCGTTGCCACGGTCAAGGCATCGTCGGGAGCCGGTGAACTGCCGGTACCGGCAGTGACCATCCGCCCAGGCGACATGATCTCGGCAGACAGCCTGATGCTGCGACCGTTTCCGGACAAGTTCGCCGAGCGCTTTGCGGTGGTTGCCGACGCCAGGGACCTGGTCGGCAAGGAGGCCCGGCGGACGCTGATGCCGGGCCGGCCGATCCCAATCAACGCGGTGGCCGTACCCCAATTGATCAAACGCGGCGGAGCCGCCCGCCTCGTCTACCGCGATGCCGGCCTCGAAATCCTGGTCCAGGTGGAGCCGCTGCAATCCGGCGGCGCCGGCGATACCATTCGCGTCCGCAACCTCGACAGCGGCGTGGTGATTACCGCCGAGGTCGGGGCGGACGGCACGCTTTCCGTGGCGGGACGCTGATGCGAATCCTCCATGTCCTCCTAGTGCTCCTGCTCTGGCTGTCGCCCGCAGCGGCGATGGTCCGCATCAAGGACATTGCCGACGTTCAGGGCGTGCGCTCGAACCAACTCGTCGGCTACGGCCTTGTCGTCGGTCTCCAGGGCAGCGGCGATTCCATCCGCAACGCGCCCTTTACCGAACAGTCGCTGCAATCGATGCTCGACAGCATGGGCGTCAATGTACGGGACGCCCGGCTCAGGACCCGCAATGTCGCCGCCGTCCTCGTCACGGCTGAAATGCCTCCTTTCGTCGGCCAGGGTGCGAAGATCGACGTCAGCGTCGCCTCGCTCGGCGATGCCAGTTCTCTCGCCGGCGGCACATTGATCGTGACGCCTCTCATGGCGGCCGACGGTGCCGTCTATGCCGTGGCGCAGGGCGCCGTCTCCGTGTCCGGTTTTGCTGAGCAGGGTCAGGCCGAGACCCTGTCGCAGGGCATCCCGACCGCGGGCCGGATTCCGGAAGGGGCAACGATCGAGCGGCAGTTGCCCGAGCGGTTTTCCGCGGTGCCGGAACTGGTGCTGGAGCTGAAGAACCCGGACTTCCGCACGGCAGTGCGAGTCGCCGATGCGATCAATGCTTACACATTGTCACGCTACGGCATCAGAGTCGCGACCGAGCGCGACCTTCGCACGATCCACATCCGCCGACCGGAGAAAGTTGGTCTAGCCCGCTTCGTTGCCGAGATCGAAGGCTTGCAGGTCCAGCCCGACACACCGGCACGGGTGGTGGTGGACGAGCGCACCGGAACGGTGGTGATCGGCCGCGACGTCCAGATCTCGCCGGTCGCCGTCACCCACGGCACGCTGACGCTTCGCGTGACCGAGACGCCTGCCGTTTCGCAACCTCTGCCTTTCTCGCGTGGCGGAGAAACCGTGGTGGTGCCGAACACCTACATCGACGCCGACGAGAGCGGCGGTCACCTCGCGATCGTTGGCGGAACCAACCTGCACGCCATTGTCTCCGGCCTGAACCAAATCGGCCTCAAGCCATCCGGCATCATCGCGATCCTGCAGGCGATCAAGACAGCTGGTGCGCTGCAGGCAGACCTCGTCATTCAATGACGGGCTCGGCGACAGGCACAGGCTCGCACAAGCTTTCCGGCACATGGTGTCAATGAACCGCAAACCGGATGGAGAGCGATGATCAGGTTCGATGATCGACCGAGACCGCAGTTTGCAGGGCGAATGACATTGCTCTTCGCCTTCGCTCTCGCCACGGCGACGTCCACCGCTGCCTTCGCCGAAGATATGGCCGAGGAGATCGCCCGCTATTGCGGCAATGTCGCTTCCACCGTGCAGGATCAGCGCTACGTCTGGCAGACCAAGATGCTGGCGCGGCTGCAGGAGCAGCTCGAGCAGCGGATCGCGACGCTGGAAGAAAAGCGCCGTGAGTACCAGGCCTGGCTGGAGGAGCGCGACAAGGTACTTGGCGAGGTCGAGGATCACGTCGTCGCCATCTACGCCCGTATGCGGCCGGATGCGGCAGCGGCGCAAATCGCCGGCCTCGAAGAGACCAAGGCGATTGCCGTGCTCTACCGGCTCAAGCCCCGAGAGGCGAGCGCGATTCTCAACGAGATGGAGCCGGGCCGTGCCGCGCAGCTGACCAGCGCCCTCGCCGACAAAATGCCGCGCCGCGGCCAGGAGAACCAGACTTGACCCCGCGCCTCTTGCTTCTTCCATTCATCGCTCTCGTTGGAGGCTGCGCCGGTAGCCTGCAGGACCTCGGGAAGGAACCGGCCATGTCGCCGATCGGTCATGGGCTGAACCAGTCGGGACAGGCCCTGCCCTTCAACACCTTCCGCCCGTCCTACAAGCGGAGCTACAACTCTCTGTGGACGGCCGGCCACGATGCCTTCTTCCGCGATCCGCGCGCCTCGCGGGCCGGGGACGTACTGACCGTTTTGATCGCGATCGACGATCGGGCCACGCTCGACAACCGGTCCGACCGCGCCCGCTCCGGATCGGCCAACCTCGGCGGCGGCTTTTCGGCGTCGCTCGACGACAGCAGCACGGAAGGCGAAGCGTCCGGCGACATTGCCGCCAACAGCCGCTCGCGTGGACAGGGCTCGATCGACCGCAAGGAAGAGATCAAGCTTTCGGTCGCCGCCGTCGTCACCAACGTGCTGCCGAACGGCAACCTGGTGATCTCCGGCTCGCAGGAGGTGCGGGTCAACTACGAGATGCGGGTGCTCAACATCGCCGGCATCGTGCGGCCGCGCGACATCGCCTCCGACAACACGATCACCTACGAGAAGATTGCGGAAGCCCGGATCTCCTATGGCGGCCGGGGCCGCATCAGCGAGGTACAGCAGCCCGGCTGGGGACAGCAGGTCTACGACTTCATCGCACCGTTCTGACGACCTCGTGGGCGCTGCCTCGATGCAACGCCGGATCGGGCGGCGGCACACAGCCGAGACACCCCCAACAGGGACAGGCAGCCTGCGGGCGCGGAACGAGCCACGACGAGCCAACGGCATGAGCAACGGAAGATCTCTGGCGATAAGGAGCAGGCAGCACCGCGATCCCGGCAGGCGTGCTGGCAACATCTTGGCACTCGTGTTCCTGACCGGTGTTGCCGCTGGTGTCGGCGGCTTGCTCGGGCAAAACCTGGTCGAGACCGTGCGTGTCAGCCTCGAACGGCAGTCCAGCGAGCGTGAGGCAGCAACCGAGCCGGACACGACCAACGCTCCAGCCACCGGTACGATCGTCAAGATCAAGCCGGTCGTCACCAATCTGGCGGCCCCGCGCGATGTCTGGGTTCGTCTCGGCGCGAGCTTGGTGCTCGGCACCGGCACCGGCGGTGACGAGGCCATGCGCAGCCATATCGAGCAGGACATCGTCGCCTACCTGAGGACGGTAACCCTGGCGCAGATCGAGGGGGCCGTCGGCCTGCAGCATCTGCGCGAAGACCTCAATGAGCGCGCAGCAATCCGATCGAACGGCGCGGTGCGCGAACTCATCATCGAATCGCTGGTGGTGCAATGAGGCGTTTACTCTTGCTCGCGGGGATGCTGGTGGCGTCGACAACGACCGCTGCGGCGCAGGTACCAGACCTGTCGAGCCTCTTGCCTGCGGGTGAGGCGAGCGTCAGCGGCCGAATCATCCAAATGATTGCGCTGCTGACGGTGCTTTCGCTGGCACCGGGCCTACTCATCATGGTGACAAGCTTCACCCGTTTCGTCGTCGCGCTCTCGTTCCTGCGCTCGGGCCTCGGCTTGCAGACCACACCAGCGAACATCATTCTGATCAGCCTGGCGCTGTTCATGACCTTCTACGTCATGGCGCCCACGTTCGACAAAGCCTGGCACGACGGTGTTCGTCCGCTGATCGACAATGCCATTACCGAAGAGGAGGCCTACGGCCGCATCACCCAGCCTTTCCGCGAATTCATGCTGGGGCAGGTGCGCGAGAAGGACTTGGCCCTGTTCGACGGACTGGCGAGTGAACGGCTCAATATCCCGGGCGCAGCCGGCCCTGAGCAAGTAGAGATGCGCGTGCTGATTCCCGCCTTCATGATCTCCGAACTGCGGCGCGGCTTCGAGATCGGGTTCCTGATCGTGCTGCCGTTCCTCGTCATCGACATGATTGTGGCGACGCTGACCATGTCGATGGGCATGATGATGCTGCCGCCCACGATCCTGTCACTGCCGTTCAAGGCGCTGTTCTTCATCCTCATTGACGGCTGGAATATGCTGGTCGGCGGACTGATGCGCTCGTTCTTCTGAGGCGGGCGCAAGCTCCGCGCAAGGTTCGCGGCCTAGAACAGAATTGCACGACGGATCGATCGGCGAGAGGCAACGCCCCGCATCAGGATCGATGGCATGATGCCCGGCCGTCGTCCCGGTGAGAGCCCGGAATGTCCCGAAATCATTCTCTTGGAAAGGGACATCACATGGCTAGCAGCCTTATGACCAACAGCTCGGCGATGACCGCGCTGCAGACCCTCAACTACACCAACAAGCAGATGGATACGGTCCAGAACCGTATCTCCACCGGCTACCGCGTTGCCTCGGCCGAGGACAATGCCGCCTACTGGTCGATCGCTACCACCATGCGCTCAGACAACATGGCCCTGTCCGCCGTCAAGGACGCTCTTGGCCTCGGCGCTGCCACCGTCGACGTCATGTACACGGCGATGGACGCGACCGTGGACGTCGTCAACGAGATCAAGGCCAAGCTGGTGGCGGCCCGTCAGCCTGGCGTCGACCGCGGCAAGATCCAGAGTGACATCACCGAACTCCAGGGGCAGCTGAAGACCATCGCCGACTCGGCGGTCTTCAACGGTGAGAACTGGTTGTCGGTCGACTCCAGCGCCGCGAGCTACAACGGCACCAAGACGATCGTCGGTTCCTTTAGCCGCGACACGTCGGGGGCGATTACGATCGACACTATTTCGATCGATATCACCCTGACCGAGCTCTACGATGCGAACGATCAGACCGGCATCCTGGACAAGGACCGCACCGCAGGTGGCACCACCACGACGGTATCGACCATCGATATCTCGGCATTGACGGACGCCGCGGCGGACCTCACTACGCTTGAAGAAACCATCGCGATCGTCGACGAAGCCCTCGTCGACATTACCGACTCGGCGACCCTGCTCGGCTCGGTGAAGAAGCGCGTCGACTTGCAGCAGGACTTCGTCAACGCGCTGACCGACGCGATCGACCGCGGTGTCGGCCAGTTGGTTGACGCCGACATGAACAAGGAGTCGACCCGGCTGAAGGCGCTGCAGGTGCAGCAGCAGCTCGGCATCCAGGCGCTGTCGATCGCCAACTCGAACAGCCAGAACATCCTGTCGCTGTTCCGCTGATCGCACCGCACAGCACCACTCATCGGCCACGCTCCTCAAGGAGCGTGGCCTTTTTTCATGCCCGCCCTGCGGGAAGACGGGCTTGTCAGAGCCGAACGGCAATCCCCGCGCAAGCTAAAGCGGGCAGCGTGACCCGTGACCCTTTACCGCTCCCTACACGCGAGGATGTTGATGCCCGGCCGTGAACACGCCGAACGCCTGTGGGCCAATCTGCTCGAGCTCGGACCGCGGCGGCTGATCGCGCTGGCGCTGATCGGTCTCGTCACGCTGGCGACCGTCGGCTTCGGCGCCTATTACCTCAGCCGGCCGCAGCAGGAAGTGCTCTACACCGGACTGGATAAGAACGATGTCGGCCGGATCGGCAGCGCTCTCAAGGACGCCGGCATACCCTACGATGTGTCGCCCGACGGTGAGACCGTGCTCGTCAACTACGGCGCGACGATGCGGGCACGCATGCTGCTTGCCGAGCGTGGCCTGCCGCGGTCGGGTGGCGCTGGATACGAACTGTTCGACGATCTCGGCTCGCTCGGCCTGACCTCATTCATGCAGGAGGTCACGCGGGTGCGCGCCATCGAAGGCGAACTCGCCCGCACCATCCAGTCGATCCAGGGCGTGACCGCGGCCCGGGTTCATATCGTGATGCCCGAGAAGGGCTCGTTTCGCCGACAGCAACGCGATCCCTCGGCCTCGGTCGTGCTGCGCACCGAGACGCCCGATGCGACGCGTACCGCCGAGGCGATCCGTCACCTGGTCGCGGCTGCCGTGCCGGGGATGACGGCTGAAAAGGTGACCGTGCTCGACACCACGGGGGCCCTGCTCGCCTCCGGCGGCGACCAGAGGAATCTCGCCGCAGGGCAGAAGGCAGGCCTCGAGGAGGTGATCGGCCGCCGGGTCAGCGACAACATCCGCAAGACCCTGACCCCCTATCTCGGCATCGACAATTTCCAGGTCAGCGTAGCAGCAACGCTCAACACCGACCGCCAACGCATCAACCAGACGATCTATGATCCGGAGTCCCGGACCGAACGGTCGGTCCGAATCATCCGCCAGAACGAGTCGGCGCAGAACGCTTCGAATGAAACCCCGACCACCGTCCAGCAGAATCTGCCGGGCGAAGAGGTCACGAGCGAGCGCGGCGAGCGCTCCAGCGAAGAGAACGAGCGGCGGGAAGAGACCGTCAACTATGAGATTTCCACCAAGACGATCGAGGTGGCGAGCGACGGCTACGCAGTGGAGCACCTGTCGGTCGCCGTGCTGGTCGACCGCGCCCGGTTGGCCGAGACGCTCGGCGGCAATCCTACGCAACAGCAGATCGATAACCAGATTGCCGACATCGAGCAGCTTGTCGCTTCAGCCGCCGGCATCGACCTGAAGCGCGGTGACATGGTGAAGGTCTCAGTCGTCGACTTCATCGCCAGTGGCGAGCAGTTCGAGGCCGTGCCGTCGCTCGGCATCGGCCAGCAACTGGTCCGTCAATTCGGCACCGTTGTAAACGCTTTGACCATTCTTGCAGTGGCAGCGCTCGTCGTCTGGTTCGGCCTTCGTCCGGCAATGGCAATGTTGATGCCGGAGCGAGACGATCGGTCCGTCGTTGCGGACACAGAGGAAGTGCTGTCGCTGCCCGATGCCGCAGAATCCGCCACCGCGCTGCAGACCGCGGGGAATGTCAACCTGATCTCCGATCTGACCAGCCGCATGAACCAGTCGGCGCTGCGGCAGGTGGAATCTCTGGTCGAACTCAATGACGCGCAATCGGCCGCGATCCTGAAACAGTGGATGTACGCTGCGGAGGGATCGTGATGCGATCCAACGTCGCCCGCCATCTGCGCGAGCTCGGGCCAACGCCTGCCGCTAATGCCCAAACTACAGCTGCGGTACCCGCACCCGCCCTGCCCGATCCCCGCCCGGCGATCAGCGCTGCAGAAGAAGACGGCTACCGCCGCGGCCGCGCGGAGGCGACGGCAGAGGCCGAAGCGGCGATCGCGGCACTCGAGGCGCGCCTGGCCGAAGCAGAGGCCCTGGCCACCCGCGAACGGGCTGCCCTCGCCGAAGCCTGGACCGCGCAGCTTCAAGCCGGACTTGAAAGCAGCTTCGGCGCACTGGAGGCCCGGCTCGCGGAACGAATTTCGGCAGTGCTAAAGCCCGTGCTCACGGAACAGTTGGTCGAGCGCGCCTGCGATGCCTTTGCAGAAGCCGTGCGGACGTTGGGATGCGGAACGGCCGGCGCAGCCCTCATCGTTGAAGGCCCCCAGGAGTTGCTCGACAGGCTTCAGGCGCGGCTCTCCGCATCGGAGTTTGCCGCAATCACCCTTGCGGCAACGCCTCGGCCGGACCTCCGCCTGGAGCTGAACGGCACCGTGATCGAGACGCAGCTTGCGCGCATGCACGCCGCGCTTGAGGAGGCACTGGAATGACGGACGACACCCCCGTCAAGGAACTCGTCATCGTCCGGCGTCGCCGGAACCTTGATGACGACACCCTGAAATCCGGCGTGTGGAAGATCGCCTACGCGGACTTCATGACCGCGATGATGGCGTTCTTCCTGGTAATGTGGCTGATCAACAGCACCGACGACACCACGCGTTCCGGCGTCGCGCGATACTTCAATCCAATCCAGCTGTCGCAAACATCGCCGACACCCAAGGGATTGTCTGATCCCGAAGATGCGGTTCCCCCTCCGCATCCGGCCGAGCCGACGGAAACGGCGGAGACCGAACCCGAAGCTACGGCGGCAAAAGGAGCTTCCGACGCGCCGGACAGGGCTCCACGCTACACCGAGGCGGCCCTGTTCCAGGATCCCTACGCCGTGCTGGAGGAGATCGTCGCGGCGGCGGCCGTCGCCGAGCCGCCTGCCGACGGTGGATTGCAGGCACCCGCTGGCAGTGGCGTCAAGGGCGGAGACGCGTTCAAGGATCCGTTCGACCCGCTCGCCTGGGCAACGCCAACCGTGGCAAGCGCGACGAGCATCTCGATGAATGCGCAGGCCGCGGGCCCGAGCGGCACACCTGACAATGGCCTGGGGGGAAGTGGGGCCCGTGCCAAGGTTGCGGCCATCGCGACAGAGGTGAACAAGGTGGCCGGCACTTCCGAAAACGAAGCGGGTGTCGTGGCTGCGTTGGCGACCGTCGGACAGGGCAATATCGGCGCGAAGGCAGGGTCCGAACAGCCAACGTCGACGGTGCTTACTTCGGAAAGTTCAACGGCGGTTCTGCCGGCACCGAAGCCGGACAAGCCTCTCGCCGCCGTATTGGCCGAAGCGCTCGAGGCGGCCGGCATCAGTGGCACGGTGGAACGGGTCTCGGACGGCACGCTGATCAGCCTGACCGACCGTGAGGATTTCGGCATGTTCGCGGTCGGCTCGGCCGAGCCATCGGCGCGGGTGGTGCGGCTGATCGGCGACATTGCCCTTGCGCTTAAGGATACCCCCGGCGGCGTGGTGATCCGTGGCCACACCGATGGACGGCCCTTCCGGACAAGCAGCTACGACAACTGGCGGCTGTCCTCCGCTCGTGCCCACATGGCCCGGCACATGCTCCTGCGCGGCGGCCTCGATCCGAGGCGCATCGTGCGCGTCGAGGGGCATGCCGACCATGATCTCAAGGTGCCTGCGGACCCGCTGGCAGCCGAAAACCGCCGCATTGAAATCCTTCTCCTGGAAGGAGGATCGCAGACATGATCACGCACCGGCTTTTCCGATTTGTTGTCGGTGCGATCGCCCTCGTTGCGGCCGTCGTGGCACACGCGGCTGAAACGGTCCCGGTCGGGGCGCAGCCCTATGAAATGGTGCGGTCGCTGCAGCTGCTGCAATGGCAGATGTCGCAGGGCAACAGCCAAGCGCATGCTGCCCAGCGGCTACTCATTGAGCGGATGGACCAGGCGTTCCTTGTGGTTCCCGCCAAGGAGTGGCGCGATCCGCGCAACGCGCGCGCCGCCATAATCCATCTTCTTAGTGGGGGCCGGCCGGATGTGACGCACGCGCTCGTGGAGCGCGGCCACCTGACCGTCATCGACGAACGGATCGTGTCCGGTGGCCTTGCCTATGTCGAGGGCCGGGAGGCCGAGGCGCGCGCAGCGCTCGCCGATGTCGATCCGCTGGCGCTGGAACCGTCAATCGGCGGCCACATCGCATTGGTGCGGGCCGCGCTCGAACTGTCGATCGATCCGCAGCGGTCGATCGCCCTGCTCGATCAGGCCCGGCTGCTGCTGCCCGGCACGCTGGTCGAGGAGGCGGCGCTGCGACGCGAGGTTTTCGTCGCCGGCAGCGTCGGGGATGCTGAAAAGTTCCAGAACCTCGCCATGCACTACCTGCGGCGCTACCGCAATTCGATCTACGCCTCGGATTTCCGGCGCCGCTTTACGGCTGCGGTTCGCAGTTTCGGCTTCGCGACCGAGCCCGCGCAGTTCCCGTTGATGGAATCGTTGTTCGCCGAATTCGACGCCGACACGCGGCGGCAGCTCTACCTCTTGAGCGCGTACGCCTCGCTTATCGAGGGAAGGCTGACCGTCGCCCGCAAGGCAGCGGAACGGGCCAGGACTCTCGCTGCCGCCGACACGCAGGACCAAAGTCGAGCCATGCTCTACCAGGCAGCGGCCTCGCTCGACGCCGAGCGCCTTCCCGACGCGCTTGAAATGCTTTGGGCGCTGGACCGGACTGTGCTTGACGGCGGCGATCGCGCGTTGGCCGACGCCGCGATGGCGGCGCTGAACGGCATCCGCTTTTGGCCGCAGGATGATGGAAAGGAAGTTGTTGACATCACGGCCGGCCGCGTCTCCGCGACTCCTCCGGCTGCCGACTCGCGACTGCCTATTATGGAGCGAGCAAGCAGGGCGATCGAAGTGGCCGACGTCCTTCTCGCCCGCGAGGAGAAGCGGCCATGACTAGCCCGGCAACCGGTATGCCCAACCGCCTGCCGCATGCCCGGTCCGATGCCGGCAAATCATCCGGACGCACCGTCACCGGCGATACTCCGGACGGCTTCAAGATGGCGCTGTCCCGTGCCGAGAACGAAGCCATGGGACGCGACAAGGCCAGCGCATCTGCAACAAACGCGCCGGGCTCGGAGCACTCGCTGATGATCGGCGCCGAGGGCGCGTCGGATGAACTCGCAGCGCCGCTCGATCCGACTCAATCCGGGACGCAGAGGACAGGACACCAAGCCGGAGATGAGTCCACGATCGCCGCAGCACATGAATTGGAAGCGGAAGCTGCTGGCGGGATCTTTGCCGCTGGAGACGATCGCGACGCCGGCGCGACCGCCAATCACGCCCTACAGCACTTGGCCGCCGTCTTTGCCAGCGCCGGCCCGACGGAAAGGGTTCCCGACACGTCCGCCGCTGCCGGCAATGATGGTGCAAGTGCCGTCTTCGGAAAAGGGGCTGCTGCTGCCGTGCGCTTCGTGCTGGAAAGGGCGGAAGAACTGCGTAGCACACAGTCGGCGTTAACTGGCGGCTCCGCGGGCGGTGCCGCAGATGGATCGAGGGGACCAGCGATCGCCGCCGCAGTATCGGCAGCAACGGCACCCGGCACAACGGCCTCCATTGCAGAAACTGCCATCGGCGCTGACAAGGCCTCACCCGGCCTGCCGCCGGCTTTGCCCGGCGCAGTGACACCGGCGCAGACACCTTCGGTGACGGTGCTGCGTCAGGAAACCCACCTGCCGCCCGTGACGCAAGTCGCCGAGCAGGTGGTGGAGATGATCGAGGCCGCCGGCGGCAAACTGTCCGCACCGAAGGATGCGACGCGAATTCTCGAACTCCAGTTGCGCCCGGCCGAGCTCGGCACGGTGCGGATCAGCCTGCGCTTCAACGATGGACGGCTTGAAGTCGAACTCCGTACCGAACGAACCGAGACAGGACAGATGCTCGAAAGAGATCGGCCGCGCCTCGCCAAGGCGCTTGCCAATGCCGGCTACCAGACCGACTCGGTCGCCGTATCGAGCATCGGCGAACGCCCCCACGTGCGGGTCGCGGCAGGGCCGCAGCTTTCCCCCGGACTTGCCGGCGACTTCAACGGCGCACTGGGCGGGGGTGCGGCCAGCGGCGGCCACTCGTCCGGAAACGGCGATGATGAGGCTATGCCGTTCACCCGCGAGGGGACCGGACCGGGCGATGTTAATGATGCCGAAAGGATCGATAATGGTCAGGCCCACGATCGCGACGGCCTCTATCTCTAGCCTTGCCTTCCTCATCGGCCTTACCGCGGTGTGCGCAGCAAACGCCGCAGGCAATGCGGTGTGCGAACGTGAAATGCGCCGCGCGGCAAAGAGTTACGGCGTCCCGCTCGGCGTCCTCTACGCCGTCGGCCTGACCGAAACCGGGCGTCGTAATTCGCTGCAGCCCTTCGCCCTCAACATCGAGGGCCGTGCCGTGTTCGCAAGCTCCGCGGCCGAGGCGGCTAGGCGCGTGCGCGCCGAGCGGGCAGCGGGCCGCAAGCTGATCGACATCGGCTGTATGCAGATCAACCATCATTACCACGGCGACAAGTTCCGCTCGATCGAGCATATGCTCGAGCCGGCGGCCAACGTTACCTATGCCGCGCGCTTCCTGCGCGAATTGCGGGAGGGACAGGGCACCTGGACAATGGCCGTCGCACGCTATCACGCCGGACCAAACAATAATCCAGCGCAGAAGCGATACGTTTGCAAGGTGATCACGAACATGGTGGCCAGCGGGTTCGGGCGATGGACGCCAGAATCTAGATCCTTTTGCAAATAGATCTTACGTACAATTTTATAATAATGCGTATAAAAGCGGATTTAACCTTACTCTCGAACACGAAATCTGAAAACAAGCAAGCTTCACGCAAGTCCTCACCGCTCTAATCCTCTCACAAGCCAACAGGCAGGAGAGATCGCGATGGGCCTCTACGGGATTATGCGCACCGGCGTGTCGGGGATGAACGCGCAGTCGAGCAAGCTCGGGACGGTGGCCGACAATATCGCCAACGTTAACACAACCGGCTACAAGCGCGGTTCGTCCGAATTTTCCTCGCTGATCACTCCGGGCAACACCGGGACTTACAATTCGGGCAGCGTGCAGGCCTATACGCGCTACGCGATTTCCGAGCAGGGTGCCCTGAGCTTCACCACCTCAGGCTCGGATCTGGCGATCGACGGCAACGGCTTCATGATCGTGGCCGACCGCGACGGCAACACCGCCCTGACGCGCGCCGGCAACTTCGTGCCGGACGGCAACGGCTATCTGGTCAACACCGCGGGGTACCTGCTCCAGGGCTATCCTCTGACCAACGGCGATCCCTCCGTGGTCGCTAACAGCCTGACTGGCTTGGAGCCGGTCAACCTTGATGCCATGTCACTGCGGGCAGTGCCGTCGACGGCCGGCACGCTGGTCGTCAATCTCGACTCGAATGCCAGTAACATTACGGCAGGTCCTCCGACGACCTATACCGCCAAAACGTCGCTGGTGACCTACGATCATCTTGGAAATGAGGCCATCATCGATGTCTATTTCTCTAGATTATCAGGTGAGCCCGATGCTATGGGGGTAATCCCCGAAACATCGGAATGGGAGATAACCATTCTCGGAGCGGAAGATTCCCCCGTAACCGAGATATTTATCTTTGATAATACGACCGGAAATCTGACAGATACCAGCGCGACGTGGATTACTCTGGAAGTACTGAACGGCGAGCCACTGACCCTCGACCTTACCGGCACGACGCAGCTCGCCGCCGAGTTCTCCGTAGGCGAGGTGGTCGTCAACGGCAGCGCGCCTCAGGCGGTCGATCACGTAGAGATCGCCGAGGACGGCACGCTCTACTCGGTCTATCCGGACGGAACCCGCACGGCGAGCTATCGCATTCCGCTCGCCAATGTTGCCAGCCCCGACAACCTGACCCCGATGGCCGGCAACATCTTTCAGCCGAACCAGGACAGCGGTGACGTGATGGTCGGCTTCCCCGGCGAAGACGGCTTCGGCGATCTCTATTCCGGGGCGTTGGAACTGTCGAACGTCGACCTCGCCTCCGAGCTGACATCGATGATCGAGTCGCAACGCTCATTCTCTGCCAATTCCAAGGTCTTCCAGGCAGGCTCCAATCTGCTCGAAGAACTGGTCAACATGGTCCGCTGAGGCGGTTGAGGAACGACCATGAGCCTGTCCGCCGCCCTGCAGATCGCACAGTCGTCGCTGAACGCACGTCAGACGGAAAGCGCTGTCGTGTCGCGCAATATCGCCGGCGCCAACGATCCGGCCTACACCAACAAACATGCCAAGCTGACCTCCGTCTACACGCGGTCGGGACAGGCCAGCGGCGTGCGGGTGGACGGCATCGGACGGGCGACGGACGGTGCACTGCTTACCAACCTCCTGACCGCAACCTCGATCGCCACAGCGCGTGACGCGCTGGTGGCGGGGCTCGGACGGCTTCAGAGCACTGTCGGCGATCCGGAACTCGGCCTGTCGCCGGCGGCCAAGCTCGGCGCCCTGGCAACCGCCCTGCAGCAGTACGGCGAGAACCCGGAGGACACCAATTTTGCCCAGGCGGTGCTGGACGGCGCCACCGATCTCGCGACCACGCTCAATGATGCGAGCGCCGTCATCCAGCAGGTTCGGGCCAGGGCCGACAGTGACATTGCGACATCGGTGGAGCGGATCAACGGCCTTCTCAAGGAACTGGAGAACCTCAACCGTTACGTGGTGAAGGGCAGCCAGCAAGGCATCGACATCACCGAAGCGCTCGACGCCCGCGACCAAGTGCTGCGCAGCCTTTCGGAAGAGATCGGGATCCGCACGCTGAGCGGCGACAACAATAGCATTGTCGTCTACACCGACAGCGGTGTCACCTTGTTCGAGACCGTGGCGCGCAGCGTCACCTTCACCAGGACCAACACCTTTGCTGCCGCGACGGGTGGCCATACCGTCTTCGTGGACGGTGTACCGGTTGCCGGTCCTGGAGCCACCATGGAGCTCGCATCCGGCCGACTGGCCGGCCTGGTCGAACTGCGGGACGAAGTCGCCGTCACCTACCAGGCGCAGCTCGACGAGATCGCCCGTGGCCTGATAGAGGCCTTTGCCGAAAGCGATCAAAATGGCGGCGGCCCCGACCTTCCAGGCCTTTTCACCTATCCCGGCGCGCCGGTTATGCCCGCGGCGCTTTCCAGCGGGTTGGCAGCCGCGATCACGGTCACCGCCAACGCCGATCCGAAACAGGGCGGCGACCTCGACCGGCTGCGTGACGGTGGCCTCTCTGGTGATCCCGACTACGTCTACAACGCCAGCAGCGCGGCTGGATATTCGGACCGCATCCAGGAACTGGTCGCAAATCTTTACGCCCCGACGACGTTCGATGCCTCTGCGGCGATCGATCCGACGGGATCGCTCAGCGATTACGCTGCTGCCTCGGTCAGCTGGTTGGAGCAGGCACGAAAAGTCGCCACAGCAGATGCCGAGCGACAGTCCGTCGTCGTCACGCGCACCGAAGAGGCGCTGAGCAACACGGTCGGCGTCAACATCGACGAGGAAATGCAGCGCCTGCTTGAGATCGAGCGGGCCTATGAGGCGGCGGCGAAGCTGATCTCGGTCATCGACGAGATGCTCGACAACCTGTTGCTGGCGGTGAGGTAAGGATCATGAAGACGAGCTTCATTTCGACCTACGCGCTGTCGGAGGCCTCACGCATCACCCTGCAGCGCCAGACCGCCACGGTGGCAAAGCTGCAGCAGGAGGTCGCCTCAGGTCGCAAGGCGGATGTCGGCCTGGACCTCGGCAACGGCACCGGCGAAACGGTGGCGCTGCGCCAGGAATTCGAACGGATCAACGCCATCATCGACACCAACGCACTGACCGCATCCCGCCTCAAGATCACCCAGACCGCTTTGGACGATCTGCTCTCGAACGCGCAGTCCTATCTCGCAACGCTGGTGAGCGTTCGAGACGGCAGCATCGCTTCCGGCGTGCTGCAGACCCAGGCGGTGGGTGAAATCGATCAACTGACCTCCAGGCTCAACAGCTCAATCCAGGGCCGATACCTGTTTGCGGGCATCAACACTGACGTGAAGCCGATCACCGACTTCAATGCCGAGCCGCCGAACGGCAATCGAGCTGCCGTCGACACCGCCTTCAACACGCATTTTGGCTTCCCCCCAGGGGATCCGGCGGCCGCAGAGATAACGGCCGCGAACATGCAAAGCTTCCTCGTCAACGAGTTCGCGGCGCTGTTCGGCGCCGCCGGCTGGACCGACCCGGCCACCGGCTGGTCCTCGGCCGCCGACCAGCCGGTGAAGAGCCGGATCTCGAGCTCGGAGCTGGCCGACACCTCCGTCAGCGCCAATGAGGAGCCCTTCCGCCAGCTCGCCGCCGCCTATTCGATGATGGCCGCGCTCGATCCTGCGTCTCTGAACCAGAACGCGCTCGCGGTCCTGGTCGACACGGCGACCGCGCTCATCGGAGATGCGATTGCCGGGGTCACGAGGATTGCGGCCGCGGTCGGCTCCACCCAGGCGAGGGTCGCCGTCGCCAGTGAGCGGCTCGCCATCCAGGCCGACCTGCTCAACTCCCGCATCAACGTGCTGGAAGGCGTCGACCCGAACGAGACGGCGACACGGCTCAACGATGCCCTCGTCCAGCTCGAGACGTCCTACGCGGTGACGGCAAAACTTAGCCGGCTCAGCCTCCTCAAATATCTCTGACGCCGACCTCGATCGGACTGGCATGCACCGCACGACGGCTGATGCTCCGGCGCGATGACAGGCGACGCCAAACGCCGAACATAGAAGGGAAGATGCATGTATCGCTTTTCCTATGCCGAGACGATGGAGTCCTTCAGCGACCACTCCCGCGGCCGCGAGAAGATGGCGATCGACTACGTGATCGGCCGTCTGGAAGCCGGGCTGGAGAAGGGCCTGCGTTCGCCGGAGGCCGTGCAGGCGATGCACGAAACCCGACGCCTGTGGGCCTTCTTTCTCGAAGACCTCGCAAAGCGCGAGAACGAGCTGCCTGAAGCACTGCGGGCCGACCTGATTTCGATCGGCCTTTTCATCCTAAAGGAACTCGAGCGTATCCGCCGGGAGGAGTCCGACGACCTCTCCGGGATCATCGAGATCAACACCATCATTCGGGACGGACTGAACTGATGAAGCCGATCCGTCTGATGCTGAAGGCAGGCGAGCGGCTCTACGTCAACGGTGCCGTGCTGCGCTTCGACCGCAAGGCCACCGTGGAGATCATGAACGACGTGGTATTCCTGCTGGAGAACCATGTCCTGCAGCCGGAAGAGACGACCACGGCCCTGCGGCAGCTCTACTTCGTTCTGCAGTCGATGCTGATCGAGCCGAGCACCGCCGAGCACGCCCGAACTCTCTACGGTCAGCAAATGCCGCGGCTGCTGCAGACCTTCTCCGATCCCAAAATTCGGGAAGGCCTCGCCCGCGTCGACGAGCACATCGGCCAGAACCGAGCCTTCGACGCCATGAAGATCGTGCGCTCGCTGTTTCCGATCGAGGCGGAAATCCTGGCCGGAAATCGCGATCACAACAGCGCGAATGCGGCCATCTGCGCCGCCTGACCCCGCAGCCCCGGAGCCGACCATGAACGTCAACGCCGTGTCCACAAGCACCGTGCAGCAGGCGGTGCCGCCCGCCAGTCAGTCCACGCTCGACTACAATGCCTTTCTGAAGCTGCTCCTGACACAGATGCGGAGCCAGGATCCAACGGAACCGATGGAGTCCACCGAGTATATGGGCCAACTCGCCTCGTTCTCGCAGGTCGAGCAGGCGATGCAGACCAACGCCAAGCTAGACAGCGTGTTGGCCGCCCTGGCGCTCAACCAGGCCGAAGGCGTAATCGGCAGGACCATCACGGCGCCGGACGGCACAACAGGAACGGTGGAATCGCTGCGCATATTCTCGGACGGCGCAGTCGCGGTGCTTGAAAACGGCAGCGAGGTTCTGCTCGCCCCCGGCGTGGAAATTTCCTGACCATGAACGAAGTCGACGCCCTCGATCTGGTGCGCGACGCGATCTGGACCATCCTGATCGGTTCGGGCCCGACTGTGGGCGCCGCGATGGTGGTCGGCGTTGCAATCGCGCTGTTCCAGGCCCTGACCCAGGTCCAGGAAATGACGCTGACCTTCATTCCGAAGATCGTGATCATCCTTCTGATGATCGTCATTACCGGCCCGTTTGTCGGAGCCCAGATCTTCTCCTTCACCGAACTGGTCTATGGCCGGATCGAATACGGATTCTGAGGAAAGGCCGGACAAGGACGCTCCATGGCAACCACAATTGCCCAGACTGCAGCCCAGACGGGTCGGGACAACCAGCGCGACATCGGGTTTGCTCTCGGCGTTGTCGTCATCCTTACCATCCTGTTCCTGCCGGTCCCTTCGTTCCTGATCGACGTTGGACTGGCGCTGTCGATCGCACTGTCCGTGCTGATCCTGATGGTGGCGCTTTGGATCCAGAAGCCGCTGGAATTCTCGTCGTTTCCGACCGTTCTGCTTATCGCCACGATGCTGCGGCTTTCGCTCAACATCGCAACGACCCGCGTGATTCTTTCCAACGGCCATGAAGGCCTGACGGCGGCCGGCTACATCATCAACGGCTTTTCCAACTTCGTGATGAGCGGCGACTTCGTCATCGGCCTCGTCGTCTTCGCCATTCTGGTCATCGTCAACTTCCTGGTGATCACAAAGGGAGCGACCCGCATTGCCGAGGTCGGCGCCCGCTTCACCCTCGACGCAATCCCCGGCAAGCAGATGGCGATCGACGCCGATCTGTCCGCCGGGCTGATCGACGAGAAGGAAGCTCAGCGCCGGCGCCGCGAACTGGAAGAGGAAAGCTCGTTCTTCGGCGCCATGGACGGTGCATCGAAATTCGTCCGCGGTGACGCCATCGCCGGCCTGATCATCACCGCTGTCAACATCCTCGGCGGCATCATCATCGCAACAACCCGCCACGGCATGTCGCTGTCGGAGGCCTCGGACATCTTTACGCGGCTCTCTGTCGGCGACGGACTGGTTTCACAGATCCCGGCGCTCATCGTCTCGCTCGCCGCCGGCCTTTTGGTGTCGAAGGGGGGTACGCGCGGATCGGCGGACCAGGCGGTGCTCGGCCAGCTCGGCGGCTATCCGCGTGCGCTCTTCGTCGCCGCCGTTCTGATGGTGGTGCTCGCCCTCATTCCGGGCCTTCCGGTGCTGCCGTTCGCTGCCCTTGCCGGGATCATGGCCTTCGCCGGCTACACCATCCCGCGCCGGATTGCAGAGGCACGCGAGCGTGAGATCGAAGCCGAGAAGGCCGCTGCAGAACTCAAGAAGGCCGAGGAGAAGGACTCGGTGAAGGAATCGCTGAAGACCAGCGAGATCGAGCTCGTCCTCGGCAAGCAACTTTCCGCACAGATGCTGGCGGCCCACGGCCAGCTCGGCCAGCGGGTCGGAAAGATGCGGCGCAAGTTCGCCGAGCGCTATGGCTTCGTTGTCCCCGACATCCGGCTCGCCGACAGTCTGGCGCTGGCACCGAAGAGCTATCAGATCAAGATTCACGGCACGGTCGTGGCCGAGCAGGAGCTGCGGGTCGGCCAGCTTCTCGTCATCACCGGGGACGGCAACTATCCGGACCTTCCCGGTGAGCCGACCCGCGAACCAGCCTTCGGCATGAATGCGCTGTGGGTGCCCAATGCCTATGGTGACGAGATTCGACGCTACGGGCTGGATGCGGTGGACAACAACACCGTGATCCTGACCCATTTGAGCGAAGTCATCCGCAACAACCTTGCACAGCTGCTGTCCTACAAGGACATGCGCATGCTGCTCGCCCGTCTCGACCCGGAGTACAAGAAGCTGATCGACGATATCTGCCCGTCGCAGATCTCCGCCTCTGGGATTCAGGCCGTGTTGAAACTCCTGCTCGCAGAACGGGTGTCGATCCGCAACCTCCATCTCATTCTCGAGGCGATCGCCGAGATCGCACCTCATGTGCGCCGGGCCGAGCAGGTCGCCGAGCACGTGCGCATGCGGATCGCCCAACAGATCTGCGGCGACCTTGCCGAAGGCGGCGAGCTCAAGGTGATGCGGCTGGGCAACCGGTGGGAGCTGGCATTCCACCAGGCCTTGAAACGCGATGCGAAGCGTGACGTGGTCGACTTCGATCTCGACCCGCAACTCGTCGACGTGTTCGGCAAGGAACTGGCCGCTGCGGTGCGCAAGCCGATGGAGCAGGGCCACCAGTTCGCTCTGATCACCGCGCCCGAATCCCGCCCCTATGTGCGCCTGATCACCGAGCGACTGTTCCCGACGCTTCCGGTTCTGTCGCACCTGGAGATCGCGCGGGGGGTCGAGATCAACGCCATCGGCAGCGTGTCGTAAGATGGCCATGGCGGCCTTCGCGCCAGAGACGATCATCGCTACGTTCGTGCTGTTCTGCCGGTTCGGCAGCTGCCTGATGGTGCTCCCGGGCTTCGGCAGCGACCGCATTCCCGCCCAGGTACGGCTTGCGCTCGCGGTCGCGGCCTCGCTGTCGCTGGCACCGATGCTGGTGCCGGGGATCCGGGCCGCACTTCCCGATCTTTCGACCCCGACCGTACTCAGCACGATCATCTCCGAAGTGATGCTCGGCGTTCTGATCGGGTTGATGGGACAGGCCTACTTCATCGCCTTACAGACACTCGGCACGCTGGTCGGCAACACGATGGGCCTCAGCGGCATGCCCGGAACTCCGATCGATTCCGGCGAGCCCCAGCTGGCCCTCGTCAACCTTATCACGGTAGCGGCCACCGCCCTGATCTTCGTCACCGACCTGCACCTGGAGGCGGTCGAGGCTCTGGTGGAGTCCTACGCCGTTCTTCCCGTTGATGGCGGGATCGCCCCCCAGGCGCGGCTGGCTTCGCTCGTCGAGCAACTGGCGATCGCGTTTTTCCTCGCTCTGAGGCTCGCGAGCCCCTTCATCGTGTATGCCGTCGTTGTCAATTTCGCCGTCGGCCTTGTCAACAAGGTCACACCACAGATCCCAGCGTATTTCATCGCAACGCCGTTCATCATCGCCGGCGGCTTCTATTTCCTCGCCATCGCCATCGACGAAGTGCTGATGGTCTTTATCGACGGCTTCTCCTCCTGGCTTCGGAACGGATGACCGATGACGAGCGATCTGAAAGACATCGAACGCATCCTCAAGGTGCAGCGCCAGCTCCACGGCCTGATACGTTCACGGCTCCATGCTCTGAGCAGGCAGCGGGAGACGCTGGAATCCGATCAAGCAGCACTGTTGGACTACCTGGCCGAAAGCGCGTTGATGCGCCATGAGCCGTTGCTGAAGTCGGCCCACGGCCGCCTTCGGGCGCTCTCCGCCAGGCAGGAAGACCTGGAGGCAGACATAGATCGCATGACGACGACTGCACTGCATCAGGAACGGCTGATGAAGATTGCTGAACGTCGGTTAGCAGCCCGTTTGCGTGAGAGACAGCGCGAGCAGGAAAGGCGCGAACTGGAGACTGCGCTGGAGGTCTTCATGGCAAAGCGCTACGCCAGCTTGCCGTAAGCCAGGCCGGCTACGGTGGGACAGTCAGCGGGGTTCGCGAAGGAAACTGCGCAAGTGGCGATTACGATAACGACAGACCTGGTGCTTGATGTCGCGCGGGCGGCCGACCCTGCGGTGAAAGCTGCCGCAGTAAAGCGCCTCGATCAACTCGGCAGCTCATCGGCGGCGGACGCCTTCTCAGAGGATCTTGGAGCCTTCGCCCTGCGGGGCGGTACAGTCTCTCATATCGGTCCCTCGGCGGAATCGATCGCGCGGGCGATGTCCAATCAGACCGTGCTGCGCGGCTCGCCTATGTCGCCGATGCAACAGTTCGAGGCTCTGGTCCTGCAGCAGATGGTCGAGACGATGCTGCCTGACGACGCGCAAGCCGTGTTCGGCGAGGGCACGGCCGGATCAATCTGGAAGTCTTTCCTGGCCGAAGAGATCGGCAAGCAGATCGCGCAGGCCGGCGGCATCGGACTCGCTGATGCGATCGATCGCACCAGAACCGGCGTCACGGATGAGAGGAGCTGACCATGAGCGCGGAGGCAACGGCGAACGACCCGGTGCAGCCGGACGCGACAGAGCGACGACCTGCCATAGCGTCTTGCGGAAACGGCAAGGCAATAGCCGCGCTGTTGCAGGCGATCGAGCGGGCGGAGAAGATCGTGGAACGCGAGACTGCAGCCCTGCGCAGTCGAGGCCAGGTTGATCTGCGCGAGTTCGAGCATCGCAAGAGCCATGCGCTGCTCGATCTGACACGCGCCGGACGCGGAGTCGATGCGACGGAGCTTCCGCCGGAGATCGTCGATCGGCTTCGGGCGTTGCGCGGCGCCCTGGAGGCCAACATGGAGTGCCTCAGCCTGCACCTTGATGCCGTGCGCGAGATTGCCGACGTCATCGCCCAGGCCATGCTCGCACAGGAGTCCGATGGCACCTACTCCTCCCGCAGTCGGCCGGGGAGCCGGCCATGATCCTGCAGATGGTCGGCTACGGACTCTGGCTGACCGGCGTGACCATCGCGTCGAGCTATGCGGCCGCCTATTTCCTGACGGACCTGCACAAGACGGCGGAGATTGCCGAACTCGTGCCCGGACTGGACTACGAGCGGACCAATCCGATCAGCGTGCCAATGATTGAAAACGGCAGCGTCCAAGGCTATGTGGTCGCCAAGTTTGTCTTCACGATGGATAGCGATACGCTGCGCTCACTCGCTGTTCCGCCGCACCCCTACGTGGTCGACGAGGCCTTTCGCACGATTTATGCAGACGAGGCCCTCAACTTCCGCCATCTCGAACGTTACGATCTTGATGCCCTGACTGATCGAATCCGCGACAGCGTCAACACCCGTCTCGGCAAGCCGCTGCTGCGCGACCTCCTGATCGAGGAATTGGCCTTCCATGATAAGGCCGAGGTGCTGCTGCAGTAGTTGGTCGGCCGATGGTTCAAAAAAACCGCCGAGCGCCTGGCCGATATAGCCCTGGCCCTGGAGTTCCGCCATACCGAGCGCGGTGTGCCTGATCCGCTAGGCAAGCCGCTCCAGGCTCGTGTTGGAGCGCGGATTGCCGTCCATGTCTCCCCCGCGTCCTTTCGCCAGCCGGCCAGCGGTTCGGCCCCAACGGCTTTTGCCCCCCACCGGCTTACCATTGTCGCCAGATCGACGAAGACGGCAATCCATTCATCGGACACATCCCGTTCGATCATAGCGACCGAAAGCAAAATAGTTCGGCCTTGGCCGTACTATCGTCTCCGACTGCCGGTTATCATCCTCCGCCTGAGAATGGGAAACCGCGGAAAAGCAGAATGGCGACGACGGCGCAATTTGCGGAGATCGCGGCGCTGGCAGGCGATCCGGCGCGGGCGGCAATGCTGCACGCATTGATGGATGGCCGGGCGTTGACGGCCGCCGAACTGGCCGCAGTCGCAGGCATCACGCCGCAGACGGCGAGCGGACATCTGCAGCGCCTCGTCGGCGCCGGCCTCATTGCCGTCGAGAAGCAGGGACGGCACCGCTATCACCGGCTGGCCTCGATCGCGGTTGCCCGCATGCTGGAGAGCATCATGCAGGTCGCCTCGATTGCCGAGCCTTCGCGCCGACCGCTGCGGACCGGCCCTCGCGACGAGGCGCTTCGCACGGCGCGCACCTGCTACGATCACCTTGCCGGCCGGCTCGGCGTCGCGCTCGCGGACGCCCTGCTTGATGCGGGCCACGCCGAATTCGACCAGGACGCCGGTGCGATCACCGCAAGCGGATTGGCGCTGTTCGAGCGCCTCGGCATCGACCTTGGTACCGCGGGCAATGGAAAGCCGCTGCGCCGTGTGCTGTGTCGGCCCTGTCTCGATTGGAGCGAACGGCGTCCGCATCTCGGCGGCGCAGTCGGTGCCGCCTTGTGCCGGTACTGTTTCGACCGAGGCTGGACCCGCCGCCTCGAAGGCACCCGGGCTGTTCTTGTCACCCCCCTGGGCCGTGCCGGGCTGCGTCAGGCCTTCGGCGTGCGATTTGATTAATGCCTGCCCAACCGACACTTCGGCCGCGGCCGAAACATGCGCCTCGATCCGCGAGCCACAACACCGGCATCGCCAAATTAAGAGGAGCAGGTCATGACCGTCACCGTTTTCATCCGCTATCAGATCGATCCGTTCAAGCACGCAGCCTTCGAGGCCTACGCCCAGAACTGGCTGTCGATCATTCCCGACTGCGGCGGCAATCTTGTCGGCTACTGGATGCCGCATGAAGGGACAAACAACATTGCCTATGGTCTGATATCGTTCGAGAGCCTTGCCGCCTACGAAACGTACCGCGCTCGGCTCCGCGCCGAGGACCGAGGCGCAGCCAATTTCAAGATGGCCGAGGAGGGCCGCTTCATCCTCGCCGAGGAACGGACGTTCCTGAGGCAAGTCGAGGCGGGCTGACGGCCAAACCAGAACAAGGAGGCACCCCCGCCATGATCGCTGTGATCTTCGAAGTACGGCCGGCGGAAGGCCGGATGGACGCCTATCTCGACCACGCTGCACGGCTGCGCCAGGAACTCGAGCAGATCGATGGATTCATTTCGGTCGAGCGGTTCCGCAGCCTGACGGATCCGGACAAGCTCCTGTCGCTGTCAATCTTCCGCGACGAGGAGGCGGTTGCACGCTGGCGCAACCACGCACGCCATCGTGCCAGCCAGGCAGCGGGTCGAGACGGGATCTTCGCAGATTACCGCATCCGTGTCGCGGCCATCTTGCGCGACTACGGCATGAGCGATAATCGCGAACAGGCACCGGATGACAGTCGCGCTGTCCACGCCTAGCCTATCAAGCCCGGACGATCACGACGTCCTGGAAGCTCGTTGGAGCCTCCGATTTCGCCGAGAACGTGATTGGCGACACTGTCCGGCCGTGGTCTCTCTGCCACCTATCCTTCCCCGTTCCGGCCCGGTCACTGCATGTCCGGCCGGATAGGACGGTGGAAGAAGAAGACGTGCAGAGAAAGACCAAGAACCCATGCCTGCCAACGAATCCCTGGAGGCCATGCGCGGGCCGCAGGCCCGCGCCCAGTGCCTCGCTGCGTCAAGGCGCCTGCTTTGGACCATTATGGCCTGGCTGCGCGAGGCGGGACGTCGCCGCCGCGATCAACGCGTTCTTTCGGCCATGACACACCGCGAACTCGAAGACATCGGCCTCAGCCGAACAGATGATTGCATCAGCCCCTATCGTCGGTTGACGGACGGACGATAACCCCCGCCCGTCAACCGGACTCCCCGCGGGCGGCGGATGATCGCCCCGCCCCGGGGCGCCGGAGGACGGCCGTCCGGCAGGCCGATGCGCCGCTCCCCGCTGCTACCATCGACGGAAAAAGCGCGCGCCGATGCTTTGTCGAGGGTTCTCGGAGAAAACGTCGTCCACCGAGGTGTTCACCGACAGGCTGCTGGTCAGACGTTGTTCGGCGCGAAGACTGGTGTGAAACTCCGGATCGTGCAGCGAACTGTGGGTCTGCGCGATGAAGGCCGTACCGGTCGGAACCACCTCGACGCGAACCGATTTCGTCGTACGCCACTGGGGAGGATCCTGCGACACGCCATTGTAGCTCATGCCATAGTGATCCTCGACGGAAGCGATCAGGTTATCGCCGAAGTTCCAGGCTCGCCCCGTCACAATCCCAAGGTTTCCGCTACCAAGGGCCGGATTGACGTTCAGCGAAAGCGCTGCCTTGTGCCACAGGAGGAACTGATGCGTATCGGGCATCGCAAACGAGCCCCACATCATGTTGGCAGGCGCATTGCTCGCGGTGATGCTTTCCGTTTGACGTGACGCGCCGTCAAAGCCGAGATCGATTCCGAACGATGTTGTCCAATGAAAAGGCAGCTTGATGCCCATCTTCATGCGGTAGGCATTTCCGGCACGCTCGGGCGTCCAGATGATCGGCTTGGCCTCGCCGGCATGGACCGGTACGGCAAACGACAGGGACGGCATGGCGGCCATGGCCACAGCGACCGCCCGAACAAGGGTTCGGATCGACACGATCACTCACTGGTCCTCTGCTTCGGAGCGCCCTGCACGGGCTCCGGGCCTAAGACAATCGTTCCGCTGTTCATTGTTGCGCGCCGCAGTAGAGCAAAACGACGCCGATTCGCAATTCGCGTTTGTCCGGATCTAAATCAAGAGGGCCCGCGTCGTCGCACCGCAGATTTTCGCATCGGGCGGCCGTATCACTGACGGATGGCTGCCTTGTATACGGCCGGCATGCCGCCTATGTGCTGGCGGTTCGCCCGTTCCAGAGATCGGATTCCATGCTCGCTGCCGCTTCCCGCGCCCTTACCCAGGTCTTCCAGCCCGAGTTCCGATCGATTCTCTGGAAATCGCTTGGCTTCACAATCCTGCTGCTGATCCTCGTCTGGTTCGGCCTGGAATGGGCAGTCAGCTTCGTCGAACTGCCCTATCCCTGGCTCACGACAGCGCTGTCGATCCTGACGGGGATCGGCGCCTTCATCGGGCTTGGCTTCCTGGTGGCGCCGATCACGTCGATATTTGCAGGCTTCTATCAGGACGACGTGGCCGAGATCGTCGAACAGAAGGACTACCCACAGGATGGCCCGGGCCGGGCGCTTCCGCTCGGCCAGTCGATCGTCCTGATGCTGAAGTTCTTCGGCATCGTCGTGCTCGGCAACGTTGTCGCGCTGATGCTGCTGCTCGTGCCCGGGATCAACATCGCCGCGTTCTTCCTCGTTAACGGCTACCTGCTCGGCCGCGAGTTCTTCGAGTTCGCGGCCATGCGCTTCATGCCGCCCGATCAGGCAAAGGCGCTGCGCCGAGCCCGCGGGGGCACGGTCTTCCTCGCCGGCCTCGTGATCGCCGGCGTGCTCGCGGTGCCGATTCTGAACCTGATCACTCCGATCTTCGCCACGATTTTCATGGTGCACCTCTACAAGCGGGTGGCCCAAAACGTCCCGATGTAGCCAATCCACGGCGCTACGCGCGGGCACCGCGCGTTCTGGCTCCGGCATCGGCTGCCGACAGCCTGCCGAGGGACCGGTTTTGGCGACGCGAGCGCCTTCATCAATAGGATACTTTGACGTTCGCTTCCCTTGGCGCTAGAACGCGACCAGTCAACCCCCTGGAAACGCTTACCTTTACGTAATGGTAAGCCGCCCGGGGACGGGGGAGAGATCCATGTCGGACGTCGAGCTGAAAGCCAACCGCCCGTTGTCGCCGCATCTTCAGATCTGGCGACCCACGCTGACGATGACACTGTCCATCGTGCATCGCATGACCGGCGCCGCAAACTATATCGGCGCGTTGTTCCTTGCGTGGTGGCTGATCGCAGCCGCCGCGGGTCCGGACTATTTCGCTTACGTCAACGACATCTACGGCTCGATTATCGGCCGGCTTGTGCTGTTCGGCTTCACCTGGTCACTGACGCATCACATGCTCGGCGGGATAAGGCATCTGATCTGGGACGTTGGAGCCGGCTTTGGCGTCGAAAGCCGCAACTGGATGGCACGCGCCAATGTCATTGGCTCGGTCGGGCTGACGATCCTGCTTTGGATCGTCGGCTATGCGGTTCGCTGAAGGAGACGCCCGATGAGCGACATGCGCACACCGCTCGCCAGGGTCCGCGGACTCGGCTCCGCCAAGGACGGCACGGAACATTTCTGGCGGCAACGGCTCACCGCCGTTTCCAACATCTTCCTGATCTCCTTCTTCATCATCATGGTCGTCTCGCTGCAGGGCGGAAGCTACGAAGACGTCCGGGCCACGCTCGGCAACCCCGTCGTAGCCATCCTGATGCTGCTCACGGTGACGTCTGCCGCCTACCACATGAAGCTCGGCATGCAGGTGATCATCGAGGACTACGTGCATCATGAGGGGGCGAAGGTAGTCCTGCTGATGGCAAACATCTTCTTCTGCACGTTCATCGGGCTCGGCTCGGCCTTCGCCCTCGTCAAGATCGGCTTCGGAGGCTGAACCAGATGGCGACCGGAACTGCGTATTCCTTCGTCGACCACCGTTATGATGTCGTGGTTGTCGGAGCCGGCGGCGCCGGCCTTCGCGCCACGCTCGGCATGGCGGAGCAGGGGCTAAGGACCGCCTGCATCACCAAGGTGTTCCCGACACGCTCACACACTGTGGCCGCCCAGGGTGGCATCGCTGCGTCCCTGCAGAACATGACGCCCGACTGCTGGCAGTGGCACATGTACGACACTGTGAAAGGCTCCGACTGGCTCGGCGATACCGACGCGATGGAGTACCTCGCCCGCGAGGCGCCGAAGGCGGTTTACGAGCTCGAGCACTATGGTGTCCCGTTCTCGCGGACCGAGGACGGGCGCATCTACCAGCGCCCGTTCGGCGGTCACATGCAGAATTACGGGGAAGGCCCCCCGGTGCAACGTACCTGTGCCGCGGCCGACCGCACCGGCCATGCCATTCTGCATACGCTCTACGGCCAGTCGCTGCGGCACAATGCGGAGTTCTTCATCGAGTACTTCGCCCTCGACCTGATCATGTCCGAGGACGGCGTGTGCCAGGGCGTGATCGCCTGGAACCTCGATGACGGCACGATCCACCGATTTGCGGCTAAGATGGTCGTGCTGGCGACCGGTGGTTACGGCCGCGCCTATTTCTCGGCAACCTCCGCCCACACCTGCACTGGCGACGGCAACGGGATGGTCGCCCGGGCCGGCCTGCCGCTTCAGGACATGGAGTTCGTGCAGTTTCACCCGACTGGCATCTATGGCGCGGGCTGCCTGATCACCGAGGGCGCACGCGGCGAGGGCGGCTATCTGGTCAATTCCGAGGGCGAGCGCTTCATGGAGCGCTATGCACCCTCGGCTAAGGATCTTGCGTCGCGCGACGTTGTCTCGCGCTGCATGACGATCGAGATCCGCGAAGGCCGGGGCGTGGGCAAGAACAAGGACCACATCTACCTGCACCTCGACCACCTTGATCCGGCGATCTTGCATGAGCGTCTGCCCGGGATCTCGGAATCGGCCAAGATCTTCGCCGGCGTCGACGTCACCAAGGAGCCGATCCCGGTGCTGCCGACCGTGCACTACAACATGGGCGGCATCCCGACCA
>CAYXAA010000023.1:0-74934 GCA_964462985.1 uncultured Hyphomicrobiales bacterium | reverse complement strand
AGCGGCGGCAACGAAACCCGTTGGGAAGAGCGCAAGCAGGATCGGCCACATCATACCGCCATCATAAGAGTGCTGCCGCAGAGTGGTGCCCTGACGGTGCTGGAATGCAACGTCAACGGCAGCCGCAATGTCCAGAGTAACGAGCTTCATCTCAGGTCGGTGACATTGCCCGCGCGGATTGCGACCGCTGCGGACGGCACGTGCACGACGATAGGTGTCACGATCACCGTCAGGGGTGCGGTCAAGGTCTACCGCCCCCAGACGCTATGATTGCGGTTCAACCTTCCACACTCAGGATGGTATCGGGGCCGCACCGGCGCAGGATGCGGCGCATGTCGCGTTCTGAAACGGCAACGCATCCCTCCGTGGGTCGGTAGCCGGGACGGGCAAGATGAAAAAACACGGCACTGCCGCGGCTCCGGATCACGGGGCGGAGGTTGTAATCGAGCACGACCACGATGTCGTAGAGATGGTCTTCGCGCCACAAGTGTTCGTGGCTGGCAGGAAACGGCAACCGTACAGGCCGATTGTAGCACGGATGATCGGGGTCGTCGCACCAGCCCATGTCTCGGGCAAGTGGCATGACCGGGAGAAAGGTTGCGGGGGGCGCCACGCGATCAGGCCGAAAAAAGACTTCCTTGAGTGCGAAATGGCCGATGGGCGTCGCCCCGTCCCCCTCGCGCTTGCCCGCCTTCGCCCCCGATCGTCCCAGCGCGCATGTAAATGTAGCATTCCCGAGACAGAGAATGCCTTGGTTCCGATGGCTGGGTCGGGTCCGGACGGTCAGGGAGAGTCTGGGCAGATTTTGGAGGAGCATTAAGGGCCCACGATCGCACAACACCGAACATCTCCATAACTCGCAGATAAAAGGGACGTGAAGAAAATTTGACGCGGGTGGGGGTGTTTCGCGATTCTTCAGTCTCGCATGGTTCTGGGCGAATGCCTAAGTGTTCGACGTCTGGAGCAGATTGCACTGCTCGGAAGGAGGCTGGTCAATGAGTGCTCGGAAAATCCTGATCGTCGACGACGACACTGATCTGCGCGAGGCGCTGGTCGAGCAACTGTCGCTTTATGACGAGTTCGAGACTCTCCAGGCGGAAAATGCTGCAGCGGGGATCGCCGTCGCGAAACAGCAACATATCGACCTGCTCCTGATGGACGTCGGACTGCCGGACATCGACGGGCGCGAAGCGGTGAAGCTGCTGCGCAAGGCCGGGTTCAAGGCGCCGGTGATCATGTTGACGGGGCACGATACGGATTCTGACACGATCCTTGGACTCGAGGCCGGTGCCAACGACTACGTTACCAAGCCGTTCAAATTTGCCGTGCTGTTGGCGCGGATCCGGGCGCACCTCAGGAGTCACGAGCAAAGCGAAGACGCCGTCTTCACCATCGGGCGCTACTCCTTCCGTCCGGCCCAGAAGCTGATGCTCGATGAAAAGGGCGGCAAGATCCGGCTGACAGAGAAAGAAACTTCTATCCTGCGCTTCCTCTACCGGGCGGGCGAGAAGCCGATCACCCGTGACGTGCTGTTGCACGAGGTCTGGGGTTACAATTCCGGCGTAACCACTCATACTCTCGAGACGCACATCTACCGCTTGCGGCAGAAGATCGAGCGCGACCCCTCCAACTCGGAGTTGCTTGTGACCGAAGGCGGCGGTTACAAGCTCGTCCCCTGACAATTTTAAGGGGGCAATAAGGGCACGGAGCCGTCAGACCAATTGTGCAGTCACGCAGGACGATCTCGGATTTCCCACACTCACGATAGCTGAGCCGTAGCGGGTGCAAAAAATCCGGGTTAAGTCTTGGGCATGAGTCTGGCCCGCGACATCGAGCTCCTGCGCAAAGTGGCGCTGCTTTCGGATTTTCCGGAGGACCAGTTGCGCTTGCTCGCGTTTTCCGCCGAGAACGTGTCCTACCGGGACGGCCAGGTGTTGTTCGCCGAGGGTGAGCGTGCCGACTGCGGTTACGTTATCGCCGATGGCAAGGTTCTGATGGAGCGTGGCGATCCGGCCGAGCAAATCGGCGAATTCGGGCCTGGCACCCTGATCGGAGAGACGGCGCTTCTCATTGAAACACGGCGTCCGGCGCGCGCCGTGGCAGTGGGCGCGACGGAAGCAATTCGGATCAGACGCGCGCTGTTCAAGCGCATGCTCGAAGAATTTCCCGAGATCGCCGGGCGGATGTTCGAGGGCCACGCAGCGCGGTTCCAGGCAACAGCCCATGCGTTGGCGCGGATTGGCAATCGGCTTGAACAAATCGAGGAAGAGGCGGCGAAGGTCCGGGCAATCCGGGCGGAAAGGGCGCGGGAAGAGTGAGGGGCCCGCCCTTTGTACGATCCTCGTGCGATCACGCAGGCGACAGTCGTGCCGCGAGCCAGGTACGGAGCGGCAGGATTGCTACGACGGCACCGCAAATGGTCACCCACCAGGCAGGGCGGACCGAATAGGCAAAATTGAGATTGGCGGCGAGAACGCGCCCGGGGGGAACGCCAGTGGCGATTGCATACCAGACATACTCCACCGCGGCGGTTGCCAGCCCGGCGAAGGCGGCGAGCCCGAAAAGGATCAGCGGCGAGGTAAGATTAAGTTCCAATCGATGCGCAGCCCTGTAGGCAAGCAGCAACATGGTCAGTCCGGCCATCAGGGTCGCCTCACTGACGTCGATCTTCGACTGCATGAAAAAGTGGAGGGCAGCGAGGCCGGCGATAAAATAAACGGTTCTGTGCAGGCGGTGCCAGGTTGCGCCGAGGCGGCGGACAGCGCCGTCTGTGGATGTGATACCGAGAAGGCAAAGGCCGGCAAACGCGGTAAAGCCGATCGTGAGATAGATCCTGAGGACGATCTCGGTTACGACCTCAGCGAGATTCCACTTGAGACTCGCCGTATACAGCAGGAGGTGGGCCGACGCATAGGCGAGAGCCGTGAGACCGACCATGCGGCGGATGGTGATCAGCTTCGGCCAGGATGTGATACGCCGCAGCGGCGTCACGGCGAGCGAGACGACAAGGAATCGGATCGCCCAGGTTCCGGTCTGGTGAATGGCCTCGGTGACAGGCTTCGGTCCGAGCATGTCGAACGTGAACCAGGCAGCGATCAGCGCGCCCGGCGCGGCGCAGGCAAGGAATACGACAAGCTTTAGCGCCGACAGCCGGCCAGCCCGATCAGTCCAGGGCAAAATTGGCGCAATAGCGATACGGTCGGCCGGCGCGGGCATTCGCTTTCCCTTGGAATGTGCCTTCCGAGAGATAGACAGTTTGACCTTGAAGCGCAGCGCACGGCTTCTCAAGCCTGCGTGAGCCGCCTGCCAGCTATCGGGGGGCGTCCCGTGCCACGACGGCCCGTCCCCTTCGGCCAATCCGCCTGCCGTTCAGATCTCGCTCAGGCCCAGGGATGTAGCTCGGCGTTCTTGCTCTCGAACGCGTCGATCGCCGGCGCCTTCTCCATCGTCAGGCCAATGTCGTCGAGACCATTGAGCAGGCAGTGCTTTCGAAACGGGTCGATGTCGAACGTGATTACGCCGCCGTCCGGTCCGCGGATCTCCTGAGCTTGCAGGTCCACCGTAAGCGTCGCATTGGCGCCGCGCCGCGCATCGTCCATCAGTTTCTCGAGGTCCCCCTCGGATACCACGATCGGTAAGATGCCGTTCTTGAAGCAGTTGTTGTAGAAGATGTCGGCGAAGCTCGTGGAGATCACGCAGCGGATACCAAAATCGGCGAGCGCCCAGGGCGCGTGCTCGCGCGAGGAACCGCAGCCGAAATTGTCGCCAGCGACAAGAATCTTGGCGTTGCGGTAGGCCGGCTGGTTCAGCACGAAATCCGGATTCTCCGACCCGTCCTCGTTGGTGCGCATTTCATGAAACAGGGCAGAGCCAAGTCCGGTGCGCTTGATGGTTTTCAGGAACTGCTTCGGGATTATCATGTCCGTGTCAACGTTGACGATCGGCAGCGGAGCGGCGACACCGGTCAGCGTGGTGAACTTTTCCAAGTCCGTGGTCTCCTGTTGAGCGATGCGGGTCAGGCCGCGAGACTGGTCGCGGCATCGACGCCGAGCATCAGGTTGAGGTTCTGGACGGCCGCGCCTGAGGCGCCTTTGCCGAGATTGTCGTAAACCGCCACGAGCACGGCCTGCGCGCGTCTGTCGTTGGCGAAAACGTGCAGCCGCATGCGATTCGTGCCGTTATAGGTCTCCGGGTCGAGCTCCGGCACCTTATCCACGGCGACAAAGGGGGCAACCTCCACGAAGCCATTAGGAATACCGGCGAAATGGTCGGCGATTGCCGCATGGATTTCGGCACCGCTCGGCACCTTGTCGAGCAGGCGCAAATGCAGCGGGACCATCGCTACCATGCCCTGGGCGAAGGCGCCGACCACCGGCTGGAACAGCGGATCCTCGGAAAGGCCGGCATAGACCTTCATTTCGGGCAAATGCTTGTGATTAAGACCGAGCGCGTAGGGCATGTAGGGCGCGTTGTGCTCCTCACGCGCCTCGTAGGCCTGGATCATCTGACGGCCGCCGCCGGTATAGCCCGAGATCCCGCTGGCTGTAACCGGATAGTCGTTGGGTAGAATGCCAGCCAGGATAAGGGGACGCAGGCAGGCGATCACACCTTGCGGCCAGCAGCCGGGATTGGCGACGCGTCGGGCCCCCGCAATGGCGGCGCCATGGTCCGCGTCCATCTCGGCAAACCCATAGACCCAGCCGTTGGCAACGCGATGCGCCGTTGAGGCATCGATCACCCGTGTCGTCTCGTTCTCGATCAGCGAAACACTCTCACGGGCAGCGTCGTCCGGCAGGCAGAGGATGGCGACATCGGCGGCGTTGAGCAGGGCGGCGCGAGCGGAAAGGTCCTTGCGCTCCGCAGCGGGGATCGACAGCAATTCCAGATCGCGGCGGCCGGCGAGGCGCTCACGGATCTGCAGACCCGTCGTGCCGGCTTCGCCGTCGATGAAGATTTTCGCGACCATGGCAGAGCTCCAAGAGGAACCAGTGGGATCGGTGCCGAGGCGGCATGCCGAGCCCTGGAAAGAGCGGTGTTCTACACCACGAGCTCCCCCTTGTCATGATAGGGCCAACTTGCTACCGCGCCAGGCGGTGATATTCCGCATTGGGCCGCATGTCGGTCGCTGAGGCGACGCGATTCGACATGTTGAAGAAGCCGACGACCGAGGCGATATCCCAGATGTCGCGGTCGGAAAAGCCCGCCGCGCGCAGCGCCGCCCTATCGGCCTCGAGTATCGTCGCCGGGGTTTCCGTCAGCTTCACCGCGAAATCGAGCATCGCGCGGTGGCGTGGTGACAGGTCGGCGACCCGGTAATTCATGACCATAAGCTCGCCGAGTTCGGGATCGCCCGAAAGCTGACGCACAGCCGCGCCGTGAGCGGTCAGACAGTAGTAGCAGCGGTTCACCGCCGAGACCGCGACAGCAATCATCTCGCGCTCGAGCTTGGAAAGCCCGCTGTCGCCGAGCATCAGGTCGTTGTACATTTCAGTGAAGGCGCGCAGCTTCTTCTCGTCGAAGGCATAGGCCTTCAGCACGTTGGGCACCAAGCCAAGCTTTTCCTCGCATTTGGCGAAATAGGCCAGGGTTTCGGAGCTTAATGGAGCGCCGCCGTCCAAAGTCAGGGCGATGACGCGATTTTCGTCATTTTCCTCCGCCATGCCATTCCTCCTCGGCGTTGAATGTCGTCGTTTCTCGTTTCCATGCGTCAGGCTAGCATGTCGGACGCGGACGGTGGAGAGTAGTGGCAGGGACGATTCGCGCCCGCAGGACGGTCAGCGCGCGCGAAACCGCGGAAAACGGGGGAAGGGATGCCGGAAACGAGGGAAAAAGCAAAAGCCGACCTGATCGATACCGTGGTCAGGAGGCTCGATCCGGATGTCGGTGCCTTCGCCCGGGACTTTTTTCAGCGCGGTGCGAGCGAGGACCTCGTGGCCTATACGCCCGACGAGCTCGCGGCCTTCGCCCGTGAAGCTTGGCGCGATCTCGCCACCCATGAGGTCGGCACCTGCCGGATCAACATCTACAACCCGTCCTTCAAGATCGACGGTGCGCGCGCCGACGACGTCACGGTGATCGAGATCCTGAACGACAACATGCCGTTCCTGGTCGACTCGGTGATGGGCGAGCTGCAGGACTCCGGGCTCGAGGTGCGGCTGGTGCTGCATCCCATCCTGCTGGTCGAGCGCGATGACGCCGGCACCCTGCTCGCCTATCACGGCGCCGGCAAACCGACCAAGGACACGAAAGACCGCCGCGAAAGCTTGATCCACATCCACGTGGCGCGGATCGATGCCGACATCGAGCGCACCGGGCTCAAGGATCGGCTCGAGAACGTGATGTCCGACGTCCGGCAGGCTGTCGCGGACTGGCCGAAGATGCGCGAGCGCCTCGCCGCCGCCATTGCCACCTATCGCGATACGCCACCGCCATTTGCCGTGGACGAGCTCGCCGAGGCGGTGCAATTTCTGGAGTGGATCGCCGCGGACAATTTCACCTTCCTCGGAATGCGCGAGTACTTCTTTGAGGGTGGCGCCGCTACCGGCGAGTTGTCTCATAAGGAAGGATCGGCGCTCGGCCTTCTTGCCGACCCGGACGTGCGGGTGCTGCGTCGTGGCTCTGAATTCGTGGTGATGACTCCCGAGATTCGCGAATTCATGATGCGGCCCGAGCCGCTGATCATCGCCAAGGCCAATGTCAAGAGCCGAGTGCACCGCCGGGTGCACATGGACTATATCGGCATCAAGCTGTTTGATGAGGCAGGTGCGCTGACAGGCGAACTCCGCGTGGTCGGCCTGTTCACGGCGACCGCTTACACGCGGTCGACCAGGCTCATTCCCTATCTCAGGCGCAAGGTGGACTACGTGCTGACTCGGGCCGGTTACGACCCGGAAAGTCATTCCGGCCGGGCATTGATGAACGTCCTAGAAAACTACCCGCGCGACGAGCTGTTCCAGATCGAACGCGAGCTACTCTACGATTTCGCGCTGGCCATCCTGCAGCTCGAAGAACGGCCCCGCATTCGCGTCCTGGCCCGTCGCGACAAGTTTGACCGCTACGTCTCGATCCTGTGCTTTGTCCCCCGTGATCGCTACACGACCGAAATGCGGCTCAAGATCGGCAGCTATTTCGCCGACGTATATGACGGGCGGTTGTCGACCTGGTACGTCACTTATCCGGAAGGGCCGCTCGCCCGGGTTCATTTCATCATCGGGCGGTATGAAGGCGAGACACCAGATCCTAGCCGGGAACAGCTGGAACAGGCTGTCGCCGAGATCGTGCGGACCTGGAGCGACGGGCTACGCGACGCGCTGCGCAGCGCGTATGGCGGCAATCGCGCCGTCGAGGTCGCGATCCGCTACGCTCATGCCTTCCAGGCGGGGTACCGCGAGGTCTTCTCACCCGAGGCCGCGCTCGCCGACATTCGTATCGTGGAGCAGCTTTCGGAGCGGGCCGACACCACGATCCGCTTCGGGCCCCGCGAGGATGGCGCTTCCAACCGGCTGACGCTCAAAGTTTATCACCATCGGACGCCGATCCCACTTTCCGCCCGCGTACCGGTGTTGGAGAACATGGGCTTTCGCGTCATCAATGAGCGCACTTACCGCATCACGCCGGCCGACCGGCCGCTCGCCTATTTGCACGAGACAACGCTGGAGCCGGCATCAGCCGCCGATCTGGTCCTCGATGACGACCTGCGTGAGCGGCTGGAGGCGCTCTACATGGCAGTGTGGCGACGCCGCGCCGAATCCGACGGTTACAATGCGCTGGTGCTGACGGCCGGCCTCGCTTGGCGCGACATCGCCATGCTGAGAGCCCTGTCGCGCTATCTGCGCCAGGTCGGCATCCGCTATTCCGAAGACTACATGTGGGGAACGCTCAACCGCTATCCGGAGATCGCCGCAAAGCTCGTCGAGCTGTTTCACGTCCGGTTCAATCCGGCTATGACCGAAGAGGAACGAAGGTCCGGCGCAGCCCGGATCGACGAGGAAATTACGGCGGCGTTCGACCGGGTCGAGAGCCTCGATGACGATCGCATCCTGCGTCGGTTCCAGAACATCGTCGACGCAATACTGCGCACCAACTTCTTCCAGATCGACGTCCACGGCCAGCCGAAGCAGACGTTCGTCTTTAAGCTCGACGCCCATCGAATCGAGGATCTGCCTGCGCCGCGTCCGTTCCGCGAGCTGTTTGTCTATTCCCCCAGGGTCGAGGGGGTGCACCTGCGCTTCGGCAAGGTCGCCCGCGGAGGGCTGCGCTGGTCGGATCGGCCTCAGGACTTCCGCACCGAGGTGCTCGGCCTCGTCAAAGCGCAACAGGTCAAGAACGCCGTTATCGTTCCCGTCGGCGCCAAGGGTGGCTTCGTGCCGAAGCAGTTGCCTGCGGGTGGCTCGCGCGAGGAGGTGTTCGCCGAGGGAACCGAGGCCTACAAAATCTTCATATCGTCGCTGCTCGACGTCACTGATAATCTCGATGGGGCCAAGGTTCTGCCGCCGGAACTTGTGGTGCGCCACGATGACGACGATCCCTACCTGGTCGTGGCTGCAGACAAGGGGACGGCGACCTTCTCCGATACGGCGAATGCTATTTCGGCTGCGCGTCATTTCTGGCTTGGAGACGCTTTCGCCTCGGGCGGGTCTGCGGGCTACGACCACAAGAAAATGGGCATCACAGCCCGCGGCGCTTGGGAAGCGGTCAAACGCCACTTCCGGGAAATGGACCATGACATCCAGACAGAGCCGTTCACCGTCGCCGGTGTCGGCGACATGTCCGGGGATGTGTTCGGCAACGGCATGTTGCTGTCGCGGGTGACCCGACTGCTCGCCGCCTTCGACCATCGCGACATCTTTCTCGACCCGGATCCGGATGTGGAGAAGTCCTTTGCCGAACGACAGCGCTTGTTCGATCTTGGTCGGTCGTCCTGGGCCGACTACGACAAGAGTTTGATCTCTAAGGGTGGTGGAGTGTTCTCGCGCTCCGCCAAGTCGGTGCCGTTGTCCGCGGAAGCGCAGGCCATGCTCGGCCTGCCAAAAGCCAAGGCGACGCCGCAAGAGGTCATGAGCGCCATCTTGAAAATGAATGTCGATCTGTTGTGGTTCGGCGGCATCGGCACTTATGTGCGGGCGTCCGTCGAAAGCGATGCCGAGGTCGGCGATCGCGCCAACGACCCGATCCGGGTCACCGCCGCCGATCTCGGGGCCAAGGTGATCGGCGAAGGCGCCAACCTGGGTATGACTCAGAAAGCCCGCGTCGAATTCAGCCGCCGCGGCGGAAGGTGCAATTCCGATGCAATCGACAATTCGGCCGGCGTCAATTCCTCCGACATGGAGGTCAACATCAAGATCGCGCTCGGCGCAGCGGTGCGTTCGGGCAAACTTGACCTAGAGCAGCGCAACGCACTTCTCGCCGACATGACCGACGAGGTCGCCGCGCTGGTGCTGCGCAACAACTACCTGCAAACGCTGGCTATCAGCCTCGCGGAACGACGAGGCCAGGAAGACCTTGGCTACCAGCGCCGCATGATGCGCCGTCTGGAGCAGGCAGGCTTGCTCGATCGGGTGGTCGAGACGCTGCCGGACGACGCTGCGCTCGAAGAGATGGAAAAGGCCGGCCTTTCTCTGACGCGCCCCGAAATCGGTGTATTGCTCGCCTATGCCAAGCTGACACTCTACGACGCGCTCCTGTCGAGCCGTGTACCCGACGACGACTATCTGGCGCTGGAATTGTTCCGCTATTTCCCGGAGGCGATGCGGGAACCCTACCGGTCCGAGATCGCGTCGCACAGGCTGCGGCGGGAGATCATTGCAACGATGCTTGCAAACTCCTTGATCAACCGCGGCGGGCCAACTTTCGTCACACGGATCTCCGACCAGACCGGCGCCGATGTCTATCAGATCGCCGAAGCCTTTACGGCGGTGCGCGATGCGTACGGTCTCACGGCGCTCAACGGCGAAATCGATGCGCTCGATACTCATGTGGAAGGCGAACTGCAGCTTGAGCTCTACACCGCCGTGCAGGATCTAGTGCTCGACCAGACTGTCTGGTTCCTTCGCGACGTCTCCTTCGCGGACGGCATTGAGGCAGTGGTGACGCGGTTCCGCACCGGCATAGAAGAGCTGTCGCCGAAACTCGTGGACATTCTCCCGGAAACCATGCGTGAAGAGATCGCCGTCGAGACCGGACGGCTGATCGCCGGGGGGGTGCCAAATGCACTTGCCGCGCGGATCGCGATGCTCCCGGTCGAAGCAACCATCCCCGATATCGTCCTTGTGGCCGAACGGAGCGGCAAACCGCTGACGGATGTCGCGAAGACCTTCTTCGACGTCGCCGGTCACTTCCGACTCGGTGCGATGGATACCAAGGCACGGGGACTGGACCTGCGCGACTACTATGATGGCCTCGCCCTCGATCGAGCTCGGGCGACTCTCGCCGATGCTCACCGCCGAATCACCGGGGAGGCGCTCGCGCTCGATGGTTTCGCCGGTTGGCTGGCCGCCAACGAGGCCAAGGTCGGGCGCACGACGCGTGCGGCGAATGAAATCGTCGACGGCGAGCTGACGGTGTCCAAGTTCTCCGTAGCGGCGAGCCTGCTTGCTGAACTGGCGCGGTGAGGTGGTGCCAACACTTTGAGCATGGACCTCGACACCAGACGTGCCGCGCAGCCCGCGCTGACGGATATGGCCGGGAAACAGCCCGGTTTTAGCCGCAAGGCGGTGGCCGGCTGGCTGCTGTTTGACTGGGCGGCACAGCCGGTCCACACGCTCGTCACCACCTTCGTCTTCGCCCCCTACTTCGCCTCGACCCTGGCGCCTACGCCGGCGGCAGGTCAAGCGCTATGGGGCTACGCTACGGCAGCGGCCGGGCTGACGATCGCCCTCCTCGCTCCGCTGCTCGGATCGATCGCTGACCGCACCGGCGCGCGCAAGCGCTGGGTCTGTGCCTTTTCGGTGCCTCTGGTGCTCGGCTGCCTATTGTTGTGGTTTGCCGTGCCGGGTGGCCAACACGCAGTTCCTATCGCCCTCTTCGGTTTCGTGTTGGCAACGATCGGGGTGGAATTCGCGACCGTCTTCAACAACGCCATGATGTCCGACCTGGTGCCGTCGAGCCGGCTCGGACGGCTGTCCGGTTCGGGCTGGGCGCTCGGTTATGTCGGTGGCCTCGTATCGCTGGTGATCGCGCTCGGTCTGATGGCGGCCAATCCGGAAACCGGCAATACGTTGTTTGGTCTCGAGCCGATCCTCGACCTCGATCCGACGACCCGCGACGGGGACCGAGCCTCGGGGCCGTTCTCGGCGCTTTGGTACATCATCTTCGTGTTGCCACTGTTTCTGTTCACGCCGGACACGCCGCGCGGCACGCCGCTTCAGTTGGCAGTCGCCTCCGGCCTTGTCGACCTCGCTGCCGCGCTCGGCAAACTCAGGCGCGATGCGGCGATGCTGATCTTCCTTGTCGCCAACATGATCTACAAGGATGGCTTGGTCGCCTTGTTCGCTTTCGGCGGCATCTACGCCGCCGGCGTGCTCGATTGGGGTTCGATCGAGATTGGTACCTTCGGCATCCTGCTTACGGTAACGGGAACCGCCGGCGCGGCGCTTGGTGGCTGGCTCGACGATCGGTTCGGTCCGCGCCCGGTGATTGCCGGTGCGCTCATCCTGCTGATCGTCTGTGGTCTCGGCCTGGTTTCCGTCGACAAGAGCAGCGTGTTCTTCGTCGTCGACGTTGCCTCCTCGGCCGGAGGGGGGCCGTTCTCGACCTTGCCGGAGCGGGTGTTCCTCGTGCTCGGCGGTGTGATCGGCGGGGCGGCGGGACCGCTCCAGTCTGCCTCCCGCACGTTGCTGGTCCGGCTCGCGCCGCCAGCAGAGCTCACAAGCCATTTCGGGCTGTTCGCGCTGTCCGGCAAACTCACCAGCTTTCTCGCCCCCATGGCCGTCGGCATCGTCACCGACGTCACGTCGAGCCAGAAGGCCGGGATCTCGGTGATCCTAATCTTCTTTTCTGCTGGCCTCTTGCTACTTTTGCAGATGCGCAGCCCACGAGCATGAACCTGAGAGCTTCTCCCGCGTCAGTGGCGGAAGTGGCGCATTCCGGTCAGCACCATGGCGAGCCCGGCTTCGTCGGCAGCGGCGATCACTTCGTCGTCGCGCATCGAGCCACCTGGCTGGATCACGGCGGTGGCACCGGCCTCGGCCGCAGACAGCAGCCCGTCGGCGAAGGGGAAGAAGGCATCGGACGCGACAACGGAGCCCCTTGTCAGCGGTTCCGGCAGTCCCGCTGCCTCGGCGGCATCTGACGCCTTGCGGGCAGCTATGCGGGCGCTGTCGACACGGCTCATCTGTCCGGCGCCCACACCCACGGTCGCGCCATTTTTGGCATAGACGATGGCATTGGACTTGACGTGTTTGGCGACGCGGAAGGCGAATTTGAGATCCGCCATCTCCTGAGTGCTCGGCGCACGCCTTGTCACGACCTTGAGGTCGAGGTCGTCCACGACGGCATTGTCGCGGCTCTGGACGAGCAGGCCGCCGGCTACAGACTTGATCGAAAGACCCGCGGCTCGAGGATCGGGTAGCCCGCCGGTGACGAGCAGGCGCAGGTTCTTCTTCCTGGCAACGATCGCCGCCGCCTCATCGGTGGCTGCCGGTGCGATGATCACTTCGGTGAAAATCTTGACGATCTCCTCCGCCGCCTCAGCGTCGAGCCGATCGTTGAGTGCTACAATGCCGCCGAAGGCTGAGACCGGATCGCACAGAAGCGCTTTCTCATAGGCTTCGCGTAAGGTAGCCGCTTCTGCGACACCGCAGGGGTTGGCGTGCTTGATAATCGCAACCGCCTTGGTGCGGGACGGGTCGAATTCGGCGACGAGTTCGAAGGCGGCGTCAATATCATTGATATTGTTGTAGGATAGGGTCTTGCCCTGAAGCTGCCTTGCAGTGGCAACACCGAACCGCTTCTCGCCGGTAACATAGAAGCCAGCTGACTGGTGCGGGTTTTCACCGTAACGCATCACCTCGGCAAGGCGACCGCCGAACGCCCGCCAATCGGGGGCCTCGGCGTCGATTTCGGCGGCCAACCAGTTGGAGACCGCGGCATCATAGGCGGCGGTTCGGGCGAATGCCGTTTGCGCCAGGCGTTTGCGCAAGACGAGCGGGATCGAGCCGTCGTGCTGTGCAAGCGCGTCGATTACGGCGCTGTAGTCGGTCGGATCGCTCACGACTGTAACATAGGCATGGTTCTTGGCGGCAGCTCGTGTCATTGCCGGTCCGCCGATGTCGATGTTCTCAACGCCGGTAGCGTAGTCCGCGCCGGCGGCGACCGTTTCCTCGAACGGATAAAGGTTGACGCAGAGCAGGTCGATTCCGGCGATTCCATGGGCCGCCATCGCCTCGGTGTGTTCCGCATCGTCACGGATGGCGAGTAGGCCGCCATGAACCAGCGGATGGAGCGTCTTCACGCGGCCATCCATGATTTCCGGAAAGCCGGTCAAGTCCGAGACGTCGCGAACCGTGAGTCCTGCGTCTGCGAGCGTCTTGCGCGTCCCCCCCGTGGAGACCAGCTCGATGCCACGTTCGGCGAGTGCGCGCGCAAAGTCGACCAGACCGGTCTTGTCGGACACGGACAGGAGCGCGCGGCGCACCGCGACGAGATCGGGAACGGGAATGCGCTTAGACGCGACGGCCATGGCTTGCCTCGAAGCTTTCGGTCGGAAGTGGCCGCCCCCTAACACGAACCGGCGCGGACCGAAAGGCTCTAACGCTCTAGCCCAGCGGCGATGCGCCGTTTCGCTCGGTGATCGTGCTCAAAGGCCGAGATCCGCCGCAGCGGTGTCGCTGACGCGCCTGCGGCTAGTTTTGCCGCTTGCGGTCCGGCGCAACTGCCAGGCCACTTCGGGCTGCGTGCGCACGCGGCCGTAGATTGCAATCTGCTCGGTACGGCGGTGGCCATAGACATCAGAGAGATAAATCGATTCCTCGATCGCGATCTCGGCGTTGGGTGCAACGAGTTCCCAGGCCTCGCCGTCGGGCAACAGCAGCACCACGGCGGTTCCCGACCTGACGGAGCTTGCCTTGACGAGCGGATGCAGGTGAAAGCGGATGGTATAGCGGTCCTGTGTGCCCAAAGCCCCCACCGTGCGGAAGCGGTCGAGGCCGTCGAGCACGCTTCCGTCTGCCGAGAGTGCGATGCTGCGCTCGTGAACCACCTTGAAGCGCGGTACGTATCCGTTGTGGCTCGCGGTAATTCGGGTGCCGGCCTCTGTCTCCTCTCGGCGCACCGGCACTTCCGTTGGCCCGGAGATGATGGGTACCCCGATCAATCGGCCGTAACGCGGGGTCGTCAGGAAGCGCGCCGACGAGGTATCCTCGATTCCTGCAGTGGAGTGAGCAGCGGTCGAGCGAGCCACCGTCCGCCAGCCGCCCCGGTCTTGAGCCGAAACGCCGCAGTTGACGATGACGCGGTTGCGCCGCGACGACAGTTCGAAAGAAAGGCAGCCGGCATGGGCCTGATCGCTGACGGTGGGCGGCGGCGGCTTGCCCGTGTCCATCAGGACCACGGTGTCGCCCCCGGCCAGCCGCTGGTAGCCGGAGTGCGGGGCATTGCCCGGCGGTGCGCCGCGGGCATCGTCATAGGCAAGTATCGTCGCTACCAGGTCCGCCGGCGTCGTGCCCATGCCGTTGAAATGGGCAAAGGCGCCATCGCCGTGACGAAAAAAGCGGATCATCGGCATGACCCGATCGATCGTCTGCATGATCGCCGGCGAAGCAGGTAGACCCTGGACGGTGAGCGCCTGGCGAACCGGCAGCAGGTCGACCAAGATCTCGAGCAGCGCCCCCGGGTTGCGGGAGACGTGGCCGCCGTCCGGTAGGATCTGGCGCGCCAATTCATGGTCGAGCCGGCGCATGCTCTGGCGCACGTAACGGCCTTGGCCGGCCATTGACACTGTGGCTGCGGCCACGGCGATCGCTGCAGTCAGCCGCGGCACGCCATCCGGTGTCTCATTGACGGTCTGGCGCAGATACCGAACCTGCCGGGCCAGCGAGCGCAGAAAGCGTCGGTAGAACTCGCGGCTGCAGCCGTCGAGGATGAGTGGCGACTGCGACAGCCATGACAGCACACGCCGAGCAACGACGGCCTCCTCCCACGCGATCCGGTCCCGGCGACTACAGAGCCGGATCCATTCATCGACCAGGGCGCGTGCGTTCTGCTTGGCGACGTTGGTTTGTGCGGCCCTGAGATGGCGCAGCCAGCCAAAGCCGTGCAGCGCCCGGCTCCAGTCGTCTGACGGCGCCTCGATTTCGAAGGGAGACTTGCCGCCGGTTTCGACCAGGTGCCCGGCAAACAGGAACCGTCCGGCGTAGATGTCCGCGGCATTGGTGGCATCGGAGGTGCGGAGATCCTGGGGGGCGATGAGCAGGCGCGCGGGAACGGCCGCGAGCGGCTGCCAGCGGAACAAGGGTCCGCCGTGCAACCGTCTCAGCATCGACTGCCATAGGGCATGGGCCAGAAGACCCCAGACCCGAGCCTGTTCGGACATCGCCCCGAGCGCCATGCCCTCGTTCAACCCTCCACTGCCGAAAACACGCGCTGCGATCGAAGGTACGGCCCGCTGATGAGGCCGTGGCCGAGCGGCGCGTCGGCTCGCAGCGCCGCTCGGATCAACACCCCAAAACAACAAATTCGTCGAATGTGCGTCCGCCTCCACGCCGCTTCGCACCGCCTTTCGGACGTTCCACATCATCCTGCTCTCGGGCGGTCTCATGCCGGCAGCAGGACAGTTGACCGAGTTCAAGTACCTAGGATCACCGACTTGCACCTCTATGCGTGCAGGCCCGGCTGTGACTCCCGTGTGCCCGACCCCGCGGCGATGGGAGTCTTCGCCGCGCCGGCCGTAAGGTTAGCGTGCCGTTTACCCATTGCGAAGATGAAGGGTTATTTAAGTGTTAAACCCGCCGCATTCTTGCCGCGAAAAACCCGTCGAGACCACCCGCCTGCGGCGGCTCAGCGGAAAGCATCGATGGAAGGGTGCGCAAATCACCGTCCGGTGTGACCGCTTCTGCGAGCCCGCCGATCTCATCCGGCGTGACCGGAACGCGGCGAAGATCACTACGGCGGGCGAGGATCGCCTCTACCTGTCGTTCGCCTTCCTCCGGCTGTAGCGAGCAGGTGCAATAGACCAGCACGCCGCCCGGACTTAGCCATTCTATCGTGCGATCAAAAATTTCACGCTGCACAGCTACAAGAGCCGCAATATCCGCTTCGGTCTTGGTCCAGGCGACGTCGGGGTGTCGGCGGATTGTCCCGGTCGCCGAGCACGGCGCATCGAGTAGGATGGCGTCGAAGGGCGCGTCCGGCTGCCACGTGCGTAGGTCGGAGACGATGCTATCGGCCGATAGGCCCAGGCGGCGCAGGTTGTCGGCGAGCCGCTTCAGCCGCGGCGCAGAAATATCGACCGCCGTGACGTTGGCACCGGCAGCAGCGAGCTGCGCCGTCTTGCCGCCGGGCGCGGCGCAGAGATCGGCTACACGCTTGCCCGCGACATCGCCCAGCAGCCGGGCCGGAAGGGACGCTGCGGCATCCTGCACCCACCAGGCGCCGGTTTCATAGCCAGCGAGCTGCTCAATCCGTCCCGAATGGTTGGTGAGCCGCACAGTATCGGCCGCCACGACACGGCCGCCGAGACGCTCCGCCCAGCTACTGGCGTCGGCTTTCACTGTCAGGTCGAGATTCGGCTCGAGCAGGTGCGCGGCCGCAATTGCCGCTGCGCGATCCTCCCCGTAGGCGGCCTGCCAGCGGGCATAGAGCCAGACCGGCGTATTGCGCCAGGGTTCGGAGAATTGGGTGAGCAGGTCGTCACGCTCCCGCGCAAGGCGGCGCAGCACGCCGTTGACCAGCGCCTTGTAAGGCCGGGCTCGGCGATCCAATTCGGCGATCGTGACGGCAAGTGAGACTGCGGCGTGATCCGGCACGTCGAGGAACAGGATCTGAGCGGCACCGATGTGAAGAATGTCGTCCACCCGGCCGGTCCGCTCGGGAATCGGCTTCTCGATCAGGGTATCCAACACGGAGGCGATCTGGCCCCGGTGGCGGAGCGCTGCGCCGAGAATCGCCCGTACCAGCGCCCAGTCCCTTGCGGCCAGCGCCTGCAGGGCGCTATCGCCGTGCGCGACATCGAGTTCTTGATCGAGCGGCCGGCGTTGACGCACAACCCGCCCAAGAATGTTGACCGCGGTTCGGCGCGCCGCCAACCCCACGACCGGTTTGGCTTCGGGACGAATCCTGTTGCGAGGCAGAGTTCGAGTTCCGCGTCTTGGTACGTCGGCCAATCGGGTCTCGCTTATTCGGGTTTTCGTGGACCAGTATCGAAAGCAGGACTTGGCGCCGGTCACGGCGCCCGAGGCGCAGCATATAGGATCCGTTCGACATCCGGCAAAGCGCCGGCGGTCCGCCTCTGTGAATGGCTGCCGACGCTCAGATTTGCTTGGGGATTAGCCGGTCGCCTCAACCCCAGGGACCGTGACGGCGGCCGCCGGAGCTAGCTGATCCGGTGCCGCTCCACGGACCCGTCGCTCCCGCACGGCGAACGGACGTCATCGCGCGTGGAGCAGAGCCGCCCCCCATCTCCGCTGCGAGCTGCTGCAGCGCGGCGATACGATTGTCGGTATTAGGGTGCGTGGAGAAAAGGTTGTCCATGCGCTCGCCAGATAGCGGATTGATGATGAACATATGTGCCGTTGCGGGATTGCGCTCGGCATCCGGATTGGGAATTTGCGCCGCACCGCGTGCGATCTTGCTGAGCGCTGACGCCAGCCACAACGGCTCACCGCAGATCATTGCACCCATCCGGTCCGCAGCATATTCCCGTGTTCGGGAGATCGCCATCTGCACGAGCATGGCCGCCAGCGGGGCAACGATCATGGCGACGATAACGCCAATGAAACCGATCGGGTTGTTGTTGTCGCGATTTCCGCCGAAGAAGAAGGCGAAGTTGGCGAGCATCGAGATCGCGCCGGCAATGGTCGCAGTGATCGTCATGATCAGCGTGTCGCGGTTCTTTACGTGCGCGAGCTCATGGGCCATCACGCCGGCGATTTCCTCTCGCGATAGTCGGTCGAGCAGACCCGTCGTTGCGGCCACCGCAGCGTTTTCAGGATTGCGCCCGGTTGCGAAAGCATTCGGCTGCGGGTTGTCGATAATATAGACCTTGGGCATCGGCAACTCGGCGCGGGCCGCCAGTTCCCGGACCAAATGGTAGAACTCCGGCGCCTGACGTTCATCGACCTCGACGGCATGGTGCATGGACAGCACCATCTTGTCGGCGTTCCAATAGCTGAAGAGGTTCATCGCGGCAGCGATCACAAGAGCGATCATCATGCCGCTTTCACCGCCGATCAGGAAGCCGACGCCCATGAAAAGCGCCGTCATGGCGGCAAGAAGAAGAGCCGTCCGGAAATAGTTCATCCTGAACCCCTACCTGAATCGGCCTTTTGTAACCCTACATTCAGGAACCTCAAAAGCCCGATCGCAGTCAAAGCGCCGTGGCGGGTTCCGCCCGGCCGCGCCACGGTCCGCCGATTCGGTCCTGCCACCGGCGCGCTCGCTCCTATATGTTGGCGTAAGGCGCGCCGCCTGCAAGATCCTTGCCGATGGGCGAGCGGCGCAAACATCATGGAAAATGAACCTCAACTACGAATCGGAAAGAATGAGCAATCAAGCAAACCAGCCATCCACTCCGCCGCTTGGCGAATCGGGCAGTACCTCCGGCGACTGCCGCAATTTGTCCCCGGCGGCGCAGCGTGCGCTTGCCGAGGCGGAGGCCCGTCGCAAAGCGATCGACGAGCGGCAAAGGGCGATGCCGCGGGAGATCGACGGCCGCGGTGGTCTCGATCCGGCGCGCTATGACGACTGGGAGGTCAAGGGAATCGCCAGCGATTTTTAGGCGGCGGCGTTCGACGCCCGCTCCGGCGCGTTGGCGGCGGCGCGCCTTGGTTAATGAGAGATTTACCAAGCCCCGCTAGCCTGCCCGCGATCGTCTTGTCTCGTTCTTGGAGGAATTCCCGTCCGACCATGCAGGCGCCGCTCGCCCCTCCTGCCCCGGCTCCGTCGACCTTGCCGTCGGCCAACCCGTTCCAGCGACTCGCCGGCCTCCTCGACGGTGTTGCCGCAGGTGCGGAGCCGATCGTGATGACAATCGGCGAGCCGCGGCATCCGATTCCCGGATTCGTTGGCGCCGTGCTTCAAGCCAATCTCGCCGACTTCAGCCGTTATCCTGCCATGACCGGAACGGCCGAGTTCCGCAATGCCGTCGCCGACTGGCTCGATCGGCGCTATGGCCTCGCCGCCTCGATTGACCGAGAGCGCGGCATCGTGCCGCTGAACGGTTCGCGCGAGGGCCTGACCTTCGCTGCGATCTGGGCGCGCGATCTCCTTGCCAAGCCGAAGTCCCGACCGGCGGTTCTGCTGCCCAATCCGTTCTACCAGACCTATGCCGCGGCGGCTCATGTCGCTGGCGCGGAGGCGGTGATGCTGGACGCGCGGTCGGAGACAGGATTCCTGCCCGATCTGGATGTGCTCGATCCGGAGCTCCTCGACCGTACCATTGCCGTCTATTACGCCTCACCGGCCAATCCTCAGGGCGTTGCTGCCGACCTTGCCGCCTGGGAAGCACTGATTGACCTCGCTCGTCGTCACCACTTCTTCATCTTCGCCGACGAGTGCTATTCCGAAATCTATCGCGACCAGCCGCCGGTCGGAGTCCTCGAAGCGGCGCATAAGCTCGGGACGGGCTACGATAAGCTCGTAAGCTTCAATTCGCTTTCCAAGCGGTCGAATCTTGCCGGACTGCGTTGCGGCTTTGCGGCCGGAGACCCCGAGTATCTAGCTGCTTGGGCGCGCTTTCGGGGTCTGGCCGCGCCGCAAGTGCCGCTGCCGTTACAGGCTGTCGCGGCGGCTGCTTTCGCAGACGAATCCCACGTTGAACAAAATCGCAGACTCTACAATGAAAAATTCGCAATCGCCGAACGACTGCTCGGCCCGCTCCTCGGCCGGGTAACGCCGCCGGCCGGCTTCTTCCTTTGGCTGGACGTGTCGCGCTGGGGCGGTGGGCTTGCCGTGACGCGGCGGCTTTGGGCCGAGGTCGGTGTCAGGGTACTGCCGGGGGCGTTTCTGGCCAGTGACGGATCCTCGGGCAACAACCCGGGAGCAGACTACATCCGCATTGCCTTGGTGGATGACGTCGGGAAGGTCGAGACCGGGCTCCGACGCGTGGCGACGATCCTGGAGAAGCTGGAATGAGGCGCGCAGCCGCAATACGTCCGGGACGGACGACAGTTGATCTCGACGACATCAATCCCATCAAGCGCTTCCTAAAGCGCAATCTGGTCGGCGCGAGCGGTCTGGCACTGATCGCATTCACCGCGGCCCTTGCTGCAGCCTTGGCCACGTGGTCCGTGTCCGATCCGAGCCTCAATCACGCCACTGGCGAGCCGGTGCGCAATGCGCTCGGCTGGCCCGGAGCGGTGATCTCTGACCTTCTGATGCAGTCGATCGGCCTGTCGACCGCAGTGTTCCTGCTCCCGGTCATACTGTGGGGCTGGAGGCTCTTCACAGGCCGCGCGCTGCGCCTCGCGCGGCGTCGCGTCTTTGCCTGGTTTGTCGGCACGTTGCTTGCGGCCGGCAGCCTCGCTGCGTTGCCGATCCCGGAAGGCTGGCCGCTCCCGACCGGCCTTGGCGGCTTTCTCGGTGATTTCGTGCACCACTTTCCGGCGAAGCTGATGACGTCGCTGACGCCGGGAATGGCCACGATCGTCGGATGTCTCGGCTTTGGCGTGCCTTCTCTGTTGTTGATGCTGCGTGCAGCAGGCTGGATCGGTAGCGATCCGGTGGAGGCTTTCATCGAGACGTCCCCCGCCGGGCTGGCCGCTGGGCGCGGACGAACCGCCGCCGAGGACGAGTTCGAGGACGACGAAGAGGATGACGATGGCGACAGCCGGTTCGCGGCGGTGGCTGGCGCCGTGACTCACTGGGGCCTCCTCGCTCGCGCCACGGTGCGCCGCACGCTGTTGCGCCGCGCGCGCCGGCAAGATCCGGCTGACGACTACGAGGAGGAGTACGACGAATTCGAGGGTGACGAGTTTGAGGACGACGACGGGCGTCGCCAGCGCTCGTGGCGGGACAAATTCCGTCTCCGTGCACGTCTGCTGCCGCAGGACGACGACGGACTCGACGCATTCTACCCCGAGGCTGCCGTGCTTCCGGCGGAGCCAAGGATCGATGTCGACACCGCGCCCCGGGTTGTCCCGCCGGCCCATGACGTGGATGATTCCGACTTCGACGTGGAGGACGATTTCGACGATGAACCCCCGGCGCCGGCGCGGCAGGCGCTCAGGCCGGTCGGTATCGCCGCTCCCCGGACGGGCACGGCGGCTGAGCCGGCTGGCCGCGTGGTGCCGCCGGCACCCCGGCCAAGGCCCGGTCGCCGCGTCATGGCCGAGCAGCAGCCTTCGCTGCTCGGCGTGCCAGAGGTTTACGAACTGCCGCCACTGCGTCTGCTTGTTGAACCCAAAGCGGCCGCCAGCCGTGGTCCCTCTATCAGTGCCGAGGCGCTGGAGCAGAATGCCCGCATCCTTGAAGGCGTGCTGGAGGATTTCGGCGTCCGGGGTGAGATCATCGAGGTCCGGCCGGGTCCCGTGGTCACGCTCTATGAGCTGGAGCCGGCGCCGGGCATCAAGTCTTCCCGTGTGATCGGTCTTGCCGATGACATCGCACGGTCGATGAGTGCGATCTCCGCCCGCGTCGCGGTCATCCCGGGCAAGAACGCGATCGGCATCGAGTTGCCGAACCAGCGCCGAGAGACCGTCTATTTGCGCGAGTTGCTCGCCTCGCAGGATTTCGAGAAGTCGAAAGGCAAGCTACCGTTGGCGCTCGGCAAGACGATCGGCGGCGAGCCGGTCATCGCCGACCTTGCCCGCATGCCGCATCTGCTTGTCGCCGGTACCACGGGCTCGGGCAAGTCGGTGTCGATCAACACCATGATCCTCTCGCTGCTCTATCGGCTGACGCCGGACCAGTGCAAGCTGATCATGATCGACCCGAAGATGCTGGAACTCTCCATCTACGACGGCATTCCTCATCTGCTGTCTCCGGTCGTGACCGATCCCAAGAAGGCAGTGGTCGCACTCAAGTGGACGGTCCGCGAAATGGAGGAACGTTACAAGCTGATGTCGAAGATGGGCGTGCGCAACATCGACGGCTACAACACGCGGGTCGCCCAGGCACTTGCCAAGGGCGAGAGCTTCACCCGCACGGTCCAGACCGGCTTCGACCGCGACACCGGCGAGCCGATCTACGAGGACGAGAACCTGCCGCTGGAGCCGATGCCCTATATCGTCGTGATCGTCGACGAGATGGCCGATCTTATGATGGTCGCCGGCAAGGACATCGAAGGAGCAATCCAGCGTCTCGCTCAGATGGCCCGCGCGGCCGGAATTCACATCATCATGGCAACTCAGCGCCCGTCGGTCGACGTCATTACCGGCACGATCAAGGCAAATTTTCCGACGCGCATCTCGTTCCAGGTGACGTCGAAGATCGACAGCCGTACCATCCTCGGCGAGCAAGGCGCCGAGCAGCTGCTCGGGCAGGGCGATATGCTCTACATGGCCGGCGGCGGCCGTATTCAGCGGGTCCACGGCCCCTTCGTCTCCGACGAGGAGGTCGAGCACATCGTCAATCACCTGAAGGCCCAGGGCGCGCCTCAATACCTTGAGGCCGTCACCGAGGACGACGAGGGCGGCGACAGCCCCTATGACATGCTTGCCGGCGGTGGTGGCAGCGAAGACGGTGCCGACCTTTACGACAAGGCGGTTGCCATCGTGCTGCGCGACAAGAAGGCGTCCACGTCCTATGTCCAACGTCGGTTGTCTATCGGCTATAATCGGGCAGCTTCTATCATCGAGCGGATGGAGAGGGAGGGTATCGTCGGTCCTGCCAATCATGCCGGCAAGCGCGAGATCCTGCTCGAAGGCGGCGCCGACTCCGATTACTGAGGGCAGAAGGAGTGCCGCAACTTCGCCATAGGCCGCTAGTAGCGGCTGCAGAAGAGAGTTTCCGAGGCTCGGGCTGTTGTCGAAATAGCGAGGTGCGAGCCGCAATGATTGTCGGAGGAATCCGCATGACCCTTTCCCGCCGCCCGCTTCGCCGCCTGGCGCTGGCCGTCGGCCTCGTTGCCGCTGCCTTCGCCACCGGCGTGATCCTGCCGTCGCCGGCGCCTGCACGAGCCGCCGCGACCCTGACGGCCCAGCAGCAGCAAACGCTTGCCGGCATCAACAAGTACTTCAATTCGGTCAAGACGATGCACGGCGACTTCATCCAGTTCGGGCCGAACGGTGAGCGCGCGGAGGGCAAGTTCTACCTCGCTCGCCCCGGCAAAATCCGGTTCTATTACAATCCGCCGGCCAAGATTGACATCATCGCCGACGGCAAGTCGGTGTCGGTGAAGGACCGCAAGCTCGCCACCCAGGATATCTGGCCGCTGAGGCAGACGCCGCTGCGGTTTCTGCTCGCCGAGAACATCGATCTGACGAGGGAAGCCAAGGTTACCAACGTTGCCGTGGAGCCCGACCTCGTGACCGTGGTGATCGAGGACGATTCCACCTTCGGTTCGGGAAAGCTGACGTTGATCTTCGACGCCAAGTCGACTGAACTGAAGCAGTGGACGGTCACTGACGCGCAGGGTTACGACACCTCGGTCGCGATCTACAACACCACGGTGAACGGGCCGACCAATCCGAAGCTGTTCGTGATCGATTATCTGGCCAACGCTAGGGAAAAGCAGGGCAGGTAACCGCGAGTGTCGGTGGGGCCAGTCGACGCCCCTTCGATCAAGCGTGATCAGGAGTTCGCCGTCTCCGGGGGGGGTCATGGGATCTGCCGTTCCGCCGATCTGGGTGGAGATCCTGGACCGGCTGTGCCGCGAGCGTGGTGCGCGACTCCAAGTCGAGCCGGACTATGGTTACGCCGGGTTTATCGAGCGTCCGGACGGCCAGCGCCATTTCTTCAAGGGCACCAGTTTCGACATCAACGGTGCGGGGGCGGCGGGGCTCGCTCGCGACAAGGACTATGCCAGCCGATTTCTGGCGATGGCTGGGCTTCCGGTCCCGGAGAGCGTGCTGGTCCATGCTCCGCGCCGGATTGCGGCCATGGTGCTGAAGAATTCCGCTATCGCCGACCGGCTCTCCGGGGCGGATGCGGCGCAGCACTTCGCCGAACGGGTGGGCTTTCCGCTCTACGTCAAGCCAAACGAAGGCTCGGAGGGCGAAGGGGTCACCAAGGTCGGTGACGGCCGGACGCTTGATGCGGCGCTGGAGACTCTTTTTGCCCTCAACGACCGCGTCCTCGTCCAGCGCGCGGTGCCTGGGGAGGATCTGCGCCTCGTCGTGCTTGCCGGTCGTGTGCTTGCCGCTTTCCGGCGTACGCCGTTCCAGGTTGTCGGCGACGGCCGGCGGAGTGTCCGGGAACTGGGTACAGCGGCGATCGCCGCTTTCACCGAGCGTGGCAAGGGCGGGCGCATCTCGCTCGACGATCCCCGGATCGCCACTCATCTGGATGCCAACGGTCTTACACTCGACTATGTGCCGCCCGTGGGCCGATCGGTGCGGCTCATTGCCAATGCCAACCTGTCGACTGGCGGCAGTGCCGAGGAAATCACAGCAACGGTCGCTGAACGGGTACGGAACATGGCTGTCGCCGCGGCGAAGGCCGTCGGTCTGCGTTTTGCCGGGGTGGACCTTCTGGTGGCTGATCCAGAGGCCGAGGCTGGCTCGGCTTATGTGCTCGAGGTCAACGCGGGGCCAGGCCTATCCTATTTCCACCGCCTCGGCCCGGCCCAAGCCGAGACGGTCGAGCGAATCTACCGCGCTCTGCTCGACGCAATCCTGCGGTAGCGGAACGACGACGCCGGAACATGCTCATCGGCTGTTCCACCGTCCCGAAGGGCCCCGGACTCGCCTCAGCGCCCGTTCTTCGCTATAGAACATATCATGAACAAATTTGCCGAACTTGCAGTCACGACGAACTTCTCCTTCCTGCGCGGCGCTTCGCACCCGGAAGAGCTGGTCGGGCAGGCAGCAGCGCTCAGACTCGCCGGAATCGGGGTCTGCGACCGCAACTCCGTGGCCGGGGTGGTTCGCGCCCATGTGGCGGCGAAGGAATTCGGCATCAGGTTTGTCACCGGCTGCCGGCTCTGCTTTGAGGATGGCACGCCCGACGTACTCGCCTGGCCGCGTGACCGCACCGCCTTCGGCCGGCTGACGCGGCTTCTGACCATCGGCAACCGCCGCGCCGCCAAGGGCAAATGCCTGCTCGCGCTGGACGATCTGCTCGCTTGGGGCGAGGGCATGGTCCTGGCACCGCTTGGCGCCCCCAGCGAGGACGGCCGGCTGCCGGCTGTGCTCTCCCGTCTCACCGATACCTTCGGCGCGGCTGTCCGGCTCGCCGCCGCGCTCTCCCTCGGCCCGGCCGACCGGCGCCGGCTCGACAGGTTGGCAAAGATCGCCGAGTGCGCCGGCGTGCCGCTGCTGGCGACCAATGATGTCCTCTATCATGTCGCTGAACGCCGGCCGCTCGCCGACGTCCTGACCGCGATCCGTCTGCATGAGACGCTGGAGGGCGCCGGCCGCCGGCTCGAGGCTAACGCCGAGCGCCATCTCAAGGACGGTGCGGCGATGGCCAAACTGTTCGCAGCCCACCCGCAGGCGCTTGACGAGAGCGTCAAGGTACTCTCCGAGATCACCTTTTCCCTCGACGAACTACGCTACGACTATCCCGAGACGCCAAGTGGCTCTGGGCGCGACCCGCAGGAGGAACTTGAAGAGCTCACCTACAAAGGTCTTGCCTTCCGCTATCCCGAAGGGGCGCCGCAAAAGGTGCGCGAGGCCGTCGCCCACGAACTGGCACTGATCGCAAGGCTTAAATATGCGCCGTACTTTCTGACGGTCTACGACATCATGGAATTCGCCCGGTCCAGGGGCATCCTGTGTCAGGGTCGCGGCTCGGCCGCCAACTCCGCGGTCTGCTTCTGCTTGCAGATCACCGAGGTTAACCCGGCCCTCTGCGATCTCCTGTTCGAGCGCTTCGTCTCGGAGGATCGCGGTGAGCCGCCCGACATTGACGTGGATTTCGAGCATGCCCGCCGCGAGGAGGTGATCCAGTACATCTATGGCAAATACGGCCGTGAACGCGCCGGGCTGGCCGCGACCGTCATCACCTATCGCTCGCGCTCGGCGATCCGCGAGGTCGGCAAGGTGTTCGGCCTCAGCCGGGATGTGGTCGGCCGGCTCGCCGCCACCGTCTGGGGTTGGTCATCAGAGGGGGTGGGCGAGAGTGCATTCCGCGAGATCGGGCTTGATCCCTCGGATGGCCGGCTGCGCCTGGTCATGAAGCTCGCCCGCGATATCATCGGTTTCCCGCGCCATCTATCGCAGCATGTCGGCGGCTTCGTCATCACCCGTGGCCGGCTCGACGAATGCGTGCCGATCCAGAACGCCGCCATGCCCGACCGCACCGTGATCGAATGGGACAAGGACGATCTCGATTCGCTCGGCATGCTGAAGATCGATGTCCTGGCGCTCGGCATGCTGACGGCGCTGAAGAAGGCGCTCGACATGCTCAAGGCGGACTATGGCCTCGACTATACGCTCGCCACCATCCCGCAGGAGGAAAAGGACGTCTACGACATGTTGAGCCGCGCCGATTCCCTCGGCGTTTTTCAGGTCGAAAGCCGGGCGCAGATGACGATGCTGCCGCGGCTAAAGCCGGAGACGTTCTATGACCTGGTGATCGAGGTGGCGATCGTACGTCCCGGGCCGATCCAGGGCGACATGGTCCACCCCTATCTGCGCCGCCGCCAGGGCATCGAGCACGTCTCCTATCCCAAACCCGAACTCGAGGCCGTGCTTGGCAAGACGCTCGGCGTGCCGCTGTTCCAGGAACAGGCGATGCGGATCGCGATCGTCGCCGCCGGTTTCGAGCCGGAGGAGGCTGACCGGCTGCGCCGTGCCATGGCCACTTTCCGTCGCGTGGGGACCATCAGTACCTTTCAAAGGAAAATGATAGAGGGGATGATCGCCAACGGTTATGAGGCCGAATATGCCGAGCGCTGCTTCCGCCAGATCGAAGGCTTCGGCGAATACGGCTTTCCCGAGAGTCACGCCGCGAGCTTCGCGTTGCTGGTCTATGCTTCGGCCTGGATCAAGGCACGCTATCCGGACGTGTTCTGTGCCGCGCTTCTAAATGCCCAGCCGCTCGGCTTTTATGCCCCGGCGCAACTCGTGCGTGACGCCCGCGAGCACGGCGTCGACGTTCGTGAGGTCGATATTAATCTGTCGTTCTGGGAGGCGGTGCTGGAGCCGGGTTGGCGCGCCGCCGACCACCTGCATCCCGATCATGCGTCGATGGAGGGTACGGTGCGCTCGGACAAGGCCGTTCGTCTCGGCTTCCGTCAGGTGAAGGGGCTCCGTGAGGAAGAGATGAGGCGGCTTGTCGCATGTCGGGGCAGCGGCTACGATTCTGTGCGTGACCTGTGGCTGCGGGCTAGGCTGTCGCGGTCGACGATCGAAAGGCTTGCAGAGGCCGATGCCTTTCGCTCCCTCGGCCTGGACCGCCGCGCGGCGCTGTGGGCGGCTCAGGCGCTTGAAGCTGAGGCCGACCGGTTGCCGTTGTTTTCGGCCGCCGGTCGCCGTGCCGCCCGCCGCGAGCCCGACGCCGGCCTGCCGCCGATGCCGCCGGGCGAGCATGTGATCGCCGATTACAGCATGCTGTCGCTGTCGTTGAAGGCCCATCCGGTCGCCTTTGTCCGGCCGAACCTGACGACCCGGCGCATCCTGCCCTGCGTCGGACTCAAGACGACGGAGAACGGTCGCCGGGTCAGCGTCGCCGGACTGGTGCTGGTACGCCAGCGCCCGGGAACGGCGAGCGGTGTCATCTTCATGACGCTGGAGGACGAGACCGGCATCGCCAACATCGTGGTCTGGCCCAGGGTGTTCGAGCGCTTTCGCGCCCTCGTGCTCGGCTCGCGCTTTGTCCGGGTGAGCGGCAAGGTCCAGTCCGAGTCGGGCGTCATTCACATCGTCGCCGACACGCTTGAGGACGTGACGCCGCTGCTGGCCACCCTTCCAGAACGGACGCTCCCTGCCATGTCGTCGGCGCGAACCGACGAGGCCCGCAGACCGGATTTCGATTCCCGCCGGCGGCCGACGCCGCCGCGCGATCTTGACCGGATGGTCGGAGCCATCCCAGAATTGCGGGCAGCAGAAGCCGGCACGCTCCAGGAAATGGCCCGCGTGTTGCCCAAGGGGCGGAATTTCCAATGAAAAGGATTTGTTTTTCAGCTCAGCACATGGCAACGCGCTGCCATTGCCCGGGCATAAATCTCCTATCCGCCCCCGCTGGAGCTTGCCCTACAGCGCCTTGTACATGATCGTCGTTGGGTCAAACCGAGTCTGGTCGACCGTGTCGATGCAATAGCCGGGAATAATGCCCGCCGTTTCGTACCCGAGCGAGGCGTAGAGCGGTTCAGCCTTATCGCCCGTGCGGGTGTCGAGCGTCAGCAGGTTGCGACCGAGTGTACGGGCTCGGCGTTCGACGTCGCCCATCAGCGCCCTGGCAATCCCCCGGCGACGGAACGCGGGGTGAACCAGGAGCTTGCGCACCTCCGCCCGGTGCGGCTGGTTCGGCGGCGTATCATGGTCAAGCTGGACCGAGCCGACAATACGGCCCCTGTACTCGGCAACGAGCAGCACCAGTCCACCTGCTCGAAGAGCCGGAAACACCTTCCGCGACCAGAACGCCTTGCTGTCATCGATGGAGAACGGCAGCACGAAGTTGACGCTGGCGCCGTCGAGAACGCAGGCTTGCAGCAGTGAGGCGAGATCTTCGATGCGGCGGGCGGCAGCGTCCGCCGAGAGCGGTGATATGATCGTCCCTTCGTCTTCAATCATGCACCACCTCAGACCATGAAGAGGAAATACCGGGCGCCGCAGTTCTTCGGTGTTTCAAACGCACTGGCGCCGTGAAGCCGGTAACGCAAGCAATCGCCCGGCCGCAGTGCGTGGGTGTGCCCGCCTACGGTGAGGTGCAATGCGCCCTCGATCATCAACAAATGATGTTCCAGACCTTCGTGCGGCGGGTTTTCGTAAGACACGCGAACGCCGGACGGCAGTGTGCAGTCGAGCACCTCGCCGGCCAATGCCCGGTTCGGGGGCGACACCAAGCGGCGCTGGAAGCCAGTCTCCGGATCCTGCCACACCGGTTGCTCATCGGCGCGTACCAGCGGCGGAAACTCCTCTTCGACAAGATGTATCAGGCGCGACAGCGTCAGTCCGAAAGCTGCGCACAGCTTGCCAAGCACGCTTGCCGTGGGACTCACCTCCGAATTTTCCAGCCGCGACAGAGTGGCGCGGCTGACACTGCTGCGGGCTGCGAGCTCATCGAGGGACCAGCCACGCTCGAGCCGCAGTGCACGGAGCCGCTTGGCGATCCGACGATCTAAAGCTGCGGTACCAGAGTCGAGATTTTCCATACGAGAGAATATCTCTCATATTTGAGAGAACGTCAATGCAGTGTCAGTGCGAGCGACCTGTCGGCCGCTGTCAATTCCAGGCCAGCGCCGTCGACCTCGCCCGCCGCTTGCGGCCAGTCAGGACAGTTGGTGTTCTATTCGGCCGTCCAGCCACCGTCGATCGGAAGGATCGACCCGGTGATGGAGGCGGCTGCATCGCTGGTCAGGAACAGCGCAAGCGCCGCAACCTGCTCTACCGTGACGAATTCTTTGGTCGGCTGTGCAGCGAGCAGCACGTCACGCTTGACCTGCTCTTCGCTCATGTTGCGCGCCTTCATCGTGTCCGGGATCTGCTTCTCGACCAGCGGTGTCCAAACATAGCCGGGGCAGATCGCATTCACCGTGATCTTCTGCTGTGCCACCTCCAGCGCCACAGTCTTGGTCAGCCCAGCGATGCCGTGCTTGGCGGCCACATAGGCGGACTTGAACGGCGAGGCGACGAGGGCGTGCGCCGAAGCGGTGTTGATGATACGGCCCCATCCCTTCTTCTTCATTCCTGGCAATGCGGCGCGGATGGTGTGGAATGCCGAGGAAAGGTTGATCGCGATGATCGCGTCCCATTTTGCCACCGGAAATTCGTCTATCGGGGCGACGAATTGGATGCCGGCGTTGTTGACCAGAATATCGACCGCACCAAAGGTCTTCTCCGCGTCGGCAATCATCCCGGTGATCTCGTCTGGCTTGGTCATGTCGGCGCCAGAATAGACGCACGTCACCCCGAACTCGGATTCAATGCTGGCGCGCACCTTCTCGATTTCCGCCATGTCCCCGAAGCCGTTGATGACGACGTTGGCGCCGTTCTCGGCAAAGATCCGCGCCATGCCGAGGCCGATGCCCGACGTGGACCCAGTGACAAGGGCGGTCTTGTTGGCAAGCATCATTGCACCTCCGAATTCGGCCGCAGCGCGCGGCCATTGGGACAGGAACGGGCGGCGCGTTCGGCGCCACCGGCCGGATTGCGTCAGGCCAGGTAGTCGTAGACGACCTTACCAAGGCCCAGCGTCAGGTCGGCCTTCAGATGCAGGGCCGACAGCACCTCAAGCACTGGAAGCTCCGCCACCGGAGCCAAGGCATGGGGCGTCAGCGTCAGCGCCGCCGGCCCAGTCCAGGCGCCCTTGAGGACAACGTCCTCGAGCGCATATTCGACGATCTCGCAGATGCGGGGGGTGCCGTCGACATGAGGAATGATCTTTAGCAGGAAGTTCGGCGCGGCGAGCGAGGTCCTGACTGCGTCGAGATTGGCTTCCTTGTGCTTGTAGCCCATCGTGCCGGTCGCCACCCGCACCGGGCCATAGTCCAGCGTGCCGACCAGCGTGTCGATCTCGGCCTTCAGCGTTGGCGAGGCCAGCTTCTTGGGAAAGCCCCAAAGCTCGCGTCCGCCGGCGATCGGCGGATGGTCGTTGAGAAACATGCAGTGGGTGTAGTTGCCCTTGCGCCCCTGAAACGAGACCGGAATGACCTGACCGGTCTCGGTGTAGTCGCCGAAACCGGTCGAATCCGGCATGCGGATGAACTCGTACTTCACAACTGGATCGACCACTTCGAGCGGTTCGGGAACCACTGCGCGCAGCCGATCGGGATCGGTCCGATAGGTGATGACGAAGAACTCCCGATCGATGAATCGGTACGGCCCCGGCGGATAGGCTGGGCTCGTCAACGGCATCGTGAAGGCATTCTTGCGCACGTCTTCCAGCTTCATCGCCAGCCCTCTCGTCAGTGTCGGGATCAGTCGACTAGTCGGAGCCGTCTTCCGCGAGGTCGAAGGTCTTTACCCCCTGCTCGATGCTCGGCGGCTCGAATATGTCTGAATGGCGCAGCGTCCGGACGGCGTCGATATAACCGGCCTTCCAGTGCTCCTCCATGCTGATGCGTGAGAACTCGTAATCCTTCGAGTGACCCTCGTAGTGCTTCGAGCGGTAGATCAGATGGACAATGTTGTAGACATTGCGGTCGGCTGCCTGTCTGAGGATTTTGGCTTCCTCGCTCTCGGCGAGCTCCCTGGGCAGCTTTTCCAGCAGTCCGGCGAGTGCGGCGTGCAACCGCTGCATGTATTTGAAATGGTCGGTGTTGGCGCGCGTCCGACTTGAGAACTGGATTTCCTTCTGACGTACCGAGACCTCGTTCAGGTCGCGCGGGAGTTCGCCCTTCGCGCTCCAAAGGTCGACCTGGAAGGCCAGCGTGTTCTGGCGTGTGCCGCTGTCGCGCACCACCCATTGCAACGGCGTGTTCGACACCAAGCCGCCATCCCAGTAATACTCGCCCTCGATCTCGACCGCCGGAAAACCGGGTGGCAGGGCGCCGCTTGCCATGACGTGTTCGGGCCGGATCACGTGTGTCGTCGTGTCAAAATACGTGAAATTGCCGGTGCGTACGTTGACCGCGCCGAGCGCAAGCCGCAGCCCATCGTTGTTGATGCGGTCGAAATCAACCAGAGATTCCAATGTACTCTTCAAAGCGGCGGTATCATAGAAGCTTGTCGCAGCCGGGGATCCGGGCTGCTCGAATAGAGGGCCTGGCCAGCGCGGCGAAAAGAAGCCTGCGGCGCCGGTCATCAGCGCCATATTGGCGCTTATCTGATTGAACGTCGCGTGGGTAGCATCGCCGCGAATCAAAGTCCGCCAATGGTCGACGAAAGGCGCCATGTAAGGACGGTTGGAAACCGTTTCCCAGAAGGTCTTCAGCTTGCCGACCCGCTCCGCAGGCGGGTTACCGGCGATGATTGCGGCGTTGATCGCGCCAATTGAGATGCCCGCAATCCAATCGGGGTGAAGGTTGGCCTCGCTCAACGCCTCGTAGACGCCGGCCTGATAGGCACCGAGCGCGCCGCCTCCCTGCAGGACCAGAGCAATGCAGTCGAAGGGTGGCCGATTCTCGACCCGGTGGTGCTTCCTGAGGCGTGCAACTGGCTTATTCACGGCAGCCTCCTGCGGTGTACGGAAAATCCGGAGCCCCGCTCGCTTAATCGGCCCGACCCGAGATTCGCCAACAATCGGCCGCTCGACCCGGCCCGCCACGTCTTGCCCGTCGGGTGTTCTTTAACCTAAGCGCGTAAGTGTTTTCACGACAACCGATACCACACCTCGGACGCACTGCATCATGACAGTTTCGTCATGATTAACAGCTAAATGGAAGGGTTCGATCAGTGCGGCTCGATCCGGCCAAGACGCGCCGCCGCTCGCACGGCGCGCAGCGCTTCCGCCCTGTGGCTGTCATCCGGCGTAAGCCCGACCTTGCGCGCGAAGCGCTCGCGGACGAGGCCATAGGCGGTGGCGTGCAGATTTGAGAACGCCCAGGTCACGATTATCATTACACCCATCGGAAGGAGGGCCGAACGCATCTGCGCCTCCCAGCCGGAGGTTGGGAGCAACGCGTCCCCAATCCACAGGACGAGCGCCCAGAGGCCGATCCCTACCGCGGCGAGTGCGCAGGCGACGAGCGCTCCTGTCATCAGGGCCAAACCAAGCCCGGCGGTTGCTCGCCAGGAATCGCCAAGTGTCAGCCGGTCGTCGACGGCGGCAGCCGGCAGGACGAGTGAGAACCGCTGAATCAGCATCAGCGCGATAAACGGTGCGGCAATAAGCGCAAGCACGCCTATGGGACCCGTCACCATTGTTAGCAAGGCGGCGCCGATCAGGAGCGGGACGAGAAAGGCAACACCGATAAGCATGAGCAGCATCAGTTTGATTGCCACCTTGATGTAGCGACGACCGAAGGCGAGGAAGAAATCGTTGGCGTCGATCAACACCTTGCGGCAATAGGCCACGCCAATCGAGAAGCCGGTGGCGATATTGGCAAAAACGGCAAGCAGCCGCAGCGCCTTTTCCCTATCGGCTCCGTTGCCTGCAGTCAGCGGCTCGGTGATGTAGGAGCCTGTGGTGAAGCCGCCGTCGGGTCTGAGCGTCATGCTGATGGCGAGGTTGAGCGCCACGAGAAGCAGCATGTAACCCCAGCCAGCGGCAAACAGCGTCGTCAGCCGGTCGAAGGCAAGGCGAATGGTGCGGTCAACGAGGATGCTGATCATGGAAGATCCCCTAGTGCCAAATGAGCATCACGCCCGACCATTTCAAGGTGACGACACCAGGCCCGGTCCCTTCCCCCTGGCTGCACGGCCGATGGTGGCCCGCCCTTGCGCAGGCACGATGGCGGCACTAATCAATCGCTCACGGCAATTCGCCAGATGAAATGGATCCGCGCAATGCCCGATGACAGCGCCCTCCAAGGGCCCGCGCCGCGCCGCACCTCCGTGCCGGTCCGCGTCGGCTCCGTCACGGTCGGGGGTGACGCTCCGATCGTCGTGCAGTCGATGACCAACACCGACACAGCCGACGTCGACGCCACCGTCGCCCAAGTCTCGGCGCTGGCCCGCGCCGGCTCAGAACTGGTCCGCATCACCGTCGACCGCGATGAGGCCGCGGCCGCGGTGCCCCGCATCCGAGAGCGGTTGGAACGGATCGGCATCTACGTGCCGCTGGTCGGAGATTTCCACTACATCGGCCACAAGCTGCTCGCCGATTATCCGGCTTGCGCCGAGGCGCTGGCGAAATACCGCATCAATCCCGGCAATGTCGGCTTCAAGGCCAAGCGCGACACACAGTTTTCCCAGATCATCGATATAGCGTTGCGACACGACAAGCCGGTTCGGATCGGCGTCAACTGGGGCTCGCTTGATCAGGAGCTTCTGACGGGGCTGATGGACGAGAACGCGGCGAGCGCCAATCCGAAACCCGCCGCCGCGGTGATGCGCGAGGCGATCATCCGTTCCGGCCTGCTCTCAGCGGAGCGGGCGGAGATGCTCGGCATGGGCCGTGACAAGATCATCATATCGGCTAAGGTCAGCCAGGTTCAGGACCTGATCGCGGTTTATGCCGACCTCGCCCGGCGCTGCGACTATGCCCTCCATCTCGGCCTGACAGAGGCGGGCATGGGCACCAAGGGCATCGTCGCCTCGGCTGCCTCGATGGGGATCCTGCTGCAACAGGGCGTCGGCGACACCATCCGCGTATCGCTGACGCCAGAGCCGGGCGGGGATCGCACCCGCGAAGTTAAGGTGGCTCAGGAACTGCTTCAGGTCATGGGCTTCCGGGCTTTCGTCCCTGTGGTCGCGGCATGCCCCGGCTGCGGGCGGACGACATCGACGGTATTCCAGGAACTTGCCCGCGACATCGAGGAAAACATCCGCCTCTCGATGCCCGAATGGCGCGAGCGCTATCCAGGGGTGGAGGCCCTCAACGTCGCGGTAATGGGCTGCATCGTCAACGGCCCGGGCGAATCAAAGCACGCCGACATCGGCATCTCGCTGCCCGGGACTGGCGAGACTCCGGCCGCGCCGGTGTTCATCGATGGCGTGAAGGCGGCGACGCTGCGCGGCCCGACGATTGCGGAAGACTTTAAGGTCATGGTGGCGGACTATATCGAGCAGCGATTCGGGCGCGGTGGGAACTCCTCCACCCGAACAACCGCCCGATCCTGACCGGAGGTGCTGTATGTCCGTTCCGCACACTCTTCCTCCGGTTTCGGATGCGAGCCGACCTGCGATCCTGGTCGTTACCTCACAAGTCGTAACCGGAGCGATCGGAGGCCGTGGGGCGGTCTTTGCCCTGGAGCGGCTCGGGTTTCCGGTATGGTTCGTGCCAACCGTCCTCTTGCCTTGGCATCCCGGCCACGGCGCCGGCACACGGATCGTGGCACCCACGGAGGAATTCTCCGCGCTGATCGACGACCTCGCCACTTCCGGCGCGCTTGGCCGGATTGGCGCAGTCCTGACCGGTTACCTCGGCGACGCCGGTCAGGCACCAGCCATCTCCCGCCTGGTCGATGCGGTCAAGGCGGCCAATCCCAACGCGTTTCACCTCTGCGATCCGGTCATTGGCGACGCCGGGGGCCTCTATGTGCCGGAGACGTCCGCGGCGGCAATCCGCGATCACCTGCTGACGCGTGCCGACATCGCGACGCCAAACCGATACGAACTCGCCTGGCTTACGGGTCTTGCAGTTGAGACGGAGGTGGAGGCGATTGCCGCCGCGCGCATGCTGGGTCCCGAGAGGGTGCTCGTCACGTCTGCACCGGCGATGCGCCGCAATGCCGTCTCCAACTTGCTGGTTGGACCCAAGGGCGTGCTCGCTGCCGAACACGGCCTTGTCCCCGACGCACCACACGGCACGGGTGATCTGATCTCTGCCTTGTTCACCGCGCGACTGCTTGAGGGTCATGGCGAGGAGGGCGCACTGAAGCGCGCCGCTGCCTCGACCTTCGAGCTGATCGCACGCAGCGTCAAACAAGGGTCGCCCGAACTGCTGATCGCGGCGGAGCAGCCCTCGATTGTGGGGCCGATGGCGCTGGTCTCAAGCCGTCGAATTGCTGAGACGCCGCGCCGTGCCTGAAATGCCCGTCGTTGTCGCAGGCGTCGACGGTTGCCGGGCGGGCTGGATTGCCGTCCTCAGAACAATTCGCGACAAACCGGAGGCGGAGGTTCGCGTCGTCGAACACATCGCCGAACTGATCGCCAATCCGCAGGTCGCCGTACTTGCTGTTGACATGCCGATTGGACTGCCGGAATTTGCCAGTCGGGGCGGCCGCGGGCCGGAGAGAGCGGTGCGACCGCTGCTTGGAGAGCGGCAGTCTTCGGTCTTTTCCGTGCCGTCTCGCGCAGCCGTCTATTGCGAGGACTACCGTCTGGCCTGCACTACGGCGCTTCATACCTCCGAGCCCCCGCGGAAAGTGTCGAAACAGGCGTTCCATCTGTTCCCAAGGATCCGCGAAATCGATCGGCTGATGTCTCCGGAGCTCGAGGGCAAGGTCTACGAAGTTCACCCCGAGATCGCATACTGGCGACTGAACGGTGAGCGCCCGATGTCTTTGCCCAAGAAAGTGAAGAATCGGCCGAACGGACCCGGCCTTGACGAGCGGCGCGATCTGCTCGTCGGCCGTTGGTTCGATTCGGCGTTCTTCGATCAACCGCCGCCGAAAGGCGCGGATCGGGATGACCTGATTGATGCGGCTGCCTGCTCGGTGATCGCCGAGCGGATCTTTGCGGGAAATGCCCGTCCTTTTCCGGCCGACTTCCAGCGCGATGCCCGCGGCCTGCGAATGGCGATCTGGGCTTAGCCTGGCCGCTTCCGGAAATTTACTCGGAAATTTACTGGGCGGCGGTCTCACCCGGCTTTGGCGTGGGTGGCGGCGCGACAGCAAGAGTGGCGTCCGGCTGGCTCGATTGCTCATTGTCAGAACCGCCGAAGGAGAGCAGCCGACCGAAGAAGCCCGAAGTCTTCTCACGCCTTTCACGGCCGTCGGCGAAGGCAGTCGCAACCGGGGGCGCAGCCACGGTCTCCGCTGCGCCACTGGTCGCAACCGCAACCGACATGCCGCCTGTGGCGCCGCTGGGTGCCGCGGTTTCGGAGGCCGCGACCGCGAGCGTCTCGTCGGCGGACTTGCCGCCACCGAGGAACTTCGCGATCCTCGACTCCGTCTCCTTCCAATCCTGCTCGCGCTTCTCGCGCCGCTCCAGACTCGCGACGATCTGGGTGAACTTCTGCTCGTCGCGGCTCTGCTTGGCGTTGACGGCAACCGCGATCTCCTCCGGCACCTTGTAGGCGGGGCATTTCGCGACGGCGTTAAACGGTGCCCCTTCCACCAGAGGTACCGCGTCGAACACGTATTTCTTTTCGCAGACGTCGACTTTGGGTGGGCGCTTCGTCACCTCGAAGTGGTCGTAGCCAACCTTGAGCATGCGCCAGAACTCGATGTGCTCGCTCTTGCGGTGTTTGGCCATGTTCTCCGGCGTCATCCGGAACGGGAACGCCTGGACCTGAAATGAGCGTTGTCCGCCACGGAATGCATCGCGCGCCAGGGCGTAGATATCCTGAACCTGTGCGTCCGTCATCGAATAGCAGCCGCGTGACGAGCAGGCTCCATGAACCATGAGATTCGAACCAGTGCGGCCATGGGCCCGGTCGAAGCGGTTCGGATAGCCGGTGTTGAAGGCGAGGTGATAGCTGGAATTCGGATTCATCAGGGCGGGCGTAATCTCATAGAAGCCCTCCGGCGCCTGCCGGTCACCTTCCTTGAACTTCGGCCCGAGCTCGCCCGACCATTTGCAGATCTCGAACGTGTCGAGCAGGGCGAACTTACCGCTCTTGGTGCGCTTCCACACCTCAAGAGCGGACTCTTCCTTGAAGATGCGGATCAGAATGGGATCGCTCTCGGACACCCCGAGCTTCTCCATCTTCCGCTTCACGTCGGCGCTGACCGGACGCAGGTGCTTCGGCCCATAGCCGAGTTCGTCGGCTTGGCAGCCGGCGAGCAGACCTGCGACGATCAGAGCACTCGCCATCTTGCGCCAGCCGGTTGCTGCGCGGGGTCGCCTGGACGTCGAAAAAAAAGACGTCATCGTGGTTGAACCTTCCTGATCAACGCTCTCCCGCGAAAGGGCCACAGAGCAAATAGCTGATCGATACCAAAACAAACGGGCCGCTCCCTGGACACCGGTTCAACAGTAATCTATGCGGGTTTACCGCCGGTTAACCGTGCACCTCGAGCGCAGAAACGTCATTCGACACTCGCTCGCGAAAGATTCGGGCAATTTGGCGGCGAATTAAAGAGTGCGGCCGATGCGGAGGAATTTTTCCCGGCGCTGTTGCCGAATATCCGCACCATCCAGACCGTCGAACCGCGCGAGCGCCGCCTCGATGGTCTTGCCGGCCCGGTCGATCACCACTTCTTTTGCGCGATGCGCACCGCCGAGCGGCTCGGGGATGATCTCATCGACGACACCGAGCTTCACCAGGTCCTGGGCGGTGATCTTCATGTTCGTTGCTGCATCCTGGGCCCGAGCGCTGTCGCGCCACAGAATGGACGCACCCGCCTCCGGCGAGATGACGCTGTAGATCGCGTGTTCCAACATCACAACGTGGTTCGCTGTCGCGATCGCGATTGCACCGCCGGATCCGCCCTCTCCGATCACCACCGCAATGTTCGGCGTCTCCAGTGCCAGACACGCCTCGGTGGAGCGGGCGATGGCCTCTGCCTGGCCACGCTCCTCGGCGCCAATGCCAGGATAGGCGCCGGCGGTATCCACCAATGCAATCACCGGCAGTCCGAACCGACCGGCGAGCCCCATGATCCTGACCGCCTTGCGGTAACCTTCGGGGCGCGCCATGCCGAAATTGTGCTTGAGCCGGGTCTGGGTGTCCGCGCCCTTCTCTTGGCCGATCACGGCGACCGAACGGCCGCGGAACCGGCCGAAACCAGCAATGATGGCAGCGTCTTCCGCAAACGCCCGGTCGCCGGCAAGCGGGGTGAAGTCCTCGATCAGCGCATCGATATAGTCAACGGCGTGTGGCCGGTCTGGGTGACGCGCAACCAGCGTCTTTTGCCACGGCGTGAGCCGGCCATAGATATCCGCGAGCGCCGCCTCCGCCTTCGCCTGCAGCTTGGCGATCTCGTCCTCGACGTCGACAGCTTCACCGTTCTCCGCCAGCGACCTGAGCTCGTGCACCTTGCCTTCAAGATCGGCGACCGGTTTTTCGAATTCGAGGAAACTGAACATGAACTGGAAATCTCGCCGCTCGGTCCGCGACCGGACATGGGGTCCGCGTCAATGCGGCGCGACACTGGCGAGGCATGCCGTCGCTGTCAAGCCACAGCGGCTTCAGGGGCCTCGTCTGGAGGCGAGAGGCTAGTCGGCTGCGGCCTGATCGCGCTCGCCGGCAGACAGCTTCAGCGCGCGCGCCTCGACGACCAGTGTGCCGGTGGATGTGCCCATCTGGACGCGATAGGGCACGAAAACCCGGCCGTCATCGAGCGGCGTAAGCCATGCCTCCATGTTGCGATTCATCTGCTTGTACTTGTCAGATGTGGACGGTCGGTGACCGGCAACCGGAATCCAGCGTGCCCGGCAAACCACGACCGGGCCATCATATCCGCGGCCGGACACAGTCCTGGTTTCCTTGTAGCTCAGTTGGATGTCATAGCGAGTCCAGCCGTCGAACACGGGGATCTTGCGATCGCATGCGGCTGCCTCACCCTTCCGTTTGGAGGACTTGACCGGCATCAGAATCGCACTCAGGGGATCCACCACGTTTCGGGTATGGCGAGGTGTGACCTCGATACGCTCCTTGTTCGGCTTGAATTTCGGGGAAACGTCCATCGACTTGAGCCGCCCTCCGCCCAGCGACAGGTCGACGTAGAAGTCGCGGTTGGCAGCACGCGAGGCCATAACGTAGCGTGCCGGCATGACGCGGTCGCCGCGCAGCCAGCCCGACGCCTCTGCGCCGCCCTTGCCGGCAGAAAACAGTGTTCCGATGCCGGCCGGCTCCATCCCGACCTTCGCTGAATAGGCGTTGCCTTGCACCACCAGCGAAAGTGAGCCACGGGCAATCGTCAACCCCGCCACCGAAACGTCATAGACGCCGCCCAGCCGGGTCGTTTCGGCCTGGGCCGCGTATGGCAAAAGCATCACGGCGAGCATGCCGGTCAGGGGCGCTCGGGCGTGACGCGCCGCATGGACGAGTCCGGACAACAGCCTTCTCACGTCGAAATCCTCCTTGCGCCCTTACCGGGCCGGCGCGCCGCGCAACTAACGACGGTCCCTCGGCCGGCGCCCACGCCGTTCGATTGGAACAGGTCTGCGCGACAACAAGATGCCCAAGCTCCTAACCCCCGGGGCCATTTCCGTGACGGTCAGGCGCTTCCGCCCGAAGGTCGGCCGTATCAGGTAACAAGTGGAATTGTCCGGCAAGCCGGTAAGCACATGGTTAATGTACTGCAAATATCGGCATCGAAACCAGCCGCGACCGGAATCCGTGGTTTGCGCGCAAGATTGCTTGACGCTTGACGCCGACGCCCTTATACGATCCCGACTTTCCAATCAGCGTCGGCTGTGATCGCGCGGATCCTTAGGGCCGTGCCCGACCGACGGTAACGTTGCAGGCTACGGCCGGCGAGACAAGACGAAAAGGTGTATCATGGCGCGCCGTTGCGAACTTACCGGCAAGGACGTGATGTCCGGCAACAACGTCAGCCACGCGAACAACAAGACGCGGAGGCGGTTCCTGCCGAACCTTTGCAATGTATCCTTGATGTCCGAGACGCTCGGTGGCAGCTACCGGTTCCGGATCTCCGCCCATGCGCTGCGTTCGGTTGAGCACCGTGGCGGCCTTGATGCTTTCCTGCTGAGGGCGTCTGATAGCGAGCTATCGCCGAAGGCCCGCCTGCTCAAAGCCGAGATCCGGCGTCGCCAAGCCGCCGACGCCGCCTGAACCAGATCCAGCTTCGCAGGCTCCACGAGAGGCGCTTCGGCGCCTCTTTTGATTTTAGGCTCAGGCAACCCGCTTCCAGGCAGTGCTTCGAAGGTGTAAAGCCGAAGGACCACGGACGCCGGAAGCCACCCGTTTTTGACCGCACAAGGCCGCCCGAAGCTTCGAAGGCGAGATCATGACTTCGATCCGTTCCTTTTCTCCGCTTGCCGCAGTGAGCGCCATGACAGCGATGGCGGCCGTGGTCGTAGCCTCCAACATTCTGGTTCAGTATCCGGTTCAGGCGCGGCTCGGCCCGATCCAGCTTGCCGATCTGCTGACCTACGGCGCCTTCACTTACCCCGCTGCCTTCCTGGTCAACGACCTCACCAACCGCCGCTTTGGGCCGTTTGCGGCGCGCATTGTGGTGCTCGTGGGCTTCGTGGTCGCCGTTGCGCTTTCGATCTGGCTGGCAACGCCGCGAATCGCGGTGGCCTCGGGTGCCGCTTTCCTAGTGGCCCAGCTGCTGGATGTCGCGGTGTTCGACCAATTGCGCCGGCTCGCCTGGTGGAAGGCGCCGGTGATCTCGTCGCTGATCGGCTCGATCGTGGACACGGTGCTGTTCTTCGGCATCGCCTTCTCCGCAGCCTTCGCCACGGTTCTCGGCTATCACGACGGTTTCGCGACCGAGGCGGCGCCGCTGCTCGGCGCTTTCCTGCCCGAGGTGCCGCGCTGGATCTCCTGGGCACTCGGCGATTTCGTCGTGAAGCTTCTGGTCGCCGCCGTGCTGCTTGCGCCCTATCGTGTGATGCTAGCCATTCTTGGGATCAGCGCGGCTCCGACGACGGTCTGAGTTCCGGTCCTTTCCCGAAGACGTTGTCCTCACCGAGCAGGCGGAACCGGAGCAAGAGCGTGCGCTGCAGGATCGATCGATTGTCGTCGGAAAGCAGCGACAGAACCGGAAAGCCGTCGGCGCCGCGATGGATGGCCAAGCCTTCCATATTGTCGATCTGCTCTCCGAAGCCTGCCGTGATGAGGACGGTTCCGTCGACGAGTGCGCCCGGTCGGATGTCGGCCGCCCTTAACTGGCGCAGCCGAAAGCCGATGCCGTGACGCAGGTTAAAGCGTCGTTCGAGCAGCAGAAGGTCACCGTCGGGTAAAAACGCCAAATCGGTCGCATCGAAATCGTCACGCCGCCGAACTGTAAACGACCCCGGGAAGTCACCACCGACAATGAAGCCCGGCATGTCATCAACAACGGTCCGGCCCTGTTCCGCAATGCCAATCAAGCTCCCGGCAAGGGGACCCACTTCCGGAGCCGCGGCAAAGGCTTCAAGCCCCTTGTTGCGGCGTAACCTCTCAACGGCTTCCGGCATGGCGATGCGGCGCCCCCTCGCATTCGGATCGAACGGGGCCGGAAATGCATAGACCCGGTGCCGCCCTTCCAACGTCACCAGAAATTCTTCACCGTCCGGTCCGCGGCGTAGGGTCAACGCTTCGCTGTCTGCCCCACTTCTGTCGATCAGCGCGCGGCCATCCGGCCCTATCATCGGCGCGATGACTGCATCTTTGAGACTGAGCGGCCGACCATCGACGTCCTGCTGCAGCGTTGCGGTAAACCACAGACCATTGTCGGTGATGGCAACCAACGAGCCGCCATCCTCGGCAACCACCAGCCCCGAGAGCCCGCCGAGATTGCGGTCGCGCGACACGATCTCGAGGCCGCCGAGGAACTCGAGCGCGCCGAAGCGCCGCTCGTCGGGTTGCAGAACACGAAAGCTCGCGATTGGCCGGGTCTCGACATCGATCGGCTCGGCTCGAACGGAGGGTTCGGCCGCCGACGGAATGGAGTAGGCTACGGCAAACGCCAGAAGTAGAGCGGCCGGAAACCGCCGCCGCAGCCTCATCGTCCCGCGGCGCGCCGAAGCGGCCGGCGCGCCGGCCGCGACGCCGTCTCCTGTTCGTCAAACAGATCGGCAAGCTGGTTGGTCATGGCGCCAGCCAGTTCTTCGGCATCGACAATGGTTACAGCGCGGCGGTAGTAGCGCGTGACGTCGTGGCCGATGCCGATGGCAATCAGTTCGACAGGCGAGCGGGTCTCGATTTCCTCGATGACGTACCGCAGGTGCTTTTCGAGATAGTTGCCGGGATTCACGGACAGCGTGCAGTCATCAACGGGAGCACCGTCGGAGATCATCATCAAAATTCGGCGTTGCTCCGGTCTGGCCAGCAGCCGACGATGAGCCCAATCCAGCGCCTCGCCATCAATGTTCTCCTTCAACAGACCTTCGCGCATCATCAGGCCGAGGTTGCGCCGTGCCCGCCGCCACGGCGTATCGGCGCCCTTGTAGATGATGTGCCGCAGGTCATTGAGCCGGCCCGGATGCGCTGGCTTGCCGGCAGCGAGCCAGGCCTCGCGCGACTGCCCGCCCTTCCAGGCCCGGGTCGTGAAGCCGAGGATCTCGACCTTCACGCCGCAGCGCTCCAGCGTGCGCGCAAGAATGTCGGCGCACGTCGCCGCGACCGTGATCGGCCGGCCGCGCATCGAGCCCGAATTGTCGAGCAGCAGCGTGACGACCGTGTCACGGAAGTTGATGTCGCTCTCCTGTTTGAAGGCGAGCGGCTGCATTGGATCGGTAACCACTCGAGTCAGTCGGGCGGTATCGAGCAGACCCTCCTCGAGGTCGAAGGTCCAGGACCGGTTCTGCTGGGCAAGAAGCTTGCGCTGTAGGCGGTTTGCCAGCCGCGCCACCGCGCCCTGCAGGTTGACGAGCTGCTTGTCGAGATAGCCGCGCAGCCGATCGAGCTCAGCCTGGTCGCACAGATCCTCGGCAGTGACCGTCTCATCGAACTGGCGCGTGAAGACTTTGTAGTCAGGCAGCGGCGGAAGGTTGGAGAACGGCAGCTCGCGTCGCTGGCTCTCGCCAGGCTCCTCCGCGTCGGTTGCCATATCGTCGTCGGCCATCTCTTGAAGATCGCTCTCGGCGGCTTCCGTTTCGCCGACCTCCTGCTCTTCGCCTGAAAGCTCCATTTCCTGCGGGGCGCCTTCCTCCTCGCCACTGTCCTCCTCGCCGTCGGCGGAGGTTTCGGCCGGCTCGTTGCGGCCTTCCTGTTCGCTATCGTCGTTCTCGTCCTGATCCGTCTCCTCGCCGAGTTCGTCCTCCATGTCCAAAGCGGCGAGCACGTGACGGAACTGCCGGGCAAAGGCGTTCTGATCTTCCTGACGCGTAACGAGGCGATCGAGATCGCTGCCCGCCTTGTCCTCAATCCACTCTCGCCAGAGATCGACGAGCCGTACGGCGCAGGCTGGAGGCCGCTGTCCGGTCAGCCGCTCGCGAACCATCAATGCCAATGCATCGTGCAGCGGCGCTTCGGCGCGGTCGCCGATCGCAGCGGCACCGGCCCTGACATAACGATCCTCCAGCATGGCGGCCAGGTTGGCCGCGACGCCGGGCATCCGATTGGCGCCGACAGCCTCGCAGCGTGCCTGCTCGACCGCCTCGAAGATCGCACGAGCATTCTCGCCAAGCGGTTGGTACTTGCGATGGATAGCGGCGTCATGGCAGGCAAGCTTGAGCGCCATCGAGTCGCCAAGGCCACGCGTTACAGCGATGTCGTTCGCTGTCATCCGTCGCGGTGGCTCCGGCAGGCGTGCGCTTGCGCCGGACAGCGACGGCCTGTCGGTCGAGAAGCCAACCTCAAGCTCCGGCTCACCCGCGATCGCGCGCATGGCCGCGGCGACCGCGTGCTTCAGCGGCTCGTTGCTCGGCTTGCCCTTGTTGCCGGGTCCGTTCGGCGCGGCCATGCCGGTTCCGTTCAGCTCATCACGACGTTGACCGCCGACTCCGGCAGGTCCTCGCCGAAGCAGCGCTGGTAGAACTCCGCCACGATCTGCCTCTCGGCATCGTCGCACTTGTTGAGGAAAGTGACGCGGAAGGCGAAACCAACGTCGCCGAAGATCTCCGCGTTCTCCGCCCAGGTGATGACCGTCCGCGGGCTCATTACAGTCGACAGGTCGCCGTTAATGAAAGCGTTGCGGGTCATGTCGGCGACGCGCACCATCTTGGAGACGATCGCGCGGCCCTCCGCACCCTGGTAGTGCTTGGCCTTGGCCAATACGATCTCTACCTCGTTGTCGTGCGGCAGGTAGTTCAGCGTGGTTACGATCGACCAGCGGTCCATCTGGCCCTGATTGATCTGCTGCGTGCCGTGATAGAGCCCAGAGGTATCGCCAAGGCCGACCGTATTGGCTGTGGCGAACAACCGGAACGCCGGGTGCGGCCGAATGACGCGGTTCTGATCGAGCAGGGTCAGTTTACCGGACACTTCAAGAACGCGCTGGATCACGAACATCACGTCCGGTCGGCCGGCGTCGTATTCGTCAAACACCAGTGCGACATTGTGCTGCAGCGCCCACGGCAGGATACCGTCCCGGAATTCGGTGACCTGAGCGCCGTCGCGGATCACGATGGCGTCCTTGCCGACGAGGTCGATCCGGCTGATGTGACTGTCGAGGTTTACCCGCACGCAGGGCCAATTGAGCCGTGCGGCGATCTGCTCAATATGCGTCGACTTACCGGTTCCGTGATAACCCGTGACCATCACGCGACGGTTCCTCGCAAAGCCGGCGAGCACCGCAAGGGTCGTCACCCGGTCGAACAGGTAATCCGGATCGAAATCGGGAACGTGCTCACTCGCCTCCTTGTAGGCCGGGACCACGAGATCGGTCTCGATGCCGAACACCTCCCGCACCGAGATCTTGGTGTCGGGCAGGTCTCCGGTGGTATTCGTCACGTCGTTCATCGCTCCTCCGCTGGCCCGGGTCCGGGCTCGGGGCTGGACATGTCACGGAACCATATACGCGGGGCCCTGCACAAACGAGAGGCTCATCTTAACAAGGCCTGTTCGGCACCGTTATTTGCCGCTCCGCTTGGTCGGATCGGCATTCCACCGCGCGCAATCTGGTTGGAGTGTTCTGGATGGACGGAAATCGCGCCCGATTCAAGGGGCAGCACGAAAATCCGGCGCGCGTCCGGCTTCTTCCGCCGCACCTTTCGTCAGCACATGCCCGCCTTGCGCAGCAAGGTATAGGCCTGGATGATCTGGCGCAACCTCTCCTCCGACGACCGGTCGCCCCCGTTTGCATCGGGGTGATGGCGCTTCACCAGGTCCTTGTAGCGGGCCTTGATTTCCGCTGCATTGGCATCGGCATTCAGCCCAAGCGTGTCGAATGCGCGCTGCTCAAGAGCCTTCAACTTGCGCCGGCGCGGTTCGTAACCGCTTCCAAAGCCGTTGGTTCCACCGTAGCGTCGCTCTGCCCGGGCTCGGGCTGCTTCCCGCGGGTCAAAACCCGCCTGTCCGGCCCCCTTGGCATTCACGCCCATTTTCCAAGTCGGACGATGCCCGGTGATCGAATCCTTTTGCCAGGCACGAACGGACCCTTCGTCCATTCCGGCGAAGTAGTTGTAGGACTTGTTATAGTCCCGAACATGGTCGATGCAGAAGTGGAAGTATTGCCCTTCGCGATCGCGTCCCTTAGGCGCGCGATGGGTCCCCGGTCGCTCGCACCCTTGCCATTCGCAGGCTGGATAAACGTCCTCATCCAGCCGGTCCGGATTGGGCCTCACGCGGATCCGATCGAAGATTTTGGAGTCGAGCTTCATAACGGAATTATGCGGAGCGTCGCGTTAGGGGACAAGCCGGAAGCCGCGCCAAATCAACGGAGCCCTTCCCGGCAACGACAGCCAGACCGAACACTGAGTGATTTGCAAGGGTTATGTGGTCCGTCCGCGTCCATGCGGATCCCGCGACGCGGGGATGGACGGAGCCCAGAGATAGGGGTGCCGCAGGCCTGAGGCAAGGCCGAATTTCCGGCGCTGCCGTAGTGCAATAGCCGCCGCTCTCTCCTACCATCGTTCTGCGCAACTGCACGACTATCCACTATGCGGGCTTGACCGTCGGTGCGAGCCGACTGAAAACGCGGTTATGACCCGACGAGACTCCATTCACACCCGCCTGACTGAAGCCTTTGCGCCGGAAGCCATCGATGTAGTTGACGAATCTCACCGGCACATCGGCCACGCTGGCGCCCGCCCGGAAGGCGAAACGCACTACCGGGTGACCATCGTCGCGGAAATCTTCCGCGGTCTGTCGCGACTCGACCGCCACCGAGCGATCAACGCCTGCCTCAAGGACGAGTTCGCCGCCGGCCTGCATGCACTTGCGATCGACGCAAGGGCGCCGGGTGAACCGGATCCGCGCGCGGCACGAACGGTCGCTCCGGACTGACCTGAGACATTCCTGCTGCGGGATCAGCCCTGCTGACCTGTTGGCGGCACGACGGTTGGCCTAACCGTAACCGGCCGGTCGAGCTGCGACAGCGGCATGATCCTGAGCCGGGTTAGTCGGTTGCGCTCGCGGCGCAGCACGGTGAAGCGGAAGCCGTGAAAGGTGAACACCTGCCTCTCCTCCGGGATCATCCGGGCCTCGTGAATCACGAGGCCCGCAATTGTCGTCGCCTCATCGTCAGGGAGCTTCCAATCGGTGGCGCGATTTAGATCGCGAATCGTCACCGAGCCGTCGACAACCACCGAACCATCGGGCTGGGGTCTGAGGCCCGGCAGTTCGAGGTCGTGCTCGTCCGTGATCTCGCCGACGATTTCCTCCAGAATGTCCTCCAGCGTGACCAGTCCCATCACCTCACCGTACTCGTCGATCACCAGCGCGAAGTGGGCCTTGCGCCTTAAGAAGGCGTTGAGCTGGTCCTGCACACTGGTGGTGTCGGGCACGAACCACGGCGGCGTCATCAGCTCTTCGATCTTGACCTGCGCGAAATCGCCGCCGGCGCTCACGAGGGCCCTGAGCAAATCCTTCGAGTGGAGGACGCCGATGAAATTGTCTGTTGCGCCTCGCCACAGCGGCAGGCGGGTGTAGGGACTCTTCAATGCTTCCTCGACGATCTTCTCGGGTGGATCGTCGGCATTGAGTGCGAGCATGTTGGTGCGGTGGACCATCACGTCCGAAACTTCGAGTTCGACGAGGTCGAGCAGCCCGCCGATCCGATCGCGTTCTGCCTTGACCAGCCCGCCCTCGAGATGTTGCAGGTCGACGGTGCCGCGTAGCTCCTCGTGAGCAGAGAGGACTGCCTGCGTTTCGCCGACATGGACGCCGAACCGCCGGAGCACGAAGCGAACGATCACCTCGACGGCCACGACGACGGGCGAGAACAGGGTGACGACCACTCGGACCAGTGGTGCGACGGCGAGCGCAAAGCGGTCGGGACTTGTGATTGCCCAGGTTTTCGGCAGCACTTCGGCGAAGATCAGCACCAACGCCGTCATCACCAGCGTGGCATAGACCACGCCGGCATCGCCGAACAGCCGCAATAGCACGCTGGTCGCCAGCGCTGAGGCGAGAATGTTGACAAGGTTGTTGCCGAGCAGCAGAGAGCCGAGCAGCCGCTCCTTGATCTGGATCAGTCTCGAGGCGACCACAGCCCGGCGATCGCCGGATTTTTCCAGCTGGTGCAAACGAGCCCTCGAGGCCGCCGTCAGCGCCGTCTCAGAACCTGAGAAAAATCCGGAAAGCACCAAGAGTACGAGAATGGCGCAAAGAGACAGCCAGAAGTCGAGTCCGAAGGCCTGTGGATCGCTCATCGCAAGAGTTCGGTTTCGAGGAAGTTCGCCACTATAAGGGGATCGACGCCCTTTTCGACGAAGGCGCGGCCAATGCCGCGGGTGAGAATGAAGGTCAGTGCGCCGCGGGTTACCTTCTTATCCTGGGCAATGATGTCCATCAGTGTCGCAGCCGGGGGCATCTGACCCGGGATCTCCCCGATTGTGGTGGGCAGGCCGACGCCCCTCAGATGGGCTTCGACACGCCTGGCATCGACCTCAGGACAGAGTCCGAGATGCGCCGAGAAGTCGAATGCGAGCCGCATTCCGATCGCCACCCCTTCACCATGGACGAGCCGGACGCCGTCATAATCGACGGCTGCCTCCAGCGCGTGGCCGAATGTGTGGCCTAGGTTTAACAATGCCCGCTCGCCCGTTTCGCGTTCGTCAGCCGCAACGACGGCGGCCTTGGCCCTGCACGACACGGCGACGGCCCGCTCACGGGCCGCCGTGCCGGCGAAAATCCCGGCGTGGTTGTGCTCCAGCCAGGCGAAGAACTCAGGATCGCGGATCAAGCCGTATTTAACGACTTCGGCATACCCCGCCTTGAACTCGCGCTCCGGCAGTGTGTCGAGCACGGCGGTGTCTGCTAGCACGAGAGCCGGCTGGTGAAACGCGCCGATCAGGTTCTTGCCGTAGCGCGAGTTGATACCGGTCTTGCCGCCGACCGAGGAATCGACCTGCGACAGCAGCGTGGTCGGAATTTGCAGGAATGGCATGCCGCGGCGCACGCTGGCGGCGACGAAGCCGGCAAGATCGCCGACGACACCACCGCCGAACGCGACAATTGCATCGCCGCGCTCGAGCCGCGCCGCGAGAACCTGATCGCAAAGCCTCTCATAGACGGAAAAGCGCTTGCTTCCCTCCCCGGGCGGCACCGTCAGCGCGATGTGGTCGATGCCCGCCGCCGTGAGCGCCTCGGCGAGCCGGACGAGATGCATCCGGGCGACCGTTTCATCGCAAATGACGGCCACACGCGCTTTCGGCAGCGCCCGGGCGATAGCCGCGCCGGCAGAGTCAATCAGACCGCGACCGATAACGATATCATAAGACCTGTCGCCGAGTTCGACCGTGACGACCGTTGATGCGTCCTCGTCGGGCGCAGAGATAGGCGGCGACGCGGTCATGCGCAGGGCTCCTGAGGCTCATCGGCACCAGCAATCCCGAAATAATGCTCCAAAGCATCGATGATGTCGGCGACAACGACGTCATGCGGCACATCCCGCGACTGCACGGTGACATCCGCCTCGGCATACACCGGATATCGCTCGTCAATAAGCCGGCGCATCACCGCCTCCGGGTCCGGATTTTGCAGGAGTGGGCGGGTCGACTTCTTGCGCACCCGCGCCATGACGACTTCGAAGTCCGCCTTCAGCCAGAGAGAAACGCCGGAGTTGCGAATGAGGTTGCGTGTGTCGGCATTCATATAGGCGCCGCCGCCTGTTGCCAGCACCTGCGGTCCGTTTTTCAGAAGCCTCGCAATTACGCGCCGCTCGCCCGAGCGGAAATAGCTTTCGCCGTGCGTGGCGAATATTTCCGGTATAGACATGTTGGCTGCGGTCTCAATCTCTGTGTCCGCATCGACGAATGGTAGATCCAGCACCTGGGCAAGCCGTCGGCCCACGCTCGACTTGCCGCAGCCCATGATGCCGACAAGGACGATCGACCGGGTGCCGAGCCGGCGTCTCAGCGCGGCGGCCCGATCCGGCGTAACCGCGGGTATGGTCATGGCCGCGATCAAGACGAGCCTCCCTATTTGCGCGACCTTCGCTTTGACCTTCTCGGCGAGGCGCTGTCAAGCGTAGGCGCAGCCCCGCAGCATTGAAGCGACACGGCCTCCGTTTTCCTTGCAAGACTCGAGACGATCGCGGAAAAGAACCATGCGCCCATGGTTTCGTCGCCGGTCTGTTCGACGCTGATGCCGACCCTAACTCGCCTCGTTCTGACCCTCATCGTCCTTGCCGGCCTCGGCTATGCCACGGTCTACGCTCTCGCGACATTCGTAGAGCCGGCACCGCGCGAAATCACGGTGCGCGTGCCGATGGAAGGGTTCGGGCGGTAGCCGGGCCTGCAATGTCCCCTGAAGTGGCACCGTGCGATAGACTTGAGGCGACGAATCGGCAGGTATCAAGCGTGGCCAGCGACGCAATCCATCTGGAAAGCTTTCTCGAGATGCTGGCGGTCGAACGTGGCGCCGCGCAGAACACGCTCGAAAGCTACCGGCGCGATCTGGAGGATTTCTCCGGCTTCCTCCGCGGCGAGGGTCGGTCGGTACTCACAGCCGCGACCGAAACCATCGCCACCTATCTTCGTGACCTTAATCGCCGCGGATTTGCGGCCTCCTCCCAGGCGCGGCGCCTGTCAGCGCTGCGCCAATTCTTCAAGTTCCTCTACGCCGAGGGTCTTCGCAAGGACGATCCAACCCGGACCTTGCGCTCGCCAAAGCAGCGTAGCGAGTTGCCTCACGTGCTTTCGGTCGAGGAAGTCGACCGGTTGATCGAGGCGGCCCGCACAGCGGCCGAGACGCCGCACCCAACGCAGGCTTCCTCCCTCAGAGCACTTCGGCTCTACGCGCTGATCGAGGTCGTCTATGCCACCGGCCTGCGCGTCTCGGAACTGGTTGCCTTGCCGCTATCGGCGGCGCTGCGCGATGAGCGCCTAATTACGGTGCGTGGCAAGGGCGGCAAGGAGCGTGTGGTCCCGTTGTCACCAAGGGCACGGAATGCCATGCGCGCCTATGTCGCCCTGCGCCGCTCGGCCGGACTTTATCCCCAAAGTCCGTATCTGTTCCCCTCCCACGGAGATAGCGGCCACTTCACCCGCCAGGCCTTTGCCCGCGACCTGAAGATGCTGGCCGCGGGTATCGGCCTCGACCCGCGGAGCCTGAGCCCACATGTGCTGCGGCACGCCTTTGCGTCGCACTTGCTTGAAAACGGCGCGGATCTCCGCGTCGTCCAACAGCTCCTCGGACATGCCGATATTTCGACCACGCAGATCTACACCCACGTGCTTGACGAGCGCCTGCGGGCGCTGGTGGAAAGCCATCACCCGCTCGCCAGGAAATAATGCAATTCCGCTTCTGGCTGGGCTTATCGCGGCAGCAGCACCCAATAGTCGAAGTCTAGGATGACCTCGGGACAATACCTGCCGTCTTCGTCCATGAGCGGAAAGTCGGTGCAGGGGCGGTCTTTGGTCGCCACCGTGCGCAGGCGCAATGCACCCACATCTGGCCGGCCCTCGATCTCTGCCGCCTCCAGTACCTGCGACCAGGCAAACACTGTGTCTCCGGCAAACAGCGGCGCCACATGACGTCCGCCGTTAATTGCCGCGATGTGGAATGCGTTGGCTAGCCCATTGTAGGAGAGTGCCCGGGCAAGCGAGATGACGTGCCCGCCGTAGATCAGGCGGCGAGCGAACCGGCCCTTGCCCTCGGTGAACTGATTGAAGTGCACCCTGGCGGTGTTCTGGTAGAGCCGCGTTGCGAGCTGATGCTCGGCCTCCTCGACCGTCATGCCGTCGACGTGATCGATCCTTTCTCCCACGGTATAGTCGGCAAAACGATGCGGAGCTCCAGAAAGCCCGGTGTCGAAGCGACTGCGGTCGATCATCGGACAGGCGTCACCGAGAGCATCAGGATCAAGCGCATCGGGAAGCGAAGGCACCACCGGCGCGGGAGCGGGAGAGGTCTCGTCGCGCTTGCGCACCATCACCCAGCGCACGTAGTCGAGCACCTCGACGCCGTTCTGGTTGTAGCCGGTGGAGCGGACGTAGACGACGCCGGTTTTGCCGTTGGAGTTCTCCTTGAGCCCGATCACTTCGGAAACGGCCGACAACGTGTCGCCGGGATAGACGGGAGCGAGAAACCGGCCACCGGCATAGCCCAGGTTGGCCACGGCGTTGAGCGAGATGTCCGATACGGTCTTGCCGAACACGATGTGGAACACCAACAGGTCGTCGATCGGCGCCTGAGCGTAGCCAATTGACCTTGCGAAGGCATCCGACGACTGCACGGCGAAGCGCGAACCGTAGAGCGCGGTGTAGAGTGCCTGGTCGCCGGTGGTCACGGTCCGCGGCGTCGCATGCCGGATGACCTGGCCGACGGAGAAATCCTCAAAGAAGTTGCCAGCGCTGATCTTGGCCATGATGCGTGCATCTCCGTGTTGCCGCCGCCCGATGCCTCGATCAAACAAGGCCGTAGGGTTGATCGCAATATCCCCCTTTTGTCTGGGTGCGGCACCTGGCGGATCGTGGTAAGGCGGTTGCTGAGGCAAGGGAGAGCCACATGTCCGAACGCCGCCTGATCTCCTCTGGTTCTCCGTTTGCAAGCATTGCCGGCTATTCTCGTGCGGTCGTTGATGGCGACTTCGTCCATGTCGCGGGCACTACCGGTTATGACTATTCAACGATGACGATGCCGGAGGATGTTGCAGCTCAGACCCGCAACGCGCTCGCAACGATTGCCGGCGCGTTGGAACAGGCCGGCTTCGCCATGGCCGACGTGGTGCGCGCGCGATACTATGTCACCGACCGCGCGGACGTAGAGACGGTCTTCGCCGAGCTCGGCAAGGTGTTCGGTGACATTCGCCCGGCAGCGACCATGGTGATCTGCGACCTGATTAAACCGGAGATGAAGGTCGAGATCGAGGTCACGGCGCGGCGCCGTGGCTAGATCGACCCGCCGCAGGTCTCTGGTTGTTCCAGTCGCGGAAACCTGATCTCGCAACGTCCTGCTTCGCGCGAACTGACAATATATCCGGAACGAGCCCTTTGACCGACGACTGCCGCACCGCGACTACCGAACCCGCCCGGCCATCCGGTTTTCCGGAGGCTCTGATTGCCGGCTACAGCCGCTACCGCGAGAAGGGCTTCATCCGCTATCGCGAGGACTATGAGAGGCTAGCTCTCTACGGCCAGAAACCTGAAGTCATGGTCGTGTCGTGCTGCGACAGCCGGGTGACGCCGGAGGGCATCTTCGGCGCAGGACCCGGCGAGCTCTTCGTGGTGCGCAATGTCGCCAATCTCGTCCCGCCCCATGAGCCGGACGGCTACTATCATTCCACGAGTGCCGCTCTCGAATTCGCCGTGCAGGCACTCAAGGTCAAGCACATCGTGGTGATGGGTCACGGCAAATGCGGCGGCGTCACCGCCTTCCTGAAGCAGGATTCTGAGCCTCTGTCGCCCGGCGACTTCATCGGCAAGTGGATGACCCTGCTCGAGCCCGCGGCCCGAACCCTCGCCTGCCTCGAACTGTCAAAGGACGACGATCCGCAACTCGCCATGGAGTTTGCCGGTGTGCGCCAGTCGCTTGCGAACCTGCGCACCTTTCCCTGCGTGAAGATCCTTGAGGACAAGGGGCGGCTGGCGCTGCATGGCGCCTGGTTCGACATCGGCCTCGGCGAGCTGAGGGTGATGGATCCGGAAACGGGAGAGTTCGTACCGGCGCCCTTGGGTTGATCGGGCAATCGCCCGTCACACCTGTTCGGGTACCCGCCCGATCGCCCGTGGCCGGATCGGCTGAGGCTCTCCGAGATCGCGCAGCCGATCGTGGAACGGCGACTTGATACAGGTCGGGTCCGTGACCCCGGCGTCGCCCGTCAGTGCGAACGCCTGGCAGCGGCAGCCCCCGAAGTCGACCTCCTTGCGGGGGCAGCTTCGGCACGGCTCCGGCATCCAGTCGATACCGCGGAAGCGGTTGAAGGCGGGCGAGTGCCGCCAGATGGCTTCGAGCGGCCGCTCGCCGACACGATCGAAGGTGAGCGCGGCGATGCCCTCCGCCGCATGGCAGGGCAGCATGGTGCCGTCCGGCGTCACCACGAAGGCGTCCGCAGCCCAACCGCCCATACAGGGTTTCGGATACTCGGCGTAATAGTCCGGCGTGACGAAATCGATCGCCAGCACGCCGCTGAGCTCCTCCCGCACCCGCTCGACATATTCGACCTGGCGCAGCACCGCGTCCCGGTCCGGCAGGAGTGCGGCGCGATTGAGGTAGGCCCAGCCGTAGTACTGGACATTGGCGATCTCTAGCCGCTCGGCATCGAGTTCCAGCGCCAAATCCACGAAAGCCGGCACCTCGTCGATGTTGAGCCGGTGGATCGGAGCGTTGATCGTAAGCGGCAGCCCCGCCTCGCGCACCCACCGGGCCGCCGTTCGCTTCCTCTCATGCGCGCCCTTGAATCGCCCGACCAGCTCCGTGGTCTCGGGCCGTGCTCCCTGGAAGCTCACCTGGACGTGATCGAGTCCGGCGTTGGCCAGGGCCGCGACCCGTTCTTGCGTGAGCGTCACAGCTGCCGTTATCAGGTTGGTATAGACCCCGCGCCCGGAAAGACACGCGACAAGCCGTTCCAGATCGCGCCGAAGCGTCGGCTCGCCGCCGGATAGATGCACCTGCAGCACGCCGAGATCGGCCGCCTGTTCGAAGACATCGCACCAAGCCTCGGTCGACAGCTCCCGCTCGGCCTTCATCAGCTCCAGCGGATTGGAGCAGTAGCCGCATTGCAGTGGACAGCGATGTGTGAGCTCCGCGAGCATACCGAGCGGCGGCCCGACACCGCTTGCATCGGCAGGCGCCGATGCGGCTGTACCGACGCTGCCGCCGGTTTTGGTCATGCCACCCGAGCCGTCGCAGACGATCAAGTTCCGGTCGGCCCAGTCCTGCAGGAAGGAAACTACGTCCTCCGCAATCTCCCCGCGCGGGGCCGCATATTCTTTCGAAAGTGCATCGATGATCCCCTCGACTGTCGCCTGACCGTCGCATCTCGACAGAATGTCCGCGGAGACCTCGTCCGGCCACAGCACCTTCTCCGGTGCAAGCACCACAGGCGCCCCGCGAAGTCGGTCGTGGCGCAGCCGGACATAAACCGGAAGTGCCGGGCGGCTTGTGGCATTGATCAGGGTACGGACGCGGGCCATGGCTCAGCCTCCGAGAGCGGCATCCTCGGGACGAAACGCCCCGGGCGGCACCCGCCCGGGCGCGCCATAGGCGTAGTCGAGCGCGTCAAGCATCGCCCAGAGAAGGTCGCACTTGGAAATCAGCGCGTTGACGGCGTCAGCCTGCTTCTGAGGGGTATTTGCGTGGGCCTTGACGTAGGCAAGCGCGAAGTCGGCATCGCGCGGAGCCTGGGTCAGCCGCGGCGTGAAATAGGAAAGCGTTTCCTCGGTGATGTAGTCGTATCGCGCCAGCATCGCCGGGACCCGCTCGGCGATTGCCGCGCCGGAGAACATCTCCGTCAGAGAGGAGGCGACAGCTTCCAGCAGTGAGCGGCGGCTGACAAGGTCGAGATAGGCCGCGACCGCATAGCGCGTCGCCGGCAGGGCGAGCCGCTCCGACTGCACCACTGCCGGGTCGAGCCCAACACCCTCTGCCAGCTTCAGCCAGCGCCTGATGCCTCCATCCGAACCGTCTTCGGCGCTGCCATCATGATCCAGGATTCGCGCGCGCCAAGCGCGGCGGAAGCCCGGATCGTCGCTGCGTCCCAGGATCAGCGCATCCTTGCGCGGGATCGCCGCCTGGTAGCAATAGCGGTTGAGTGCCCAGGCCTGCATCTCGCCCCGCGTCAGCTCGCCAGCGTTCATCCGTCGGTGGAACGGGTGGCGGACGTGGTAACGTTCGGCCCCGACCCGGCGCAACACCGCCTCCAGCTCCTCGCCCGAAAGCAAGCGGTCGCCCGAGTCCGCCGGCAGGAAGGCGGCGGCGGGACCGGGATCATAGCTCGAATGTTCGGCTCGACCCGCTAATTGGTCAGAAACTGCACCGGCTATCTCCACCGCCATGCTCATATCGTGAGCTCCAATCCGTCGACGCCGATCTCCCAGCCTGCGGCGCGGACCGTGCGCTCGGCCTCCGATCCCGGTGCCAGGATCGGGTTGGTGTTGTTGATGTGAATATAGATCCGCCGCCTGGCCGAGATGCCCGACAACGCCGCGAGCGAGCCATCCGGCCCGCTGATCGCCAGATGCCCCATCCGCGCTCCGCTCTTCTCACCGACTCCGGTAGTCCGCATCTCGTCGTCGGTGAAGACGGTGCCGTCGAACAGGAGGCAGCCCGAGCCATCGAGCCGTGCTCTCAGCGCGCCGTCAACCGCAGCGCAGCCAGGCACATAATGCGCCGTGCGAATCTTGTCCGCGGTTCCGGTCGGCCGGATCGCGACTCCGATCGTGTCGCCCGGCGCCGTGCCAAAGCCTTCTGCATCCTTGTTCTCCAGGTAGAGCGCCACCTTGCCGGGCACGGCGAAAGTCTCGATCTCAAGTCCTAGCGGCCCGTCCGGTCCCTGCAACGCCGTCACGCCGACGAGCGGCAGCCGGCGCCGCTCGACCACGGCCGGGTCGAGCACCTGAAAAATGCTGTTCTCGGCAAGAACGCCGAGCACCCGTTCGCTGGCATAGAGCACGAAGGGCTGACGCTCGCGCAGCGAGAGCAGCCCGGCGACATGGTCGACGTCGGCGTTGGTCAGCACTACAGCCTTGATGGGTGAGGCGCGCAACGGCCCGTCCGCGGCCGGCTGCAGCTCCGGCGTCGCCGCGATCTGGGCGCGAATGTCGGGCGACGCGTTGATCACGACCCAGCGCGCTCCATCCGCACTCGCCGCCAAGCTCGACTGCGTGCGCGCCGAGAAGCCCGGCCGGCCCTGCCGAACGGCCCGGCTCAGCGGCGCGTTGCAGTTCCACTGCGGGAAACCGCCACCGGCCGCTGAGCCGAGAACCTTGATTTTCATATGTTTTTCGACCGCGTTACTTCTTCTTGCGGCCGCAGGTTCCGATTTCCGCCGGCATATAGCGGGTCACTTCAAAGCCGGCTTCCACGGTCTTCATCGATGGTTTGGTCCAGGTCTTCATCGCAAGTCCTCTCCTCCTTGGGTCCTGCAAGATGCTCAAGGATAGAGAATGACCGTGGCGGGAAAAGGGTACTTTAGTGGGGCGACGACCCATGCCAGCGCGGCATGGGCCGCAATCGTCATGCCGCGTTCTGCTTCTTCAAGAGCCCACGGTTGACCAGCACCTCCGCGATCTGCACCGCATTGAGTGCCGCCCCCTTCCTGAGGTTGTCGGAGACGACCCACAGGTTGAGCCCGTGCTCGACAGTGGCGTCCTCGCGGATCCGGGAGATATAGGTCGCGTCCTCGCCGGTGCATTCATACGGCGTGACGTAGCCGCCGTCCTCTTGCTTGTCGACGACGAGACAGCCCGGTGCCTCTCGCAGGATCGAGCGCGCCTCTTCCGCCGTGATCGGCTTTTCGAACTCGATGTTGACCGCTTCCGAGTGACCGATGAACACCGGCACGCGCACCGCCGTGCAGGTGACCTTGATCTTCGGGTCGAGGATCTTCTTGGTCTCGGCGGTGACCTTCCACTCTTCCTTGGTCTGGCCGTCTTCCATGAAGACGTCGATGTGGGGAATGACGTTGAAGGCGATGCGCTTGGTGAACTTCTGCGGCTCGATCGGGTCGTTCACGAACACGGCGCGGGTCTGGTTGAACAGCTCATCCATGCCATCCTTACCAGCGCCCGAGGTCGACTGGTAAGTCGCGACCACCACGCGCTTGATCGTCGCGGCATCGTGCAGCGGCTTCAGCGCCACGACGAGCTGCGCCGTCGAACAGTTCGGATTGGCGATAATATTCTTCCGGGAAAAGCCGGTGATGGCATCCGCATTGACCTCCGGCACGATCAGCGGCACATCGGCGTCGTAGCGCCAAGCCGAGGAATTGTCGATGACGACGCAGTCCTGTGCCGCGATCTTCGGCGCCCATTCCTTGGAAACGCTGCCGCCGGCCGACATGAGGCAGATGTCGGTGCCGGAAAAGTCGTAGTGCTCCAGCGCCTTGACCTTAAGCGTCTTGTCGCCGAACGACACGTCCACGCCCTGGCTGCGGCGCGAGGCGAGCGCCACCACCTCGTCGGCCGGAAACCCGCGCTCGTCCAGGATGTCGAGCATCTCGCGGCCCACGTTGCCTGTGGCGCCGACGATCGCGACCTTGTAACCCATCAATCTGTCCTCTTTGGATCAACCCGCCTGCGCGGGACGCAAGGCGGAACGGTTGATCGGTCCATCGAATATCCGGAACATCCTTGATGCTCCAGGCCCGCTCCCCACACCGGAATGCGCGTCACCACGCCTCCGGCTCTCCGGCCCCCCTTCGGACCCGGGGGAGCGCGGGTCGAGAGGCACCGTCAAGCGGTCGTCGTGGTTTTGATCGTGATGCTGGTTTTGGTGCGGGCTATCCCCGCGACACCGGCTGTCGGCGCACACCCCGACATCGCCGCTGCGCAAGCGGTCGGAAGAAAGCCGGCGATGTCGTCGATCGGCAGGGCCATGCTGGCTGTCGCCTGTTGGGACGCGTTGCGCAACGTCATGACGGGAAAGTGAGGGGGAGTCAATGGGGGCCGCCGACTTCGATCACCTATGTAAGCGATCTCAGTTCATCCCGACGGCGCCCATCCTGCTCGGGTCTTTAACCGCACCGGAGATCGCCACTCCGTTCCGAGTGACCCCACTCTAGGCTTGCTCCGCAAGAGGCTTTCTCTCCCGGTCGAGCACCGGAAACCTCCGTGCCGCAAGAGCGGCGTACGGATCGGGCGGGTTCACATAGAAAAATGAGTTGTGAACGTGCGGCTTGACATCGCACCTTTCGTGTTCGGCCAATCCCTGGGTCGTCGTCTCGCAGTAGTTGTATGAGCCCTGCAGGATCGGATCCACGATGATGGCCGCCTTTACGATGATCTTCTTGCCAACCTCGCCAATAGCCTTGCTTCGATTGTTATACGGCCCGTTCCTTATTTCGGCGTTGTGGATAATTACCTCGCAGGATCCGCCATTGTCGTCCGGACAGATCAGCTTGAAGACAGGTGTATCGTTCTGTCTCATGATGACGTCCTGATAGATCGCCTCGGCGGTGGGCGAGTCGGGATGGTCTCCCCAGTGATAGATCGTGGATCCGGCTGCCATTTGGAACCAGGGCCTGTTGAGGTTGTCGAGATAGACGTCACCGGACAGCGCCGTCTGCTGCGCGATCGCCTCTTTCTCGGACATTTTCATAATGTGTTCCGGGATTTTGGCAGGAGCGCGCGGGTGCGGCTTGAACGGCGGCGGATCGTATCCCCACGGCTTTCGCCGGTAGTCCCGGTAGGTTCTGTTCGCCCAGGAGTCGTTTCTGGCGCGGACGAGAAACGGCAGGAACTGCGGCCGGTCGAGAAGATGTCTCGCATTTGTCTCCGGGAGCCGCGTCAGGGTCGTCGGAAGGGTATTGAAGTAGTTTCGGACCTTGCTGGCCCAGACCGGAAAGGGCCTGCCTTGGGGAAAGACGCATTTCCAGCCGCCGTATGCCTTGGCGGCAAAGAAAATCTCATGCGGAGTTTTGTCAATCCAGCACTTGTAGTTCTGCAGCTCGCTTAGCTTCATCGGTATCCCTTGAAACAGCCGCCCCCTCCCTCTCCGCACCGAGATACTCGTTCTCATGTTCACATTCTGTCCAGCAGGGAAAGCCTGACAGACCGCTTCCGACCAACGGAGTGGCGGTGCCGCCCACCTTTGGTGTCGCGGCGCGCGGCAGGGCGCCGTCCTAAGCATATCGACCACGCCCATAGGGAACGGGGTGCGGCGAAAGTGACGGCGCCGTAAGGTGTGATCGGCGTTGATATCCGCTGCGAAGGAGGTTGCCCTATATTTTGCCGCAAGGGACGGATGACGGGGAGAACCAGCCATGACGCTAGAACACACTCGATCGGCTTGGAACGCAGTACAGCTCAGCCGGCGCAGCCTCCTGCTTTCGACCGCCGCCGCACTTGTTGCCGGCCCGGCAACCGCGCATCACGGCTGGCGCTGGGCGGAGGATGGACAGTTCGAGCTGACCGGCGTGATTACCGAGATCTACCTGGGGCCGCCGCACGGCCTGCTTGACGTTGACGCAGAAGGTACGGTGTGGCGGGTTGAGCTCGGCCCGCCGTCACGGCTGCGCAGCGTGGGGCTCGAAGAGGGTCGTATTGCAACGGGCCAGGAGGTCGTCGCTTCCGGCCATCGCTCGCGGGATCACAGTGAGAACCGAATGAAGGCTGAACGGATCACGGTTCAAGGTATAGTCTACGACTTCTATCCCGAACGATCCGGTTGATCCCCCTTGGACCTTTATCAGTACCTTGACCTTGGCGTGGCCGCCTCCTACCTGCAGAATTCCGAGGCGGCGCGCCTGATGCGGCGCTCGCCCTACCTTTATCCCTTTGTCAATTTCGGCCATGTCGTTGGCATCGCGCTGCTATTTGGCGCGATCCTGCCGCTCGACCTTCGACTGATGGGATTCTGGAAATCCGTGCCGCTATACGATCTGAAGCGGGTGCTGGTGCCGGTCTCGGTGCTTGGGGTTCTTGTCGCGGTAGCGACGGGCGTCCTGATGATATCGGTGCGGGCGAACGAATATCTCGCCATGCCGGTGATGCAGTTGAAGCTCTCGCTGATCATATTTGCCGTTCTCAACGCACTCGCGCTTCGTCTGGTTCCGGCTTGGCGGCTGCTGGCCCAGGTCGACTCCCGCGGCACGATATCGCGCTTCCGCTGGGCCGGTATTCTGTCGGCTGCGCTGTGGCTGTCGGTGATCGGCTGCGGCCGAGCGATTGGGTACCTGTGAGCCGAACCGCGTCGCTCTGCCCCACCCTCGGCCACACTCTTGCCCCATTCTTGCCGAATGCGTCGCCGACAGGCAATGCCGCAGTTTACCGGGTGCCGTTCCCGTTCTTCAGCCCCGCATTCCAGCTTTTCAACTCTTTCGTAACCCGGTTTAAGGTAACCTTAAAATGCGGTGTATATGGGAAGCGGAATTCGACTCGAATTGAAGCCCACAAGAAGCGGTTTGACATGATGCAAGCACGAACGTTGGTTACGGCCTTCCTGACATTCGCTCTTTCGGGTGGGGCGGCGCTCGCGCAGACGCCAACGCTCATCGAGCAGTTCAAGGACTGGGCCGCGTATTCCTACGGCGGTGCCAAGGGCAAGGTCTGCTATGCCCTGTCGAAGCCGACGCAAATGTCGCCCTCCGACCGCAACCACGGCGACGTCTTCTTCTTCGTCTCCAACCGGCCGGGCGAGGGAGTCAACAACGAACCGATGGTGATGGTCGGCTATCCCTTCAAGGAAGGTTCATCCGTTACCGTGGACGTCGATGGCACCAAGTTCACGCTCTTTACTAAAGGCGATGGCGCCTGGGTTGAAAATGCGGCCCAGGAAAAGCAACTCGTCGCCGCGATGAAGGCAGGCCGCGCCATGACGGTCAGCGGCGAATCCGGCCGCGGCACCCAGACGAGCTACAGATATTCTCTGTCCGGTGTAACCGCCGCGATCGGGGCCGCCGACAAGGCCTGCAACTAGCTTAACTGACGCCCAGCGGAAAGCTTTCGCAAACCGCGCAGTTTGCGCTATATAGCAAGATCAATGGAAGAGGCGGTGGCAGAGGCCGCCGCCTCTCGTTTTCGTGGCGCGGCGTAGCATGCCGCATGCCGTTCCTCGCGTGCGGAGACCGGAATCCGGGCGCGCCGCAGGTGGCAAGTCTTTCGCATCGTCGGACTCCAGTGTCATGACCGTCACGCTCGATCTCGCGCGTTCCGCCCCATTTCGCCAGTCGGTTGCCCCGTCGTCACCGACCGCTGCCGCGCTGCCCGGCCTGATCGGGCTTTCTCGCGAAGTCCTGGGTCGGGCGCTCGCCGACATCGGCGTGCCTGAACGCCAACTCAGAATGCGCGTAGGTCAGCTCTGGCACTGGCTCTATGTGCGCGGCGTTTCCGACTTCGAGGCCATGACCAACGTCTCGAAGGATCTTCGTCGTCAGCTTGCCGAGAAGTTTGCCATCGCCCGTCCGGAGATCGTCTCCGAACAGATTTCCGTCGACGGGACCCGAAAATGGCTGTTCCGCTTTCCGCCGCGAGGCGCAGGCCGGCCGGTCGAGGTTGAAACGGTCTATATTCCCGAAGAAGGGCGCGGCACGCTCTGCGTCTCGTCCCAGGTCGGATGCACGCTGACCTGCACCTTCTGCCACACCGGCACCCAGACCCTGGTGCGCAATCTGACGGCTGAGGAAATTCTCGCCCAGATTCTCGTCGCCCGCGACCGCCTCGGCGATTTTCCCGACGCTGCGACGCCGGACGGCGCAGCGGTGCCCTCCGAAGGCCGGCTGGTCTCCAATATCGTCATGATGGGCATGGGCGAGCCGCTGTACAATTTCGATGCGGTGAAGCAAGCGCTGCTTATCGCCTCCGACGGCGATGGCCTCAGCCTGTCGAAGCGCCGCATAACCCTGTCGACCTCCGGCGTCGTGCCGATGATCTCCCGAACTGGTGCCGAGATCGGCTGCATGCTGGCGATATCGCTTCACGCGGTGCGTGACGACCTCCGTGACGAACTGGTGCCGATCAACAAGAAGTGGAACATCAAGGCCCTGCTCGACGCCTGCCGGGCCTATCCGGGCCTCTCCAACGCCAAGCGCATCACCTTCGAGTACGTCATGCTCAAGGACGTTAACGACAGCCTTGCCGATGCCAGGGAACTGGTGCGCCTGCTGAAAGGCATTCCGGCCAAGATTAACCTGATCCCGTTCAATCCCTGGCCCGGTTCGCCGTACCAGTGCTCCGACTGGGAGCAGATCGAGGCCTTCGCCGATGTTGTCAACCGTGCCGGCTATGCCTCACCGATACGCACTCCGCGCGGCCGCGATATCTTTGCTGCCTGCGGTCAGCTCAAGTCTGAGACTGAACGTCTCAGGAAGAGGGATCGTGGGGCGCTGGAAGCCGGCGCGTCGGCGTGAGCGGTACGTATGATCGCACTATGGTCGACGGCGGCAAGCTTGCCCTGCAGCTTCTGAGGATTGTCACAGGTTTCGTCCTGTCGCTGATCGCCGCCGGCGGCTTTCTCGCCTGGGGATTATTCCGCCCGGAAGGCTTCGAGCAGGACCCGGCCGCCTTCGCCGCTGCCGTGGGAACGGCGTTGGTCTGGGCCAGCATCTTGGGTGCCACCGCCTTCATCCCGGCAGGCGTCGCGATCGTTGTCGCCGAAGCGCTGCGCCTCAAGGGCATCATCTTTCATCTTGCCGCCGGCGGCTTGATTGCCTTTGGCCTGTGGACCTTTGGCAGTGCCACCGCAGAGCCGGCCGTTCGACCCGGGTCGACCGTTGTGGTCGCCGCAGGCTTCATCGCCGGCTTCGTCTATTGGCTCATAGCCGGGCGTTCAGCGGGAAACTGGCGGGTGCCGGCGGAACAGCCGACGGACGCGCCCTCCTGAACAGGTGGCCGGCAAAATCCGTGTGTCGCCGCCATCAGGCAGGAAGGCTGCCGAAGCGGCAGCCCTCCTGTCTATCTTGGCCAAGGGGCTGACGCTTACGCCAGTCCGTGTTTGGACAGCGGCAGCGCCTCAATCCACTCGCCGCGGGCGGCGGCGATGGCATTGGCCACCGCCGGACCGATCGGCGGTACGCCCGGCTCACCGACGCCAGTTGGCGGCTCGGTCGAGGGTACGATGTGGACCTCAATCTTCGGCATGTCGGAAATGCGGAGAGGCAGATAGCTGTCGAAGTTCGACTGGTCGACCTCGCCATCGGTCATAGTGATCTCGTTGCGCAGGAACGCACCGAGTCCATAGCCGATGCCGCCTTCCATCTGGGCGACGATATTGTCGGGGTTGACCGGGAGGCCGCAGTCGACCGCGCAGACCACCCGCTCGACCTTTACCGTGCCATCGTCGCGGAACGAGATCTCCGCAACCTGCGCTACATAGCTGCCGAATGACTGATGCGCAGCGATACCTCGGAAGCGGCCCTCGGGCAGCGGGGTGCCCCAGCCGGCCTTTTCTGCCGCCAGCTTGAGCACGTTGGCGATACGCGATCCCGGCTCCAGATAGCGCAGGCGGAAAGCGACCGGATCCTCGCCAACCTCCCTTGCCAGCCTGTCCATCAGCGTCTCCATCACGTAGGCCGTGTGAGTATGCCCGACGGAGCGCCACCACAGCACCGGCACCGGCGTTTCGGCGTTGTGCGCCTCAATCTGGAAGGCCGGCAGCTGGTAGTTGGAACCAGCGACCCCTTCGACGGCAGTCTCATCGACGCCATCCTTCACCATCGCCGCCTCCATCGGCGTGCCGATCATGATGGATTTGCCGACGATCCGGTGCAGCCAGCCGACAATCTTGCCATCGGCATCGAGGCCGATCCGTGCCTTGTGCACCATCATTGGCCGATAGTAGCCACCGCGGATGTCGTCCTCGCGGGTCCAGACCACCTTGATCGGCTGCGGGGCGTGTCCAGCCTCATGGCGCGCCTTTGCGATCATGGCCGCCTCAGCGAAATAGTGGCTGTCCGCCTGCGCCCGGCGGCCGAACGATCCGCCGGCCCACAGCGTGTGGATTTTCACCTTGTCCGGAGTGATCCCGAGCACGTTGCTGGTCACGGCCTGATCGACAGTCTGAAATTGTGCTCCTGTCCAGGCTGTCGCCGTCTCCCCGTCATAGAGCAGGGTTATGTCGAGCGGCTCCATTGGCGCGTGGGCGAGGAACGGGAAGTTGTATTCCGCCTCGATGACCTTGGCGGCGCTCTGCAGCGGCGTTTCGGCGTCGCTCGAGCCGTGTGCCTTTGCTCCTGGCGTAGCCGCCAGGGCCCTTAACTCCGCGAGCATCTCGTCAGTGCCGCGGGTCTCCGCGCCGCTGTCGTCCCAGGTGACCTTTAGCAGGTCGCGCGCTCTAACCGCCGGCCAGGTCGAGGTGGCGAGCACCGCTACGCCAGTCGGTACCGTGATGACGTCGACCACCCCCTTGACGGCGCGGGCCTCCGCGTCCTCAACCGACTTTGGCACGGCGCCGAATTTTGGCGGGCGGGCCAGGACCGCAACCAGCATATTGTCGGCCTTGTAATCCATGCCGAACACGCCAGGCGCTCCAATGGTTTTCATCTTGGTATCGAGGCGCGGGAAAGACTTGCCGATATAAACCCACTGGTCCGGCGTTTTCAGGGTCGGCTCCTCGGGGATTGCCTCCTTGGCCGCCGCCGTCGCAAGTTCGCCGAAAGTCGCCGAACGGCCGCCGGTATGAGTGACAAGGCCGGATCTGACGGTGATCTCCCCGGCCGGTACCTCCCACGCCTTCGCTGCCGCCGCGACGAGCATCGCCTTCGCGGCTGCACCGGCCTTGCGATATTGATCGAAGGAGTTGGCGATGGCGGTCGAGCCGCCGGTGCCCTGGATGCCGAAGGCGAAGTTCTTGTAAAGCTCGGCGTTGGCTGGAGCGAAATCGACGGCGACCTGTGCCCAGTCGGCGTCTAGTTCATCGGCAACGAGCGTGGCCAGCCCAGTGGCCGGCCCCTGACCCATGTCGAGGTGTTTGACCAGCACCAGAACGGTGTTGTCGGGCCGCACATGCACGAACGGCTGCGCGATTCCCGCGGCTTCCTCGGCCGCAGCCAGCGGCAGACTCGGCAGCTTCAATCCGATCATGAGGCCACCGGCAGCGCCTGCCGACAGTTTCAGGAAGGTGCGGCGGCTCGGGGCCGTCTTCGCGATCTGGCGTTGCAGAAGGTGCAGCATGGCTCAGCCCTCCATCGTCTCAGCGGCGAGGTGGATCGCCGCGCGGATGCGGGCATAGGTGGCGCAGCGACAGACGTTGCCGTCCATGGCTGCGTCGATGTCCTCGTCCGTCGGCTTCGGAGTCTCGGTCAGTAGCGCGGCCGCGGCCATGATCTGGCCCGACTGGCAGTAGCCGCATTGCGGCACGTCGAGCTTGGTCCACGCTGCGCGGACGGCCTCGGCCGCCTTGCCGTCGAGCCCCTCGATCGTGGTAATCGACGCGCCCTCCAGATCCTCGATGAAAGTCTGGCAGGATCGGGTCGGCTGGCCGTCGAGATGAACGGTACAGGCCCCGCACATGGCAATGCCGCAGCCGAATTTCGTTCCCGTCATGTTGAGCTCGTCGCGGAGCACCCAAAGCAAAGGTGTCCCCGGCTCGGCGTCGACTGTGTGGGCAACGCCGTTAATTGTGAGATTAACCTGCATGTTTTGCTTGCCTCCGATGGCCCGTATAGGCTGGCGCTCGATCAACAGGCCTTCGGCTGGAAGCGCTAGAAGGCCGAATTGTTGATCGGCAGCAAGGCCCTGGAGCGGCCAGCCTCCTTATCGAAGGGGTCGCCCGAGGTACGTAAACTGCACAGTGCAATTTTAGGGACCGAAACTGATATGTAAACTGGTCCGTTTACAATTTTTTGGTGATAGTGACCTGGCGGCGTGGTCACCCAGAAGAGAGAGATATGGCGCTGCTCGACAAGAAGAAGATGCAAATCCTCGATGCGGCCATCGCGGAGTTCCAAGAGCATGGGTTTTCCGGCGCCAGTATGGACCGCATATCCGAGCGGGCTGGCGTTTCGAAGCGAACGGTCTACACGCGCTTCGACAGCAAGGAGACGCTATTCCGTGCAATGATCCATTCGCTGGCCGATCGGATTAACGAAGCCCTTGTCATCTCTTACGTTCCCGGGGCGCCGATCGACGAGCAACTCCTAGGTGCCGCCTGGGCCGAAGGTGCATTGCTGACGGATCCGCATTTCATGGCGCTGGCTCGCCTGATCATGAGCGAGACGATCCGCAACCCCGAATTTGCGGCCGAGATGGAAGGACGCATGACCAAAGCTAAGGCTTTTGCGGATTTTTTCGCCGCGGCGCAGACCGATGGCGCACTCGTCTGCCCGGATCCGAAGCTTGCTGCCGGCGAATTCCTCGGACTGATCAAGGCGCAGGCCTTCTATCCGCGGCTTTTCTCGGGTGTACCGGTGTCGCGCGACGAGATGACGGCGATTGCCAAGGGGGCGGTCGCGATGATTCTGAAAAGCTACGGACCACAACCCGAGGCGACTTAGCACGGTCGGTGCAGCTGTCTGTCGCCCCGGTGCTGAGAGCCGGAGTTCTGCACCCTGCGGACGTCAGTCCTTGTCCCTCAGCGCTTCTTTCGCCGCCCGGATGTGCTCGTCACGGACATGGCTGCGCACCAGGGCCAAGGCGGCAAGGAGGACGGTGGCGTCGTCGCCGAAGCCGAGGCCAAGAATGAAGTCCGGAACCGCGTCGAACGGCAGCACGAAATAGGCGAGCGCTGCAAGGAGGGTGCCGCGTACCTTGGCCGGTGTTGCCGGATCCAGCGCGCAGTAGTAGCCCGCGATCACCTCCTCCATGAAGGGGATCTGGCGAGCGGCGCGTTGCGCGACCTTAAAGATGCGCTGCCGCACGGTGGCGCGCTGCTTGTCCTCCGGTCCGAGGAATTCCGGATCGAAGCCGAGCTCGTCGAAGGCGCGGTTGATCATATGCCGGACCCTGATGCAATTGTGTTCAGTCTCTAAGATAGGGTCTCCGGGCCGCCAGACAAAGATGCGGGATCGAAACGCGCGTCGTGGCGGCAGTCGCGAGCGCGGAATGCCGCTCTTCATCGCCGCATTTCCCGGTCATCAGGAGCCGGCGTCGCGCAGACAGGTTCGCGGCAGCCGAAGAGAGGCCGCCGCCAATCCGAGCGAGCGTCAGGCGCTCTTTGCCATCGCGCGCTCGGCTTTCTTGCGGTCGTTCGGATCGAGCAGCGTTTTGCGGAGGCGAATCGATTTGGGCGTGACCTCAACCATTTCGTCATCGGCGATGTAGCTAAGCGCTGCCTCGAGCGAGAGCCGGATCGGAGTCGTCAGCTTGACCGCCTCGTCCTTGCCGGCGGCCCGCACGTTGGTGAGCTGCTTGCCTTTCAGGACGTTGACCTCAAGATCGTTGCCGCGGGTATGCTCGCCGATGATCATGCCGCGGTAAACCTTGACGCCCGGGTCGATCAGCATCGGCCCGCGGTCCTCCAGGTTCCACAGGGCATATGCCACTGCCTCCCCGTCGCCGTTCGAGATGAGGACGCCAGTGTGCCGGCCCGGAATCTCGCCCTTGTAGGGCATGTAGGCATGGAACAGGCGATTGAAGATCGCTGTGCCACGTGTGTCGGACAGAAGTTCCGACTGATAGCCGATCAGGCCACGGGTCGGGGCGTGGAAAACAAGGCGAGTGCGCCCTCCGCCAGACGGTCGCATCTCCAGGAGTTCGGCGCGGCGTTCCGACAGCTTCTGCACGACGATACCAGAATGCTCCTCGTCGACGTCGATGATGACCTCTTCGATCGGCTCAAGACGCTCGCCGTTCTCTCCAGTCCGGAACACCACGCGCGGCCGGCCGACGCAGAGCTCGAAGCCCTCGCGCCGCATGTTCTCGATCAGGATCGCAAGCTGCAGTTCGCCGCGACCGGAGACCACAAACGCGTCGGCCTGGTCCGTGTCCTCGACCTTGAGCGCGACATTGCCTTCTGCCTCGTCGAGCAGGCGCTTTCGAATGACACGCGACTGCACCTTGTCGCCTTCGGTGCCGGCGAGCGGGCCGTCGTTGACGAAGAAGGTCATGGACAGCGTCGGCGGGTCGATCGGCTGCGCCGACAGTGGCTCGGTGACGTCGGGAGCGCAGATCGTATCCGATACCGTCGCCTCCGAGAGGCCGGCAATCGAAACGATGTCTCCGGCCTCGGCCTTCTCCACCGGCACGCGATCCAGGCCGCGGAATGCCAGAACCTTGGAGATACGGCCGGTCTCGACCACGGTGCCATCGCGCGACAGCGCCTTTACCGCCATGTTCGGTACCGCGGTGCCCGAGACGATACGCCCGGTCAGAATGCGGCCGAGAAACGGGTTGGCCTGTATTGTGGTCGCCAGCATCCGGAATGAGCCCGGTTCGGCCGCAGGCGCGGCGACTCGTTTCAGGATCATGTCGAACAGCGGTGCCATACTGTCCTTCGGGCCGTCCGGATCGAGCGCCATCCAGCCCTGCTTGGCCGAACCGTAGAGCACGGGAAAGTCGAGTTGTTCCTCGTCGGCATCGAGCGCTGCGAACAAATCGAACACTTCGTCGAGCACGGCGTCGGCCCGCTGCTCGGGCTTGTCGATCTTGTTAATGGCGACGATCGGCTTGAGGCCGATCTTTAGCGCCTTGCCGAGCACGAACTTGGTTTGCGGCATCGGCCCTTCGGCGGCGTCGACCAGGAGCACCACGCCGTCAACCATGTGCAGGATGCGCTCAACTTCGCCGCCGAAGTCGGCGTGACCCGGCGTGTCGACGATGTTGATCCGCGTACCCTGCCAGTCGAGCGACGTGACCTTGGCCAGGATGGTGATGCCGCGCTCCCGCTCCAGGTCGTTTGAATCCATCATCCGCTCTTCCGTGCGTTGATTCTCGCGGAAGGAGCCGGACTGTTTCAGGAGCACGTCGATGAGGGTGGTCTTGCCATGATCGACGTGGGCAATGATCGCGATATTGCGGAGGTCCATGAATGCTCCGTTGCCCCACGACGGATGGGCGTGCGCGTAGATGAGGAACGCCGCACGACTTCGCCTGGGGTGGTCCTTTGCTTGAGATGCGGCCTTCTAGCTCATTTCCCGCGCAATTTGAACCGGGTTTGCGCGGGCTATGGCAATCGCGAGGCGCGCGCCATGCGACAACTGCAGGGCACCCCGTCTGATAAAGGGCTTGCGAATGGAAGGGTAACTCTGATTATAAGGCAACCTTATGAATGGATATCCAATGCCTGCCACATGGACCGAAACCGTTGGCTTCCTGATCGCCGACGTCCACCGCCTCTTCCGACGGCGCCTTGAGATAGAGCTCAATGATGCCGGCCTGGGGATCACCGCCGGCGCAGCCCGCGTTCTTGCCTACGCTGCCGTCTATCGCGGCCTGCGTCAGAAAGATCTCGCCGAGCGCATGACGGTCGAGCCGATGACCCTCGTCGGCTACCTTGATGCGCTTGAGGGGGAGGGATTGATCGAGCGTTTGCCAGACCCGAACGACAGGCGCTGCAAGCTCATCGTGGTCACGAAGAAGGCCGAGACGACCATTGAGCGCATTCGCATCATCGCGGGCCGGATCCGGGCTGAGGCGACCGAGGGGCTGGACGAGGCGGAAATCGCGCGACTTCGGGGTGCGCTGTTGCGCATGCGGGACCGGCTGTCCGGTAGCACGACGGGTGCGCGTGCCGCAGAGGAGCTTGCTGAATGAGCGCTCCCGTGATGAGCGAGCGAAAAACCGCCGTCGTTGGCGCAATCCTGGTCGCGCTCGGTCCGGTTTCGCTTGCGCTTTACACTCCGGCGATGCCCGAACTGGTTTCGGTGTTCAAAACCGATATCGCGACGGTGAAGCTGACGCTCACCATCTATTTTGCCGGCTTCACTCTGGCGCAGCTTCTGTGCGGACCGCTATCGGACGCCCTCGGCCGTCGCAGCGTGACGCTTGGCTTCACCGTGCTTTATCTGGTCGGCAGCGTGGTCGCCATGGTCTCGACCAGCGTCGACACCATGTTGACAGGCCGACTGCTGCAGGGCGTGGGCGCCTCCGCCGGCGTCGCCATCTCTCGCGCTATCGTCCGAGACCAGTTCACCGGTCAGGTATCGGCCCGCATCATGAACATGATCGGCCTGATGCTCGCCGTTGCGCCTGCATTCTCACCGATGATTGGCGGGCTCGTGCTCGAAACCCTTGGCTGGCGCGCAATCTTCATCATCATGGTGCTGTATGGAGTCGCCGTCGGCCTTCTGGCCCTGTTCTTCATGCACGAGACGAACCTCAATCGCGACCGGGCGCACCTGGGGCCACGGCGGATCGCCGGCTCCTACCTCAAGTTGCTGCGCGAGCCGCGTTTCATGCGGCCGTCGATCATGCTCGGCATGACGCTGGGCTGTCTCTATACGCTCGCCACAGTTCTGCCTTTCGTCCTGATCGAGCGCGTTGGTCTGTCACCATCGCAGTTCGGCTATTCGATGATGATTCAGTCGGGATCGTTCTTTCTCGGGTCGATCGTCACCCGTCACCTGCTCGTTCGCTTCGATGCTGACCGTATCGTTCCGGCTGGCATGGCGCTGGTGGTGTTCGCCTGCTTGCTGATGGCGCTGCGCGCTCAGGCGCCCGAGCCAGGTTTGATCGACATCATGGGGCCGATCGGCTTGTTCGCATTCGCCATCGCCATCATCCTGCCCTCGGCCTCGACACGGGCGCTGCATCCCTTTCCCGAATTCGCCGGCGCCGCCTCGGCGTTGATGGGATTCTTTCAGATGGGCGGCGGCCTTATCGGCAGTTTCGCCGCCGTGCTTATCGGTGATCCGGTCGCTGCCCTTGCCTTCGTCGTACCGGCGATGGGCGCGATTGCGACGGTCGTTTTCCTTTTGCCTGAGCCGGCGACACCGCCGGTCGCGCGCGAACCGGGCGAATAGCCTGATGACAGGGTGCTCTGGGTGCTTGCGGAAGCGGACGACGGGTCGCCCGCTCCCTCTGGCGGTGCCCGCAAGTCAGCTGCGGCGCACCGGCTCCAACGTGACCGAATAGAGTTCCTGATCGGCGACGTCCATCAGCCGAACGGTCCATCTGCTCGCTGTCGCCGTCAATATCGACAAGGCCGAAGAACTGCAGCCCTTCGGAAGGCGGTAGGTTGGCGCCCTGCTCGGCCGTTGGTGCCTTCACAAACTTGAGCTCCGGCCCGAAGGTCATGTCGAGGTTGTTCGGCCCGAAGGTGCCGGCGTGCAGCGGACCCGAGACGAACTCCCAGAACGGCTTGAAATCCTGGAACCGGGCTTTGTCCGGATTGTAGTAGTGGGCGGCGGTGTAGTGCACGTCCGCCGTCAGCCAGACCACGTTGTCTATGTCAGCCATGGCGATGAAACGCAGCAGGTTCGCGATTTCAAGCTCACGGCCGCGTGCCGGACCGTGGTCGCCGTTCGCAATCGCTTCGGCCCCGTTGGACTCGGCGGAGTTGTCCCAGACAATCAAGCCGATCGGCATATCGGAGGCGATGACTTTCCAGGTTGCTCTGGAAGCGGCGAGCTCACGCTTCAGCCACGTCATCTGCGCGGCGCCCAGAATCCGCGCCTCCGGCGTCAGCTCCTCCTGCAGTGAGGCGCCGTTTGGGCCGCGATAGGAGCGCAGGTCGAGGAAGAATACGTCGAGAAGCGGCCCATAGGCCACCTTTCGATAGATCCGGCCCGGCTCCCCCGGCGTGAAGCGAATCGGGGTCATCTCGTGGAAGGCGCGGCCCGCGCGGGCGGCAAGTACGCCAACATTTTTCTCGGTGTAGCGGTCGTCCGCAGTCAGGTCCTTCGACGCCGACCAGTTGTTGACAACTTCGTGGTCGTCCCACTGAAAGAACGTCGGAACCTGCGCATTCATGGCGCGCAGGTTCGCGTCGAGCAGGTTGTACTTCCATTGGCCGCGATACTCATCGAGCGTCTCCGCTACTTTGCTCTTTTCCGGCGTGATGAGGTTCTTCCACACCGTTCCGTCCTTCAGATCGACGGTCTCCTTGATCGGGCCGTCGGCGTAGATGGTATCGCCGGAATGAAGGAAGAAGTCGGGTTGGTGCCGAGCCATCGTAGCATAGATCTTCATGCCGCCTCGGTCCTCGTCGATGCCCCAGCCCTGGCCGGCCGTATCGCCCGACCAGGTGAATCGCACCGAGCGTCGCGATGTGGGAGCGGTGCGCAGGCGACCCGTCATCGGTTCCGAGCGCGCGTTTATATCGGCAAGATCCTGGAACACCACGCGGTAGAAGATCTCCTGATTGGATGGCAGGTCTTCCAGCAGTCGCTTTGCAGTGAAATCGCTCGCTGGCAGAGCGTCGATCGGCGCGAGCCGTCGTGGCGTTTCGAAGGCGTCGGTCGTGTCAACCTCGATGAACATTTTCGAGGGACGGTCGGTTCGCGCCCACACCATCGCCGACGTCGCATCGACATCACCAGATTGCAGGCCGTGGGTGATGAGGGGACGCGACGCGGCCCGGCTGATGCCTGGCATGGCGAGGCCGGACGTGACCACGAGGCCGGTCGCGGCGGACGATTTCAGCAAAGTCCGTCTGGAAAGACGAATGTTCATGTGCTGGCTCCTGTCGCTAGCGCGGAGATTGACCTTGCCGACCGCGGGCGGGTCACTTACGAAAAACCATCGGCCGCCGACGATCGGTGAAACCTCTCGGGAGGGCGAGAGCAATCTGCCGCGGTTCGATGACAGAGGCATGTTGCATGGATGACGGCTGGCTGTCGGTTCTGTGACACGGAGACGACGCCGCGCCCGGCTTTTAGGAGCAGCCATCCACCCTCCCGGACAGACGTGAGGCAAACTCCGCGTGACGCATTTCTCCTTGCCGACCCTGCACCTCGGCACGCTGACGCTGCCCCGACCTGCCGTGATGGGCATCCTCAACGTGACGCCGGATTCCTTTTCCGACGGCGGCCGGCACAACGTCCCTGAAGCGGCCATTGCCCAGGCAAAACGGATGATCGCGGAGGGGGCCGATATCATCGATATCGGCGGCGAAAGCACTCGCCCGGGTGCAACAGCGGTGTCAATCGAAGAGGAATGGGCTAGGCTCGCGCCCGTGCTGCCCGCGGTCGTCGACCTCGGCGTGCCCGTTTCGATCGACACCTATAAGGCGGATATCGCCGCCAGGGCCTGCGCGCTGGGCGCGGTGATCGTCAACGATGTCTGGGGCTTGCAGCGTGATCCGGGCATGGCTGATGCCGTGGCAGAGGCCGGTGCCGCCGTGATCATGATGCACAACCGCTACGCCGCCGACCCCGACATCGACATCTTCGCCGATATCGACCGTTTCTTCGAGAGATCGATCGCCATTGCCGACAAGGCCGGCATCCCGCGCGAGCGCCAGGTGCTCGACCCCGGCTTCGGCTTCGGCAAGACCGTCGACCAGAACTACCAGGTGCTCAACCGCTTCGAAAGCCTGGCAAAGCACCGCCTTCCGCTGCTTGCTGGCGCCTCGCGCAAGCGCATGATTGGCAGCGTTCTCGGCGTCGAGACTGACGATCGGCTCCACGGCTCGCTCGCCGCCCATGTCATTGCCATGCAGAAGGGCGCCGCGATCGTGCGCGCTCATGATGTCCGCCCCCACGTCGATGCCGCGCGGATCGTCGCAGCGGCGCTCAGCGAGGGTGTCCGATGACCGGGTTCGTCCGTGCCGCCCTCGGTCTTGGTTCCAATATCGGCAGCAGCCGCGACCGGATCGCCGAGGCGCTCGCGCTGCTCGCCGACGTCGATGGGATCAACATCATCCGCCGCTCCTCCGATTACCGCACACCGCCCTGGGGGCCAGTGCCGCAGGATGATTACGTCAATGCCTGCGTCATTGTGGAAACCGCGCTTTCGCCACGGGCCCTGCTCGACCGTTGCCTCGAAATTGAGCGCAGCCTGGGACGTGTCCGAGACATTCGCTGGGGTCCGCGGGTCATCGATATCGATGTGCTGATTTACGGCACTTTAGCGATCGACGAGGATGGCCTCACGATCCCGCACCCGCGGATGGGCGAACGCGCATTCGTTCTGGTTCCGCTCACCGAGATCTGGCCGGACGCGCCGATTGGCGGCG